>JAPUEL010000077.1 GCA_027492545.1 Propionibacteriaceae bacterium
CCAGCGAAACAGCGTTTCACTAGGCCTCTCTCGGTCGGGGTGACAGGATTTGAACTGCTCACCTACGCCATTTCTGAAGTCCTCCTGGTAAGCGTGAATAGCAGCGTGACAAGGTAGTTTGTTCAGTTCCGCGCGCCCGCTGAGTACGCAGAAGTGGGCACATTGGGGCACGCGTGCCCTAACGCTAGGGTACGTTTAGGGCACGGAGCGGCTGTACAGGCCACCTCGCGAGGAGGATCGACAAGATGCCTAGGGCATGCCCCAAGGGCAGCTTCCGAGGTCTCGTTAGGGCACGGAATCGATGAGTCACCCTGTCACCCCACTGCGGCCAGCCCCGCGAAAGCGCTCGCGCCGGTCGTTCGGCAAGATCAAGAAGCTACCTTCCGGCCGGTATCAGGCGAGCTACCTTGGCCCCGATGGACGGCGTCACAACGGTCCGGTTACGTTCCTTGCGAAGCAGGACGCCGACCAGTGGCTGGCGGTGCGCCAGGCCGAGATCGTCGAGCACAAGTGGAAGCCCCCCGCACCCGCGGTGAACGCGTCAACACCGACGCTGTCGGAGTACTCGGCGAGCTGGCTGCTGACCCGGCGCACCCGAAGCGGTGAGCCGTTGAAGCCACGGACGCTCGATCTCTATGGGGGCTTGCTGGACAACCAGATCTTGCCGGTGCTCGGCGCCATGCCGCTGGCGGACATCACAGCCGACGATGTGGACGAGTGGCACGCCAAGTTGCTGCCGTACGCACCCACTCGTCGTGCCCATACCTACGCGCTGCTGTCCAGCATCATGCGCAGTGCCAGCACGGGCCGGCATCCACTGATCGCCGAGAACCCCTGTCAGATCCCGCACGCCACCAGGGTCACACGCCGTTTCGAGCCCAAGCCCGCGACGCCAGAACAGATCGCCGTAATTGTGGAGAACATGCCCGACAAGTACCGGGCGCTGATCCTGCTCGCCGCCTGGTGCGGTCTCCGCTGGGGAGAGGTGAGCGAGCTTCGACGTAAGGACCTAGACCTGAAGGCGATGACCGTGCGGGTGGAGCGGGCAGTGGTTTGGCGGAAGGGCCAGCCCACTGTCGGAACTCCCAAGTCCCGCGCAGGCGTTCGGACGATCGCCCTGCCACCGAACCTGCGCCCCGCGCTACGTCGCCATATCGAAGAACACGCGCTGCCCGGCGAGGACGGCCTCCTGTTCCCCAACGCGGCCCGGACTGGCCACCTTCACGTGAACACTCTCAGCAAGACCTATCACCGTGCCCGTCGGGTCGCCGGAAGACCGGAGCTCCGTGTCCATGACCTGCGTCATAGCGCCGCCACGATGGCTGCCCAAGCTGGCGCAACACTCGCTGAGCTGATGGCCCGAATGGGTCACTCCACTCCGAAGGCGGCGTTGGCCTACCAACACGTCGCCGAGGGCCGCGATCGGCTGATCGCGGAGCGAATGGCACTGTTGGCTGATCCGGACCTCGCTTGATGGGCTCGCAGGCACTGCCCCCAATGGACGAGGGGTCACGGCGTTCCTAGTCGGGCTTGCTGACCAACCGAGCGATCGACTCCGGCTCCGCAACGAGGCTCGCTTCCGACCTTGAGCCAGCCCTTCGCGGCGAGTCGCCGCGGCGCTGACACTCCCGGTGAGCAGCCGTCACCCAAAGGTGACGCATCCTCCGGAACTTGGAGATGGGCAGAGTGGGCATGGTGGGGCTATGCAACTCCCATCAGATCGGCAACAGTCCTTCGTGATTACGCTCGAAAGATCTGCCGACTAGGCTGTCTTGTCGCAAGGCAAGGACGTCGTGCAACACCTACCATGAGATTGGAGCGCCGCTGCGGATTCATATGGCCCGAGCAAACGGACTCTGACTAGGTATTGGAGCGAGCTCATTCGTATGTATGGCTGCACGGGCCAGCAACGAATGGACGAATGTCGCCATGGCCATGCTTGTGCTAGCCGTTGCGCGAGCGTACGCTGGGGTTCCAACCTGCGATTGGAGTTGCGATGGACGTGAGCGAGACGCTCAAGAAAGCCTGGGCTGCCGTGGAAGCAGCTGGGCTGCCGGAAAAGGTTCACGAGGTTGCCTTCCGGGAGGCGATGCGTCTGATGGTCCCGGCTCCGGTAGCTCATGCAACGGCCGCTGGGCCATCCGGGACTGTGAGCTCGGGGCCCGTGGGCGCTCGAGCCCGGGTCAGCGGGCTGGCTGTCGGGAACTCCGATGGCGATCATGAGTTCAGCGTCACGGAGGACCAGATGTATGAGCGGGTCGTTCAGCAGACCAGCGTGGACCGTGATCGGCTCGAGCAGGTGGTCTACCTCGATGACGATGGCCCAAGGGTCAGCGTTGCCGGCCTCAAGCTCGGCCGGAACAACGCGGAGCGGGCGCGTGCGGTTGCCCAGATCCTGTGCATCACTCGCGGGTTCGGCCTCGGTGAGAGTGACACGTCCCTCGATGTCATTCGCACAGAGTGTGACCGCCTAAAGGTCTACGACACGGCGAACTTCTCAAGTCACATGAAGGCGCTCTCCGGATACGTGATCGCAGGCAGTGGCCAGAACCGTCGCTTGCGCGCCAAAGGCCCGGGAATCGCCGCCTTCTCGGAGCTGGTCAAGAGCCTCACGGGCGGTGAGTGATGGGCGACCCCGAGATTGATGCCATGTCCGCTGTTGCCTCCTCGCTTGGCGATCTCGAGCCGGAGGCGCGGGAACGAGTCCTGCGCTGGGCGGCGGCCCGATACCAAGTCGCGATGCCGGTTGGTCGAGGTCCTGGCGCCATCGGAGGTGTCCCTGCTTCGGGGGATGTGCTTGAGGACGCTAATGGAGCCGAAGTGCCCACGTACCAGCACTTTGCCGAACTCTTCGCCAAGGCTCAGCCCAAGTCTGATGCGGACAAGGCGCTGGTAGCGGGCTACTGGTTGCAGGCAATCCAGGGGCAGGGCACCTGGCAGTCCGCGGCACTTCAGAAGGAGCTCAAGAACTTGGGTCACGCCGTAAGTAACATCACCACGGCGATGACGAGCAACATAAGCACGAAGCCGCAGCGGATCATCCAGTTGCAGAAGTCCGGGAACTCCAAGCAGGCGCGCAAGACCTACAAGGTCACCCACGAGGGCTTGGAATACGTCAAGAGCTTGCTGCGCGGCAAGGCATCCTGACGTGGGCCTGGCACCTGGGGATGCGTTCGCCGTCCTCCCGACCGCACTGAGGGATGACCTGATCTCGGCCTTCAACGAGATCGTCAGGAATTATCGAGAACACCGCTGGGAACCTTCAGAGCTTAACGGTGGCAAGTTGTGTGAAACCGTCTACACGATTTGTAAGGGCTGGCTGGAGGGCGGAGACTATCCAGCGCGGGCTGAGAAGCCGAGCCGATTTCCTAACAAGTGCTGGGAAATGGAGGCCGCGTACCAGAGTGTGCCGGACAGCCGATCGGCGCGCATACTCGTGCCGCGAATGATGTTGGGTTTGTATGACATTCGGAACAACCGTGGTGTGGGACATGCGGGGGCCGATGTCGATCCGAACCACATGGACGCAACTGCTGTCCTCTACACGGCGAAGTGGCTCATGGCTGAACTGGTCCGCCTGCTACACACGCTCAGCACGGATGAGGCTTCTGCGATCGTTGACGGGCTCATAGAACGAGAGGTTTCGTGGGTATGGGCGCACGGAGACAAGAAGCGGGTGCTGCGGAAGGGGCTGACCTGGAAACGGCAGGTGTTGGTGATCCTCCTTACAGAGGCGGGGGATGTTCCTGAGGTCGACTTGTTCCGGTGGTTGGAACACCCTGGGCTCCCCTCGTTTCGAAAGGACGTGCTAGGCCAACTCCACAAAGAAAGGCTCGTGGAGTACGACCGAGGCTCGCGCACCGTCCGACTCCTTCCGCCGGGTGTGACGGCTGCCGAAGGCATCCTGTCGACGTCCGCAACAGGTTGAGATACCCGGGCACGCCTCTTCTGGTCTGAATCGTTCGATGATCATCATCCTCACGTCACCAGGCGAGGACGGTGTGATCGGGCGAGGGGGAAGGATCTTCTGCCTACCAACGCCAAGGGGAGCAGGGGTCGCTTCGCCGGGACGGGTGCGTCAGCCGGTGCGGAGCGGCTGGATGCGGTCCAGTGCGCCGCCGAGGTTGTCCTTCTCGGTTTCGAGGTCGTAGCGGGTCTGGAGGTTGAGCCAGAACCGGTCGGTGGTGCCGAAGTAGCGCGACAGACGCAGGGCGGTGTCGGCGGTGATGCGGCGCTTGGCGTGGACGATCTCGTTGATCCGGCGGGGCGGGACCCCGATGGCGACGGCGAGCCGGTTCTGGGAGACCTCCAGGGGCTCCAGGAACTCCTCCATGAGGATCTCGCCGGGGTGGATGGGTGCGATGGTGGTCATGGTCACCTCCTTCAGTGGTAGTCGACGATCTCGACGTCGGTGGGTCCGGCGTCTGTCCAGGTGAAGCAGATTCGCCATTGCTGGTTGATCCTGATGCTGTGCTGGCCGGCCCGGTCGCCGTGGAGGGCTTCGAGTCTGTTGCCCGGCGGTACCCGCAGATCTTCCAGGGTCTCGGCGGCGTCGAGCATCACCAGCTTGCGTAGCGCGACCCGTTCGATCCGGGGATCGAGTGACCGGCTGCGTTCGCGTGACCAGAGACGCTCGGTGGCAGCATCCCGGAACGACCTGATCACTCGACCACTATAACGTGGGACGTTATAGCTGTCAGCCCCTCACCAGCGACCGGCGGCCCGCCGGGCTCGCAGGCCTCTGAAGTTGCACAGACCTCATGCATCATGGAGCGGACCGAGATGGCTCGGCCCCCAGATTTGTTCACGCTCATGCCGAATGCAGGACGTTTGGCAACGGCGGTCTCCGGTGCGCTGGTGGTTTTCCGGATGAGTGGGGGCGTCCTCAGCACTGGGTGGTTTGGTCAGGGCATTTCCACAGTTGCTTCTCCTCGCGTTGGTCTCCCAGCACGGAAAGCACCTCGTCGGGGATGGTGGCGACGCTGCGACGCTCTGTGATGATGTGCTCCCCGCGTTCGTCGGTGTTCTCGACCGTGTAGGTGTAGCTGATGAACTGGTAGTCGCTGTCGAAGTAGATCAACTGGGTCATTCCTGGCCTGGCGTGCTCATTTCGATAGGTGATGCAGGTTGCGGTGCGGCCTTCGGTGTCGAGGACGTTCGTGGCAACAGTGGCGCCGGGAAGGCCGGCCAGCACATTCATCAGCCCATGACGGTAGTCCTCGGGAAGCGCACCATGTGGCCGGTAGCCAGAGGCCAGCTCGTCGTAGACGAAGTCGAATAGGAGGTCGTCGAGTTCGGCTGGGGTTGAGGGGCTGAGCCCGGCTGCGTTCTCGCTTGCCCGGATCTGTGACCGGAGGGCTTTGTCGATCGCGGCTGGATCGGGTGCGGTCTGCCGGATGGTCTGCCAGTCGGTGCCGGGGGCGAATATGAAGTGGGCCGGATCAGTGCCTGTCTGCCGGGCCCAAGTCCAACCATCCGTGGCCGTCCAAGAATCCCGAAGCCGGGTCTGGACCTCGAGCGCGCTGCCGTCGGGGGCTGGCACCACGTACCGTTCTCGGCTCACCTGATAGATGTAGCCCTGCGGGTCGGGCTGGACCCGAACCGCGACCACAGTCGGTGTCGGCGAACTGCTGGCGGCGGGTTGCTGGCTCCCACACCTCGACAGACCCAGAAGCATCGCGACAGCGAGAACCACCAGCCCGATGATCACGTCCCGGCTGACACCCTCTGCCCGACTCGCGTCGCCCACCGCTGCAGCATCCCAGATGCAGACATCCATACGGAATTAGCCGCCGATGGTGCGTGTCATTTCTTCGGTTTGCGCTGTTACCTTCTGCGCGGGAGCGGACACTACGGGGTGTGGACAATGTGACCGACGAGCAGGTCTGGGTTGGCGTGCTCGACGGTGATTCGGCTGCTTTCGGCCTGATCTGGGATCGACATCGCGATCGGGTCTTTCGCCACCTACTGGGTGCTGGTGCCGGGGTGAGCGATGCGGAGGAGTTGGCTGCTGTTGCGTTCCTGGAGTTGTGGCGTCGCCGTGGCTCCATCCGGTTCGTGGACGGCTCCTTGTTGCCCTGGCTGCTGGTGACCGCCAGCAACGTGGCTCGGAACGCCCGGCGCAGCAGGGGACGGTATCGGGCGTTCCTCGCCCGCCTGCCGAGGCCGGATCAAGGGATCGACACCGCCGAAGTCGTGTTGGGCCGCACTGGTGATGGGCGAAACGACGGGTTGGTCCAAGCGACGAAGTCGTTGGGCCAGGTGGATCGAAGGCTATTGATGTTGACCGCGGTTGAGGGGTTCACGATCGGTGAAGCCAGCCGGGTGCTGGGCCTCAGCGATGCGGCGGGGAAGATGCGCCTGTCACACCTGCGGCGCCGGCTGCGGACATCGATCGGTGCCCAGGTTGCGGCGAATGGAGAGCAGACATGAACGCAGAGTTCTCTGAGCAGCGTTCGGCTGCGATCCGGGCCGGCCTGATAGCCGAGGTGGCCGCACAACAGCGGCAGCGACCCCAATGGTGGCGGGCTGTGGGACTCGTAGCGGTCGGTGTGCTGGCCGGTGCCGGGGCGGCGAGCGCCGCATTCGCCGCCGGCGGGGTTGCCCCAATCGCTCATCCCGCAGCGACTCCCACCGCCACGAACAGTGACGGACCCATCCCGGCTCCCCCAGGTGTCGTTCCTGGGACGCCGATCATCTCGCTGCTGGGCTCACCAAGGAGCCTCGTGGTCGACCACTCGTCATCAATGGACATCTCGACCGGCCCCGAAGCGGCGACCCATGTGCGAGTCACGGTGACCTGCCTCACTGCAGGAACCACCACCTTCGGAACCGATGCCGGGGGCAACAACCCATCCTCGCACTGCGAAGAGGCCGACCTGGCGGACTCCCGCAGCCTCGCCTCGATGGACTTCGAAATCCCCAGTTCCCGCGGCAGGCTCTACTTCACCACCTCGCCGGCAGCCAAGGCGGCGGTGTCGGTTCAGTTCGTGAACCAGGTGCCGACCAGATTCGGTGTGAACGCCAACGGCGAAACCTACGGCGCCATCAGTGACACACAAGGCCAACCGGACCTGGTCTGGATGAGCGGTACCGACAACACCGGCCAGGACATCGCTGGGTATGGCCGAAGCGCCGACCTTGACGCCTTCAGTCCCGACCACCCCGGCCAGCCAACCAGCCCTGCCGAAGCCGTCCGCTTGCAAGCCGAGCGCGACCAGAAGTACCCCAACGGATGGGACGTCGCCCTATACAAGTCAGACGGGGAGACACAAATCGGGACCTTCCACATCGGCTAACACAACCCGGCCATAGGCAGTAAGGGAACCGCCAGGCCAACAGCCGCGAACATCCGGATCTGCCGCAGAGTGCGCGAGGGTACCCTGTCGGCTCCGGTACCCGAAGCGCACG
>JAPUEL010000078.1 GCA_027492545.1 Propionibacteriaceae bacterium
AGCACGACCCCCTCTCGCTGTGGGCGTTCCTGCGCACCCTGATCGGGGTGCGGCGCCGTCAACCGGAGATGGGATGGGGAGAGTTCTCGGTGATCCCGACGGAGGCGCGAGCGGTGTTGGCGCACCGGGTGTCGCTGGAGGGATCTGCGGCGGTGGCGGTGCACAACTTCTCGGCCGATCCGGTGTCGGTGTCGCTGCCGGACGTCCTCGGGGACGACGACTTGGTGGAGGACCTGCTCGACGGCGACGCGACGGTGGTGCACGACGGCGCCCTGTCGGTCACGCTGGAGGGATATGGCTACCGCTGGTTCCGCGTGCGATCTACTGCAGATCCCCTAACGCGCCGCGCGTGAGATTGTCCGGCCGAGGGGTACGATCCGACTCACACGACTGCTCGGTCTTCTTAAACGACGGGGGATAACATGCGCACTGGTGTAGGCCGACAACTCATGGTGGGGGCGATCATGACGTCCCTGGCCCTGTCCACGACATTAGCCAGCGCCGAAACGGCGGTAGCTGCGCCAGGTGGAACCAGCGTGCAGCGTACAGCCGAGCAGCGCATCGGCGGTTCTGACCGCTTTGCGGTGTCCGCCAACCTGTCCCGTTGGCTGCCCGGCGGTGACGGCCATCGCGTTGTCATAGCCTCAGGAGAAGTGTTCCCGGACGCGCTCACCGTCGGCCCCTTGGCGGCCCGGGATCAGTCACGGCTGCTGCTCACACGCGCAGCCTCCCTGCCGGAAACCGTGACCGCCGAGTTGCAGCGGCTGCCACCGCAGGAGATCCTCATCGTCGGTGGGATCTCAAGCGTCTCCCCTGCCGTGGAGTCGGCGCTCAGCGCCATCGCCCCCGTCACCCGCATCGGCGGCGCTGACCGCTACGAGGTCGCCGCGGGGATCGCCGCCGGGACGACCGCCACCCATGTTGTCATCGCCTCCGGGGAGCTCTTTTCCGATGCCCTCTCGGCTGGACCACTCGCAGCGAAGCTCGGCGCTCCGCTCCTTCTGACGCGTCAAGGTGACCTGCCGGCCTCGACAGCTGAGGCTCTGCGGAATATTGCGCCCCAGACGGTGACCGTTCTGGGCGGCTCAGCCACCATCAGTGACGCTGTGCTGCAGGCCATCGGCACCGCGGCCGGCGCAACGACGGAGCGGATCGGCGGCGCCGACCGATACGCGGTGGCGGCCAATGTCGCACAGCGCTACTTCCCCGGTGCGGACACCGCCGTCGTCGCATCCGGCCTACTCTTCCCGGATGGCCTGAGCGGCACCCCGTTGGCTCAGTCGTACGGCGCCCCCATCCTGCTGAGCACCGGTTCATGCACCCCGGCTCACACCACAGCGGCATTGTCGTCGACGACGTTGACCCACACGTTCTATCTGGGGAGCGCATCCTCAGTGACCAGTTCGCCAACCCCCTGTGGCACGTCCGCGATCCGTCGGGCGGTCAACCCTCCTGCTGCCACCATTCCAACGGAGCTCCCGGATGGCACCCCCTCCGAAGAGGCCATCTACCTCGTGCCGCATCAGGACGACGAGCTGATCTCGATGGTCGGGGGCATCAGCCGCGACATCAATGCTGGCCGGCGGGTACACGTCTATCTGGTGAACGCCGGCTATTGGACCGGGGTCAAGGAGATCCTCTGTGACGCCGGTCGCTGTCTGTCCAACGAGCAGCTCACGGCGTCGAGGAACGCAGAACTGTTGTCAGCCCTCGAACGGATGGGGGTACCAGCCTCCAACGTGCATTTCCTCTACGTTTTGGAGGAGACCGCCGAGGCTGAGGCCACCGTTCGCTCGGCTGTGACAAAGCTCGTCGCTAAGGCCGGGCCCACGGCTCGCTACCGCGCCATGTCTTGGCTCGACGCACACCCGAGCCACTACGTCGTGGGCTACGCCTTGAGGGACGCCTGCGTGACGGACGGGGCTGCGGACTGCCTGTTCTTCCAGTCACCGCTCTACCAGCAGAGGCCAGAGGCGCTTCAGCACCGCCCCGTCGTCACCCCCCGGGGTGAGGTGGTCGTGGCGCCAGGTTGGCTGGTCACGGCGGCGGCCGCCGCGTACAAAGAGGACTACCCCGAGTTAGGCCGGCACTCCATCGGATGGCGCTCAGTGCCGAGCCAGATCAGCTGGATCGAGGCGAAGACGTACAGCTGGGCCCATGGACGGGTCTGGGCCTCGTCGGCCGACGAGCGGGCCGCAGCCACGTGGATCGACACTTACCAGAATGATTCGTACTTCACCGCCAACGCGCGCACTGCTGCCCCTGACTTCCCCTTGGAGGAAGAGGGCTGAGACCCTCCTTGACTGCGAGACCGCGGCGTTGATCAGCGGGCGTCGGTCGGCACTGGGAACCAGCGGGCCAGCTCGTAGACCGTCCCGAGGTCCGCGAAGTGGCCGGTGACCGCGTCGGCAGCCGCCTTCACCACGTCTGGGGCGTCGCCCATCGCGACGCCCCGGCCGGCCCACTGGAGCATCTCGATGTCGTTGCGGCCGTCGCCGATGGCCAGCACCTCGGCCGGGTCGATGCCCAGTTCGTCGCACACGATCTGCAGGCCGTGTGCCTTGTCCACGCCCATGGGGGCGATGTCCAACCACGCTGACCAGCCGATGAAGTAGGCCACCTCGTGCAGGCCGAGCTGGCCGACCATGCCGTTGAACACCTCCTCGGAGCTGTGGGGGTCGCGCACGATGACGCGTGAGACCTCCCGCGAGGCCAGCTCGTCGATGCTCTCGATGGCCACGTCGCCCTGGAGCTCGCCGTCGGGGAAGGGTCGGTTGACGCGCCAGTGCAGGCCGTCCTGCACCGCGATGCAGGCGCTGGGCGCCAGCTCGGCGACCCTGTGCACGGTCTCCCTGGGGTCGAACCGGGTCTCGTGATGCACCTCGAACGGCGGGTTGGTGATGACCATGGCCCCGTTCGAGCACACCGCCCACCCCGCCGGGAGGTCCAGGTGGGTGAAGATGATCTCGGTGGAGATCCACGATCTCCCCGTCGACAGCACCACGGGCACCCCGGCGTCCACCACGCGGCGCACGGCGGCGTGCACCTCAGGCGGCATGTCGCCGAACGGGTCGACGAGGGTGCCGTCGATATCTAGAGCCACCAGTCTGGGGCTGAACTTCATGGGCAGACGAACCTCTCTAGCATGACCCGGTGGCCACGGTGCGGCGAGCGTGGCAGACGCTCATGAACACCCGGTGACCACGGGCCGAACGGCGGGCTACGCCGGCGGAACCAGCGCTTCCCGGCCTCCAAGGTAAGGGCGCAGCGCCTCCGGAACCCGCACGGAGCCGTCGGCCTGCTGGTGATTCTCGAGCAGCATGATGATGATGCGCGTCATGGCGCACAGCGTGCCGTTGAGGGTGGCGACGGGGCGCACGCCGTCGGCGAAGCGCCCCCGGATGCCCAGGCGGCGGGCCTGGAACTCGGTGCAGTTGGAGGTGGACGTCACCTCGCGGTAGCGCTCCTGCGTGGGCAGCCAGGCGTAGCAGTCGAACTTGCGGGCGGCAGACAGGCCGAGGTCGCCCGAGGCCACGTCGAGCACCTGGAACGGCACCTCCAGCAGCGTGAGGAACTCTTTCTCCCAGCCGAGCAGCTTCTCGTGCCACGCCTCGGCGTCCGCGGGGTCGCAGTGGACGAACATCTCCACCTTGTCGAACCAGTGGACGCGGAAGATGCCGCGGGTGTCCTTGCCGTAGGAGCCGGCCTCGCGGCGGAAGCAGGGCGAGTAGGCCACGTACTGACGAGGCAGGGTGGCACCGTCGAGGATCTCCCCCGCGTGGTAGGCCGCCAGCGCCACCTCGGAGGTGCCGACGAGGTAGAGATCGTCCGCGGGCAGGTGGTAGACGTCCTGCGCGGCCTGACCGAGGAACCCGGTCCCCTCCATGGCCGACGGCTTGACCAGCGCCGGCGGGATCATGGCCGTGAACCCCCACTCCGCCGCCTTGGTCATCGCCAGGTTGAGCAGCGCCAACTCGAGCTGCGCACCGATGCCGGTGAGCACGTAGAAGCGGGATCCGGAGATCTTGGTGCCGCGCTCCATGTCGATGGCACCGAGCAACTCGCCGATCTCGAGGTGGTCCTTGGGTGTGAAGCCCTCCGCCGCAAAGTCGCGGGGGGTGCCGACCGTTTCGAGCACGACGCCCTCGTCCTCGCCGCCCTCGGGGACGCCGTCGAGGACGAGGTTGCCGAGCTGCTTCATGAGCTCGGTGAACCGCTCCTCCATGGTGTCGACGGCGGCCTGCGCGGCCTTCACATCGGCCGCCAGCTGCCCCGTGCGTTGAAGCAGCGCGGCGCGCTCGTCCCCCTTGGCCTTGGCCACCTCCTTGCCGAGCCCCTTCTGCTCGGCGCGGAGGGTCTCGTAGGTGAGGATGGTGGAGCGGCGGGACTCGTCTGCGTCGATCAGGTCATCGACGAGCTCGACCGAGGCGCCGCGGGCGGCCTGGGAACGTCGGATGCGGTCTGGATCCGTGCGGAGCCACTTGGGATCGATCATGGCCCCAACCTTACCGACGCCCGTCCCCCGCCGCCCGCCGCCCGCCGGCCACTGTCCCCTCCGTGGGTGGGGAGGGGTTTGAGCAAATGGCAGGGTTCGCGGTGGGTCCCACGCTCAGCGCACGCGGGAGGGGAACCGCGACCCTTGCCATTTGCTCAAACCCTTCCCGGGCCGAGGATTCGGGTCGCATAGGGTGGGGCTGGTGACGGGTGTGCTGAAGACGGGGCGACGGGAGCCGATCTCCGCCGAGATCTGGGTGCTGGTTGCCGCCGCGATGATCATCGCGCTCGGCTTCGGCATCGTCGCCCCCATCCTCCCCCAGTTCGCCCGCTCCTTCGACGTGGGCCTGATGGCCGCGTCGTCGATCGTCTCGGTCTTCGCCCTTGTCCGGCTGCTGTTCGCCCCGGCCGGCGGCTCGCTGGTGAACAAGCTCGGGGAGCGTCGGGTCTACATCGTCGGCCTGCTCGTCGTGGGCACCTCCAGCGTGCTCAGCGGCCTGGCCACCAACTTCTGGTGGCTGCTGGTGTTCCGGGGGATCGGAGGCATGGGCTCGGTGATGTTCACCGTCTCGGCGATGGCGCTTCTGGTGCGGCTCTCTCCCCCAGCCCAGCGCGGCCACACGTCGTCCCTGTACGGCACCGCATTCCTGCTGGGCAGCATCTTCGGCCCCATCCTGGGTTCCGCCATGCAGGGCCTGGGTCTGCGGATCCCGTTCTTCATCTACGCCGGCGCGGTGTTCACCGCTGCCGCGGTGGTCGTGGTGTTCCTGCGCGGCGGCACCGGAGGCCGCCCCGTCGACGGCGAAGCCCGCGACACCCTCTCCCTCGCCGAGGCCATCGGGCTGCCCTACTACCGGGCGTTGCTGGTCACCGGTTTCGCGCACGGCTGGTCCAACTTCGGGGTGCGGATCGCGCTGCTGCCGCTGATGGCCGCGGCCATCCCCACCCTCGGCACCCAGTCTGCCGGGATCGCGCTCACCCTCTTCGCGCTCGGCAACGCGGTCACCCAGCAGGCCACCGGCCGCCTGGTGGACCGGGTCGGGCGCCGGCCGTTCCTGGTGGTGGGCCTTGCCGTGTCCGCGTTGGCCACGGTCTTCTTCGGCTGGGTGGACAACCTCTGGGTCTTCCTCGCCCTCTCGGCGCTGGCCGGGGCAGGCGCGGCCTTCATCGCGCCCGCCTCGCAGGCCCTCATGGCGGACATCATCGGCTCCAACCGCAGCGGTGGCCAGGCGCTGTCGACCTACTCGATGTCCATGGACCTCGGATCCATCGCCGGCACCCTGGTGGCCGGGGCCATCGCCGACGCCGTCGGCTTCGGCTGGGCCTTCGCCGTCACCGGCATCGTCATGGGCGCGGCCGTGGTGCCGTGGTTGTTCGTCCGCGGGCGCCCGTGGCGGGCCCGAACCTGACTGACCACGCCGCGCCCTGCCCCCCGCGCCGCGCGCGGTGGAAGAATCGGATCCATGATGCGACGGTCGCCGGTGACGGTCGCGGCGACGCTGGCCTTCGGCGTCGCCTTCCTGCTGTGGACGCTGCTGCTGCCCGCCTTCGTCGACGATCTGTGGCCGCACTCGCCCGTCCCTGACCGGTCGGTGGTGGGCCAGGCCGCGGCGGCGGTGGCGCTGATCACGGTCCCGACGCTGATCTACCCGGGCCTGCTCGTCGCCGCCTGGTGGGCGTGGCGGCGACGGTTCCTGGCGATGTCGAGGGCCATCGTCATCGCTGTGGTGCTCGCCGTGGTCGGCACGGCGCTGCTCAAGCTGACCGTGGGCCGCGACCGTCCGGACAGCCCGTGGGACTACCTGGTCAGCAGCGACCCGCTGAGCTATCCGTCGGCGCATGTGGTGGCCATGACGGTGGCGGCCACGCTGCTAGGCGTCCTCACCACCACGACCCGCCGCCCACGTGGCGTTGTGCTGACTGCGCGGGTGCTGGGGGGTGTGGCCGTGGTGGTGGTCGCGGCCGACCGGCTGCTGCTCGGGGCGCACTTCGTCACCGACGTGGTGGGCGGGTTCCTCTTCGGTAGGTTCGTCGCGTCGTTGGCCTGCCGGATCGCGGACGTGCACATGCTGCGCTCCGCCGCCTCCCACACGGGGCCCGGCCGCGTCGTCGTGGTGTATCACCCCGGCAAGGTGCGTGACCTCGCGGTCCTCCACCGCCTCGTCGGGCACGAGGCACGCGACCGTGGGTGGGAGCCGCCCATCTGGCTGGCCACCACGGAGCAGGACCCGGGAGGGGGCATGGCCCGGGCCGCCCTGGAATCGGAAGCCGACCTGGTGCTGGTCGCCGGCGGCGACGGCACCGTGCGCGAGGTGTGCGCCGCCGTGAGTGGCTCAGGGGTCGCCGTCGCCATCCTCCCGTCGGGCACCGGCAACCTGCTGGCCCGCAACCTGGGCGTCCCGCTCGACGCCGGCCGTGCGCTCACGCTGGCGTTCACCGGGCAGGCGCAGGGCATGGACCTGCTCCGCTACGAGGACCTCGACGGCGGGGTCTCGGGGGTCGCGGCGGTCATGGTGGGGCTCGGCGCCGACGCCGCCGTCCTCCACGACACCGACGAGGCGCTGAAGCGTGCGCTGGGGCCCGCCGCCTATGTGTGGGCCGGCCTCGGGCACATCAGGGCCCGCCCGGTGCAGGTGCGGCTCACCGTCGGCGGCGCCGCCCCACTGGAGCGGGCGGCGTCGCTGGTGGAGGTGGGCAACGTCGGCGACCTGTACCCGGGGGTGTCGCTCATGCCGGCGGCGAGCGCGCACGACGGGTCTCTGGAGGTGCTGGTTGCGTCGCCGCGGACCGCTGGCGACGTGGCGCGGATGATCGGGGGGGTGCTGCGGCAGTCGTCGGAGGAACCCCTGCTGGACCGGCTCGAGGGTGCGACAATGACCGCCGAGTACGCCGAGCCGGTGCTCTGCCAGGTCGACGGCGACGTGGTGGGGAGTGTGCGCCGGATCCGCTTCGACGTGGTGCCCGCGGCGGTGCGGGTCGTGCTGCCTCCCTCCGCCGGAGCGACTTGAGCCGGACACGGCTCTCGCTGACCCACTTTGAGCCGGACACGGCTCTCGCTGACCCGCTTTGAGCCGGGGATCGGGGTCACGGACCGAAACGGGCGATTTGATCGTTCCACTTCGCGCGAGTCCGAAGTCGTGCTCAACGTAGAACCCGCCAGGGGCGGCCGCCCGGTCAGCCGAGCGTGCGGATCCACCTCGCGGCCGCGTCGAACTCCTCGTCGGTGAACCCGTGGCCGACGACGGGGCGGGCCTTGTCCGCACGCGGGTAGGAGCCGAGGAAGTGCACGGTGGGACACACCCGGTGCAACCCCTCCAACGCCTCCTCGACCCGCTTGTCGTGCAGGTGGCCCTCGACGTCGATCGAGAAGCAGTAGGAGCCCAGCGTGGTCTTCGTGGGACGCGACTCGATCCGGCTCAGGTTCACGCCGCGCACCGCGAACTGCTCCAGGATCTCCAGCAGGGCGCCCGCGTGGTCCTCGCGCATGTAGGCCACCAGAGTGGTCTTGTCCGCGCCGGTGCGCTCGGGGACCGGTCCCGCGACACCCACCTCGACGAACCGGGTCACCGCCCCGGGGTTGTCCTCGATCTGGTAGGCCAACTCCTCCAGCCCGTACAGCTCACCCGCGACCCTCGCGCACACCGCGGCGTCGTAGCGCGACTCCGGGCGCGCGACCTCGGCCGCGGCGCCCGCCGTCGAACCTGCCTCGGTGATGTGCGCCTGAGGCACCATCACCCCCAGCCAGTCGCGGCACTGGGCAGCGGCATGGCCATGCGTCAGCACCTGCTGCACCTCGTCCATCCTGGTCCCCGGGCGGACGTAGAGCCCGAACTCGACCGGGATGACGATCTCGCCGCGGATGGCGAGCGGGGCGCCCGCGATCAGTTCGTCGAGCGTGGCCGACACGCCGCCCTCGACGGAGTTCTCGATCGGCACGACGGCGCCGCGCACATGCCCCAACCGCACGGCGTCGAGCGCCTCCCGCACGCTGGCGAACGCGAGGGCGTCGTCGTCGGTGATGGTGCGCAACGCCTGATGGGTGAAGGTCCCCGCGGGGCCGAAGTATCCGAGCACGCCCCTCAGGTTAGGCCATGGGCCGACGGCGACGCCGGAGCCGTCAGCGAGCCTGGCGCGCCGTGGTCCTCGCGCGCGCGATGCAGTAGACGCCGTAGAGGATCAGGCCGACCCCGATGGCCACCAGCACCGCCTGACCGCCGGGCACTCCGACGAGCGACTTGAGCGCGCCGTCGAGGCCGCCGGTGTCCTCCGGATCGCGCGTGAACACCGCGACCACGAACAGGACGCCGATGATCACCACCGCCAGGCCCTTCGCCAGGTACCCGGCGATGCCGAGCGCCGTGAACGAACGGCGGAACCGGGGCGGCAGCTCGACGTCCTTGAGGAAGGACCGGGTGACCCCCTTGGCCATCATCGCCACGCCGATGACCGCGATGACCACGCCCGCCAGCACCAGGAGCGCCGAGCCCCACCAGCTCTGCAGCAGCTCCGCGCTGACCGATTCGGTGGTCTCCTCGCCGTCCGCCGTGCCGCCCAGGGCGTAGACCAGCGCCGCCGAGCCCACCACCGCATACATCACGGCGCGGCCCACGCTCTTGGCCGCGTCCCGCTTCTTCCGCGACACCTCTCCGACGGCGACCGCCAGCGAGTAGAGGGCCAACGCGAACAGCGCCCCAGCCACCAGCCACAGGGCCGCCGCGCCGAGCGGATTGTCCTTGATGGCGCGCATGGCGCCGGACTGGTCGGCCGACCCGCCCGCGCCCCGCGCGATGCCGATGGCGATGCCGCCGATGATGGCGTGCACGACCCCGTTGACGACGTGACCCGCGCCGGCCGCCCAGGCAGCGGCCGGATGCTCCTCGACGTCCTTGGCCGCGCCCTGGACGCTGCCGATGACTCCCCCGTCGCTCATCCCCACATCGTAGGCGCCGCGCACGGGGCTACTTGAGGAGTTTCGACATCCGCCGATCGGCCAGCGGCTTGCCGCCGGTCTGGCAGCCGGGGCAGTACTGCAGCGACGAGTCCGCGAACGACACCTCGGCGATGGTCGAGCCGCAGACCCCGCAGGCCTCGCCGGTGCGGCCGTGCACGCGCATCCCCGCGCGCTTGGCGTCCTTGAGGTGGGCGATCGGCACCTCGGCCGCCGAGGCGACCGCCTGGCCCAGCACCTCGCGGAGGTGGCCGAAGAGCTCGGCCGTGGCCGCCTCATCGAGGCTGTTGGCCGGCTTGAACGGGCTCAGCCGGGCCGCGTGGAGGATCTCGTCGCTGTAGGCGTTGCCGATCCCGGCGAGGGCCCTCTGATCCCGGAGCACCCCCTTGAGCTGGGCGCGCCCGGCGGCGGCCAGGACTGCGCGGAAGTCGTCGACGGTGAACCCGGGAGCCATCGGATCAGGCCCCAGCGCCGCGACACCGGGCACCTCCTCGGGGCTGTCGACCACGTAGACGGCGAGGTGCTTCTGCGTGCCGGCCTCGGTGAGGCTGAAGCCGGATCCGTCGTCGAGCACGATCCGCAGCGCCAGGCCCGACTTGCCCGGGCGCGCGGGGACCTGCGGCGCCACGTCGTGCCACGTGACCCAGCCGGCGCGGGCGAGGTGGAAGATCAGGTGGACGCCCTGGGCCGCGATGTCGACGAACTTGCCGTGGCGGCTGACTCCGTCGATCTCCAGGCCGGCCAGCGCGGTCAAGGGAATCTTGTAGGTCTTGAGCGCGGAGAACGACACCAGGTGGCCGGCCGCGATGACCCCGCCGCGCAGCTTCCGGTCCAGTTCACCCGCGAGCGCGGCGACCTCGGGCAGCTCAGGCATCGGCACCTCCTTCTGACGATCGTGCACCCGTGGGGGGAGCGTCCGCGCGGGACGGGGTGCCCCCTCCCGACAGTGTGCCCTGTGCGCGCGCCGCTTCCCAGGCCTGCAGCAGGTCCGCGCCATCCATCGTGCCGCCGCCGCTCCAGGGGAGCTGCGGCAGCTCCAGCGCGAGGCTCAGGCGCGCCAGGTACTCAGCCCGGGGCACCTCGTAGGCGCCGAGGGACCCGAGGTGCTCGGTGAGCCACTGCACGTCGAGCAGCCGCACCCCCGCCCAGGCGAGTTCGACCGCCAGACGCAGGAGCGCCACCTTCGAGGCGTCACGCCCGCGATCCGGATCGTGGAACATGGACTCCCCCGCGAAGACTCCACCCACGTGCACCCCGTAGAGCCCGCCGAGCAGCCGCCCGTCCGCGTCCCACGTCTCGACGGAGTGGACCCAGCCCTTCGCGTGCAGCGTGGTGTAGGCATCCTGGATCCGGGCGTCGATCCATCCGCCGTCGCGGGCCGGGTCCCCGCACGCGGCCAGGACGTCGTCGAACGCCCTGTCCACGGTGGTGGTGTAGCGCCGGGCCGACTTCCGCAGCGATCGCGTGACGTGAAGCCCGTGGATGGGCAGCAGTCCGCGCTGCATGGGCGACCACCAGCCCATCTCCTCACCGTCGTGGTCGATGGGCATCGGGAAGACCCCGCAGGAGTAGGCTTCAAGCGCGAGACCGGGGCTGAACTCCTCGGAGTAACCGATCAGATCCTGGCCCGGCCAGTCCTCCGGCCGGCCGAATGTGACGCCCAACATGGTCCCAGTCTGGCAGCCCTGGGTAAGTACTGATCAATGCTGGCCTCGGCGAGGGCGTGTCGGGCACGGTGAGAACTTGGCCCCTGCTCCCGGTGCGCCGCAGCCAAGGCGATTGATCAGTGGTTCCCTCTAGGGACTTTTCCAGGGTCGACGCGTGTGCGGGCCTGTGACAGGCTTGGATCAGGAGAGGAGTCTGACGATGAGTGATGGCAACGTCGTGGCGGTGGCTGAGAACTTCACCGCTGACGTCCTCCATGAGCTGCTCCAGCTGGCCATCGAGGGCAAGGGTCCGCTGCCCGGGGCCAAGCACTCCGCCAAGCAGCTCCTCGCCCAGCGCTCGGACGTCGAGGCCGCCATCGCGCGCATGATCGCCCAGCACGTCGCCATGGCCGGCGGCCAGGGGTTCGCCACCAACTGGGGCGGCTTCTTCGTCGCGCTGGTCGCGGTGCCGGCCAACATCGCTGCGGCCACCTTCCTCCAGGCCAGGCTGGTGGCGGGCATCGCCCACCTGCGTGGCTACGAGCTGAGTGATCCCCGGGTGCGCACGGCCATCCTCATGGTGATGCTGGGCCCGTCGACGATGGCGGACCTGGTGAGCAAGGGAGTGCTCCCCAGCTCGCCCCTTGTGGTGGCCACGGCCCCCGTGTTCGACGCACGGCTCGACGGCCAAGTGTCGCGGGCGCTCCTCGACCGGGTGATGTACCAGGTCAGCGGCAAGCGCCTCGGCGTGCGGGCCCTGCGTGGCATCCCGCTCGTGGGCGGCGGAGTCGGCGCGGCCGTGGACGGCTGGAGCACGCGCAGCATCGGGATCCATGCCATGAACGAGTTCCCGAGCAGGCGCCCGAAGGTCTCGCGGGGCCGCGCCGAGGGCGCCCCCTCCGACTAGATCCTCGGACCCGGGGGTGTGGCCTGGTCAGTAGGTGCGGGGTACGCGCGCCGTGATGAGGCAGGTCACCTCGTAGGTGATGGTCCCCATGAGGCGGGCGATCTCCTCCACGCCGATGCGGTCCTGGCCGCTGGTGCCCATCAGGACCACCTCGTCGCCCACCCCCACCGTCGGTGTGTCGGGGCCCAGGTCCAGCATCGTCTGGTCCATGCACACGCGCCCGACGACCGGGTAGGAACGCCCCGCGATGAGCATCCGCCCCCGCGACGACAGCAGCCGCGAATACCCGTCGCCGTAGCCGACAGCGACGGTGGCCACCCAGGTGTCGTGCGGGGCCGTCCAGGTGCGCCCGTAGCCCACGGTCTCGCCCTCCCGGATGCGCTTGAGGAAGCTCACCCGCGACGTCCAGCGGCCCACGTCGCGCAGCGCCCGGGTGTGCGGCGTCGCGGCGTCCGGGTAGGAGCCGTAGACCATGATTCCGGGGCGGACCATGGTGGTGCGGCCCAGTTCGTGGCCGAGCACCGCGCCGGAGTTGGCCGCGTGCACGAGTTCGACGGGGCCCACCACGTCCTCGACCCGCGCCACCGTCGCCTCGAAGAGGGCCAGCTGGGACCGCGTGAAGCCCTCCCCCGCGACCACGTCGCTGACCGGCAGGTGCGTGAAGACCCCGCCCACGCGCAGGTGGGACGCGGCCGCCAGCTTCCCGGCCAGCGCCACGGCGTCCGCGGGATCGGCGCCCACCCGCCGCATGCCAGTGTCGATCTTCAGGTGGACGTCGACGGTGACCCCCGCCGCGACGGCGGCGGCCTGCGCCTCATCGACGGACCTGACGTCGCCGAGCGACAGCGTCACCCCCGCCGCGACGGCCTCGGGCAGGTCGTCGGCGAGGGTGGGGGTGAACTTGAGGATCGGCAGCGAGATGCCGGCGTCGCGGAGGGTCCGTGCCTCGGCCGTGAGCGCCACCCCGAGCCACTCGGCCGACCCTCGCTCCTGGATGCTGCGCGCCACCTCGACCAGGCCGTGGCCGTACGCGTTCGCCTTGACGGCGGCCAGGACCTGCCGCCCGCCCGCCAGCTCGCGGGCGACGGCCAGGTTGGCGTGCAGCGCGTCGAGATCGACGTGGAACGTGGTGGGCGACGGCATGCCACCCAGTGTTTCACTGTCGGCGTCGCGGCCGCACTTCGCACGCCCTCGGGGCGCGATGCCGTCTCACGCGGCACCGGAGTGTCGGCCGGCGCGGTTTCACGCCCGCTTCTTCTCGTCACCGCGCTGGGCTCGCCCACCGCGGGGATCCACGCCTCCGTGGCCGGGCGCGAACCGCTCCCACACCCGGTGGGTCGCCAGCAGCTTCGCCAACCGCGACACTGCAGTCCCCGGCTCGGCCACCACGACGCCTGGAGCGTCCTGGGGCAACCCCGCGGCGTCGAGCACAGTCGTGGACCCGGGGGAGACCACGATCGCCTTGCAGTGGCGGAACATCTCCGCGACCATCTTCACCACCCGCGGATCCACCGACTCGCCCGCCGTCGAATGTCCGGCCTTGGCATCGAAGATGGGCTCGGCGTCCGGCGCGGGCGCCGGGGCCTCCAGCACGAGCACCGCGTCGAACTCGATCGAGGCCGCTGTGAGGAATGCCCGGTCGATCACCACGTCGCCCAACTTGCCGCCGTGCGGAGCCGTGACGAAGGGGAGCATGCCCTTGCCCATGACGGCGTCCTTCGCCGCGGTGATCTCTGCGGGATCGGTGTCGGCGTCGACGACGAGCGCGATCTTGCGACCGGTCACCGGCCACGTGCCCCGGATCTGGGACAGGGCAGGGCTCGGCTCGACGTCCGCGGCCGGCGGCACCGTCGGCTCCGGCGCAGGCAGCCCGAGGGCCTTGGCCACGTCCGCGCAGAGGTCGGCGTCGATGTTGGCCAGGCACTGCAGCTGCCGGACTCTGATCGACTCCTCGTAGCACTTGCCGAGCTCGAAGACGTAGGCCCTCGTCAGATGCTGGCGCTCCACATCTGTCAGCGACCGCACGAACAGCGTCACCTGACTGAAGTGGTCGTCGAAGCTCTCGGACAGCTCCCGCACCTTCGCGCCCTCGACGCGCTGCGGCAGGTCGATGAACGCGCCGCTGTCGTCGTCGGCGACGGCCGGGTTGCCGCCGTCGAGCGAGTTCGGGCGGTACGGCGCCACCCCGCCGTGGACGGCGTGCTGGTGGAAGCCGTCGCGGAACATGTCGTTGACGGGGCAGTGGGCGCGGTTGATCGGGATCTGGGTGAAGTTCGGCCCGCCCAGGCGCGTGATCTGCGTGTCGATGTAGGAGAACAGGCGCACCTGCAGCAGCGGGTCGTTGGTGATGTCGATGCCGGGCACCAGGTTGCCTGGGTTGAACATCACCTGCTCCACCTCGGCGAAGAAGTTGGTGGGGCGCCGGTTGAGCGTCATGGTGCCGATGATCTCTACCGGGCAGAGCTCCTCCGGGACGAGCTTGGTGGGGTCGAGCAGGTCGATGCCCTCGAACGTCTCGTCCTCGCTGTCCGGCATGACCTGGACGCCGAGGTCGTACGACGGGTAGGCGCCGGCGTCGATCGCGTCATAGAGGTCGCGACGGTGGAAGTCGGGGTCGTTGCCCGCCGTCATCTGCGTCTCTTCCCAGACCTGGCTGTGGATCCCCTGCTTGGGCTTCCAGTGGAACTTCACCAGGCTCGTCTCGCCGGTCTCGTTGATCAGGCGGAAGGTGTGGATCCCGAAGCCCTCCATCATGCGGTACGACAGCGGGATGGCCCTGTCGGACATGCTCCAGGCGACGTGCGCCTGCGCCTCCGTGTGCAGGGAGACGAAGTCCCAGAACGTGTCGTGAGCGCTCTGTGCCTGCGGGATTTCGCGATCCGGCTCGGGCTTGACGGCGTGCACGATGTCGGGGAACTTGATGCCCTCCTGGATGAAGAAGACGGGGATGTTGTTGCCGACGAGGTCGTAGTTGCCCTCCGAGGTGTAGAACTTCGTCGCGAACCCCCGGGTGTCGCGGACGGTGTCGGACGAGCCGCGGAATCCTGCCACCGTCGAGAAGCGGACGAAGACATCGGTCTCGACGCCCCTCCTCAGGAAGGCGGCGCGGCAGAT
Organism: Propionibacteriaceae bacterium; assembly: GCA_027492545.1. Lineage (GTDB taxonomy): Bacteria > Actinomycetota > Actinomycetes > Propionibacteriales > Propionibacteriaceae > Arachnia. The sequence continues at coordinate 15,110 of JAPUEL010000078.1, forward strand.
CTTCGCGGCGCGTCCGTTGGCCACGAAGACGCCGTGGGCTCCCGTGCCGCGCGCGTGAACGACGCGCTCGGGGATGCGCTCATGATCGAAGTGGGTGATCTTCTCGCGCAGGTGGTGATCCTGCAGGAGTACCGGGCCGCGGGGGCCGGCCTTGAGCGCGTGGTCGGTGCTGCGCAGGCGTGCGCCCTGCGCGGTGGTGAGGTACTCCCCCTGCTGGGCCTTGGCCGTCGGCGGAGCGCCGGTGGGCGAGAACGTCTCTGAGTTCGAACCGGCTACAGCGCCTTCGGGTCCGCCCCCGTCTCGATGACCAGTTCGGCCACGGCCCGTAGCTTCAGGTTGCGGTCCTGGCTCGCCCGCTTGAGCCGTTCGAAGGCGTCTGCCGGCGTCACGCGGTGGCGCTCGACGAGGATGCCGACGGCCTGCCCGATCAGGCGGTGGCTCTCGATCCCGCGGGCCATGTGCTCCTGCCTGTCCGCTGCCTGCTGCGCCAGGATGAGGCGATCGACCGCCAGGGCGAAGGCCTGCGCCAGCAGGTCCGCCACGATCATCTCGTCGGGCCTGACCTGCCGGGGCCGCGGGAACTGGACCCATGCCCGGCAGTCCGCCATGCTCGTCTGCGGCACGAGCAGGATGCCGGGCCTCAGTTTGATGCTGTCGGCGCTCGGACAGCCACCGATGCCCGCGACGACCTCGGGCGGCAACTCGTCGGCCGTCACCGTCGATCCACCGTGGAACAGGACGGGGCCCCCCAGGTCGAGCTGGATGGTGCAGCGTCCAACGAACAGCAGCTCGAATCCGTAGGTGGCCAGCCCCAGCAGCGTCGCGATGTCGTCCTCGCCCGCGAAACTGGAGCTGACCTGCGCGGCTGCCGCGCGGCGTTTCTCGGCCTGCTTCTGGCGGGTGATGTCCCGGAACGTGCGGATCGTGGCTGTGAGACCGGTGTCGGGATCCTTCACCGAGGCGTCCGTCACCGAGACCCAGAAGGGTCGGCGCTCGCAGTCGTAGAACACCGCCTCCGCCGTTCCCGAGATACCTTCCCTGGCCTCACGATGGCGCTGCGCGATGGCCGCCCTCTGCTCCGCGTCCTCCTCCTCGCTCGGCCACCACGGGTAGGGAGGACGGAAGGGCCCGTCGGCCATCGTGTACCCGGAGAGGTGAGCGAACGCGGGGTTCATGTCCATGACCAGCCCTGCCGCGTCGAAGATCAGCACCCCGTCGTTCAGCGCGGAGAGGAGCGCCCGCCGCCAGGCGGCGTCCAGGGAGCGTCGTCTCGCCCTGCCCAGCGCGGCCGCCAGGCGGATCCGCAGCTGAGGGAGATCCACGTCTCCCTCGCCTGGCCCGCCCTGCACGTCGTCCAGCAGGACCACGGCACTCCCGGCCAGGGCCGGCTCCGCGCGGAGGGCTCGAAGGAAGTCCAGGCCGGCTGACCAGGCCGCGAGATCAGCCAGGACGATCTCCGGGGGATCTGCCAGGAGGGTGTCGATGGAGTTCTCGACGTCGGTCACCGCGACGACGTCATAGCTGTCATCGAGTGCGCTGATCAGCGTCTGCGCCCGCTGGGACTCGGGCTGGACCAGGGCCAGCCTCGCCCGCGCGGGTGCGACCGCCTGAGGATCAGGCAGGAACATGTCGATGCCGACGAGGGGGGCCGCTGAAGCCAGTGCCCCCTCTTCGCCACTGAGATCGAGGGTCATCCGGGCTACCTCTGCGTGAGGATGCCGGCGTGGGTCGCCGACACTCCGCAGATTAGCGGGTACGGGGCTCGGGTGCGCGCGCTGCGCGGCGGGCAGTGAAGAAGGGGCGCCCGGAGGACCCCCGCACCATGCCGTCGGCCATGCCCCGTAACTGCTGGAAGGTGACCCGGCCGTCGGCGGGGAGCCTCGTGGCCACCCGCTGCACCAGGCCCGCTGCGCGCTCCCATCTGCCGCGCCCGGGCGCCATGTGCTCGGTCACGATCTCTTCGAGCAGGGCGGCCTCGATCACGAAATCCAGGGAGTCGCGGTGGGCCTGCTCGAGGTACGCGACGGAGGCGGCGATCGCCGCGTGGTTCGGCGCGCGCCCCCGCTGGTGGACCAGGACGCTGCCGGGCTGCTGCCACAGCCACTCGGCGGCCATCGCGGCCGCCAACAGCCGTCTCAGGTGGTCGAAGGCGGCGTCGCGGTCAGGCGGGACGCCGACGCGCACCTCGTCGAGCACGGTCACGATCCGCAGGTGGACCACGGAGAGTGCCTCAGCTTCGCGAGGTGTCATCATCATCTGATTCCTCCTCGTCGCGGGCCGGTACCTGGTCGATACCCACAATTCGGTCCCGCTAAACCCCCGACCTCCGTTCGGCCTCGCGGATGTCAGTAGAGGAGCGCCAGCGCGGGCTCCTGGAGGATGGAGGCCACGTCGTGCAGGAACCGCGAGCCCTGCTCGCCGTCGACGATCCGATGGTCGAACGCCACCGCGAGCGTGGTGACCCACCGCGGCACCACCCTCTCCTCGGCGCCGGTCCCCACCACCCAGGGGCGGCGCTCGATGGAGCCCATGCAGAAGATGGCCGACTCGTCGCCGTTGATGATGGGGGTGCCCGCGTCGATGCCGAAGACGCCCACGTTGGTGATGGTGAACGTGCCGTTCGAGTAGTCGCCGGGCTGGAGCTTCCCCTCCCGCGACACCTGCACCAGCTGGTTGACCGCCTGGCACAGCTGAAGCAGGCTGAGGTCCTGGGCGGACTTGATGTTGGGCACCATGAGGCCGCGGGGGGTGGCGGCCGCGATGCCGAGGTTCACGTTGCCGTAGTAGACGATCTCCTGCCGCTCCTCATCCCACGACGAGTTGAGCTCCGGATTGCGCGCCAGCGCCAGGCAGATGGCCTTGGCGTAGACGAGCAGGGGCGAGACCCGCAGCCCGGTGAACTCGCGGCGCCCCTTGAGCGTCTCGACGAAGTCCATCGTCGCGCTGACGTCCACGGTGATCCACTCGGTCACGTGCACGTGTGTCTGGATGGAGCGGACCATGTTCTCGGCGGTCACCTTGCGGACGCCCTTGATGGGGACCCGCCGATCGGCGCGGCCCTGCTGTGGGTTGAAGCCGCCCAGACCCTCCGTCGGCCCTTGGCCGCCGCCGAAGCTCGAGCCGCTGAACGAGGTGCCGGCGTGTGGTTGCCCCGCGGCGCCGCCCGGCCCTTCGCCGAAGCGTGGACCGGATGCCTGGAACGCAGCATGGTCGTTGAGGATGCGCCCCTGCTTGGGCTGCTCGTCGAGGTAGCGGAACGCCGCGGCCGCCTCGACGTCGCGGCGGGTGATGGTGCCGTCAGGCCCGGTGCCCACCACCGTGCCCAGGTCCACGCCCAGGTCCGCGGCGTACTTGCGCACCGGCGGCTTGGCCCTCGCCGATCCAGGATCAGAGGCCAGCACCAGCTGCGACTCCGCCGGCGCCCGGCCTGGGGTGGGCAGGGGATCACCCTGCGCCCGCGCGTGGACGGCGCCCGCCGGGTGCACCTCGTCCGCGCGACGCCCCGGCTCGTGCTGCCCGTAGGAGGCGTTCATGGCCTCGGCCGCCGATCCCCTGTCCGTGCCGTGCCCGCGACGTCGCCGCCTCGCGGGGCCGGAGTCCTGGGCGCCGTATCCCACCAGGTTGGGCCCGCCTTCACTGTCCGCCGGGGCGGGCGGCGCGTCGGCCACGCCGTCGTCGATCTCGACGATGGGGCTGCCCACCTCCACCGTGGTGCCCTCGGCCACCAGCAGCGCCGTCACCGTGCCCGCATAGGGGGACGGCAGCTCGACCAGCGACTTGGCCGTCTCGATCTCCACCAGCACGTCGTTGACCTCGATCACGTCCCCCGCCGCGACCCTCCACGCCACGATCTCCGCCTCGAGCAGACCCTCGCCGGGATCCGGCAGCAGAAATTGATGCTTCATCACGGCCTCCTAGTAGGCGAGCGAACGGTCGACGGCGTCGAGGATCCGGTCCACACCGGGAAGGTACTCCTCCTCGACGCGGGCCGGCGGGTACGGCATGTCGTAGCCGGCCACCCGCTGGACCGGGGCCTCCATCACGTAGAAGAGGTCCTCGTGGAGCTTGGCCGCGATCTCGGCGCCGAGTCCCAGGGTCTTCGGCGCCTCGTGCACGACGACGGCGCGCTTTGTGCGGCGCACCGAGGACTCGATGGTCACCCAGTCGACGGGGCTGAGCGTGCGCAGGTCCACCACCTCCAGGGAGGTGCCCTCCTCGGCGGCCAGGGAGGCGGCATCCACGCAGGTCTTGACCATGGGCCCGTAGGCCAGCAGCGTGGCGTCCGTGCCGTGGCGCACCACCTGCGCCTGGTGCATCGGGGCGGGGCGCGCGGAGAAGTTCACCGTGCCCTTGACGTGGTAGCGGCGCTTCGGCTCGAAGAACACCACGGGATCGTCGGACTGGATGGCCTGCTGGATCATCCAGTAGGCGTCGTTGGCGTTGGAGCAGGTGACGACCTTGAGGCCGGGAGTGTGGGCGAAGTACGCCTCGGGGGACTCGGAGTGGTGCTCGATGGCGCCGATCCCGCCGCCGTAGGGGATGCGGATCACCATAGGCATCGTCGTGTGGCCGCCGGTACGCATGTGCAGCTTGGCCACCTGGGTGACGATCTGGGAGAAGCCGGGGAAGACGAAGCCGTCGAACTGGATCTCGACCACCGGGCGGTAGCCACGCATGCACAGCCCCACCGCGGTGCCGATGATGCCGGACTCGGCCAAAGGGGAGTCCACCACCCGGTTCTCGCCGAACTCGTCCTGCAGCCCCTCGGTGATGCGGAACACCCCACCGAGCTTCCCGATGTCCTCGCCGGCGAGCAGCACCTTCGGGTCCGCCTGCAGCGCCCGCCGCAGGCCCCGGTTCAGGGCCTTGGCCATGGTCAGGGTCTCGCTCATGCGTCCTCCCCGAAGCTCGCCACGAACTCGGCGTACTCGCGGCGCTGCGCCTCCAGCGCGACGGTGGGCTCGGCGTAGACGGTCTCGAAGAGCCTGTCCATGGTGGTGTTCTCCATCAGGGGGATCGACGCACGGGCCTCGGCCCCCAACCGCTTGGCCTCGGCCTCGACGGCGGCGAACCAGTCGTCGTCGACGGCGCCCTGGGCGCGAAGGTGGGTGGTGAGGCGTGCGATCGGGTCGCGGCCGCGCCACTCCTCCTCGTCTGCGCGCTCGCGGTACTTGGTGGGGTCGTCGGAGGTGGTGTGGGCGCCCATCCGGTAGGTGAAGGCCTCGATGAACGCGGGACCCTCGCCGGCGCGCGCCCGGGCCATGGCCCAGTCGGTGACCGCCTTGACGGCCAGCACGTCGTTGCCGTCCACCTGGATGCCGGGGAAGCCGAATCCCTGCGCGCGCTGGAACAGCGGGATCCGGGACTGCAGGGCGATGGGCTCCGAGATGGCCCACTGGTTGTTCTGACAGAAGAACACCACCGGCGCGTTGTAGGAGGCGGCGAAGACGTAGGCCTCGTTGACGTCGCCCTGGCTGGCGGCGCCGTCGCCGTGGTAGATGATGACCCCGGCGTTGGACTCGTCGTCGGGGTTGCCGACGGCGCCGTCGAGTTGGAGGCCCATGGCGTAGCCCGTGGCGTGCAGCGCTTGGCAGCCGATGACGATCTGGTAGTTCTTGAAGGTGTCCAGCTTCTCCCAGTAGCCGCCGTTGGTGCCGCGGAACAGCGAGAGCATGTTGGTGAGCGGGACGCCGAGCACCATGGCGACGGCGTGCTCGCGGTACGACGGGAACACCACGTCAGCCGGGCGCAGAGCGTGAGCCGAGCCCACCTGCGCGGCCTCCTGCCCGATCAGCGGGGTCCAGAGCCCCAGCTCGCCGTGGCGCTGAAGGGCGGTGGCCTCGGCGTCGAAGCGACGGGCGAGGATCATGTCGCGGAGGTACCCGACGAGGTCGGCGGTGGTGCCGGTGAACTGGAACTCGTCGTGCTCGACGCGCCGCCCGTCCGGAGTCAGCAGTTGCACCATGTCCTGGCTTTGACCGCGCACGCGGCCTCCTTCCACTAACTTACGCATCCGTAGCTTACGCAAGCGTAGCTTAAGGCGCTCGCCTCACAGTCATTCATCGTCGCCCTCCCCGCGAGGGGTGCGGCGACACCCGTCCTCGCACACGTTCGGGCTCTTCGCACACCGTGGCGGGGGCGCCGAGCGGTCTTCGCATACCTTCGCCGTCGTCGCACACCGTATTCAGTCTGCGAAGAAGCCCAACGTATGCGAGGACGGCACCGCGGCCGGCGAACCAGTGCACAGTGTCGGGACGGAAGACAGGCGCCTTGGTCACCCGGCGAGGGTCGCGACCAGCACCGCCTTGATGGTGTGCATCCGGTTCTCGGCCTGGTCGAAGACGACGCTGGCCTCGGACTCGAACACCTCGTCGGTCACCTCGACGCCCTCTATCCCGAACTCCTCCTTCAGGCCGCGGCCCACGGAGGTGTGGAGGTCATGGAAGGCCGGCAGGCAGTGCAGGAAGCGCACGGCGGGGTTGCCGGTGGCGCGCATCAGCTCGGCGTTGACCTGGTAGGGCCTAAGCAGCTCGATCCGCTCGGCCCACACCTCCTTGGGCTCCCCCAGCGACACCCACACGTCGGTGTAGACGAAGTCCACCCCCGCGACGCCCGCGGCCACGTCGTCGGTGATCGTGATCCGGGCCCCCGTCGACTCCGCGAGGCGGCGCGCCTGCGCCACCACCTCGTCTGCGTTCTGCTGCGCCACCGGCGCCACCATCCGCACATCCATGCCCATCAACGCACCGCTGATCAGCAGCGAGTTGCCGACGTTGTTGCGCGCGTCGCCCAGGAAGGCGAAAGAGATCTCGTCCAGCGGCTTGCCGCTGTGTTCAATCATCGTCAGCTGGTCAGCGAGCATCTGGGTGGGGTGCCAGTCATCGGTCAGCCCGTTGTACACCGGCACGCCCGCGTGGGCGGCCAGCGTCTCGACGATGTCCTGGCCGGAGCCGCGGTACTCGATGCCGTCGTACCAGCGGCCCAGGACGCGGGCGGTGTCGGCCGCCGACTCCTTGTGCCCGATCTGGGAGCCCGACGGGTCGAGGTAGGTGGTCATCCCGCCCTGCTCCGCGACCGCCACCTCGAAGGCGCAGCGGGTCCGCGTCGAGGTCTTCTCGAACAGCAGGGCCACCTTCTTGCCCACGAGCCGACGCTCCTCGCGGCCCTCGCGGCGCTGCAGCTTGAGCTCGGCGGCCAGCCCGAGCAGCCCGCGCCACTCGTCGGGGGTGAAGTCCAGTTCCTTGAGGAAGCTGCGGCCCTGCAGGCTCATCGTCGGCGCCTTTCGCTCGCGATCAGGAGAGCACACAGGGTACCGCGACGCCCCCGGCCGGAGCCGGGCGCCCGCGTCAGAGCGAGCGTGCGTGCGCCACGAGCCGGTCGAAGCCCGCGTCGAGATCCCGGTCGACGACCTGCCGGTCGGGATGCGCGTCGTACCAGGCGATCTGTTCCGCGACCGCCTCGTCGTAGGTGATCGTCGGGTTGAACTCCGGCACGAGCGCCCGCAGCTTCGAGCAGTCGAAGACCATGGAGTGTGCCTTGTCGCCGAGCAGGCCGTCGCCCACATCGGGCAGGGCCCGGGCGATGGTCTCCGAGGCCACGTGCACCAGCTCGGGCGCATCGACGCCGGCGGCCCGCGCCAGCCACGTGTAGATCTGGTCCCAGGTGGGCGCATGCATGCCCATGATCTGGAAGCTGTCCCCCACCGCCAGCGGGTTGGCCAGCAGTCCGACGAAGCCGACGGCGAAGTCGTCGGAGTGCGTCAGCGTCCACTGGGTGGTGCCGTCGCCGTGCACCACCACCGGCTTGCCGGCGCGGAACCGGGCCACGTCGGTCCAACCCCCGGTGGTGGGGATCAGCGTCCGGTCGTAGGTGTGCGACGGGCGCACGATCGTGGCCGGGAAGCCGTTGTCGCGGTAGTGCGCCACCAGCAGGTCCTCGCACGCGATCTTGTTGCGGGAGTACTCCCAGAACGGGTTGCGCAGCGGGGTGGACTCGGTCACGGGCACCCGCGACGGCGGCGTCTGGTACGCCGACGCGGAGGAGATGAACATGTACTGTCCGGTGCGTCCGGTGAAGCGGGCGATGTCGCGGGCGACGTGGTCCGGGGTGAACGCGAAGAACTGCGCGACGGCGTCGAACTGACGGTCACCGAGCGCGGCGTCGACGGCGGCCTCGTCGTGCACGTCGGCCACCAGCGTCTCCACCTCGGCGGGGAGGGTCCGGACGCCGGACCGGCCGCGGTTGAGGACGGTGACGCGGTGACCGAGCCGTACCGCCCGCTCCACGCTGGCGTGGCTGATGATGCCGCTTCCGCCGATGAAAAGGAGGTCTTGGGGATTCCGGGTTGTCATGCCCGCATCCTGCCACCTTGCCCGGAGGCTCGTCAGCGCCGCGACACCGCCAGGAGCACGCCGTCGACGGCGGCCTCGATGTCGGCGAGGGTCCGCTCGAAGCCCTCCTCCGTGCCGTACCACGGGTCGATGAGCGTCTCCCCCGTGGGCTTGTCGGGGTTGAAGTCGTTGATCAGCGCGATGTTGGTGGCCCCGGGCGCGATCCTCAGCAGCCGGTCCACGTGCAGCTGCTCGGCGGCGATCACGAGGTCTGCGGACTTGATCTGGGCGGCTCCGATCTTGCGCGCGGTGTGCCCGGACGCGTCGTAGCCGGCCCGCTCGAGGGTCCGGGCGGCGCGGGGGTCGATCGGGTTGCCGACCTCCTCGCTGGAGACGCCGAAGCTCTCGATCCGGATGTCGAGACCCTGTTCCTCGGCTCGGCGACGAGCCACCCGCTCGGCCATCGGGGAGCGGCAGATGTTGCCCCAGCAGACGAAGAGAACCGTGGTCATGGCCGACACCATACCCACGCGAGTCGGGAACGCCGAGCCAAGCCGATGGTGGGTAGGATGAACCCTTGAACCGGCAAGAGCGATGGGGGCTGATCATGCAGATCCTGGTGGTTGACGATGATCAGGCGGTGCGCGATTCGCTGGCCCGTTCGCTGACCTACACCGGCGACGACGTGCAGACGGCCGCGGACGGCATCGAGGCCCTTGCCAAGCTGGTGAGCTACACCCCGGACGCCATCATCATGGACGTCATGATGCCGCGCCTCGACGGCCTCGAGACCACCCGGATGTTGCGCGACGGAGGCAACGACACCCCCATCCTCATCCTCACCGCGCGCGACGCCGTCGGTGACCGGGTGGACGGGCTCGACGCCGGCGCCGACGACTATATGGTCAAGCCCTTCGCGCTCGACGAGCTGCTCGCGCGCCTGCGCGCCCTGACGCGCCGCTCGAAGCCCGCGGCGGAGGCGGAGTCGAAGGTGCTCACCTTCCAGGACGTCACGCTGGACACCCAGCACCGGGAGGTGACCCGGGGCGGGCAGCACATCTCGCTGACGCGCACCGAGTTCGCGCTGCTGCAGGTGTTCATGGAGAACCCGCGGCGGGTGATGGAGCGCAACACGCTGCTCAACGAGGTGTGGGGCTTCGAGTTCCCCACTACGGCGAACTCCCTTGAGGTCTACATCGGCTACCTGCGCCGGAAGACGGAGACGGGTGGCCGCCCCCGGCTCATCCACACGGTGCGGGGGATCGGCTACGTCCTGCGTGAAACTCCCCCGTGATCGGGAGTTGGTGGATCCGGATCCGCCGCGGTGTCGGACGCCTGGTCAGTGGCCAGTCGCTGCAGTGGCGGCTCGCCCTCCTCACGGGCATCAGTGTCGCGCTGTCGGTGGTGGTGGTTGGGGCCACGTCGTATGTTGTGACGCGCTGGTCGCTGCTTGAGCAGCTGGACCGCGAGCTCGTGGGTGTGGCGCAGACCGCCTCAGGCGCCATCTCGTCGAACGTGTCGAACATGGGTGGGCTGTCGGCGGACCTGCTGGGGTCGTCGAACGGCCTGCTGGCCCTCGTCGCGGCCGACGGCCTGGTGAAGCAGGTGCCGGGGCAGCCGCTGGCGCTCCCGGCAGGCTCCGAGGAGATCGCGGTGGCCCGGATGCAGACGGGGTCCTCGGCGCGCACGTTGGACGCCGACGGCACCACGTACCGGGTGGTCTCGGTGCCGATGACGGTGGACGGCGCGTTCTACGCGGTGATGTACGGTCGGCCGACGGTGGCGTTGGAGTCCACGCTGTCGTCGCTGTGGCTGTCCCTGCTGGCCGCGGGCGCGCTCGGCGTGATGACCACGACGTTGGCCGCGCTGTGGGCCGCCCAGGCGGTGCTGGCCCCGGTGAGGCGCCTGTCGCAGGCGGTGAAGTCGGTCACGCAGACGGACCAGCTCAACCCCATCCGGATCTACGGACGCGATGATCTCGGCGAGCTGACGAAGTCGTTCAACCTGATGCTGCGCTCGCTTCAGACGTCGCGGGAGCAGCAGCGCCAGCTGATCGCCGACGCCGGGCATGAGCTTCGCACGCCCCTCACGTCGATGCGCACCAACATCGAACTGCTGCTGGCAGACGACACCTCGGGCATGCTCCCGGAGGGCGCCCGCTCGGTGATCCTGGGCGACGTGGCAGCCCAGCTGGGCGAGTTCTCCGCGCTGGTGGGAGACCTCGTCGCCCTCACCCGCGACGACCACCTCCTGCGGCCACATGAGCCCTTGGACATGGCCGAGGTGACGGAGTCCGCCATCGAGCGCGCCCGCCGTCGCGGCCCCAACATCACCTTCGACGTGACCCTGGAGCCCACGCCCGTCATGGGTGATCCGTCGACGCTGGAGCGCGCCATCACGAACCTGTTGGACAACGCGGTCAAGTTCTCGCCGTCCTACGGCACCATCGTGGTCACGCTGGAGGACGGCACCCTCACCGTCGTCGACGAAGGCCCAGGCATCGCCGACGAGGACCTTCCCCTCATCTTCGACCGCTTCTACCGCTCGGACCGCGCGCGCAATACACCAGGCACCGGGCTCGGGCTCTCCATCGTGGACCATACGGCGCGCGTGCACGGCGGGTCCGTCCGCGCAAGCAACGACCCGGACAGGGGCGCCAAGTTCGTGATGCGGCTGCCCGTGATCTCCGAGGCCACCGAGACCGTGCAGTGAGGCCGGTGCGGTGAGGGCGCTGACCCCCGCGCAGCGGCGCGGGCTGTCTGTGGGTGTCGCGACGGGGTTGTACGGGATCTCGTTCGGGGCCTTGGGTGTCGCGGCGGGGCTGTCCGTGGCGCAGGTGTGCGCGCTGAGCCTGCTGATGTTCACCGGTGGGTCACAGTTCGCGTTCGTTGGCGTGGTGGCAGGGGGCGGGGCGCTGGCGTCGGCGACGGCCGCAGCCTCACTGCTCGGGGTGCGCAACGCGGTGTACGGGGTGACCGCCAACGCGATGCTCCGCCCGCACGGCTGGCGCCGGTTCGCAGCGGCCCATCTGACCATCGACGAGTCGATCGCCACCGCCTCAGCCGCCGAGGATCCGGACGAGGAGCGGCGGGGATTCTGGGCCGCCGGTGTCGCGGTGTTCGCGCTGTGGAATCTGTTCACCCTGGTGGGGGCTCTCGTGGGTGATGCGCTCGGCGACCCGTTGGCCTGGGGCCTCGACGGCGCCGCGGTCGCGGCCTTCCTGGGGTTGCTGTGGCCGCGGCTGCGGGGCCGCGAGCCCGTCGCGGTCGCGGTGGCATCCGCCGTGGTCACGGTGCTGGTGGCGCCCGTCGTTCCAGCGGGGATCCCGATCCTCGTCGCTGCCGGTGTCGCGGTGGTGATGACGCTTGCCCGCCCGAGGGACGCTGCTGATCCTCGGGGTACGGAGGAGGCTCGGCACGCCGACGCGCCTCGGCCGACGATGGCTCGGGGGATCCGCCAGCCGAGTGACGCCGGCGGTGTCGAGGCGCCGATCGCCCCTGACGAGGAGGCCCGACCGTGACGATGTGGCTCTGGATCCTGGCCGCGTGCGCGATCGCGTACGCCACGAAACTCGTCGGTTATCTGCTGCCTGAGCGTTGGCTGGAGAGCCCATGGGTGACGAGGCTGTCCCATGGTGTGACGGTCGGTCTCCTCGCGTCTCTGGTCGCCACCAGCGCCTTCGTGACCGGAACGGCGATCACGCTCGATGCCCGTGTCGTCGCCCTGCTCGCGGCAGGGCTGGCGCTGATCCTCCGCGCCCCGTTCCTCGCCGTCGTGGTGATCGGAGCCGTAGCCGCAGCGCTGGCGCGGCTGGCCGGTCTCGCCTGACGTCCGCGGACGATATCCACAGCGCTATCCACAGGTGTGAACAAGTTACGGCCGTGTAATTCAGGGTTCCCTTGTCCGCAGGAGCACAGGGGGCGCCAGCGCCCACCTGACCCACCTGCAGACCTACGGACACCGACGACTCGCTCGGCCACACCGACCAGGAAGGTGACAGGCCACGGTCACCCACCCGCGTCACGAGGTGCTGCGGGTCACAGTGAGGACGATCGCCACCTCACACTCCAGGACGCAGTTCGACAGGCCGCTGAGTCCGCTGTCCACGCGGCCGACCTTCACCAAGTCCGCGGCCGCGTCGCCCCCGCCGGCGGTGAGGAACACCACCAGCGACCGCTGAGCGGGGGCGTACCCGACGTCTCCGGCCTCATAGCGGGTCATCGGACCGCCCGCGACATTGAGCGCCTCCGGTAGCTGGGCGACCTGCGCGGTGCCCATGCGGTCGCTGAAGGACAAGGTGTCCGGGAGCTGGGCGACCATCGACGGCGACGTGTTCAGTGCGAGGTCGAGCGTGGTCTCAGACCCGCCTGCGGTGGAGCAGGCGGACACGGTCGCGGCGAGGCTGGCGAAGGCGAGAGCGGTCAGGAGTCGAAGCGTCATAGGACCAGTGAATCCGCGCCCGCAGGGGTTGGGGAGTCCCGGGTGTGACGTGCCCTGGCAGGGTATCCCGACCACCCCGCCTTCAGACGTAGCCTGAAGCCATGGACAACCGCTCCGAGGTTCGTGAGTTCCTGATGTCGCGCCGAGCGCGCGTGGAACCCGAAATGGCCGGCCTCCCCCGCGTGGGCGACCGCCGCGTCTCCGGCCTGCGCCGCAGCGAGGCCGCCACCCTCGCCGGCGTCAGCGTCGAGTACTACGCCCGCCTCGAACGGGGCGCCATCGCCGGAGCCTCCTCAGCCGTCCTCGACGGCCTCGCGAAAGCGCTGCTGATGGACGACGCCGAACGCGAACACCTCCACCGGCTCGCCCGCCAAGCCGACACCGCCACCCCCACACCACGCCGCCGCGGCCGAGCCCCGAAAACCTGGCGGCCATCGTCGAGCATCCAGTGGGTCCTGGACTCCATGTCCTCCGCCGTGGCCATGATCGGCAACGGCCGCACCGACTTGCTGGCCTGGAACACCTTCGGCGGCGCCCTCATGGACCAGATGATCACCAACGCCACAGAGCAGCCACCCAACTTCGCCCGCTACACCTTCCTCGACCCCGCATCACAGGACTTCTACCCCGACTGGGACGCCGCCGCAGCGATGAACGTGGCGATGCTGCGCACCGAAGCCGGCCGCGACCCCCACGACAAGCAACTCCACGACCTCGTCGGCGAACTGTCCACCAGAAGCGAGCACTTCCGCACCCTGTGGGGCCACCACGACGTCTGGCAACACGACTCCGGCGTCAAGCACTACCGCCACCACGCCGTCGGAGAGATGACCCTCCACTACGACGGCCTCGACCTCGTCGGCCACCCCAGCGCTCAACTCACCGTCCTCACGGCAGAACCCGGCACCCGCGACGCCGAAACCCTGCGCCTCCTCGGCTCCCGGGCCTCGTCGATGACAGTCCCGGAGCTTCGCTCTTGAGCTGACAATCAACCCGATCCCGCCATCCTCGACTGCCACCACGCGTGCCGCATCGACGACTATCCCCCACTCAGTGCGGCGGGAGCGCCCCACCTGCCTGCGGCATGAGCGGCAGATACCACACTGGTATCATGAGGAGATGGCGATGACACTATCGGCGCGCCTCGCGTCTTGGCACTGACCGCCAGCGGCATGAGCGGCGAGCGGAATGCGGCAAAGTCGACTCGCGAGTAGGTTCTTCGAGCGACTCAAAAGAGCGCCGGCTGCGACGCGCGAACGGGCAAACTCCCGATGGAATCTGATTGGAGCTGATATGGCAATCGAACGAGTGGCCGTCAACCCGGTGACGTGGTCGGTGGAGATGGGGTTCAACCAGGGCGAGGTGGTCGCTGGCTACACCCGGACGTTGTACTGCTCTGGGCAGACTGCGATGGGGGCCGATGGAACTCCCCAGCATGAGGGAGACATGGCAGCACAGGTTGCGTTGAGCTTGGACAACCTGGAGGCGGTGCTTGCCGCGGCCGACATGTCACTGGCCAATCTCGTGCGGCTCAACATCTACACCACCGACGTCGATCTGCTCTTCCAGCACTACGCGGTGCTGGGGTCGCGGCTGGGAGCGGCCCAGGTAGCCCCGACCACCACGATGCTCGGCGTGACTCGGTTGGCGATCCCCGGCCAGATGATCGAGTTGGAAGGGACCGCGGTCGCCTGAGTGCCCCTGCTGCCCGCGCCGCTCGCCGGCGGCGCGGGCAGCTAGGCAGGGAAAGGTGACCGTGATGCACCAGCTCAGGACTATCGGCGTCTACGGCTTGGATGCCTCAATGTTTCTGGCCAGCCTGAACAGGAGCGGGGTCAGCATGCTGCTCGATGTGCGACAGCGTCGCGGCGTCCGAGGTACCGAGTACGCCTGGGCCAACTCGCAGCGGCGTGCAGGTCTCGCTTGCCGCAGCCGGGATCGCGTACCGGCACCACCGCGAGTTGGCCCCCACCACTGAACTGCGACAGCTTCAGTATGCCGAGGACGCCCGGCAGGGCGTCGGGAAGCGCGCCCGTCGAGAGCTCGCAGCCTCATACGTCGGCCGCTACACCGCTGAGATCCTCGACCACGCAGACCTTGAGTCGATCATGTCGATGCTGCCGAGTACCGGAGCAGCGGCCGTGTTCTGCGTCGAGCGCGATGCCGCGGCCTGCCACCGTTCCTTGATCGCCCAAAGACTGGCCGAGCAGCACGGCGTGACCGTCAGGCACCTACGGCCGCGGTGAGGGACACTCCGCAGGGTTTGAGCGATTCGGGTGGGTCTCGCGCTGCGCAGCATGCCGCCATCCGCCGTCACGCCCGCGCCGGAATCTCGATCCGCGCCTTGCAACGCAAGCACGGGTCGGATACCGAACAGTCACTGCCGCACTGAACTCCGCCTGGCCAGAACCACACAAGACACCGCCGAAGCGCGGCTCCCGAATGGATCGATCCCCTACGTGGCCACCATCGACGGCTGGCTCCGTGACGAAACTGGATGCCCCGAGGAAGCAGCGGTTACACCGCGAATCGGAGATCCTCGTGATTCTGTCGGTCTGGGCGGACACCGATTGTCGACGCCCGTGAGCACCATTGGCAGCGCCGGCGGGTCGAGTGTCGACGAGATCTGACACCACCGTCCCGGCGGGCCTCAGCTGGGGGCGAATGTGCCTGGCCGGTCTCCAGGTGGGTCTCCACTGGCAGATATTCTAGCACTAGAATAGGCAGGTGACTCCCGCCGAATTGACCGTGCTGGGCCTGATCGTTGAGCAGCCCCGGCATGGCTACGACCTGGAGCAGGTGATCGAGGAGCGCGGCATCAGACAGTGGACGGATATCGGCTTCTCATCGATCTATTACGTGCTCGCCAAGCTGGACAAGCTT
Source organism: Propionibacteriaceae bacterium (assembly GCA_027492545.1). GTDB lineage: Bacteria > Actinomycetota > Actinomycetes > Propionibacteriales > Propionibacteriaceae > Arachnia. The sequence goes on from JAPUEL010000078.1 coordinate 30,763, forward strand.
GGCCTCGTCGAGGCCGCCGAGGGCCGTTCTGGCGTGAAGTCTCGGCGGGTGTTCCAGGCCACTGCGGAGGGGCGACAGATCGCTGCAGATGAAGCCGTTGCGTTCATCGCTGATCTTCAGGCGGCCCCACATCCGGTCCTCGTCGGACTTGCCAACTTGTCGCTGATCTCGGAGCCCGCCTACGACGAGGCGCTACGCAGCAGGCTGACTCAGCTCGAGGCCAGGATCGCATTAGTCAAGGAAGCCGAACGGTCGCAAGCACCCCTCCTACGCCCCGCGCGTGAAGTCTTCTCCTACTCCCTCAGCCTCCTGGAGGCGGAAAGGTCGTGGCTCGCCGAACGAGTCCCGGTATCCGATGAGTGACAAGGCCGAGCTCAAGCCACCCGACAAGAGGATCATCGACGGCGTCTCCACGGCCGGCGGCGCGCACTGCGAGACGTCAGCGCTCGGCGCGCTCCTTCGACACGCCGGACTCGACCTATCCGAACCGATGCTCTTCGGGCTGGGGAGCGGGTTGTCCTTCATCTATTGGGACTCGAAGCAGCAGGAGCTGCCCTTCCTGGGCGGCAGGGTGAAACCCTTCGTGCTCGCCCAGAACCTGACCCAACGGCTGGGGCTCGAGCTGCGCGTGGATGAGACCATCTCCGCACGAAAGGCCTGGGACCAGGTCCGCTCCTCGATCGACGATGGGGTCCCCGTAGGGCTACAGCTCGACAGCCATGACCTGGAGTACTTCGGATCCCGGGTGCACTTCGCCGGTCACGTCGTCGCCATGTACGGCTACGACGCCGAGCGGGCGTATCTGGTCGACACCGCACAGCAGGGCGGAGCCGTGTCCACGAGTCTGGAGAGCCTGGCCAGGGCGCGAGCCGCACGCGGGCCGATGTCGGCACGCCACCGGTCCTTCACCGTGAAGGCGGCGGCGTCGAACACGTATGGCGGGCACCTCATCCCGGCGATCATCCCGGCGATCACTGCGTGCGCTGAGGACTTTCTAGCGCCGCCGATCGCCAACCTCGGTAGCCGAGGAATCCGCACAGCTGCCAAGCGCGTGCAGTCGTGGTTCGACCGAGTCGAGGACCCCGGCCGCGATCTCGCCGTCATCGCCACGATGATGGAACGCGCGGGGACCGGAGGCGCACTGTTCCGCAACCTGTATCGAGACTTCCTGACGGAGTGCCAGGGACTTCTCGAAGGTGAGCCGGGCGCGGACCTCGTGGAGCAGGGAAGGGGTCTCTTCGCCGAATCCGCGCTGCTCTGGACGAGCGTTGCCGAACTCATCGAGAAAGCAGGTGCCACGGGTAGCCCGGACCATCTCGCCAAAGCGAGTCAGCTGCTCGATGTCATCGCGACGATCGAGACCTCCGCGATGACTGCACTGGCCTCCCTCACGGAATCCGGGCCAAACCACTCCCCACGGCGCTCCTAAGCTAAGCGGGTCGGTCGTGCACGGTCGCCTGCGCCTCCTCGAAGTGATCGCGGTCCCGGCCGCGGATTCCTCGCCGAACTATTCCTCGCCGAGTGGATGGTGCAGGAGTACGTCACCACGAGACGCCGCGAGATCCGCGTTGTGTCCGGCCGGGAACCCTCGAACACGTTCATCCCGCAAGAACACCTGCCAAGACGGGAGGCCGGGGTCGACTTCGGCGAAGTCGCGATCCGACTGCACGACGAACTGGTGGCCATCCGCCTGCAACCCACCACCCCGTCCCCCTACCCGGGGCGGGGTGGTGGCCCACGCGGGCGTGTTGTCGGTGGCCGCGGCTAGGGTGGAGTTCATCCACAAGGGGAGAGTTTCACCAGCTCCCAGACTTGCCCGGGAAAGGGGCGAAGTGATGTCGTTGATCATCGTGCACAGCGCAGCAGAAGGAACCCTCGTGTGGGGCACCAGCCGCGGTGACGGATCCGCCGAGATCTTGAAGACGCAGCAGTGGCGCTGGGGCCGAGACCTGGGGGCCTGGTACCTGCCACGGACCCGCGACCAGCGCCCCAACCGGGCACGCATCGAGCGGACCGCCCAGGTGCTACGCGAGGCTGGGTTCACTGTTGAGCTCGACCTCGACGACCGCACCCGTAGCGTCGCCGCAGTGGAGGCCGACAGGATCGTCCGCCAACAGCAGCGCACCAACCATCTGCAGGAGCAGGCCGACCGCCACCACTCCGAGCAGCGCCACCGCCGCGCCGCCGAGCGCGCCCAGGCGGCGCTCACCTCAGCGCTCGATGCCCACCACCAGGCCGAAGAAGCGCAGTGCCGTGCCGAGACCGCCACCCACACCACCGGGGCCCGCTACAACCCGACCACCGTGGCCAACCGCATCGACACACTCGAAGCCGACGCCCGAGCACTGCAACGTCACATCGACGGACACACCCACACCCACCACCGGCACCCCGCCACCGGCCAAGCCATCGGCGACACCGCCGCCCCGGCCACCGGCAGCCGCCGCGAGCAGCTCAACGACCAACTCGCCCAGATCAACGACCAACTCGCCTACTGGCGCCAGGTCCGCGCCGACCAGATCGCCACCGGAGACGCCACCCACCACGACAGCAGCACCATCAACCCCGGCGACCTGGTGCAAGTCAGCCGCCGCTGGTACCGCGTCATCCGCGCCAACCCCAAGACCGTCAGCGTCGCCACCAACACCGGCCGCCGCACCACGCCCTACAGCCACATCACCAAGCACCAGCCCAACCCCGAGGGATGAACCGCCACGACACCGCCACCTGAGGATGTAGCGCCCGAATAGGTAGCGCTCGGCGGCCGGCGGTGCGGTGATCCCCACCCAGGCTCGCCGCGAGCGCCGGCATGCGCCTCCACCTCCCAGACTGCCGTCCCCGGCCGGCCCCTAGCCGGGTCGTGGTGGGGTTGCGGCACCCGGTGTTGGGGATCGCTGCACAAGGGGGTGCGTCACTTCGTCAAGCTCTGCGTCGGGGTCGCGGGGGGATATGGCAGGGTGCTGTCATGGCTGATGATGCTGTGCCGCGTATCCCGTTTCGTCCTGTGCCTCGCGATTTCGAGGGTTTTCCGATGCCTGCGACCGTCCCGCCTGGGTTGCGCCTCGAGCTCAGCCGTTCGCGTGTTGTCGAGGGCAAGGAAGACGAGCTGGCGGAGTGGATGTCGATGCTCACGGAGCGATACGACGAATGTCTCGAGACCCTGCCGGCCGAACGCGCGGTGTTCGAAGCGACGTTCAAGCATCGCGAGGCAGATGGTTCGCTCTGGATCTATCATCTGGCGCTGATGGGTGAGGACGGGAGCGGGCTGGATGAGTCGCATCCGGTCGACGCCGCTCATGCCGCCTATAGCCGTCGCGTCAAGGAGCCCGGCTGGGAAGAGATCGAGCCAATGTTCATGCTGACGCCAGCGCATCTGCGTGACGCCATGCAACGGTGGGGCGCTTCGGGCCTCGCCGATTAACCGCTCACGGAGCGTCTCGCATTTCGTCTTTGCCCGCGTGCGGCTTGGTAGAGGGTGCCGTCGCGGAGCATGGCGTAGAGGACGTCGGATCGACGCCTAGCAAGAGCGAGTAGCGCTTGGTTGTGCTGCTTCCCTTGAGCCATCTTTCGGTCGTAGTAGGCGCGGGAGTCGGGGTCACGGAGCGCGGCGAACGCCGAGACAGGGGGGACCAATCATGCCGAGCCCGGCAGGCTGCCACCGCCCAGCATGCTCACCAAGCGGCTACGAAGAAAGTAGCGAGGGGGGGTGATGGATAGACCATTCCCTGCTTCTGGGCAGCGAGTTCATCACACAGTACCCACACCCTTAATTAGGGTGTATCATGGTGTTGAGGCAGGGGAGAAGCCCCAGCCGAACCCGAAGGGGTCAGGGACCATGCCCATCTACACCAGCATCACTGAGGTCATCGACTATGTCGGCACCGCGCTGGGCGACTACGCAGCCGACCCATGACGTTGAGGCCATCGCCCGGGCCATCTCTGAGTGGCACAACGAAACCGACGAGTCCGGCAACATCCTTGTCAACCGCTCCGGCCTGATCATCACACCCGAGTACGCCGAGGACGAGACCGGTACCAGCGACGCCTTCTGGGCCCTGGTTAAGGATCACGCACTCTGACCCCAACCCCAGGGCAAGCCCCGGCAGATCGTCGCCGGGGATTGCCTTCAGCTTGAAGGAGCCAAGATCGTATGGATCGTTTGACTGCCGCGGAGTTCGCCGTGTGGCGTCACCTGCTCGGGTTCACTCTCGACGAGCTCGCCGCAGCGTTGGCCGTCAACCCCCGCACTGTGCGCTCGTGGGAGTCGGGCCGCGACCCGATCCCGGCCCGGATCGGTGAGGAGCTGGCTGCGCTGGATGTTGAGCATCGCGAGCTGGCCTCCCGCATGGCCAGCGACGGCCGACCGGTGGCGATCCACCGGGACAAGGCCCAGGGGGTCAGGCCTCGGGGGTGGTATGTCGCCGCCGCTGCCCGTGCCCTGGCCGTTGAGCCGGACCTGGAGGTGGACTGGCTGTGACCGACACCCTGCCGCGGATCTCCAGCCGTGACCAGGTCGCGGGCCGCGAGCTGGTGACCCGTCGGGAGATCGCACACAGGCTGGGCTACTCGCAAACCTCGATGGCCACAGTGATGGGGCGGGCCCCCGACAGGTGGCCGGCGCCGGTGGCGATGATCCAGATGGGCCGGCCATGGGTGTGGCTGTGGGACTGGGCCGAAGTGGAGGCCTCAGCTCCACCAGCCACGGCCGCGATCCGCCGCGGCGCCCCGGCGACCATCTCCCAGGATGACGGGCTGCTGACCTGTCTGGAGTGCGGCGATCAGCGGCGGTGGCGCGCGCTTGGCCGGCACCTCCAAGCCAAGCAGACATGACCGCCGACCAGTCCCGGCCGTCCACCGGCTGCCCGCCACCGCGGCGCTGGAATGCGACGGGCTCCGCCAGCAGGGCAGGGACCGGATGCTGCTGGAACCGCACCGAACCAGCCACCTGCAGCCGTATCGGGACGCGTCGCGGCTGGATGCGATGCGCGAAGAGGCGATCGCATCAATCCGCGCCACGCAAGACTACGAAACGGTGCGGGAGTCACGGGCCCAGGCGCGGCGTTCGGGGGTCCGCGCCATGGTCTCAACCAGAGCCGACCAGCTGGCCACCCTGGTGCAGGCCCACGGATACACCGATCCGCGGCAGGCCGTGGAACAACCCGTGCCTTGAGCGTCCGCGACGCCGCAGCAGCCACCGGCCTCAGCAAGACCACCATCCGCCGACGCAGGAACGCCGCCGACCCCTTCGACGTCGGCGGGCTCACCGACCAGGACAGGGCATAGGACATGACCCGACAGGTCGGGGACCCCTCCGGTCTTGGCCGCTACGCGATCGTGGACCGCGACTGGTCCTCGGTCCTGTGTCACGAATGCGGGCAGTGGCTGGCATCAGTGGGCGCACACATCGGGCGGACCCATGACATGACCGCCGCCCAATACCGACGCGAACACGGCCTCTCGAGGTCTCAGCCGCTGATCTGCGAACGGCTGTCAGCGGAAGCGTCAGCGCGATCCCGCCAACGGCTCGGGACCGACGCGTGGGCCAGACTCGAAGCAGCCCGCGACCCAGCAGCGGCATCAGCAGCACGAGAACCCGCAGGATGGACCGGCGCCCTCCCCACGGCTGCTCGAGCCACGATCTCAGCCCAAGCAGCCGATCACCTACCCCGACGACCCCGCCGCACACGCACCTGCCCAGTGTGCGGGGTTCAGCACCAGCGCCGGAAAGACTCCTGCGGCGCGCCCGCATGCGTGACCGCACTACGGGCCGCTGCTGCACGGCGACAGATGTCAACCAAATACCGGCAGCTGACCGACGAGGAACGCACGGAGCTGACGACAGCAGGGAAAGATCTGGGGACCGTGGTGCGCCGCCTCCAGGCCGACGGGGTGTCATCAGCTGCGATCGGCCGGACTCTGGGCCGCTCAGGGGCGTGGATGACCAAACACTTCCCGCTCGACTGATCGACGCATGGTGAGGACAGCCGCATCACACCACTCACCAGACCTTGAATCAGCGCTCCAACCGTAGTCACGGCTATGACACGCCCCGCCAGGACCCTGGTAGGTATGCACCGAGCAGTCCGCCCCGGGGGCAGGGCATCCGGCTTCACTGTGGAGCTCGACATTGACGACCGAACCGGCGCCGCCGGCCCCGATCAGCGTGGTGGCGGCGCCCCCCAGTATCTTGCCGCCATATAGCTCGGGGAGGATCGTTCATGCGCCGCCGCTTCCTAGGCGCGGATCGTCCGTTGAGGGTCGCGCGTCCTGGCCTGGTTGCTCCGATCTCGGGTGGTGCGCTACCTGAATGGCCAGAAGAGCATCAGCACGAGAACGAAGAGGACCAAGCTCTGTGCGCTGTGGGCGATGATTCCAATGAGGGCGCTCCGGTAGCGGCGAGCCGGGAGCGAGAGGATGAATGTGTCGATGAGTGTGATCGGGATCATCCACGGGACGTGGAGGTGATAGACGGCGAAGAGAACTCCGTTGGCGATCCAGTCCCGCGGCCCGAAGACGCCGTTCATGCGGGGGAGCAAGTAGCCCCGGAAGAGCAGCTCCTCACCCAGCACGGTGTTGAAGACGAAGAAGACGAGCAGGATTCCCAGCCACAGCCACGAGCCAGAGAGCATCTCCTGTCCGTCGGTGGAGCCGAGGAAGGCACCGAAGTCACGTCCGGCTGCGGGGGCGATCCCGAACGGAAGGAACTCTTCGAGTGCGAACGCCGTGACGACGATCGGGGCGATGAGCCACATACGTCCCCCGCGGCGGCCCGTCTTGGGGTTGCGTGGCGCCCGCAGCCACAGTACGTCGCGGACAACTGACCACCTCAACGTTCGTTGTTCCCTGTAGACGAGGATCAGGACCAGCGCAAACTGCCAGACCATGCCCGCAGTCAAGAGCAGGATGAGGGACTGCGCGAGGGCGACGGGTGAGGTCCACATGGATGCGAGCAGCGGTGCGATCACCCACGCGAGCAGGGCCATCGGCACAGCGGCCGCCGCCCAGACTCCGATCACCCCAGCCGTGGTGAGTTGAGGAATCAGAGTCACTCTTGCAGTGGAACCGGCGCCGCGACGAACTGATTCAGGCTCGGGGGTTCTCACGGTTGCCTTTCGTGAGGCCGATGACTGCGCCACCAGCGTTTGCTGCCCTGAGGAGCGGGTTTCACAGCGGCTGCTGGGTCGGGAGTGACCGGCCGTCCCAGCCGATCGGCTGTCAGGTTGACCTTGCTCAGGCCGGCGAAGCGCCTCACGGTCTCGGGCTGGTTGACGGGGGGGCCGAGGGTGCGGTGCGGGGCCAGGTCCAGGCGTAGCGCAGGATGAGGGCGAGAACGATCAGCTCCAGTGCGACTCCGAGGAAGTAGAAGTACATCCACGACTGGCCCAGCTCGCCTGCCGCGTTGAAAGCCGCGAAGGCGACCTGGACCGAGGCCACGATGAGGTTGGTGATGCGGTTGGCTCGGGCGGGCAGAGTCATCGACGCCACGATCATGAGGATCGGCATCGCCAGGAGGGTCAGCGCCGTGATCGCCCAGGTCTGGGTGATGTCGAACTCCCAGACGACGCCGACGAGGATGTCGTCGACGACGCCGGGCTTGTAGAAAGCGAGGATGTCCACGTAGACGTAGAGGAACATGAAGCTGGTCCAGGCGGCGGCAAGCTTGGCTTTGACCGGTATCGATCGGTCTTCCAGTGCGGTGTGTTGGGGTGTTCTCATCGGGTACTCCTTGGTTGTGTGGTGCGGATCGATGGGAATGCAGGACTGCTGGCTTCGGCCGCGGTCGTGGTGGTGTGGGTTGTCATGATTCGATACTGGTCGCCTCAGATACGCCCGGTCATCGGCTGGGAGGTCTGGATTTGCTCGCCGAAAGTACGGTCTTGGGCTCGTCCGGAATCCTGATGTCTGGAGCCGTGAACCAGGCGAGCATCAAGTCATGTCCCACCAGATGACTGCCACCACTCCGATCGCCGAGCGCAAGGAGGATCGGCAGCGATCGCGGAGCCGATGGCTGCAGATCACGGGACTGCTGCTGCTCAGTGCACTCCCTGTGCTCGGCGGAGTGCTTCGCCTGAGGGAGGTGAGCGCCGACCCCGCAAGCGCGCTTCCCTTGGCCTCGGCGGCGCCGATCGGTGTGCACATCGTGGCGATGAGCGTGTTCTGCTGTCTCGGCGCCTTCCAGTTCTCCCCGGCATTACGCAATCGGCGCTCCTGGCATCGTCGCGCCGGCCGTGTCCTGATCCCTGCTGGACTCTTCGCGGCGCTGTCGGCCGCCTGGCTCGCGGTTGTCTTCAGTGGCCCCACTGAGGAGCTCGCATCGGCGATGGTTCGTCTCGTCTTCGCCGTAGCAATGGCTGGTGTTCTTGTGCAGGCAGTGATCGCGATCAAGCGTCGCGACTTCGCTGCGCACGCGGCATGGATGACGCGCGCCTACGCGATCGCCGTCTCAGGTGGGACCCAGGCTTTGGTGTTCACGTTGTGGACGCTGACCTTCGGCGAAGTGGACGCCTCCGGTGAGACGTGGCTGGTTGCCGCGGGCTTCGTGATCAACAGTTTCGTGGCGGAGCTACTCATCCGGCGTCGGACCGCCGGGCCGATGAACGGGTGACGGTTCGTGGTGTGTTCGTATGATGAGAGGGTGATCGGGCTCCTGCGTTCCGCGTGGAGTGCGCCGAGCGCCGTGCCGCCCCCGCCGCGGCGGGTCTGGCGGGATTGGGTTCTGGTCGCTGTCCTCGCCGTCCTGGCGCTGGTGGAGGGCAGCCTGAGAACGGACCTGCCGCAGCCCCTGCCCGTGGTGCTCTCGCTGCTCGTCGTGCTGCCGACCGTGCTGTGGCGCCGCACGAGGCCGCTGCTCATGCTCCTGATCGTGTTGGTCGTGATGGTGCCGATCGACCTGCTGCTGCCCGACTCGAACTTGTATACGGGCCTGTTCGTCACGGTGATGATCTACGCACTGTTTCGCTGGGGTTCGGGGCGGGATCTGATGATCGCGTCGGGCATCCTCCTGGTGATCCTCGCATTGTTCTTCGTCTCCGGGGGCAGTCTCGACGACCTGATCGGCGGGTTCGCTCTGCTCCTCTCGGTCGCTTTGCTGGGTGTGGCTGTGCGCTACCGCGCCGAGTCCGGGCAGCGTCACCTCGACCGAATCCGGATGCTGGAACGTGAGCACCTGGCCCGTGACCTGCATGACACGGTCGCCCACCACATCTCGGCCATCGCGATCCGTGCCCAGGCCGGCCTCGCGGTGGGGGCAAGGGACCCGCGCGCAGCACAGGACGCGCTGGACGTGATCGAGAAGGAGGCAGCGACAACGCTGAGCGAACTGCGGTCGATGGTGCGAGTTCTACGGCAGGGCGAAACGGCGGAGCTCGCGCCAAGCCCACAGTTGAGGGACATCGAACAACTCGCCGGGACCAGGCCGGGCGGGGCGGGGGTCACCGTGAAGGTGACGGGCGAGGACGGCAGCATCCCCCCGCCCGTGGCCGCGGCGGTGTTCCGGCTCGCGCAGGAGTCGGTGACCAACGCCCTACGTCACGCACGGGAGGTCACCCGTGTCGACGTGCTCGTGGAGGCAGACGAGACCGGGGTGCGGCTGAGCGTGACCAACGACGGCGACGTCGCCGCGACACCGACGCCCGGCTTCGGCATCCTCGGCATGGTCGAGCGGGCCGCACTGCTCGGCGGCACCTGCCAGGCCGGCCCAGCGCCAGGCGGGTGGGCCGTGACCGCGGTGCTTCCTCGTGTTGGATGGGCACCATGATCATCCGAGTGCTCATCGCCGACGACCAGGAACTCGTGCGGACAGGATTGAGCATCATCCTTGACGCGCAGCCAGACATCGAGGTCGTGGGTCAGGCAGTCGACGGCAACGAAGCGGTCGCACTCGCCCGGAGCCTGCGACCCGATGTCTGCCTGTTCGACATCCGCATGCCCGGCCTTGACGGCATCGAAGCGACCCGGGTGCTCGCCGGCCCCGGCGTAGACGACCCGATGGCAGTGGTCCTCATCACCACCTTCGATCGCGACGAGTACGTCTTCGCGGGACTGCGGGCCGGCGCCAAGGGCTTCCTCCTCAAAGACGCCGGCTCGGAACTGCTCGCCCAGGCGATCCGCGCCGCAGCAGCCGGGGACGCCCTGATCGCCCCCAACGTCACGGTGCGGCTACTGGAGGCCTTCGCCGCAACAGCACCCACCGCACCACCTCCCCAGCCAATCGCGCCGCTCACCGAACGCGAGGAGCAGATCCTCATCAAGGTCGCGCGGGGCCTGAGCAACAGCGAGATCGCCAGCCAGCTGTACATCACCCTCTCCACGGTAAAAACCCACATCGCCAGCCTCATGACCAAACTCGACGCCCGCAACCGTGTCGAGATCGCCATCTGGGCCCACCAAACCGGACGGATGCGCCCACGAACCAGCACATGACACCAGATCGACGAGGCGTCACCCGGCTGCGATCGGCCGACCCGTGCCAGGCCGGGACCTCAGGCACCTACACGCTCGAACTGACCGATGCACTCGCAGATACGAACAGCACATCGCTGCTCATACCGCCCACCCTCGGTATCGGAATGCGAGTCGAGGATCTGGATGCGCGCTCGACTCGATCGGCAGGCACATCCTCAAGGACGGCCAAGCTGTTGAGCGAGGACGGCGATCCGTCCGGAGTGATCATTCGGTGACGATCCGGGCGGACGAGGGGACACCGGCGCGGGCCGCCTCGACCATCTCCCGGAGCGCGCTGAGGTGACCCTCCAGGGCCTGACGACCCAGCCGGGTGAGCTTGGCCCAGGTGCGCATCTTGCCGCCACCGCCGGTGGGTTTGTCGAGCCTGACATAGCCGGCCTCGACCAGGGTCTTGAGATGCTTGCTCAGGACGGAGTCGGCGACATCGAGGTGGTCGCGCAGAGTGGCGAACTCGACGGCGTCGGCCTGGGCGAGCATCGCGCAGATGCGCAGCCTCAGGGGCGCGTGGATGGTGTCGTCGAACCGGGCGCTGCTCACGACGCCCCGAACCGGGCCAGGTCCCGTTCGGCGTCGCCCAGCTCCCGCTGCGCGTCGGCCAGCTCGCGCCGTGCCAGCCGAGACATCCACCAGGTGCCTGCTGCCAGGCACACGATGGTCACCAGGACCGCGTAGACCGGGACCCACGCGGTGAGGTCGAAGACGTCGCGTACCGGCAGGGACGCCAAGAAGACCAGCACCCCCAGCAGGAGCAACGCCACCGGACCCCGGGAGACCGCGGTCAACGTCGACCACCGCGATGTGATGCCGGCCCGCGACGTCCGCCACATGGTGTGGATGAGGACCGCGGCGAGGATCACCATCGAGAATCCCATCAGTGCATAGGCCCAGGCACCGTCGGCGAGCTGGGCTGCCCCCTGCACCGCCAAGGCAGCGCCGATGACCGCGCTTGCGAGGTAGTCGCCCGTGGTGAAGAGGCTCTTGCGTGCCATGTCCACCCGTGCGCCGGCGGCGTCTCGCAGGGCGGAACGGGCGGAGTATGCGGTGTCGGTTTCCATGACGGAAACACTAACTCACGCTTTCGCTTTCCGCAACAGAAAGACACGCTGAGACGCGCGGGCAGTCACCCCTGAGCTCGAAGAAACAGCCGATGGTTAGGTATCCGGTGACGGCCACAGCCCGGTAGTGTCCGGAACCACACCCAAAGCGGTGTCGACGTCCATCGACACCATCCAGCCGGAAGCCTCCAGCGCCCCCCCGTCGCCGGAGGCTTCCGTGTACCCGGACCTGGCGGCGATCGTCACGGCAGCAGTTATGGGCATGATGTTCTACTTCGGCCCGTGGGCCGATCCGCCTGGGATGGACGAACTCTGGTGGCTACTCACGACCGCGGCGGTCATACTCGCGTCTTGGCGATGGTGGGGCACGCCGACGAGCTACTTGATCACAAGAGCTCCATCATCATCGCGGCAAGAGCGGATGGATCATCCTTTGGCCGTAGGGACCTCGACCGGGGTCAGGATGAGCCCTTCGTGGGTCACCGTGGATCCGAGGACCGCGTCGGAACGGTCCAGGAAAGTGACGTCAACGTTCCCCAACCGCGTGAATCTCACCGTGTCCCCGAGCGGATCTGATACGTACTCAAAAAGGCCGCCGAGATCGATCAGTGCGCGAAGGATGGCACGGTCGTAGCGGTAACGGTGCAAGACGGCGCGCGGGTGCGGTCGCGGGTACCCGGGACGCGCACCGACCCCCTCTTGGCGGGCGGGAACCAGCCATGCAAGCTCGAGTGTCAACGGGTGACTAACGTCACTGTCGTGAAAGAGCAACTCGATGGTCGTGGCCCTGGGCCGGAGCGATTGCATCCATGCCACTTGGCCCGCCCGGTCCAGGCCGGGGATCGCAAGAAAGTCAGCGTTCGTGCTCACCAGCCCTCCTCCATCCAGACCACCAGCCTCGCCTGAGCGTAGGGGAATCTAACCATCGGAACGCGGCAATACAGGATGTTCAGATGCGGGATGAGCCAGGGCTAGCCTGAAGACATGCTTCGGCTTCAGGTTCCCTCGCTAGACGAGTTCGCGCTCCGGCAGGCATGGCTGCTCGACCCGGAGATGATGGCCTACAACGCCGGCTGGCAGATCTCCCACGCTGGGTACGACCCCGGCACAGGCTGTATCGACTGGCCAGAAGATGACTGGCCGGCCTTCGAGTGGCGGCTCGCGCAACCGGCGTCTCAGCAGGGTTACTACTTCGTTCAAGAGGACGAGACCGGCGAGTTCCTTGGCCATGTCCACTACGAGCTCCACACTGACGGCGCGGCTCACATCGGGCTCAACGTGATACCTAGGCGACGGGGCCGCGGGCTTGGCATGAGGTTCATGAATCTCCTCCTCGAACGTGTCTGGCAAGACACTGAAGCAGCAGTGGCCATCAACGAATTCGAGGATGGTCGACTCGATGCCGTGCGGCTTCACCGACGCTGTGGCTTCGTTCCTGATCCGACCACGTCGAACTTGTACGGCCGCCCAACCCGCACCTGGCGCCTTCTCCGCTCCAACTCCCAGTAGTGCGCGCGGTCGGCGGCGAAGTTGGATGCAAATCGGTCATGCTCGTGGGCTTGCCAACGATCAAGTGGGCGCGATGCCTCAGCGCAGGTCCAGCCTCATGAGCACGCGCGGGAAGCCGTTGATCACGGAGTCGGTGTCTGCAGCCTTGCAGAACCCGGCCTTCTCGAACAGGGCGCGCGTGCCGACGTAGGCCATGGTCAGGTCGACCTTCTGCCCTTGATTGTCGACCGGGTAGCCCTCGATCGCCGGCGCACCCGAATGTCGGGCGAACTCCACTGCACCTGCCAGAAGCACGTGGGAAAGGCCCTTGCCGCGGTGCCCGGGCCGCACCCGGATGCACCACACCGACCACACGTCCAGGTCGTCGACGTGAGGGATCTTGCGGCTGTTCGCAAGAGAGGTGTCGTCACGGGGGTGGACCGCTGCCCAGCCGACGACGTCGTTGCCGTCGTAGGCGAGCACGCCGGGCGGGCCCTGTTGCATCAGCTCAGACACCTTCTCGCCACGCTGGGTGCCGAGCAGGGTGTGGTTCTCCCTCGCGGGGATTCGATAGCTGAGGCAGCAGCACACGTTGGCGTCAGGACGCTTGGGTCCGAGCATCGTTGCCACGTCGGCGAAGTCCGTCGCCGGTCGTACCTGGATCCCCATGGCCTCCACCCTGACACGGCCTCCCAACAGCGGCAACACCCCCGCCGCGGCATTGAGGGCGGGCGG
>JAPUEL010000079.1:0-3042 GCA_027492545.1 Propionibacteriaceae bacterium
GCGCGGTCGTAGTTGACGCGCCAGCCCCGGTAGTGGAGCCAGGCCTCGTCGTCGGTGCGCTCGATCGGGTACCCCACGCCACGCAGGATCGCCATCGCGTCGCCGAACTCCTCGCGGGTCACGGAGATCGGCTGCTCGGGGCTCGCGTCCCTCTCGTACGGCACCCTCATCGTCTCCGCGATCTGGTTCAGCGCGGTGAAGCCCATCCGCAGGCAGAGCCTTGCGGAGATGCCCGGAGGGACGGACGGGGCGATGGCGAGGTGCAGGGCGGCCGCGTCCATGACGGCGATCAGCGACGTGAGCCAGTGGGAGAGCGGGCGGGGTGAGCGGAAGCGCACGAGCGTCACGTAGGTGGTGTGCGACTCGCCGACCTCCGCCGCCCAGCGCTCCCAGGTCTGGAAGAGGCCGTCGAGGTACGCGCCCGGGTCCGCGTCGTAGATCCCCCAGCGCGTCCGCAGCAGCAGCTCCGGGCCCCACGCCGGCACGCCGGCGCGCGAGACCAGCATCGTCACCTCGGTCTCGCGCCGGTTGAACGCCGCGTAGATCGTCGGGAGGTAGCCGACCTGCAGGCCCACGACGATGACGCCCGTGAACGCCGCGACGTAGTCGATGATCGTGGTCACGGAGTCGGTCGGCGGCGCGTACCCCAGCGTGAACATCGACGACCCCGCCTCGCTGAAGGCGTCGCCGCCGGCGAACGGGAGGAGTACGAGGGAGAAGCCGAGCCACAGCAGCACGATCCAGACGCTCAGTCGTACGAGGAGGGTCATCGGCCCTTGCCAGGCCGCAATCGCCTCGCGCCGCGGCAGGTTTCGTACTCTCATCATCCCGAGATGGAACGCGCCGTCGACGACCGCATCCGCCCAGCGGGAGATCGCGGAGTCGATGCCGCGGGGTACGACGAGGGTGCCGATGACGCTCGTCAGCGTGAGCAGCAGCAGTACGACACCGGCGACGAACCCCAGCCATTGCATCCAGACCACCCGAACATCATCGCGGAGTGAGCCTCGGTTCTGTCACGTGTCCGAGGCGAACGTGACCATGTCGACGCCTATCACGACTCAATCGGTCAACGACCGAAAGCAACATGGGCTTGTATTCGTACACCTATGCGTCTACTATGAGTGAATGAGCACCCCCTCAGGAGTCTTGGCACCCATGATCGCGAGCGTGCAGCACGCCCTCGCCGATCTGGATGCCGTGCGTACGGGGATCGGCCGGGGCTCCGTCTCTGACCGCGAGGTCCTTGACGCGGTGCAGTCGCTGCTGGTGCTTCAGCGCCAGGTCAACGGCACCGTCAGCCTCGCCCTGGCCACTGCCGAAGCGCGCAACGCTGCCATGCGCACGCTGGGGACCCCACTGGAGAGCGTCCTCACCAGGTCCGGACAGGAGTCGGTGCGACAGGTGCGCAACCAGGTCTTCCAGGCGGGGATCCTCGCGACCCGGCCGAAGGTGCACGATGCCGCCGCCACCGGCCGGATCACGCTGGGTCAGGCCCAGGCGATCCGGGAAGTCGTGGACGGGCTGCCGGCGGCGCTCGACCCGGTCCAGAAGGAGCGGGCCGAGGACTTGCTGCTGACCGCGGCCGATCGGCTGCCCGCTGACGTGCTGCGGACCATGAGCGACACGATCCTCGACCAGGTTGCGCCCGAGGCGAAGGACACGCCGGAACAGCGGCAGGCCAAGCTGGACGCTCGCGACGCCCGCGCCAGGCAGCGTCGCAGTCTCCGGTTCGGAGTGCCGGTCGACGGCTCCATCGACATCCATGGGTCCCTTCCGATCCTGGACGCGACCCGCCTCAAGAACCTTGTGGAGACCATCGCTGCGCGCGACTACCGCGCCGCCAAGGACACGGCTGACCGGACTCGGCTCGCCGCCACCCCGGACCAGCGACTCGCCGACGCCCTCATGCGGGCTGTGGATGCTGCCGAGCATGGAGCCTTGAGCCTCGATGTGGCGACGGACCCTCGATCCGCCCGCGCCATTCCCCCTGCGGCGGCTCGGATCACCGTGCTCATGCGCGAGGGAGACCTGCGTGACCGAGCGCATGCTGCTGGCGTACTCGCCGATGGCACCCCGATCGCCGCTGGGGAGCTGCGCCGACTTCTATGCGACGCCGGCATCGTGCCGGCGGTGCTCGGCGGACAGTCCGAGATCCTCGACCTCGGCCGCGGACGACGACTCGCCTCATGCCAGCAGCGGCACGCCATTGCGCTGCGCGACGGCCACTGCGCCTTCCCTGGGTGCGCCGTCCCGGTCCACCGCTGTGAGCTGCATCACATCGTCCCCTGGCAAGACGGCGGCCCCACCGAGCTCGACAACCTCGTCGCCCTCTGCGTACGACACCACCAGCTCTGCGAACCCGCACCTCCGGAGATCGACCAGGACGGGTACGCGCGACCGCCTGATCAATGGACGATCCGACCCCGCCGCGGACTCACGCCCGAGTTCATACCGCCCCTCGCACTGTCGACTACCCAGCCGCCGGCCTCGACCACCGAAGGGCCTCCGCGCCTCCACGCGATCACATTGTTCGACGACGCGGATCCTGTCGGGGCGATCGCCCGGTGACCTCGATTCCCCGGTCGTAGCGGCGCGCGCTGCGGCCGGGGCTCGAGCACGCCTCCCTACCGGCCGCCTAGACCGCAGCGATCTCGATCGAACGGCACCGGATGTCGATCCCAGCATCCTCCGACCACAGCATGATCTCCAGGTGCTGCCGACCCGTGGCCTCGTCAGGGGTGATGTAGACCTCGGTGACATCCGCGTACGTCCACTGCTCAGGGATGGTGCTGCGGAACGAGAAGTCGCTGACGCTCGTACAGGTGATCAGGAAGTGGGTCGTGCCAGCCAGGACGTGGGCAACGGCGCCCAACTTGCACACGTGACTGACTGGGTCGAAGCTCACGGTGACGAGTTGTGCGCCCCAGAGATCGTCCGAGGTAGCCATCAGGGACCCTTCGTGATCTGAGCAACGATCGCCAAGATGCCGTCCAGCGAACTCGATTCCACGCTCATGTGAGTCAACTCGCGAAGGCTGGA
>JAPUEL010000079.1:3142-6663 GCA_027492545.1 Propionibacteriaceae bacterium
TGCCGTCCAGCGAACTCGATTCCACGCTCATGTGAGTCAACTCGCGAAGGCTGGATCCATCTCCACTGGCGGTGTGCGCCATCTTCCTGGCATGCCGATTCGATAGCAGTTATGCCCGGCGCCGCCGGGGCCATGACGCGGAGGACGACCTTGCGCCGTACGAGCGGGATGCCGACGGTGTACCCGCCCTTGGTCCTGCCTGACCGTGCCGCCGGTCCTTCTGACGACCTCAACAGCCAGCGTCTTCGGCGTCGGTGGGCCCGGGCGTGCTGCAGGTGTCAACCATGGGGTGTTGGGGCCCGCCGGTGTATCCCCTGGTCTTGATCGGGCGGCCTTCGTGAGGAAGGCTGCAGAGATGTCCAGATACTTGATCTCGTTCCCCGACGGGTCCATGGACCACATCACCGACGACGAGCTGCCGGAGGTCGACGCGGCGGCGCACAGGGTGGTGCGCGAGGCCAAGGAGGCCGGCGTCTGGGTGCACGGCGGCGGGTTGATGCGTGACGTACGGGTGAGCGTCGTCGCCGTGGACGGTGGCGTACGTGACGCCAAGATCCCCTTGCCGGTAGGGGGTTTCTGCATCGTGGACGTGGCGTCGAGGGAGGACGCGCTGTCGTGGGCAGCCCGGACCGCGGCCGCCTGCCGGTGTCCGCAGGAGGTCCGCGAACTGATGGACGATCCCCAGGCTTAGGGGTGCCAGTGCCGCGATTCCGCCACGATCCGACCCGGAACGCCCGATTCCGGGCCTCCTGGGGCGAATCGTGGCTGGATTCGGGCATCGGCGGCCACTGTGGCTGACTTCTCGATCCGGCTGACCACCCCGCTCGCCGCCGAGATCGCGTTCGACCGGCTCATCGACTGGGAGCGGCACAGCGCGGCGATCCCGCTCACCACGTTGACGTACGAGGGTGCGACGCGCATGGGCCAGCTGTTCGTCGCCCGTACAGCGCTCGGCCCCCTTGGCTTCGACGACGTGATGGTGGTGGAGCTGCTCCGCCGGCCGAGCGGCGGGGTTCCAGGGCTGGTCGAGATCTCGAAGCACGGCCGCGTACTCGGCGGCACCGTTGCGTGGACGGTCGATCCCACCCCTCAAGGCAGCGTGATCGAGTGGCGGCAGAGGCTCGTGATCGGCTGGCTCCCAGGTGTCCTCGACCCAGTCGTCGGGTGGATCGGCAAGCTCGCGTACGGAATCGGGTTGCGCCGCATTCTCGGGCAGCCGATCAGCCTCCGGTCGTGATGACCTGGATCTCGCCGATCGTCACGGTGCGGGTCGCCATCAAGGTGAGCGGGATCGTCCCGGACTGGCCCGTGTTTGCCGTCCACGCGATGTCCCACGAAGTCGCGGCGCGAACCGTGTACGTACCCTGCCGCGAGTACTTGTAGCCACAATCCGGCGACATGTTCGTGCCGAAGCGGTCCTCGTACACCGTCCCCGCCGTCGTACACGTCACCACGTGCCCGTCGCCCATCTCCCACACAGACCGGCTCACCTTGGCCTGGATCGTGACCGAAACCGCACCATCGGCGGCGGTGTTCGAGGCGGGACCGTACGTACGGGCGTCGGGCCGATCCACCCACATCCACACCGGCATGCCCACGATCCCCACGTACCCGGGCTTGTCCTCCGGCACCATCCCGATCCGGATGGGCTGGAGGTTCAGAGCGGCCACGGCCTGCCGCGCGAGGGTCGCCGGGTCGGCAGTCGGGATCTCGGGCGGTTGAGTCGCTCGCCAGAAGAACCTGGTGCTGAACGTCGCATCGGCCCCCAGGGCCACACACATGTAGATCGCGCC
This sequence comes from Propionibacteriaceae bacterium, assembly GCA_027492545.1. Classification (GTDB taxonomy): domain Bacteria; phylum Actinomycetota; class Actinomycetes; order Propionibacteriales; family Propionibacteriaceae; genus Arachnia. The sequence continues at coordinate 4,936 of JAPUEL010000079.1, forward strand.
AGTCGTACGCCCGAGCCATCTCTCATCGGATTGGGGCGGCTGGGGCTGCATCACCTTCACGTAGCACTGCTGGTCATCAACCCACCAGCCACTCTGGAAGACGCATGGGACCACTTGAGTATCGGATCCTGTTCCGACTCGTTCCCTACAGACCCGAGCCACGGATGTTGCCGAGTCCTTAGGGCTAGTCGAACTGGGCGTCGCCCTGGATGTGGGTTGCGTCACGGTCGCGGCGACAGTGGTTGCGCACGATCCGGCCGATGCGCATTGGGGCACGCGAGAGGCAGCAGCCGGTGCCCCCCTGGCCACCGACCAAGCAATGGGAAGCACTGCGATAGCCGCCAGCACCCCCTTCAGCACTTGCCCTTCACCTCATCGGTCGTCACGTACCACTTCTTGTTGTTCTGGTCCTGTGTCACAGTGAACAGAGTCAGGTCTTTGCCAGGAGCGGCAGTCATCACTGACTTGCCGTTCTTGTCGACGATGTCAACGGCCGAGTAGTCCACACACCCCGTGACATTCCAGTCCGCAGCTGTCGGTCCAGACCCGACGCTGATGATCGCGACCGAGGCAGTACCGGTCTGGCGATGCCCTTTGACGAAGTCGTCCTGAAGTGTGTAGGTCCAGCTGTCGTACGCACTCCCGCGCGCCAGGGTCGCGAGCTTGGAGCTGTCGGGCTTGTACTGCTGGCGCAGCTCGTCGATGAGCGCCCGGTACGCCACAACCTTGTCTGCGGCGTCCTTCTTCGTACCCGAGAAATCCAGCGACGGCGTAGTCGAAGAGGTCGTGGAGGCGGAGGGCGAGGGAGTCTTTGGGACGGACGTGGACGGCGCACAGGCGCCGAGGGTCAGGACGCCAAGGAGTACGAGGGCGGCACGCCCTACCGCGCTGTTCACCATTGGATCTCCTTGCTTGCGAGACACCCTGCCTCGCGAAGGATCCAGCGAACATCTCTTGCCTGGAAGCACGACTGAGGGGTGGGTCTGCGTTCAAGGCATTCCTACTGCCCCATGGACGCGGACGCAAACGGCCCTGTGGACAACTGGCGCGGCAGCTCGGCGGTGACGGAGTACGACTCCCTCAAGGGGAGGTCGGCTGAGGTTCCGCGCCCCTAAGCCTCAGTCCTCCAACCGTCGATCGAAATGCCAGCGCGGTTCCAGGAAGATGCCTCGGACGACGTCGGCGAGAACCCCCCCCCGCGTCCGTACTCATTGTCCGCGGCTCCCCACAGGTCCCCTGAGGAGTCGATGTACAGAACCATGAGGGAGTACTCGCCGACGGGGACAAGCGGCGAACCAATGGCTGCGGAGTATGCCTGGCACCACTCGGGGTCCGTACTCCTCGCCACGGCAGCCCCGTCGATCTTTAGTGGGTTGAGCTTCGACTCCCACGCGATCCGGAGCCCTGAGTTCTCCCGCAGGAAGGTCTCGGCGGCCTCGGTGACCTCGAAACCGGCCGTTGCCAGGGCGGCCAGATCAAGAGAAATGTCGACTGTTCGACCCGGGAACCATCCCGCCTTGCGAAGAAGTTCGATCGAGTCCATGTCAGATTCCACTCGGTACCCAGGTCGCGCAGTTGTTGCAGAGGTCCATGATCTCGTCCGAAGACCACCACGGTGCTGATCGCGAGGTCGCCAAGCCTTGATCCGGCCGCCAATGCCTCGCTCGCAGTTCCATCGCTGTCGCTGCCTCGAGTCAACGTCTTTGCGTTCCTCCGCGAGCTGCCGTA
>JAPUEL010000080.1 GCA_027492545.1 Propionibacteriaceae bacterium
CCGAGGGGTGCCGGACGTCACAGACGAACCCGGGCACCGACTCCGACGGCGTGTCGTGCACACAGGACCGTGAACGGGTGGGGCGACGTGCAGGGAGGGCACGAACCAGAGTGCGGTGGGAGCCGGGAGGCGCTACTTCTTCTTGTGGGAGATGACGCCCTCGGCCACGTCGCGCATGGACTTGCGCAGGTCCATCGCCGTCTTCTGGATCCAGCGGAACGCCTCCGGCTCGGTGAGCCCGAGGTCCTGCTGCAGGATGCCCTTCGCCTGGTCGATGACTTTGCGGGACTCGAGGCGCTCCTCCAACGAGACCAGCTCGTCCTCGATGGCCTTGATCTCCTGGAACCGCCCCATGGCGATCTCGATGGCGGGGATCACGTCGGAGGCGCCGAACGGCTTGACCACGTAGGCCATGGCCCCCGCCTCGCGCGCGCGCTCCACCAGGTCCCGCTGGCTGAACGCGGTGAGCATGACGACCGGCGCGATGCGCTCCTCGGCGATGATCTCGGCCGCGCTGATGCCGTCCATCTTGGGCATCTTCACGTCCATGATGACCAGGTCCGGCTCCAGCTCACGGGCCAGCTTCACGGCCTCTTCACCGTCTCCGGCCTCGCCGACGACGTCATATCCCTCTTCGGTGAGGAGTTCGACGAGGTCCAGGCGGATCAGTGCCTCATCCTCGGCGACGATCACAGTGGGCTTCTTATTCATCCGTTGGTCACTTCTTTCCCGAGGCCCGCTCAAAGCCTGGCCTGCAAATACTGCGCTTATCCTACTCGGCATTGGCTCAGGATGCCCAGTCAGCGCGAAAGGTGGGGGTGTGGCACAATGATGCACGCCCTGCCCGCCCGGGTGGCGGAATGGTATACGCGGACGGCTCAAACCCGTCTGGCCGAGAGGCCTTAGGGGTTCGACTCCCCTCCCGGGCACCGGTTGGAACGCAGAAAGGGAGCCCCGTGGGGCTCCCTTTCCTTGTCTGTGTGGCTCAGCTCTCGCCGAGCTCCTTGACCTTGTGGACGCGCAGGTTGTTCGTCTTGCCAGGGATGCCCATCGGGGAGCCTGACACGATGACGATGCGCTCGCCGACTTCGATCATCCCGCGGTCACGCAGGTGACGGTCGACGGCCTCGACCATCTCCTCCTGCTCCGTGAACTCCGGGGTGATCTGGGTGTCCACGCCCCACGACAGGGTCATGGTCTGCTGGGTGGACCGCTCAGGCGAGAACACCAGCATCGGGATGGGGGAACGGAGCCGCGACAGCCGCCGCCCCGTGTCACCCGACTTCGTGAACGCCACCAGGTAGCGGGCGCCGATGCGCTCGGCCACCTCCGCCGCCGCCTTGGCGAGGATGCCGCCGGTGGTGTGCGGGTCCCAGTCGATGATGTGGATCTCGGCGTGGCCCTCGCGCTCGGTCTTCTCGACGATGCGCGCCATGGTGGAGACGGTCTCCACCGGGAAGTCGCCGACGGAGGTCTCGCCCGAGAGCATGACCGCGTCCGCGCCGTCGAGGATGGCGTTGGCGACGTCCGAGGCCTCCGCGCGGGTGGGGCGCGGGTTGGTGATCATGGACTCGAGCATCTGGGTGGCGACGATGACCGGCTTGGCCCACTTGCGGGCGGCGCGGATGATGCGCTTCTGGACCAGCGGCACCTCTTCGAGGGGCAGCTCGACGCCAAGGTCACCGCGGGCGACCATGAACATGTCGAACGCGTCGATGATGTCCTGCAGGTTGGCGATGGCCTGCGGCTTCTCGAGCTTGGCGATGACGGGGACGTGGTGCCCCTCCTCGTCCATGATCTCGTGCACGCGCTTGATGTCGTCGCCGGAACGGACGAACGACAGGGCCACCATGTCGACGTCCTGGTGGAGCGCCCAGCGGAGGTCCCGCTCGTCCTTGTCGCTCAGCGCGGGGACGGAGACGGCCACGCCGGGGAGGTTGATGCCCTTGTTGTTCGACACGGGGCCGGGGACGGTCACCTCGCACACCACGTCGGTGGCGGTGACCTCGATGGCCTTGAGGCCGACCTTGCCGTCGTCGATGAGGATCTGGTCGCCCACGTTGACGTCGCCCGGGAGGCCCTTGTAGGTGGTCGAGCAACGATCCTGGTTGCCCTGGATGTCGTCGATGGTGATGGTGAAACGGTCACCGACCGCGAGGTGGACCTTCTGGTTGCCCTCGAAGCGGCCCAGGCGGATCTTGGGGCCCTGGAGGTCCGCGAAGACACCCACGGTCTTGCCGGTGGCCTCGGAGGCGGCCCGGACGTTCCTGAGGCGGTTGCCATGCTCCTCGTAGTCGCCGTGGCTCATGTTGAGACGGGCGACGTTCATGCCCGCATCCAGCAACTCGATCAGGCGGTCAACGGTCTCGGCGGAGGGGCCGAGGGTACAAACGATCTTTGCTCTACGCACGGGGCAACCCTACCGGAACGGGTCCTGTGGCGCAGCGGGGGTGGCGGGTAGCCCGCGCACCCTTGGACGACGGCGCCCTCAGCCCTCGCGCACCACGTCCAGTGCGTGCGCCAGGTCGTCCGGGTACGGCGAGTCGAAGGTCACGTACTCCCCCGAGGTGGGGTGGGTGAAACCCAGCCTGACGGCGTGCAGCCACTGCCGCACGAGCCCGAGCCGCGCGGCCAGCACCGGGTCCCCGCCGTACAGCGGATCCCCACAGCACGGGTGCCCGATGGCGGCCATGTGCACCCGGATCTGGTGGGTCCGCCCCGTCTCCAAGTGGATCCGCAGCAGCGTGGCCGAGCGGTGCGCCTCGATGGTCTCGTAGTGCGTGACCGAGTGCCGTCCTCCCTCGATGATCGCCATCTTCCAGTCGGAGCCGGGATGCCGGGCGATGGGCGCCTCGATGGTGCCCTCGAACGGGTCCGGGTGTCCTTGGACCAGTGCGTGATACGTCTTGTCGACGGTGCGGTCCCGGAAGGCCTGCTTGAGAACCGTGTAGGCCACCTCGGACTTGGCCACCACCATCAGACCGCTCGTGCCCACGTCGAGGCGCTGCACGATGCCCTGCCGCTCGGCGGCACCGGAGGTGGAGATCCGCACGCCCGCCGCGGCCAGGTGCTCCACCACTGACGGGCCCTCCCAGCCGAGGCTGGGGTGGGCGGTCACACCGACGGGCTTGTCGACCACAACCAGGTCGGCGTCCTCGAACACGATGCGCACGCCATCGGCCAGATGGGGCGACAGCCGGACGCCGGCGGGGGCGGCGTCGTCCACCAGCTCGAGCAGCTCGCCGCCGGCGACCCGCTGGGACGCCCTGGCGACGACGGCCCCGTCGAGGAGCACGCCACCGGCCTCGATCAGCGCCTCCACCCTGGAGCGGCTGTACCCCGAGATGCGGGCCGCCGTCGCGTCGACGCGCCCCCCGGAGAGTGCGTCCGGGACGATGAAGACGCTCACGCCTCCACGGCCTTCGACGGCTCCTCGTCGGCCTTCGCGGCGTTGGCTTCGGCGCGCTCGTCGCGGAAGCCGCCGATGACGATGAGGACCGCCGCCGAGGTGATGCACACGTCCGCCACGTTGAAGATGGCCCCGAAGTACTGGAGCTGGAACATGTCGATGACGTGGCCCCGCAGGACCGACGGCGGCTGAAAGATCCGGTCGACGAGGTTGCCGGTGATGCCCGCGAGCAGCAGGCCGAGGGCCACCCCGTGCCACAGCTTGGTGATGCGCGGGAGCGCGACCGCCAGGCAGGCCACCGTGGCCAGGATGGCGAAGACGGAGAACACGATCGTGATGCCCGACCCCATGCCGAACGCCGCGCCCGGATTGCGGATCAGGTTCAGCTTCAGGACGCTGCCCACCAGCTCGACGGGAACCCCCGGTTCGAGGAAGGCGACGCTGGCCAGCTTCACCAGCTGGTCAACGCCCAGTCCGAGAAGCCCGATGCCGACGGCGATCCGCCTGATGCCGCGGCGTCGGTCGCTCAGCGCCGTTCCTCGCGCTGCTTACAGGTCACGCACAGGGTGGCACGCGGGAACACCTGCAGCCGGCCCTTCCCGATGGGGTTGCCGCAGATCTCGCAGTTGCCGTACTCGCCGATGTCGAACAGGTGGATGGCCAGCCTCAGCTGCTCGGCCATCTCACGCACGTTCTGCGCCAACGACAGCTCCTGGTCACGCTCGAAGTTGCTCGAGCCGACGTCGGCCGGGTCACGACCGGCGCCGTCGGTGCCGCCCTTGAGGAGCGCCTCGAGTTCGGCCTCCGTCGCCGCGATGCGCCGCTCGAGGCGCTCGAGTTCATCGTGGAGCTCGGCGCGCTGTTCGGCCACCTCCTCGGGCGTCCAGGGCTCCTCTCCTTCCAGGACCGGGAGCGCCGCGTTGGGCTCTACGGCTTTCTTCGACGTGGGCATCTGTCTGCTCTCCTGCTCAATGCTGTTCGGGAAGGGTACACCAAGGGCCGATCATGTCAACAGGCCGACGCCATGGGCGCCGGCCTGTGTCGAGTTCGGGGGTGACTACTGCTGATCTCCGCCTGCCAGCGCGTCGAGGCGCGGGGTGTCGGAGCGCTGAGCCAACTCGGGCACGTCGTTGGGCTCGGCGTGCGCGCCGTCGAGAGTGCTCATGAAACGGTGCAGCACGCCCGACATGTTCTCGCGGAAGCTGGACTCGAAGCCCCGCAGGTGGTCCACCTTGGTGGTGAGTTCGGCCTGCTCGCGTTCCAGGTCGGAGAAGAGCTCGCGACGGCGCTCGGCGGCCTGATGGTCCACCGCGGCCGCGCGGGAGGACGCCTCATTGGTCATCTGCTCGGCGTTGACGCGTGCCTCGGACTCGATGCGCTCGGCCTTGGTGCGGGCATCGGTCTTGATCTCGGTGGCCCGCTGGTCCGCCTCGTCGAGCTTGCGCTGGGCCTCGGCCTGAGCCTCGTTGACCAGGGTGGTGGCCTGGTCTGTGGCCATCTGCAGCAGGCGGGTGACAGCCGGGGCCGCCTCCTCGCTGGAGGTGACGGTGAGGTGCTGCACGCCGCCGGCGGAGGTGACGCGCTCGGAGCGGGACCGGTCGTACTCGGCGCGGACCTGCTCGAGCTGGTTGCGGAGCTGTTCGTTCTCAGCGGTGAGCTCGCGGACCCGCTGCTCGGACGCGGCCAGGGAGGCGTTCACGTCCCCGCCCTCGCTGAGCGCCGAGTTGAGGCGGTCCACCTCGGACCTGAGCGAATCGATCTCGCGGTCCTTCTCCTGAAGGGCGGCCGCGCCGGCCCCGTTGTCGTCGCCACCACCGGAGAAGCCGCCCTGCTGCACCGACTCGAGCTCGCGGCGCATGCGCTCGCGTTCCTTGTCGAACTCGTCGAAGGTCAGCTCCACCTTGTCGATGAACGTGTCGACGTCGCCCACCTGATAGCCGGTCTCGCCACGGCGCGACATGCGGAAGCGGATCTGGCGCACCTCATCCAGGGTCAGGCTCATAGTTGCTCCAATAAGAAAGTCGGATCGGACCGGTCAGGCCGGCTCGCTTTCAGGCTAGCGTAGCGCCTCGGGCACGGACCAACAGCTACAGCAGGACTTGAAAGTTTGCATCAGAAGGGGATGAATCGCACGAGGGACTGCAGGATCTGCAGGCCGATGAACAGGACCAGCACGCTGAGGTCGAGCGACACATTGCCGATGCGCACCGGCTTGATCACCTTCCCCAGAGCCTTCACTGGTGGATCCGTCAACGTGTAGACGAACTCGACGATGACCAGCACAAACCCGCGGGGAGTCCAGCCGGGGGCGAACATCGGAATCCACGACAGAATGACCCGGGCCAGCAGGACCCAGATGTAGAGGCCGATCAGCCACCAGAGGATGTAGGCGACCATCGGCTCAACTCTGGTTGAAGAAGCCGCCGGAGGCGATGCGCTCCTTATCCTCAGGGCCCACCACCAGATTGGCCGGGCACAGCAGGAAGACCTTGCTCGACACGCGCTCGATGTTGCCCCTCAGCCCGAAGATCAGCCCGGCGGCGAAATCGACCAGTCGCTTGTCCTCGCCGTCCTCCATGTCCGACAGGTTCATGATCACGGGGATCCCGTCGCGGAAGTTCTCCCCGATGACGCGCGCCTCGTTGTAGGAGCGTGGCCGGACGCTGACGATCCGGCTCAGGTCGGCGACTTCGGGCTGCGGGACCGCCGCCACCGCCGTCGGGCGCCGGGTGGGAAGGGGAGCCACCTTGCTCATCTCTTCGCTCTCCTCGTCGACGTAGATATCGTCAGTGAGGTCTCCGTCGTCATGGGCCTCGTCACGGTAGCGGTCGTCTTCGACGAGCCCCATCCACGCAGCAAGCTTCTTCACGCCCACGGTGCCTCCTTCATTGATATGCCACGAGGCTAGCGCCCGACGCAACTGTTGCGGGCCCGACGCACCGAGGCGCGCCGATCACTTCATGAAGTCTGGGACGTCCAGGTCGTCGTCGTCATCCACGGGCCGGGGCGACGGCTGCGCCGCGGGCGAAGGCCTCTGGCCCGGCATGGGGCTGACCTGCGGGGCGAAGCTGGCAGCCGGTTGCGACACGGGCCGCGACGGTTGGCCCTGCCGCTGCTCGACGGGACGCGCCTGGCGCTTCTGGGGCTGGCCGCCGTCGAACCCGGCCGCGATGACGGTGACCCGCACCTCGTCCCCGAGCGCGTCGTCGATCACGGTGCCGAAGATGATGTTGGCCTCGTCGTGCGCGG
>JAPUEL010000081.1 GCA_027492545.1 Propionibacteriaceae bacterium
TTAGGGTTGGCAGTCTAGCCAGGAGTCCGGCGGGGCTCCGATGGAGGAGCCCGACGATGACGTACCCGTGGTGGAGCATGCTGCCGTTCGTCGCGATGCTAGGCGGCATCGCGGTGTTCCCACTGCTGTCGCGCACGAGGCACCTGTGGGAGAAGCCGGCCTCCCAGTTGGGCTACGCGCTGATCCTCGGCCTGCCCGTCGCGCTCGCGGTGTGGGCGTTGGACGATCCGTGGCGGGTGGGGCACGCCCTCTACGAGTACGCCCAGTTCATCGCGCTCCTGCTGGCGCTGTTCGTCGTCTCTGGGGGGCTGTTCCTCAAGGGTGACATCGAGGCCACCCCCCGCAACAACACCACCTTCCTGGCCATCGGCGGCCTGGTGGCCTCGTTCGTCGGCACCACCGGCGCCGCGATGCTGCTCATCCGCCCGCTGCTCAACACCAACGTGGAGCGCAAGCACCGGGTCCACACCGTGCTGTTCGCGATCTTCATCGTCGCCAACTGCGGCGGGCTACTCACCCCGCTGGGGGATCCGCCGCTGTTCCTCGGCCTGCTGCGGGGCGTGCCGTTCACCTGGACGTTCGGGCTGTGGCCGTACTGGCTCTTCGTCAACGCGATCCTGCTGTTCAGCTACTACGCACTGGACCGCCGGATCTACGCCACCGAGGCGCCCGAGGACGTTGCCTTCGACCACACGAACGTCGAGCCCCTGGGGATCCGGGGCACGCTGAACTTCCTCTGGTTCGCGGTGGTGATCGCTGCGGTCGCGTTCGCGCCGTCGATGGACCTGCACGCCATCGAGGCGGGCCACGCGACGGCGTGGGACTGGGTTCCGCTCCGGGAGCTCATCATGCTCGGGGTCGTCGTGGCCTCCATGCTGACCACGCCGCACAGTGTCCGCTACGGGGACAACGAGTTCAGCTGGGCCCCCATCGGGGAGGTCGCGGCGCTGTTCATCGGCATCTTCCTCACCATGATCCCGGCCCTGGAGTTCCTCGGCCAGCAGGCGCCGAAGCTGCCGCTCAACGAGATCACGTTCTTCCTGTTCACCGGGGGGCTCTCGTCGGTGCTCGACAATGCGCCCACCTACGCGACGTTCTACGAGATGGCGTCGCAGCTGCCGCCGCCACCCGGGGTGGAGATGATCGGCACGTCGCCGCCCATCCCCGAGACCTATCTGGTGGCCATCTCGCTGGGTGCGGTGTTCTGCGGCGCGCTTACCTACATCGGCAACGGACCCAACTTCATGGTGAAGTCCGTGGCCGACTCGCGAGGCGTGCACATGCCGTCGTTCGGCGTGTACGTGCTGCGCTCCATGCAGTACCTGGCGCCGACCCTGTTGGCCATGATGCTGCTGATGATCGCGGACCACCCCGTCGCCTGGGCCGCCGGTGGCGGGGTGGTGGCGTTGATCCTCGCCCGCGCTGTCGCGGACATCCGCCGCTCGACGACGGTGCCCACTCCGCCGGCCTGACCGGGAGGCGCGACGACGCGGCGCACGCCATCTCGTTGGCTGAGGTGTGAGGAGCGCAGCGACGAGCCTCGAAGCCTCGAGAAAGTGGCCTTGTCACCCCGCGTTTCTTAGGCTTCGAGGCCGCTTCGCGGCTCCTCAGCCAGCGGAGGGGGACTCTCGCGCCTCCCAGCGGAGGGGGCTCCTCGCGCCTCCCAGCGGAGGGGGACCCTCGCGCCTCCCAGCGGAGAGGGCTCTCGCGCTCAGCAAGCAGGTAGCGGGGGAGCCCGCCCCTGGCGTGCTTATCCGGTGTTCTGCAGGCCCGCCGCCGCGCCGTTGACCGTGAGCAGCAGCACCCGCGCCCAGACCGCGCGCTCCTCCTCGTCGATGGGCGAGTCGGCGTCGCGGATGAGCCGCAGCGCCCGGAGCTGGAGGTGGCTGAGGGCGTCGATCGACGGCGCCCGCAGGCTCACCCGGCCCTGGAGCATCGGCTTGGCCTCGAGCAGCTCGGACTGACCCATCGTCTCCAGGACGAGGCGCCTCGTCAGGTCCAACTCCGTCAGCACACGCTCCGTGACCTCGGGCTGCCCGCCGAGCGCCAGGAACGACCGGGCGAGCCGTGGGTTGGCCTTCGCCAGGCTCATCTCCGCGACGTCGATCAGGCTGGCGAACAGCGGCCACTCCCGGTAGGCGGCACGGAGGCGCTCCGCGTCCCCGACGGCGGCCAGGCCGGTGCCGAGCCCGTACCAGCCGGGGATGTTGGCGCGGATCTGCGACCAGGCGAAGACCCACGGGATGGCCCGCAGGTCCGCGAGGTCGCGGCCCTCGGTTGCCCCGCTCCGGCGCGCCGGCCGCGACCCCAGCCGCAGCTCGCCGAGCTCCTCCATGGGGCTGGACTCGGCCACCACGTCGGCGAAGCCGGGGATCCGCACCAGGTCCCACCACGCCTCCCGCGAGGCGCTCTCGACGGTGGCCGAGACATCGGCGAACTGCGCCGCCGCGTCGCGGTTGTGGCAGGTGGCGTCCTCGGTGTCGGCCAGCAGCACCGCGGAGGTGAGCCGCTCCAGGTGCGCCTGGGCGAGCGTCTCGTCGGCGTAGCGGGCGAAGATCACCTCGCCCTGCTCGGTGACCTTGAACCGGCCGGCCACCGAGCCCGGAGGCTGCGCGAGGATGGCGCGGTGCAGCGGTCCTCCGCCGCGGCCGAGGGAGCCACCGCGGCCGTGGAAGATCGTCAACTCGACGCCGTGCCGGTCCGCCCAGTCCACGAGCCCGCTCTGTGCCGTGTAGAGGGTGAGGGTGGCGCTGGCCGGGCCCACGTCCTTGGCCGAGTCCGAGTAGCCCACCATCACCTCGACGTGCCCACCGGTCTGGCCCAGCCACGCCTGGGTGCTGGCCAGGGGCAGCCAGCGCTCGAGGATCCCGACGGCGCCGTTGAGGTCCGCGCCGGTCTCGAACAGCGGCACGACGTCCAGCCGGAGCCGGCCGTCGCCCACGGCGAGCCGGGCCAGCGCCCGCACCCCGACGAGGTGCTCGGGCGCCTGCGTGAAGCTCACGATGTAGCGGCCGCAGGACCTGCTGCCCCACCGCTCCTGCAGCCAGGACATCACGCGCAGCGTGTCGAGGACCTCGCGCGTCGTGTCGCTCGTGGCCTGGACGTGGCTCGGCCATCCCTCGACGGCGAGCCGGTCCAGCAGCGCGAGGCGGGCCTCGTCGTCGGCCGGGGCCTCGTCGAGCTGGCCCAGCAGTTCCTCCAGCGCGGCCTTGTGGACGGCGCTGTGCTGGCGCACCTCAAGCTCGGCCAGGTGGAACCCGAAGGTCTCGGTGAGCCAGATGAGGTGCTGCAGCTCGCCGAACGCGGCGCGGTCGTCGCCGGCGGCGCGCAGGGAGTCCTGGATGAGGCGGAGCTCGTCCAGCAGCTCCTCGGGTTGGCGGTAGGCCAGCTCGATGCGGCCGGATCGGGTGGCGGCCAGCCGCTCGGCCACGAAGAGCAGCTTCTGGCGGTGCGGCTCGTTGGGCGACGAGGTCCTGATCGTGGCGAACGTCTCCGGAGCGGCGACGGCGTCGCGGGCCAGCGAGTTGGCCAGCTCCGGCGACGGCGGGGTGGCGTCGTCGCTCATGGTCAGCGTGCGGGCGATCCGCATGGCCCCGGTGGCCAGCGCCCGCAGCGCGTGGTCGGCCTGGATGGCGGCGGTCTGCCTGGTCACCTCCGCGGTCACGAACGGGTTGCCGTCCCGGTCCCCGCCCACCCACGACCCGAACCGCAGGAACGCCGGCACGGCCGGCTGGCGGCGGCCAGCGTCGCCGTCGGAGATGACCGACTCCACTGAGCGGTAGAGCCGGGGCACGGCGTGGAAGAGGGTCTGGTCGAAGACCTGCATGATCGCGCGCACCTCGTCGGAGGGCTGAGGCAGGGTGGTGCGCAGCGGGGAGGTGCGGCTGAGGATGTCGATCTCCTCCAACATCCGGCGCAGCGCGGCGCCCCGCTCCTGGTGGCCGACGGCAGCGTCGTCGTAGCGGTCGAGGTGGTCCCCGATCCGGTCCAGCGCCGACGACACCGCCCGGCGCCGGGCCTCTGTCGGATGGGCCGTGAGCACGGGGTGGACGCGCAGGTCCCGCACCCGCGACGCAAGTTCGCCCAGGGCCGCCACCGCGGGCCACATGTCCGGCGTGGCCTCCCCGGAGCGGGGGTCCGCCCGGCGGAGCAGGCGGGAGCGGTGCCGCTCCTCGGCCAGGTTGATGAGGTGGAAGTGCACGGTGAGCGTCTGCGCCAGGCTCGCCGCCGTCGTGGCGGTCAGGCCCTCGATGATGAGGGACGGCGCCTCGGGGTCCCCGCCGTCTGCGGCCCCCGCCGCGGCCTCCTCGAGGCGGTCCATGAGCGTGGCGAGCTCGCCGCGGCCGGACTCGGTGAGCACCTGACGGTGCAGGTGCGTCAACAGGGCGATGTCCGCCACCAGGAGCGCGTCGGGGGAGGTGTCGACGGGGGGCAGGGCTTCACCGGTCATGAGAGGGCCTTTCGATCGCGAAGTCCGACACCGCGCATTATTCAGCACCGCGCGCGAGACCGGCATTCCCGCTAGTCAGGGGCCCTGACCGCGGGGACAGTCACATGGGGGCGTTGGTGAACCGGCTGTAGTGGCCCTGGAAGAGCGCGTCGATCTTGCCCGTCTCGCCGTTGCGGTGCTTGGGGATGTGGAACGCCGCGAGGCCGCGCTCCTCGTCGGTGGGGTTCTGCGAGTACATCTCCGGGCGATGGATCATCAGCACGATGTCCGCGTCCTGCTCGAGCGAGCCCGACTCGCGCAGGTCCGACAGCTGCGGGATGCCGTCCTTGCGCTGCTCGGTGTTGCGCGAGAGCTGTGACAGGGCGATGACCGGGATCTCCAGCTCCTTGGCGAGCAGCTTGATCTGGCGGGAGAACTCCGAGACCTCCAGCTGCCGCGACTCCACCTTCTTGCCCGAGCTCATCAGCTGGATGTAGTCGATGGCCAGCAGCTGCAGGTCGTGACGCTGCTTCAGCCGGCGCGCCTTGGCGCGGATCTCCATCATCGTCAGGTTGGGCGAATCGTCGATGAATAGGTTCTTCTCTCCGAGGATGGCCGACTTGTCCGTGACGCGCTGCCAGTCGTTCTCGTCCATCTTGCCGCCGCGGATCTTGCCCAGCGGCACCGACGCCTCGGCCGAGAGGATCTTCATCACGATCTCGGTGCGGCTCATCTCCAGGGAGAAGAACGCGGCCGTCAGGTTGTGGTGGATGGCCGCCGAGCGGCACACGTCCAGCGCGAAGGTGGACTTCCCGACGCCGGGGCGGGCCGCGACGATGATCATCTGCCCGGCGTGCAGGCCGTTGGTGATCCGGTCCAGGTCCACGAACCCCGTCGGCACCCCGGAGAGCGCGTCGCCCGAGGAGGCGATGGCCTCCATCTCGTCGAAGGTGGGCTCGATGAGCTCGCGCAGCGACTTGTAGTCCTCTGAGGCCTTCTTCTCGGTGACCTCGAAGAGGGTCTGCTGGGCCTCGTCGACGATCTTGTCCACCTCGCCCTGGCCCTGGTAGCCGAGCTGGGCGATGCGGATGGAGGCGTTGACCAGGCGCCGCAGGACGGCCTTGTCGCGGACCAGCTCCGCGTAGTAGATGGCGTTGGCGGCGATGGAGACCGAGGCCAGGAGATCGTGCAGGTAGACGGCACCGCCCACCTTGGACAGCTGCCCGGACTTGCCGAGCTCTCCGGCGATGGTGATCGGGTCCGCCGGTTCCCCGCGACCATAGAGGTTGATGATGGCGTCGAAGATGGTCTCGTGGTTGGGGCGGTAGAAGTCCACCCCGCGCAGCACCTCGACCACATCGGAGATGGCATCCTTCGACATCATCATGGCCCCGAGCACGCTCTGCTCGGCGGCCAGATCCTGCGGGGGGGTACGGTCCAGATCCCGATCGTCGTAGACGGCGGTCTGCGTCATGGTCCCCTCCTCATGGCCCAGGAATCCGGCCACAGGACAGGCTAGGGCACGCCACCGACAGCTCCCGGCGGCCTGCTGTGGGCAAGCCTGGGGGTGGCCTGTGGAAGGCCTGTGGACAACTCTTCTGGATCAGTCGCACGGCTGTGGACATCGCTGTGCGCCGAGCGCTGGAGGCCGTTATCAAATCGTTATATTCATCGGTCGAGCGGGTGTGTCGCGTCTGTTTGTCCACATATGGGCGTGGTGACTGTGGATGCCACACGCCCTGGCGCCGGGACCGCCGGGCGACGGGGTGACCTCAGCGCCCCGGGCCGAATGATTCTTTGCTGACTAGGAAGCATGCCGAGATTCACGCATTTGTTGCGCGATGATCCGCAGTCTGTGATAGGGGGGCCGTTCAGCACCCGTCGCGCCCGAACAGAGCCCCGGCGGCGGGCTTTCCACAGCCGTGTGCCCCTCCTTGTGGACAAGTGCGGTTCCGGTCGGGCTAGGGCGTGTCTCCCAAAGATCTGGGTCGATGGGCGGGATTGTTGACTCAT
>JAPUEL010000082.1 GCA_027492545.1 Propionibacteriaceae bacterium
CCTGAAAGCCGCCTGACCAAACAACCACCTGTCCGGAGTCCGGGGTCAACCTCAGTAGCGAGACGCTCTTCTCGCGGTTGAGTGGGGGTTCGACGAAGTCGTGCTCGGTGACGCCGACGGCGTCGATCAGCACGAACCGGGTCTTGGTCTCGGCGTCCGGGGTGACGGACTGGAAGTCGGCGGGGGTGATCGTGCGCGCGCCGCGTCCCTTCATCTGCTCGAAGTACGCCGCCGAGCGGACGTCGCGGAGGAAGAAGACGCACTCCAGCGGACGGACATCGGTGCCGGTGGCGATCATGTCGACGGTGACCGCGACCCGCAGGGTCGGGGAGTTGCGGAAGGCCTGCAGCTGGTTCTTCGGGTCGCGGGCCTGGTAGGTGATCTTGGCGGCGAAGTCGTTGCCCTTGCCGAACACTTGGCGTACCTGGGTGACGACTTCCTCGGCGTGGGCGTCGTCCTTGCAGAAGATCAGGGTCTTGGGGACGGTGCTGCGTCCGGGGAAGATCTCGGTGAACAGCCGGTCGTGGAAGGTCTCGAGGATGAGCCGGATCGTCGAGGGGTTCGTGACCGCCCGGTCGAGTTGGCCGGGAGAGTAGTTGACGTCGTCCTCCAAAGTCTCGTAGCGGGTGACGCGAGTGCGGCGGTCGACCTTGGGGACGACGGTGCCGGCGTCGATGGTGGCGCCGTGGGCGGAGATCTGGGTGCGGATCCGGTAGATGTCGAAGTCGACGTTCACCCCGTCGGCGACCGACTGCGGGTAGGTGTACTCGGAGACGAGGTTCTGGCGGAAGAACGCGAAGGTCTGGCGGCCGGGGGTGGCTGTCAGGCCCATCACGTGGGCGTCGAAGTAGTCGAACAGCGGACGCCACACCCCGTAGATCGAGCGGTGGGCCTCGTCCATGACCACCAGGTCGAAGGTCTCGGGCGGCATCGCTTCGTTGTAGGCGATGGTGACCGGCTCGTCGGGGGTGTAGTCGTCGAGGCCGGGGTCGTCGGCGTCAGGCACGGTCTGGCCGCGCAGGACGGAGTAGACCCGCTGGATGGTCGAGATGACGACGTTGGAGGAGGCGAGCATGCCGGCGCCGGTGAGCTTGTCGACGTTGTAGACCTCGGCGAACCGGCGGCCGTCGTCGGGGAGGGTGTAGTTGAGGAATTCGGCCTTGGTCTGATCGGCCAGGTTGTTGCGGTCGACCAGGAACAGGATCTTGCCGAACCCGCCCCACTTCAGGAGCCGGTAAGCGAGCGTGACCGCGGTGAACGTCTTGCCCGCGCCGGTTGCCATCTGGACGAGCGACCGGTCGAACCGCTGCTCGGCGAGTGACTTCTCGATGCCGTGGATCGCGGTGATCTGGGCTGGTCTGAGGCCCGCTTCGTTGAGTGGCGGCAGGTGGCGGACCTTGGCTCGCCAGGTCGGGTTGGCGGCGTCGCCGCCCTGGTTGGAGTCGGCGTCTCGGAGGGTGCGGGCCAGCGTGTCGGGCTGGGGGAACTGCCAGATGCGGCGGGCGCGGGGTTCGGGGTCGAAGCCGTTGGTGAAGTGCGTCTCGCTGCCGGACGCCTCGAACACGAACGGGATCCGGCCCTCGACCAGCACAGCACGGCGGCGGTACTCCTCGGGCAGGCCGGTCGCGTACATCGCTGACTGCCACTCAACGCCCGACAGTGAGGTGCCCTGTGGTTTCGCCTCGATCACCCCGACCACCTTCTGATCGATGTACAGCAGGTAGTCGACCCGTCCGTGACCTGCTGCCATGATCACCTCACGAACCGCGACGCCCGTGCGGGCGAACAGGTTGCGGGCGCCGGCATCCTGAACCGCCCAGCCGGCCTCCGAGAGCTGGTTGTCGATGAGCACGCGCGCCCGAGCCTCAGCCGGCACCACCTGCCCCTCGGTCACGCTCGGAACTCTATCGGCAGGGTGCGCCAGCGGCGGGTTGACGGCCCCGGCTCTGGCAGGGCTCGGTATGGAGGCTGCCCGGCCAGAGTGTCGTCGTAGGGATGCGCTCACTTGAACTTCAGTCCCCCGATCATCTGTTGCCAAGCTTGGCAACGCGACGTATAGTCCATTCATGCCAGCCACGCAGAACGCCGCTTCGTTGCTGCGCGACCTCCGTCGCCAGCAGGGTCGTTCATTGCGCTCGGCTGCTGCTGACATCGGGATCGCCCCTTCCCAGCTCTCCCGGCTGGAGCGCGGCCAGCGAGGCCTCGCTCTCGAGGTTTCTGAACGTCTATCGGAGTATTACGGAGTCTCCTCCGAGGTCATCGCTCTGGCACAGGGGGAGATTCCTCGAGACATCGTCCGGATCTTTCAGGAGCACCCTGAGGAGTTGGAACGCCTCCGCGCCCTGTACGGGTCAGAGGCAACTCAGTGACTTCGCCCGCCGACAGCCTCGTCGTAGCGCTGACGGGGAAGGAACTCGGCCCGTATCGGCTCCAGACATATCTGGGCCGTGGTGGCTTTGCGCTTGTCTTTCAGGCTGTCAATACCACGACTCAGGCTCAAGTGGCCGTCAAGCTGCTTGTGCCGAACAGCGATCCTCACGCTGCCGCCGAGTTCGACGCAGAGGGAGGTCTCCTTCGTAAACTGAACAGATGCGAAGGGGTCGTGACGCTAATCGACTCCGGTATCGCCGACATCCCCGTGTCGATCTACGGTGTCGACTTCGCCCTGCCGTTCAAGTATCACGTGCTCAGCCTCGCGTCCGGTTCACTCGACGAACTCACAAGCGATCCAGCAAGGCTCGCTGCGCTGGCGTGGGAAGACCGCTTATCGCTCTGGCGAGGGGCGATCAAGGGCATTCATCAGATGCACCTCAGGGGAGTCGCGCACCGGGATATCAAGGCAGAGAACTGCCTGCTGCTGGTGAGAGGGAGGCACACGGAGATCCGCATTGCTGACCTTGGCCGTTCCAGGGATCTCACCGTGGGGCCGACCCTAGTGCCTCAGGACTACCTCGGCGGGCGAGGCGACCGACGCTTCGCGGCACCTGAGTTCCTGTGGCTCCAAGGGGGGCAAAACGGTCTGGACTTCCGGGCGGCAGACCTTTATGGCCTTGGCTCCCTACTTTCGGAGTTAGTGACGGGTCACCCGATGACCGCCTTGGCAATCGGCCCTTGGCAGATGGCAGTGGCACAGGGGGAGAACGATCTCCTGAAGGGGATCCGACGCGACCTTGCGGTTCTTCGGCCGCAGTTCCGGCGTGCAATAGACGAGGTCGCGGATCAGATGCCGTCATCGGTTCGCGGCGATAGCGCGGCCATGCTGGCCCAGCTCTGCGACCCTGTTCCGATTGTCAGGTTCCCTCAGCGACGGACGACCAACAGTCGCCTGATCGAGCCTGGTCTCGGCTGGCTGCTGCGCAGGGCCGACATCCTAGCCAAGCGCCTATCCATCGAGGCGCGGAACCAGAGACGGGCAGCCGAGCGTGAAAGGAGAATCTCATGACCGGCCTTGGAGTGTTGGGCGATGTGCGCCCGGCCGATTGGTTTGATCCCGACGCCGTCGTCCCTGCGCGCCCAGGAAGCGAGACGCCATCGACCTTGGAAACGTCGAAGCATCGGCCTTCGTCGGCCGACTTCGGAAGGTTGATAACCCAAGCGGCCCAGGCTGCCCGGGATCGGGCAAAGCGTGTTGCCATTGCGAACCCCACATCGACAACGATGGCAGCCCTTGCACAGAGCCACGCGGCGCTCGATGAGCGCGACGAGGCGATCGATGCTGCTCGCCGTGCAGTCGAGCTCGCGTTTGCCTCGGACGGCTCTGAAGTGGCCGTCGTTGACTCAGCGTCCCTACGACTCGCGGCTGAAGTCCTTCTCCAGTTCGATGAGACTCGCGTCGTATATGACGCGCTTCAGCGCGCGCCTCGTACTCGCGCGCTGCGGGTCATGTTTGCGACTCTCGCGTTTCAGGCTGGTGACGCCGATGCCGCTCTAGATGAGATCGGGGATCTGAGCGATCCATTGGCGGAGGCGGTGAAGGGCTACATTCTCGCGGCGATCGGTGAGTATCAGACGTCCATCGGACATCTCCGAGCAGCACTGCGTGAACACCCTGATGACCCGGACTCACTACTCAATCTCTCCTTCTCGCTTTGGCACCTTGGCGCCCGACGCAAGGCGACTGCTGCAGCGCTCCGCGCGACTCGTGTTGCGCCCGGACGCAAGGATGTGTCGTTGCACTATATGAACCTGCTCCTTGACCAAGGAGAGATCGCGGCAGTCGATGCGGAGATTCGTGCGCTCAAGGCTCAGGATGTAGTCGAGGACGCTGGGCTCTTGGTCGTCCAGGCCCGTGCACTCCTCGAGAAGGGCCAACGCGGCGGGGCAATTTCGTTCCTCAGAGCGGCAGCCGAGGCGGCCGAACGCGAGGGCGATGACGCAACTCGTGGTGAGGTTCTTGGCAACCTTCTGGCAGTCAGGTTTGAGGCTGGTCGCATCACGTACGACGCGACCGTGACACAGCTCGAACGTCTGCTCGAAGAGTTCCCGGAGTGCGACTCATTGGTGGTGCA
Organism: Propionibacteriaceae bacterium; assembly: GCA_027492545.1. GTDB lineage: Bacteria > Actinomycetota > Actinomycetes > Propionibacteriales > Propionibacteriaceae > Arachnia. The sequence goes on from JAPUEL010000082.1 coordinate 4,509, forward strand.
CTACGCCCGATTCGCGCGCACCGCGGGCCAGGCACCGCGTCTTCGATCTGCCGTCGAGCGGGTTCGCTTTGTCACGTCGCCGCTGCGACTCGCCTACCTGCGCTATCAGGTCGCGTTCCTCGAAGGTGACAATGAAACTGCTGCTGCAGCAGCGAGCGACTGGTTTGCGCAGGAACGTAACAACCCAATGGCTGCTGCCGCAGCCATTGTGGCGCTAGGGATTGGGGTCGAACTCTTCGAGGAAGCTTCGATCGTTGCCCGAGAGGCTCTGGCTAGGTTTCCTTCGGATCGGTCAGTCGTGAACAATTCCGCCTACGTGTTGGCAATGGCTGGCCATGCCAAGGAGGCGATCGAACTTCTGCAGCCGATGGCCGGAGATGACTTTGTCATGAACGCAACACTCGGGTTGGCTCACTTGGCGGCCGGCAGTGTCGAGCGGGGCATGCGGCTGTACCGAGAGGCAGCGGACAGCGCGGAGAAGGTTGACCCAATCTGGCGCAGCCTAATGACCAGCTACCAAGCGCTTGTCGTCCGTCAGCTTGGGCTACTCGACTCGCAGCCCGAGGAGATTATCGCGGCCCTCGCGTTGGCTCAGGTCAGCCCGCCGACTGACTGGCGCGACCGCCCTGACTTCCTTCGTCTCTGGAGCGTGGCCAAGCGGAACGGGTATGCGTGGCCGTTGGCGTTGTGATACCCAGTCCCATAGCACGTCCGACTGGTTGTCAGCTCAGGTCGACGCACTGCCGCTGGTCGATGTCACGACCAACCTTGGGTAGTCAGGGTTCGACCGACAGCTCTGCCAGCTTCTCGAGTAGGTGGTGTTCCTGGACGTGCACGTCGTACGCGTCGAGCTCATGAAGCAGGCTCGTGGCCTGATCGCGGATCTCGGTGGTCAATGCGATGCCATGCAGCGCCGCCATGTCAATCGCGGCGTCGAGAGCAACGGCAGGTCCGGCCTCGGTTAGCAAGATGTCGAGGTAGCCGCCGTACGACACTTGCTCGGCGATGTAGTCGGTGATCGGTCGCGAGCGGTCGGTGAAGGCAGCTAGCTCCGCGTCGGTCATGCGGCGACGGCGAGTCGATCGCTTGCTGGTGTCTGCTGGGCGAGTTGGCGGGGTCGGCTCCGCGAGCTTGGCCATGCGCTCGGCGATCACGGCGTCCCGTCCGGCTGCCACGTGCTGGTAGACCATCGCGGCTTCGACAGTCGACTGGCCCATCCGCTCCATCATCTCCTTGAGCGTGGCGCCGGCCTGGGCGGCGAGGGTCGCGTGGGTGTGGCGCAGGTCGTGGATGCGCAGATCCTCGCGGCCGGCCTTCTTCCGCGCTTTCCGGTAGGTCTTCATGATCGTGGACGGATGGAGGTGGCCGGTGCCCGCGGCGTTGGAGAACATGAGCCCGTCCGGGCCCGGCTGGGCGAACTCCTCGAGGTGGTGCTCCAGCGGTGCCTTGAGGTTGGAGGGGATCGCGACCGTCCGGATGCCGGCGCGCGACTTGGGCGTGCCGATGACGGTCTGGTTCTTTCGCCAGACCACGCCGCGAGCCACCCGGACGGTCATGGCCTTGAGGTCGAGGTCTTTGCGGCGCAGCTCGGCGAGTTCGCCGTAGCGCAGGCCGCAGAAGGCGGCGACGAGGACGAAGGCCCGGTACTTCTCAGGCATCTCGGCGACGATGATCCGGATCTGGTCGGGGGTGGCCGGGTTGGGCTCGAACTTCCGCTCGACGTGGGCGGCGCCCTCGATCTGGCACGGGTTCTCCCGGATCAGCCGGTGCCGGCCCGACGACGCCGACTTCAGGACGGAGAACAGCAGGGCATAGGCGTGCGCGCGTCGGGTCGGTTTGTCGGGCAGCAGCTGGCGATGCCAGGTGTCGATGAGGTCGGGAGTGATCGCGACCAGGGGCAGGTCACCGAAGGTCGGCAGGATGTGCTGCC
>JAPUEL010000083.1:0-26920 GCA_027492545.1 Propionibacteriaceae bacterium
GAGTCCATCGAGTCGTCGACGCTGAGGATGAAGCAGGCGCTGACCTGCTGCGGCGAGGGGGTGCCGACGTTGAACCAGACCGGGGAGTTGAACGAGAAGTACTGGTTCAGCAGCATCCAGGTGAGCTCGTGCTCGAAGACCTCAGCGTCCGCGTCGGAGGCGAAGTACGCGTAGTCGCGTCCGGCCTTCGCGTAGCTGCGGACCACGCGGTCGATCAGGGTGCGGAGGCTGTCCTCGCGCTGCGGGCTGCCCAGCGCGCCACGGAAGTACTTGGTGGTGACGATGGTGGACGCGTTCACGCTCCAGGACGAGGGGAACTCCACTCCACGCTGCTCGAAGACGGTCTCTCCGGTCCGCCAGTTGGTCTGCACCACATCGCGGCGGTCCCACTCCACCTCGTCGTACGGGTGGACACCCTGCTTGGTGAACACGCGCTCGATGACGAGCCCCTTGCCCTGCGCGGACCCCTTCGTTCGCGTGGCGCGTGCTGCTGCTGTCGCGGTCATAGTTCTTCCCCTCGATCTTCCTGGTGTGTTGGTGTGCTGCTGCTGAATGTGTGCGTCAACTGATGAGCGGCTGCTGCGCCGACGCGACCTCGATGGCGACGGCGTCAGCGCGGAGCTCCTTCTCCGCGGCGCTGAGCCGGAGCAGGTCGATCTCGCGCTGGAAGTCGTCGACCGAGTCGTAGTTCTTGTACACGCTGGCGAAGCGCAGGTAGGCCACGGAGTCCAGCTCCTCGAGCGGCCCGAGAATGGCCACCCCGATCTGCTCCGCCGGAATCTCTGCCTGGCCTGAGGAGCGCAGCGATTCCTCGACGCGCTGGGCGAGGGAGGCCAGTTGGGCCGCCGTCACCGGGCGCCCCTTGCAGGCCTTCGACACGCCGTTGATGACCTTGTCGCGGGAGAAGGACTCCACCACGCCGGAACGCTTCACCACGGTCAGCACAATCTGCTCGACGGTGGTGAACTTGCGCTCGCAGACGGGGCAGAAGCGCCTACGCCGGATGGCCGAACCGTCGTCTGCGGCGCGCGAGTCCGACACCTTGGTGTCGGTGTTGCGGCAGAACGGGCAGTGCATGACCGGCGGGCCTTCCCTGGGTGAACAGCGGAGGGCCAACCTTGCCACGCTATGGCCGAGACCACAACTTGTGGGGTAATGACACCGCTGCAACTACTAGATGTAGATACAGCCTAGGCGTGACGGGGGGCGGGGGCAAGGGCGAAACGCCCATCAATCCATCCGGATTCCACTGGTGTCAGGGCTGCGACACGTGAGCCCAGGCGGGATCACCAGCGACGTACTGTACCGCCGGGTCCGGCTGCGACATGCCGACGAACTGGGCGGCCGTCACCGCGACACCGACCGCGGCCAGCAGACCCACCGCGGCCACCTTGACCGCCAGGAGACGCGACACGGGGGCCGGCCGCGACACCTGACAGGAGGCGACGGCGCCGACCCGCCCGGGAGAGATGGCCCTGGAGGGGTGGGCCTGAGGACCGCCCGGCCCGGGACGACCGGCCGGCGAGACCGTGACGAGCCGACGCGCGCCCGTGTCGACAACCTGGAAGCGAACCGTGCTGGTGGCGGTCATGGCAACCTCACTCCTCGTAGAACGTCTGTTCGATATGAACTCTAGCGGATCCGCCGCTCGAATGAAACACCCGTTCTAGATGGATGCGTCCTCCTGGCGACGAGCACAGCCCACCAGTGACCACTGACAGTTTCTGCGCGATCCGCGACACACCGTCGACATTTAGAACACACGTTCGCGCTCCCAGTAGGCTGTGGCCATGGCTGATGAGACGAAACGCCCGAAGCGGGGCCGCCCCACCAATGCATCCATCGAGGCCGAGTTCGGCAACATCGCCTCGTTCCCGGACGGCCCTCAGAACGCGCACGGGCTCACCACTCGGCAGCTGGCCATTCTGCGCGTGGTGAAGGAGTCCATCGAGGAGGTCGGCTACCCCCCGAGCATCCGGGAGGTGGCCCAGCGCGCAGGACTGGCCTCAACCTCGAGCGTCACCTATCAACTGAAGGTGCTGGAGGAGAAGGGATTCCTGCGGCGGGATCCGCACCGCCCCAGGGCCGTGGTGGTGACCATGCCGGGCGAGGCTGAGATGGATCCGGCGCAGAGCTTCGATTCCGCCCCGCGTTCCGTCACCGCCCCGCTGCTCGGCCGGATCGCGGCCGGCGGCCCCATCCTCGCCCAGGAGCAGGTGGAGGACGTGTTCGCCCTCCCGAAGCAGCTCGTGGGGGACGGGCAGGTGTTCCTGCTGGAGGTGCGCGGCGACTCCATGATCGAGGCGGCCATCTGCGACGGGGACTGGGTGGTGGTGCGCCAGCAGCCGGACGCGCACAACGGCGACATCGTGGCCGCCCTCCTCGACGACGAGGCGACGGTCAAGACGTTCAAGCGCAAGGACGGCCAGGTGTGGCTGCTGCCGCACAACCAGGACTACTCCCCCATCGACGGCACGCACGCCACCATCATGGGCAAGGTGGTCGCGGTCCTGCGGAAGCTGTAGCGGGCCGTTACTCGGCGCCCCGGAGGCGCCGCAGAGCCTGCACCGCGACGTCCCCGTCGGTGGTCATCCAGAACCCGGGCAGCGAGGACTGGAGGTACTCCCCATAACGCTTGGTGACCAGCCTCGGGTCCAGCACGGCCACCACCCCCCTGTCCTCCATCCGTCGGATCAGCCTGCCGGACCCCTGGGCGAGGAGCAGCGCGGCATGCGAGGCGGCCACGCGCATGAAGCCGTTTCCCCCCGCGTCGTCGACGGCCTTCTTCCGCGCCTGCATCAGGGGATCGTCCGGGCGCGGGAACGGGATCTTGTCGATGATGACGAGCTGGCAGGTCTCCCCTGGCACGTCGACGCCCTGCCACAGGGACATGGTGCCGAACAGTGAGGTGCCCGGATCAGCGACGAAGGTGCGGGTCAACTCCGAGAGCTGCGCGTCCCCCTGGCACAACAGGGCCAGGTCCGGAAGCTCCCGCCGGCAGTACTCGGCCGCCTGCTCGGCGGCGCGCCGCGACGAGAACAGTCCCAGCGTGCGACCCCCCGCCGCCCACATCAGCTGCGCGATCTCGGCCAACGTGGCCTCGTTCATGCCGTCGCGGCCCGGCGGCGGCAGCCTCTTGGCCACGTAGAGGATGCCCTGGCGGCGATAGTCGAAGGGCGAGCCCACGTCCACGCCGCGCCAGGCGAACTCGTCGGGGGGTTCGGCGTCGTCGGTGAGCCTGTCGTTGTAGTTCAGCCCCATCGAGCTGGCCGCCGCCTCGAAGGAGCCCCCGAGCTCCAGCGTGGCGGAGGTCAGCACGGTGGTGGTCTCAGCGAACACCTGGTTGCGCAGCAGGCCTGCCACATTGAGCGGCGCCACGTAGGCCGCACGGCCCAGGATGTCGGACTCCGTGACCCACACCACGTCCGACTCGGAGAGCTTCGCGATCCGCTCGGCGACGTCGAAGATCTCCTTGACCGCGGAGGAGGCCTGGATCCGGTCCGCGTCGTCGGTGACCTTCCCGAGCGCGCTGACCACCCGGCGGGCCACGTCGCGGAGCTGCGCGGCCGCGTAGGGCAGCGGCGCGGACGCGGCGGTGATCCGCGTGAGTTCGGACTCGGCGAGCGCCTCGCGCAGCACGTCCGCCTGGTCCAGGAAGTCCACGCCCAGATCGTCGTCGAGCCAGGGCAGGGCCCGCCGCGCCGTGCGCTCGACCACGCCGGGGGTCAGCTCGTCCGTGGCTGCGGTGGTGATGCGGCTCACCAGCTCGTGCGCCTCGTCGATGATGACGGCCGCGTGCTCCGGGAGGGCCGTGCCGCCGTGCATCGCGTTGATGGCCAGCAGGGCGTGGTTCGTCACCACCAACTGCGCCGTGCGCGCCTCCTCGCGGGAGGCCTCGACGAAGCATTCGGCGCCGAAGGGACACGTGGCCACTCCGAGACACTCACGAGTGGGGATGGACACCTGTGCCCACCCGCGGGCGGTGTGGGAGGGCGCGTCGTCGCGGTCCGCCAGCCCCTTCCGCTGGGCCTCCTCCTCGATCCACTCCCGCAGCGCCAGCACCTCGACGCCGAGCTTGGACACATCGTCCGACGGAGAGGCGGCCTCGGCCAGGGCGGTGCTGCCGACCAGCGAGTCCTGCTCCGGGCGGCCGCCTGAGCGCGCCCGGTAGAGGCAGGCATAGTTCGTCCGGCCCTTGAGGATGGCTGCCTTGGGCCGCGTGCCCGTCACCTCCTCGACGGCGTCCAGCGCGGTGGGGATGTCCTTGGTGGCCAGCTGAGCCTGAAGCGCCAGGGTGGCCGTGGCCACCACGAGGCGCTGGTCGGTGTCCACGCACCGAGCCAGCGCCGGCGCGAGGTATCCCAGCGACTTGCCGGTGCCCGTTCCGGCCTGGACGAGCAGGTGCACCCCGCTCTCCAGCGCCTCCGCCACCGCATCGGCCATGGCCTGCTGACCTGGGCGGGCCTGTCCGTGGATCTCGCCGACGGCCGCCGCCAGGATGCGGGAGTGGTCAGTCACGGACGAAGGCCGCCAGCTCGTCCGCGAGGTCCCCGCGGACCCGGGCTGTGATCAGCGTCCCCTCACCTGTGTGTTCCAGGGAGTCGATGACCGCGGTCTTGTGCACCTTGTCCACCAGGTCTCCGCGCTCATAGGGCACGAGCACAGTGAGGGCGACCTCGGGACGCGGGAGCCGCTCGTCGACGACGGCGCGGAGCTCGTCGATGCCGCGGCCGGTGCGCGCGGAGACCACCAGCGCATCGGGGTGGTTGGCGCGCAGCGCGAGGATGGTGGCCTCGTCTGCCAGATCGGCCTTGTTGAGAACGAGCTGCTCCGGCACCTGGAGCGCGCCGATCTCCGCCAGGACCGTGCGGACCGCGGCGATCTGGCCCTCAGGGTCCGGGTCCGACGCGTCGACGACGTGGAGCAGAAGATCCGCCTGCGCCGACTCCTCGAGGGTGGAGCGGAAGGCCTCGACCAGGTCGTGCGGGAGGTGCCGGACGAAGCCGACGGTGTCGGTGAGGGTGTACACCCGGCCGTCGGCCGTCTCGGTGCGCCTGGTGGTGGGATCGAGGGTGGCGAAGAGGGCGTCCTCGACGAGGACCCCCGCACCGGTCAGTCGGTTGAGCAGGGACGACTTGCCCGCATTGGTGTAGCCGACGATGGCCACCGACGGCACCTGGTTGCGCCGACGTTCCGCCCGCTTGCCCTCGCGGGTGGCGTCCATCTCCCGGAGCTTGCGGCGCAGGATGGAGATCCGGGTGCGGATGCGACGACGATCCGTCTCGATCTTGGTCTCGCCGGGGCCGCGGCCACCGATGCCCGCGCCGCCGGCGGCGCGCCCGCCGGCCTGGCGTGACAGGTTGCCGCCCCAGCCGCGCAGCCGCTGCTTGAGGTACTGCAGCTGGGCCAACTCCACCTGCGCCTTGCCCTCGGCACTCTTGGCGTGTTGGGCGAAGATGTCCAGGATCAGGGCGGTGCGATCCACCACCTTGACCTTGACCCGATCTTCAAGGTTGCGCAGCTGTGCGGGCTCGAGCTCCCCGTCGCAGATGACGGTGTCCGCGCCCGTGGCCCGCACCACGTCCAGCAGCTCGTCGACCTTCCCGCGGCCGATGAAGGTGGCAGGGTCTGGGTGGGTGCGGCGCTGCACGAGCGAGTCCAGCACCTCCGAACCCGCGGTCTCAGCCAGCAGCGTGAGCTCGGCCATCGCGTTGTCGGCATCCTCCTGAGAACCGGAGGTCCACACGCTGACCAACACCACGCGCTCGAGCCTGAGCTGCCGGTACTCGACCTCCGTGACGTCCTCGAGCTCGGTGCGCATCCCCGCCACGCGGCGCAACGAATGCCGGGCCGCCAGATCTTCCTGCGCCCCGTCGAAATCGGCCTCGACCTCCGCGTCGAGGTCAAGCTGCTGGTCAAGTGAATGTTCAGTCATCGTCCGGCCATTGTCCCAGCCCACGAGCACCGAACCAAGCCGCCGGCCCTCGCCTGTGGATAACCCGCTGCGGCGGCGACGCCGATCAGATCCAGAACTCGCCGCGACCCACGATGACGGCAGGCCCGGTCAACCGGGCGTCGTCCCCGGTGAGGTCCACGGTCAGCTCGCCGCCCGGCACGTTGACACCGATCGGGCCCTCGAAGCCGGTGCGCGCGCGGTAGGCGGCGGCTGCCGCGACCACGCCGGTGCCGCAGCTCATGGTCTCTCCCACCCCGCGCTCGTGCACCCGCATTCGCAGCCGGCCAGGCGACTCGATGTGGATGAACTCGACGTTGACGCCCTCCGGATAGGCGGTGACGGGCTCCCAGACCGGGGCGTGGTGCAGCTCGAGCCCGTCCAGGACCCCCCGCTCGACGAAGACCACCGCGTGGGGGTTGCCCACGTCCACCTTCACGGCCGGCCACGTGCGGTCCCCCTGACGGACGGTGACCGCCTCGTCGACGAGGGTGACCCTGCCGATGTCGGTGCTGATGAGCCCATGGCGGGCGACCTCGACGTGCTTGACGCCCGCACGGGTGGCCACGTCGAAGGACCCGGCCTCCACCAGTTGCTCGTTGATCAGGTGCCGGGCGAACACGCGCAGGCCGTTGCCGCACATCTCCGCGACCGATCCGTCGGCGTTGTAGTAGTCCATGAACCACAGGTTGGGCTCGCCCTGCCACTCGCGCATGCTGCCCGCGCGGACCACCCTGATCACGCCGTCGGCACCGATCCCGGACCGTCTGTCGCACACCACCTGGACGAACTGCGGATGCATGTCGTGCATGCCGTAGGAGTCGTCGAGGATGATGAAGTCGTTCTTGGTGCCGTGGCCCTTGTGGAAGCTAAAGCGCCGCACTGTGACCCCCTCCCGCCTGGTGCGCCAATCCTAGCCCCGAGAGCACCACTGCGACGTTGTCGGGGGCCGTTGCATTCAGCCACGTGATGCGCGGGTCGCGGCGGTACCAGCCCAGCTGCCGGCGGAAGAAACGACGGGTGGCCGCCTTGACCGTCTCCCTGGCCTCGTCGGAGGTGCAGAGTCCGTCGAGGTGGTCGACCACCTGCCGGTATCCGATGGCCCGCACCGCGGTGACACCGTCCCGCAGGCCGTGTCCCAGGAGCGTTCGCACCTCGTCGACCAGTCCGGAGCGCCACATGTCGTCGACGCGCTGCTCGATCCGCGCGTCCAAGGCCTCCCGCTCCAGGTTCAGCCCGAACTGGTGCACGTCGGACAACTCGTAGGTCCACTCGGGAAGGTGCGGCCGATGCCCTCCCGTCAGCTCGGCCACCTCCAGCGCGCGGACGGTGCGCCGGCCGTTGCCAGGCTCGATCTTCGCCGCCGACTCCGGGGAGATCACGGCCAGCCGACGGTGCAGCTCATGGGCCCCCACCGCCTCAAGCTCGGCCTCCCACCTGGCCCTGACGCCCGCGTCGGAGCCCGGGAAGTCGAAGTGATCGACGATGGCCCGGGTGTACAGGGGCGAGCCACCCACCATGATCGGGATGACGCCCCTTTCCCGCAGGTCCGCGATCGCCGCGCGCGCGGCGGCCTGGAAGTCCGCCACGGAGGCCATCTCGGTGACCTCGGCGATGTCGATGAGGTGGTGCGGCACCCCGGCCCGCTCCTCCTCGGTGGGCTTGGCGGTGCCGATATCCATTCCCCGGTAGACGAGCATGGAGTCCGCGTTCACGATCTCGGCCGGGCGCCCGGAGGCGGCCAGCTCGAGGGCCAGGTCGACGGCGAGTCGGGACTTGCCTGTCGCCGTCGGGCCGACGAGCACGATGAGCGGGAGGGGCACGCCGCAAGTGTGCCACCCGATTCGCCTCGGCTGCATGGCTTCACGCGGCATGATGGACGGACCCACACCGAACCAAGGAGACCCCATGGGACTGTTCGACAACATCGGAGACCTCGCCAAGCAGCACGAGGACCAGATCGAGGCTGCGATCGACAAGGCCGGCGACCTCGTCGACGAGAAGACCGGCGGCCAGTACGCGGGGCAGGTGGATCAGGCGCAGGCCTTCGCCAACGACCAGCTCGACAACGTGACGGGTCACCAGGAGCCGCCCGCTCAGCCCTGACCTCCCCGTCAGGCGCAGCCGGCGCTCGCCGAGACGGGCGCCGGCTGCCCGATCACCGGCATGCCCAACCCGACGCCGACCGGCCTGGGCGACCCGGTGGCCGCCTCCCACGCGTCCCCGCCCCTGGTGCGACGCAGCCCCGTGAGCGGCTCGTCCGAGTTGAGATGGTGGGGCGCCGCGTGCGTGACTCTGACGGTGGCGATGTCCCCCGGTCGAGGCCGGAGCGCGGGGTCTGACGGCACGGCCACATGGACGAGGCGGTTGTCGCGCGCACGCCCGCTCATCCGGTTGGTCTCCGCGTCCTTGCGCCCCTCACCCGTGGCGAACATCACCTCGACGTCGCGGCCCGCGAACACCCGGTTCTCCTCCCACGCCAGGTCGTTGACGAGGTCCACCAGACGCTCGTAGCGCGCCTGGGTGACGGCCTTGGGCACCTGGTGAGGCATGGTCGCGGCGGGGGTGCCGGGGCGGATCGAGTACTGGAAGGTGAAGGCCGCCGAGAATCGGGCCTGGCGGACCACGTCCATCGTGGCCTGGAAGTCCGCCTCGGTCTCGCCAGGGAACCCGACGATGATGTCGGTGGTGATGGCCGCCTCCGGCATGGCCTGCCTGACCCTGTCGAGAATGCCCAGGAAGCGCTCGGAGCGGTAGGAGCGGCGCATGGCCTTCAGCACTGAGTCCGAGCCCGACTGAAGCGGCATGTGCAGCTGTGGCATGACGTTGTGGGTCTCGGCCATGGCGTCGATCACGTCGTCGGTGAAGTCCTTGGGGTGCGGCGAGGTGAACCGCACCCGCTCCAGCCCGTCGATTCCGCCGCAGGCGCGCAGCAGCTTCGCGAAGGCCTGACGGTCACCGAACTCGACGCCGTAGGCGTTGACGTTCTGCCCCAGCAGTGTGATCTCCTGAACGCCCTGAGCCACCAGCATCTCGATCTCGGCGAGGATGTCGCCTGGGCGGCGGTCCGCCTCCTTGCCGCGCAGCGCGGGCACGATGCAGAACGTGCAGGTGTTGTTGCAGCCCACCGAGACCGAGACCCATGCCGAGTACGGCGACTCGCGGCGGCTGGGCAGGTTGCTCGGGAAGGTCTCGAGCGCCTCCTTGATCTCGATCTGCGCCTCGCGCTCGACCCGCGCGCGCTCAAGCAGCGTGGGCAGCGCCCCCACGTTGTGGGTGCCGAACACCACGTCCACCCACGGGGCCTTGCGCAGGATGAGGTCGCGGTCCTTCTGCGCCATGCAGCCACCGACGGCGATCTGCAGGCCGGGGTGGCGCGCCTTCACGCTGGCCATGTGCCCCAGGTTGCCGTAGAGGCGGTTGTCCGCGTTCTCGCGCACGGCGCAGGTGTTGAACACCACCACGTCCGCGCCCGCGCCCATCTGATCGGGGGCCCCCTCCGCGCGAGCCATGCCCGCCTCCTCGAGCAGCCCGCTGATGCGCTCGGAGTCGTGGACGTTCATCTGGCACCCGTAGGTGATGACGTGATAGGTGCGTGGGTCAGCCATGGTCCCACCATGCTAATCGCCGGCCTGAGGGGCGCCGAATCACGCTGCTGCCGTAGGCTCGGCCCCATGCAGAACAACCCCACCGGCACTCAGTTCCACATCACGCACGGGCGCTACGGCGCCGTCGTCACAGAGGTCGGCGCGACGCTGCGCAGCCTGACCCTTGACGGTCACGAGGTTCTGTGGACGTTCGCCGAGGACGAGGCCCCCTCCGGCTCGATGGGGCGCCAGCTCCTCCCCTGGCCCAACCGCATCCGGGACGGCCGCTACACCTTCGGGGGCGTGACGCATCAGCTGCCCATCACCGAGGTGCCGCGACACACAGCGCTGCACGGGCTCGATGAGGGCAAGCCGTGGAGCGTCGTGCGGCAGACCGACGACGAGGTGGTCCTGACGGCCCGCTACTACCCGCAGCGGGGCTGGACCTCGGTCCTCGACGCCACCATCGGGCACCGGCTCACCGACGACGGGCTGAGGGTCACCGTCGAGGTGACCAACGTGGGCCGGTCGAGCGCGCCCTACGGGTACGGCGCACACCCGTACCTGGCCGCTGACGTGTCGACGGCGGAGCTCACGCTTCCCTTCGCCAAGGAGCTGCTGGTGGATCCCGAGCGTCTCCTGCCCATCGAGCTCGCCGATGTCACGCCTGAGCATGACTTCCGGGTGGGCCGCGCGATCGGCGACACCCAGTTCGACACCGCGCTTGCCGGCGCCGACGGCCCGTGGGAGCTGTCGGTGAAGACCGGTGGGCGCACGGTCACCCTCTGGGCAGACGCGACGCTGCCCTGGGGCCAGGTGTTCACGCACCCGGACCGCATCGCCCTGGCTGTCGAGCCGATGACGTGCGGGCCGGATGCCTTCAACGAGGGCCCCACCCACGATGGGCTCATCGTGTTGGAGCCGGGCGCGACGAGCCGGTCCGAGTGGGGATTCCGGGTCAGCTGATCCGGATCAGTGGGCGGTCTCCGTGGCGCGCGACTCGCGCACCACGGTGATCCTGATCTGGCCCGGGTAGTTGAGGTTGCGCTCCACCTCCGAGGCGATGTCGCGGGCGAGCGCATGCGCGGCCGCGTCGTCGACCGTCTCGGGCGCCACCATGACCCGCACCTCACGGCCGGCCTGCATGGCGTAGGCACGCATCACGCCATCATGGGCCAGCGCGATGCCCTCGAGGTTCTCCATGCGCTCCACGTAGGCCTCCAGCGACTCCCTGCGCGCGCCGGGCCGCGACCCCGAGATGGCGTCTGCCGCCTGGGTGAGCACCGCCTCCACCGTGTGCGGCTCGACCTCGTTGTGGTGCGCCTCCACTGCGTGGACGATGTCCTCGTGCTCGCCGTGCCTGCGGAGCAGGTCCGCGCCGATCAGCGCGTGCGGGCCCTCTACCTCGTGGGTGAGCGCCTTGCCGATGTCGTGCAGGAACGCGGCCCGCTTGCAGAACGCCACGTCGAGCCCCAGCTCGGCCGCCATCACGCCGGCGAGGTGGGCGCACTCGACCAGGTGGCGCAGCACGTTCTGGCCGTAGGAGGTGCGGTAGGCGAGCGAGCCGAGGACGGGGATGAGGTCCGGGTGAAGGTCCACGATGCCCACCTCCGCCAGGGCGTCCTCGGCCTCCCGCTCGATGCGCTCGTGGATGCGCCGCTGGCTCCGCTCGAACACCTCCTCGATGCGGGCCGGATGGATGCGGCCGTCGGCGACCAGGTCGGTGAGCGTTAGGCGCGCGGTCTCACGGCGAACCGGGTCGAAGCTGCTCAGCAGCACCGATTCGGGGGTGTCGTCGATGAGGACGTTGACGCCCGTGATCTGTTCGAAGGCGCGGATGTTGCGGCCTTCTCGGCCGATGATGCGTCCCTTCATGTCGTCGCTGGGCAGGTCCACCGTCGAGACCACGGACTCGCTGGTCTGCTCGGAGGCGACGCGCTGGATGGCGGTGACGACGATGCCCCTGGCGAGCCTGTCGGCCTCCCGCTTCGCGGTGGCCTCGATGTCGCGGGCCAGGGAGGTGGCGGTCAGCTTGGCCTGCCGTTCGGCTTCGGCGATGACCTCTGCCTTCGCCTCGGCCACCGAGAGGCCCGCCACCCGCTCCAGCTCCGCGTTGACCTGGTCCCGCTCCTCGCGCAGATGCTCGCGTTGCTCGCGCAGTTGCGCCCGCTGGGCCTCCATGCGCTGCGCGCGGGCCTCAAGGCCCTCGGCGTCTGCGGCGACGCGGTCCTCGCGCTCATGCAGCCGTGACTCCCTCCGCTCCTGGGCGGCCCTCACCTCGCGGAGCTCACCCCTCTGGGCATTGAGGGAGGCCTCCATCTCAGCACGCCGTCGCTCCGCGTCCTCCGCGGCTTCCCGGGCGCGCTCCTGCGCCTGGGCGAGGAGACGTTCGGCATCCTCTCGGAGGGAGTTGGCGGCCACCTGGGCCGATTCACGTATCGAGGCCATGTCGTCGCGGGAGCGGCGCTCCCACGTGTCGCGCTCCGTCTTGGACTGCGCGGCCGACCGCCACAGGAACCAGAGGAGAACCAGGACGCCGATCAGGAGAACGCCTGCCACAATCCAACCGAGCTCGCGCACGGCGCCTCCTTCACTAGAACCGATGGTTCACAGGCTCCGCACAGGCTGCAGGAAGACACGACCGTCCAGCGGGGACGGGAAAGCATGGCGGCGCCAACGCCGCCATGTGTGGTGTCAAGCGGTGACCGGGGCCACCGTGGAATGTCAGTCAGTTCCGCCGGGTGCGCCGACGAGGGTTCATGCGGGGTCCGAAAACCTTGCTACGAGCCTATTCCTGACCTGTGGAAAACTCAACAGTTGGCACGATCAAACCTCAGCCCAGGGGTCAGATTCCGCCGGTTCGCCGCAGACCTCCTCGACGACGGAGGCCACCACCCCGCCCCCGAAGCCCCGGCGGGCCAGCACCCCGTACAACCTCCGCTTGGCGACCACCGGATCCAGCGACGACAGCGTGCGCATGCGGCGGCGTGCCAGAGTCAGCGCGGCCTCGCGCTCGTCCTCGCTGGTGATCCCCGAGAGCGCCTCGTCGGCGATGTCCTTCTCGATGCCCTTGGCCTGCATCTCCTGCCGGATCCGCCTGGGGCCTCTGAGCCCGGGTCCCGATCTGGAGGCAGCGAGGGCGGCGGCGAAGGCGGCGTCGTCGATCAGCCCCACCTCGGAGAACCGCTCGAGGATCTCGTCCGCCACGTCCGCCGGGACGTGGCGCCGGGCCATCGCGACCCTCAGCTCATGCGAGGACCGCTGGCGAGCGGCCAGCTGGTCCAAGGCGATGGTGCGGGCCACCTCCAGCTGGGCGGCCCGCTCCATCGGTGGCTCAGAAGTCGACTTCACCGGTCTCCGGGTTCACGCCCTCGGGCACCGACTCCTTGTCCACACCCAGGTGGAGGCGGATGCGGCGTTCGATCTCCGCGGCCACCTCGGGGTTGTTCCGCAGGAAGTTCCTGGCGTTCTCCTTGCCCTGACCCAGCTGATCCGCCTCGTAGGTGAACCAGGCACCCGCCTTGCGGATGATTCCCGCGTCCACGCCCATGTCGATGAGGCTGCCCTCGCGCGAAATCCCCTGGCCATAGATGATGTCGAACTCGGCCTGCTTGAAGGGCGGGGCCACCTTGTTCTTGACCACCTTGACACGGGTGCGGTTGCCCACCATCTCGGTGCCGTCCTTGAGCGTCTCGATGCGGCGCACGTCCAGCCGGACCGAGGAGTAGAACTTGAGCGCGCGGCCGCCGGTGGTGGTCTCCGGGCTGCCGAACATGACGCCGATCTTCTCGCGGAGCTGGTTGATGAAGATGGCGGTGGTGTTGGTGGTCTTCAGGGCGCCCGTCATCTTGCGGAGCGCCTGCGACATCAGGCGGGCCTGGAGGCCGACGTGCGAGTCCCCCATCTCGCCCTCGATCTCGGCGCGCGGGGTCAGCGCCGCCACCGAGTCGATGACGATGAGAGCCAGGGCCCCCGAGCGCACCAGAGTGTCCGCGATCTCGAGGGCCTGTTCGCCGTTGTCCGGCTGCGACACCAGCAGCTCATCGGTGTTGACGCCCAGCTTCTGCGCGTAATCGGGATCCAGCGCGTGCTCCGCGTCGATGAACGCGCAGATCCCGCCGTCGCGTTGGGCGTTGGCGATGGCGTGCAACGCCACGGTGGTCTTGCCGCTGGACTCAGGGCCGAAGACCTCGACCACCCGCCCACGGGGCAGACCCCCGATGCCGAGCGCCACATCCAGGGCGACGGAGCCGGTGGGGATGACGTCGATGGGTTGGCGGTTGTCCTCGCCCAGCCGCATCACCGAACCCTTGCCGTGGGCCTTCTCAATCTGGGCGAGCGCTGCCTCCAGCGCCTTGGTGCGGTCCGCAACGGCCATGTAACTGTTCCTCTCAGGACTGGACCGCGAGCGGCCAGGTGGTGTGTCGCTTGTCACTCTAGGAAACGGGTCAGACGTTTTCTCACGCCCCCCGGCTCCTGTGGAGAACCTCTGCCGCCGATTCTAGGCGAACACTCGTTCTAATGCGCGCGACACGCTCAACGAAGCACGTCCGGCAACTCGAGTTGACGCCACACGGCCCGCCAGATGCGCTTGCACGGCAGGCCCGCGCCGAGCGCCTCACGCACGGTCCGCCCGCCGAGGTCGGCCAGAACCACCTGATCCGCCCAGACCGTTGCGTACCCACCGGGCAGCACGCTGCCCATCCGCTGCCACAACTCCACCTCGCGCATTCGCCCACCGTAAACGGTGCCGTCACATCGCGCCACGTCGTCAGCGGCGAGTGTGAGCGATCATGGGTAGACTCGCTCACAGAAGTGAGCATTGTGCGCACCCTTCTGACTGCGGCGCGAAGGAGCCCGACCACGATGAATGCCCCGGGAATGCCCTCCCACAAGCGCTCTGACCGCATGGTTGCGCTGCTGGCGATGTTGAGCGAAGAGGGACCGCTTCCCCTGTCCCAGCTGGCCGAAACCCTGGGCGCCTCCGCCGCGACCATCCGCCGCGACGTGGCCCTCCTCGCGGCGCAGGGGCTTCTGGAGCGCACCCATGGGGGCGCCCGGCCGGTCAAGGGCCGGGAGCTGCCGGTCAGGCTCAGGGACGGCAGGAACCAGGACGCCAAGCGCCGCATCGCACTCGCCGTCGCGGCACTGATCCCCCAGGGGAGGCACGCCATCGGCCTCACCGGGGGGACGACGACGGCCGAGGTGTTGCGCGCGCTTCACCACCGCGACGACCTCACCATCATCACCAACTCGATCAGCATCGGCCTGGAGGCCGCCGAGCAGGGCCAGGCCCGGGTGCTGATCGCCGGCGGGGTGCTCCGCCCGAGCTCCCTGGAACTGGTGGGCTCGCTGGCCGAGTCGACGATGAAGCTCGTCAACGTGGGCACCGCGGTGGTGGGGGTGGACGGCGTCAGCGCGACAGGCGGGCTCACCACGCACGACGAGATCGAGGCCCGCACCAACTACGCGATGATCGAGCGCGCGGACCGTGTGATCGTCGCGGTGGACTCGACGAAGATCGGCCAGACCACGCTCGCGAAGATGGCCGACATCTCAGAGATCCATGCCCTGGTGACGGACGCCGGAGCGCCCGAGGACGAACTTCGGCGGATCCGTGACGCCGGCGTCGATGTGCACGTGGTGGACGGGCCGCCGAGCCGCTGAGGAGTCGCGCTCAGGCGGCGACCGCCACCCGCGGCACGCGCTGCGCTTCCAATACCGCCAACTTCGCGCTGATGCTGATCATGAGGTCCGACAGTGACACGTTCAGCGCCGAGGCGATGGCGAACAGGACCTCGCTGGAGGCCTCCTTGTGGCCACGCTCGATCTCGGACAGGTAGCCCAGCGACACCATGCTGGCCATCGAGACCTCTCGCAGGGTCATGCCGGCGGACATCCGGAGCTCCCGGAGCGTCTCACCCATCACCTTACGAATCAGAATGGTCTTCACGACTACCTACCCAACTGGCGAGCGGATTGCTCGTCCTCGCCGGGTGCAACCACACCGGCCGCGGGTTTGTTCCCGGTTTTTCTGATTTACAGAACCCGCAGCAGCATTTCGAAGGCGTGCGCGATCGCGGCCGCCCGTACCGCCTCGCGGTCACCGTCGAACTGCTTGAGCTCGGTGTACTGGGGCGCCGGGGACATGCCCACCCTGGGACCGACGACGGCGAACCACACGGTTCCCACCTTCGCGCCGTCGGCCTCCGTGGGCCCGGCGACGCCGGTGGTGGCCACGGCCCAGTCGGCGTCGCAGCGGGACTTGGCTCCCACGGCCATCTGGAGGGCGGTCAGCTCGTTGACCACGCCTTCGGAGTTGATCAGTTCGGGGTCCACGCCCGCCAGCCGGCTCTTGAGGTCCCGCGCGTAGGTGATGAGGCCGCCGCGGTAGACGGCCGAGGCGCCGGGGACTGTCGTCAGGGCCGCGCCGATGCCTCCGCCGGTCAGCGACTCACAGGTGGCGAGCGTGACCGAGCGGTGGGCCATCTTCGTGATGACCTCGGCTGCGAGCGTCATGGGCGGTCCTCCAGGTCGAGTTGCGTGCGGTCAGCCTACCTGGCCGGTGCGGCCCTTCTGTCGGATGCTCCAGGCGTGACGCAGGTAGTCCGCTCCGGTCACCACGGTCAGGATGAGGGCCGCCCACATGAGGACCCAGGCCACCACCTGGACGGGGTTGGGCAGGAACTGCAGCCCCATGCTGAACATGATGAGCGCGAGGGTCTGGGTGAGGGTCTTGGCCTTGCCGCCCTTGTTGGCGGCCATGATGCCGTACTTGGCGATGGCGGCCCGCACCCAGGTGATGCCCCACTCCCGCACCAGGATGATGATGGTGAAGAACCACGGCAGGCCCACCTGTCCGGGGAAGCCGTCCAGGATGCTGAGCGAGACGAACGCGGCACCCGTGAGGGCCTTGTCCGCCACCGGGTCCCAGAGCTTTCCGAAGTCGGTGATGAGGTTGTAGCGACGGGCGATGTACCCGTCTGCCAGGTCCGTCAGCATCGCCACGACGAACACCGCGGTGGCGGCCAGCCGCCATCCGAAGTCGTCCGGAGCCACGAACAGGACCACCACGTAGACCGGCACCAGGATGATCCGGATGACGGTCAGGATGTTGGGCACGTTGAGATTGCTCGGCTTGTCGACCGCCGCGTGCTTGGGTTCGCTCACTTCGCCTCCGCGATCAGGTCGATTCCCGCGGAGTCGACCACCTGTGCCGCCACGAGATCGCCGACGGCGGCCCCGCTGTCGAGCGTGACCACACCGTCGGTCTCCGGCCCCTGGTGCATCGCGCGGCCGACGACCTCGTCGTCGACGCTTTCGACAAGCACGACGATATCCTCACCCACCCGGTCCGCGGCGCGCGCCTCGCAGACCTCGAGGGCAAGATCCGCCAGAAGTGCGCGACGCGCCTCGATCTCGTCCTCCGGGAGGTGCCCGGGGAGGCCGACGCCCTCGGTGCCCTCCTCGTCGGAGTAGCCGAAGACGCCCATCACGTCGAGGTTCGCGTCGACGATGAACTGCCGCAGGATGTCCACGTCCGCCTCGGTCTCGCCGGGGAAGCCTGCGATCACGTTGCTTCGGATTCCGGCCGCGGGCGCCTGGGACCGGATGCGCGCGATGAGGTCGAGGAAGCTGTCCGGGTCCCCGAAGCGGCGCATCGCGCGCAGGACGGAGCGCGACGCGTGCTGGAAGCTCAGGTCGAAGTAGGGCACCACCTTCTCGGTGGTCAGCATGGCCTCCAGCATCCCCGGGCGGATCTCGGCCGGCTGCAGGTAGGAGACCCGGATCCAGTCCAGGGCCTCAACCCGGGACAGGCGCGCCAGGAGACCCTCCAGGCGGTGGTCCGCGCCGAGGTCCTTGCCGTACGAGGAGGTGTTCTCGGAGACGAGGAAGACCTCCTTGACGCCCTGCCCGACCAGCCAGCGCGCCTCCGCCTCGATCTCCTCGACCGGCCTGGACAGGTAGCTGCCGCGGAACGCCGGGATCGCGCAGAACGAGCAGCGCCTGTCGCAGCCCGAGGCGATCTTCAGGGAGGCCGACGGGCCGCCCGTGAGCCGCCGTCGCAGCGCCGGGGGGCCCGAGGCGGGCGCGAGCCCGTCCGGCAGTGGGGCGTGGCCCGGCACCGCGACCCCCGCGGACCCGGCACGCCGGGCCGACGGGGTGAGGGGCAGCAGCGTCCGGCGGTCCCGCGGTACGTGGGAGATGTGGCGCTCGCCGTCGAGAAGGCCGCGCAGTCGGTCCGCGATGTCGGCGTAGTCGTCGAACCCGAGGACCGCGTCGGCCTCCGGCAATTCGTCGGCCAGCTGCACGCCGTACCGCTCGGCCATGCAGCCGACCGCCACCACAGACCGCACCGTCCCGCCGGCCTTCAGGTCGGCCGCCTCCAGGAGGGTGTTGATCGAGTCCTGCTTGGCCTGTTCGACGAAGCCGCAGGTGTTGACCACCACCGTCTCGGCCGCCTCGGGGTCGTCGACGAGGACGAATCCCCCCACCTCCAGGCGGGCGGCGAGCTCCTCGGAGTCGACGTCGTTGCGGGCGCAGCCCAGGGAGGCGATGTGGACCGAATGTGTGGCAGTCATGAGGCAGCCATTATCGCTACCCGACGGCGAGGTTGGCCAACACCTCGTCGAGGTCCTCCGGCTTGACCAGCACGTCGCGGGCCTTCGATCCCTCGGACGGGCCCACCACCCCCCTGCTCTCGAGGATGTCCATCAGGCGTCCGGCCTTGGCGAAGCCGACGCGCAGCTTGCGCTGCAGCATGGACGTGGAGCCGAGTTGCAGCTCCACCACCAGGCGGCAGGCGTCGAGCACGAGGTCGAGGTCGTCGCCGATGTCGTCGACCACCTTTTTCTCGGACCCGCCCGCGACCGTCACGTCCTCGCGGTAGTTGGGCTGCAGCTGCGTCGAGACGAACGTCACCACATCGCGGATTTCGGACTCGTTGACCCAGGCGCCCTGCACCCGGATGGGCTTGCCCGCGCCCATCGGCAGGAAGAGCCCGTCGCCCTTGCCGACGAGCTTCTCCGCGCCGGGCTGATCGAGGATGACGCGCGAGTCGGTCATCGACGACGTGGCGAACGCGAGCCTGGAGGGCACGTTGGCCTTGATCAGGCCCGTGACGACGTCCGTGGACGGCCGCTGCGTCGCGAGCACGAGGTGGATGCCCGCGGCTCGGGCCAGCTGCGTGATGCGCACCACGGACTCCTCGACGTCGCGGGGGGCCACCATCATGAGGTCCGCGAGCTCGTCGACCACGATCAGCAGGTACGGGTACGGGGCCAGGACCCTCTCGGATCCCTCGGGCAGCTTGACCTGTCCAGCGCGCACCGCCTTGTTGAAGTCGTCGACGTGCCTGAAGCCGAAGGCGGCCAGGTCGTCGTAGCGCAGATCCATCTCGCGCACCGCCCAGGCGAGGGCCTCGGCGGCCTTCTTCGGGTTGGTGATGATGGGGGTGACCAGGTGCGGGATGCCCTCGTAGTGGTTGAGCTCCACGCGCTTGGGGTCCACGAGCAGCAGCCGCACCTCCTCGGGGGTGGCCCGCATCATGATCGAGGTGATCAGCGAGTTGATGAAGCTGGACTTGCCGGAGCCGGTGGCGCCGGCCACCAGCAGGTGCGGCATCTTGGCCATGTTGGCCACCACGAACCCGCCCTCGACGTCCTTGCCCAGCGCCACGGTCAGCGGGTGGTGGTCGTTCTTCGCCTTGTTCGAGCGGAGCACGTCGCCGAGGGAGACCACCTCCTTGTCCAGGTTGGGGATCTCGATGCCGATGGCGGACTTGCCGGGGATGGGGGTCAGGATGCGGATCTCGTTCGAGCCCACCGCATAGGCGATGTTGTCCGCCAGGCCGGTGACCTTGCTCACCTTGATGGCCGAGCCGAGCTCCACCTCGTAGCGGGTGACCGTGGGGCCTCGCGTGTAGCCCGTGACCCGGGCGTCGATCTCGAACTCGCGCAGCACGTCGCCCAGTTGGCGCACCACCTTGTCAGAGGCTTCGGTGCGGGACTTGGGCTTGGAGCCGACGGCGAGCGTGCGCTCGTCGGGGAGGGTGTAGACCACGTCCCCGCTGAGCTGCAGCTGCTCGGCCCGGCCGGGCGGCGGCGTGTGCGGCGGGGGCTCCAGATCCTTGTGCGCCTCGGCCTTGGGCCGGCCGGGCACCTGGCGCTCAGCCGCCGGCGCGGCGGGGAGCAGGTACTCGTCGTCCTGGGCCGATTCGACGTCGTAGACGGACTCCTCGGACGGCTCGTCGCGGGGGTCCTCGATGAGCGGGGTGTCGTAGGGGACGTCCACACCGAGCTTGAGCCGGGGCTGCTTCGGTGCGCCGTCGTCGTGCTCGACGAGCGCGCCGACGAGGCTCTTGGCGCCGGCGACGAGTTCGCGCACCGGCCTCCCGATGACCACCAGCACGCCGAACAGCGTGACCAGCGTGAGGATGGGCACCGCCGCCCAGACCGTCAGCAGGTCGACCAGCACGCTCGAGGCGACGTGGCCCAGGACGCCGCCGGCCTGCCGCAGCGCGGGCATGTCCCCGGGCACGGGCATGCCGCGGCTGATGTTGACCAGGCCCAGCACGCCGAGGGTGATGAGCACCCAGCCGAGACCGGTGCGGGGCGCGGCGTCGACGTCGTGCGGGTGGCGGAAGACGCGCCAGGAGCCGTAGAGCAGGACCGCGGGAATCACCACGGACAGGGATCCGAACACCGTCGAGATGCCGTCCCCCAGCCCCTGGCCGACTGGCCCGGGCAGGGCGAACCAGAACCGCGCCGCCACGACGATGCCGAGCGTCAGCAGGAGCAGGCCCCACCCGTCGCGCCTGAGCTTGGGGTCCGCGTCCTGGGCAGCGCCGCCGAAGCTGCGCGCCACCCAGCCGACGCCGGCGGCCAGGCCGCGGAACGACGCCCCGATGCCGTGTGCCAGGGCGGTCATCGCACGGCCGAACCCGCCGGGACGAGCGGCCGGTGCCTTGGCCGGCGCCGCCTTGGCGGGCGCGGGACGGCGCGTCGAAGTGCCGGACCTCGACGAGGAGGCCGGCTTCTTGGTAGCCGTTGTCTTGCTGGAACGCGCAGCACCGGTCGACGAGGCCGACTTCGTGCTGGCGCTCCGCGTGGGGGAAGAACCGCGGGACGCCATGGCGCCCAACCTAGCCCAGGGCGGGCGCAAGCCCGGTATTTGGCCCGGCCGTTCGGACGATCTCCTGGCCCACTTGCTCAGGCGAAGTGGTCCCAGCCGAGGCTGCCGTCGAACGGTGCGCCGTCGACGAGGATGCCCCC
This sequence comes from Propionibacteriaceae bacterium, assembly GCA_027492545.1. Classification (GTDB taxonomy): domain Bacteria; phylum Actinomycetota; class Actinomycetes; order Propionibacteriales; family Propionibacteriaceae; genus Arachnia. Next base: position 20,814 of record JAPUEL010000083.1, read on the forward strand.
GCCCTCGCGCACCAGGCCGACCCTGCGCCATCCGACGGGGAGGGGCGCACCCGGCGGGAATGTCGCGGCGAGGGCGTGGTCCTCTCCCCCGGCGAGCACGAAGCCGAGCGCCGGCCTGCCGGTGGCCGCCGCGACACGCTGCACAGGCTCGGGGATCTCGACGAGCGAGGTGTCGACGTCGATCAGCACGTGGCTGGCCTCGGCGATGTGGCCCAGGTCCGCCAGGAGCCCGTCGGAGACGTCCAGCATCGCGGTGGCCCCCGCCCGGGCGGCCGCGAGCCCCTGCCCGTACGGGACGCTGGGGGTCTGCTGCTCGGCCACCAGCTCCTTCGGCGAGCCGAAGCCGCGCTGCAGGACGGCCAGGCCGGCCCCCGCCCAGCCAAGCCTCCCGCAGACCGCGACCACGTCGCCCGGGCGCGCCCCGGCCCTGGTCACGGCCGCGCGTCCGCCAAGGTCCCCGATGGCGGTCACGCAGATGGCGATGTGCGCCGAGGAGGACAGGTCACCGCCCACCAGGCTGACCCCCGCCTTGGCGCACTCCTCCTTGGCGCCCGCCTCGAACTCGACCACCCAGTCCTGGTCGAGATCCTTGGGGAACGCCAGGCCGACCACCACGGAGCTGGGCCGGGCTCCCATCGCCTCGACGTCGGAGACGTTGACGGCCACGGCCTTGCGCCCCACGGCCCGGGCCGGGGACCAACGGCGGGTGAAGTGCACGTTCTCGATCAGCATGTCGGTGGTGACCACGGCGTGGCCGGCCAGGTCCAGAACCGCGGCGTCGTCCCCCACCGAAAGCACCACGTCGTCGCCGACGACGAGCCCCGAGGTGATCCGTTCGATCAGCTCGAACTCACCCGCCACGTCAGCGCAGCCCCACCGGGCGAGCCAGGGCCAGGTCGATCAGCCGCCCCACCAGCTCGGGATACGTCATTCCCGTCTCCTGCCACAGGGTGGGATACATGGAGATCTGCGTGAAACCGGGCATGGTGTTGACCTCGTTGATCCACGCGCCCTGATCCGTGACGAAGAAGTCCGCGCGGACGAGGCCCTCGGCGTCGACGGCGGCGTAGGCCCGCTTGGCCAGGGCCTGCAGGCGGGCGGTGAGTTCCGGGGGGATGTCCGCGGAGGCGTCCAGCGCGGCGCCGTTCTCGTCGATGTACTTGGCCTCGAAGTCGTAGAAACCGTCGGCTGCCTGGACCCTGATCTCGCCGACGCCGGAGGCGCGGCAGCCCTCGGGATCCTCCGGGTCTCCCAGCACCGCAACCTCGAGCTCCCTCGCCCCCGTGAAGCCCTGCTCCACCACGATCTTGGGGTCGAAGCGCTGGGCCTCGTCGATGGCCCCGTCGAGCTTGTCCGGGCCCGTGACCCGCGAGATGCCCAGCGATGATCCGCCGCGGGCGGGCTTGACGAACAGCGGGTAGGTGAGGTTCTCGTTGATCTCCCGGACGACGGCGGCCCGGTCATGGCGGAGGCGGTGGCCCGACGCGGCCACGTAGGGCCACACCGGCAGCCCGGCGGCCTCGAAGGCCACCTTCATGAAGTGCTTGTCCATCCCGACGGCCGACGCGGTGACGCCGCTGCCGACGTACTTGATGCCCATCAGCTCGAACATGCCCTGGATGGTGCCGTCCTCGCCGAAGGGGCCGTGCAGCAGGGCGAACGCCACGTCCACGCCGTTGATGTCGACCAGCTTCTCACCGGAGCGGGTGGCCACCTCGCAGCCGTGCTCACCCACCATCCACACCGCGTCCTGCTCGGGGTCCGCGACCTCGGGGACGCGACCCTCGACGATGCGGTAGCCGGCGATCACGTCAAGGGGAACCTGCGTCCACCGGCCGGTACGGCTGATGCCCACACCCACGACGTCGAATCGGCTGCGGTCGATGGCCTTGAGGACGCCGGAGGCCGTCAGGCACGAGATGCCGTGCTCGGATGACTGGCCGCCGAAGATCAACGCCACGCGGGTGCGGTCGCTCATAGGTCCTCCTAGGGGTGGGGCGAGCGAGAGTCTACTCGGCGCCCCACTGCCTCTTCGGCACGCGGCTGCCGACCCGGAGATCGAAGCGCCCCTCGGGCGGCTGCTCCCCGCGCAGGTCAGCGACCATCGTCGTGAGCACGTCGATGATGTGGTCGGTCATCTCGTCGAGGACGTCGTTGGTGGGCTTCATCCCCTCGAAGCGGCTGAGATCGATCGGCGGGCCCGCGACCACCGAGACGTCCTTGCGCCGGCCGAAGATCCGGCGCCACTCGATGGTCTTCTGGCCCAGGATCTGGTTCGCTCCCACCTGCGCGACGGGGACCACCGGCACCCCCGACGACAGCCACAGCCGGGCCGCGCCCCGCCTGCCCGTCATCGGCCACGTGTCCGGGTCTCCCGTGATGGTGCCCTCCGGGTAGATCGCCACGGCATGACCCTTGCCCAGCGCCTCGGTCGCGTGCACCAGCGAGTCCCCCGCCCTGGAGGTGCCACGGTGGACGGGGATCTGCTCGCACTGCCTGGCCACCCATCCGAGCACCGGCGTCTTGAAGATCTGCGACTTGCCCAGGAATCGGGGCCAGCGCCCGCTCCAGATCAGGTACTGCCCCAGGACGACGGGGTCGAAGTTGGAGATGTGGTTGGCCACGATGATGACGGCTCCGCGCTGGGGGATGTGCTCCTGGCCGGCCCAGGTGAGGCGCGCGAAGATGGGCACCCCGGCCTGGGCGAGGCGCCCGATGAGGTGGTAGACCCACGGGGCGGGTTCGCGGTTGACCTTGCGCAGCGAACGGCGCCAGGGCTTCTTGACGGTGACCGGTTGCGTCATTGGGTCATCATGGCAGGTGGCCGCCCTCAGCCGTCGATCCTGAGCCGGAACCCACGCAGCCAATATCCGGCGATGAGGTCGTCCCACCCCACGTCGGGCTCGCGGAGGATCCGGGGCCGGCGTCGCAGCAGCCGGGTGAGCAGCACGTCGGACTCCAGGATGGCCAGCGGCTGTCCGGGGCACTTGTGGGCGCCGTCGCCGAAGCTGAGCCCGGCCTCGTTGACCCCGGCCGCGGTGTCGCGGTGGGGGCAGAGGCGCAGCGGGTCCTCCCCCACGGCGTCCGGATCCGCGTTCGCGGGGCGGACGAAGATGTCCACCAGATCTCCGGGGGCCATGGTGCAGGTCTCGCCGCGGTCGGTCACCTCGATGGGCTCCTGGACCCTTCTATACAGGTGTCCGACGACGGGCTCGAGCCGGATGATCTCGCCCAGGATCGCGTGGCGCTCCTTCTGCCCGGCCACGAGGTAGCGCTCCCGGAGGGCGTCGTCGCCCAACAGGTGGAGGGCGGCCATGCAGATGAACTCGCGCGTGGTCACCATGCCGGCGGTGCCGTAGGTGACGCACTCGATGAGGATCTCCACGTCCGAGTAGTCTTCGGCGATGAGGTGGCTGATGATGTCGTCCTGCGGCGTCTTTCGCCTGGCGCGGATGGCGGGGCGGGCGTCCTTGAGGTGGAAGCGTGCGATCGGCAGAAGCCCGTTGAACGCCGCCTTGGCCCACTGCAGGTTGGTGCGGCCGAGGCCGGGCTTGGTGATGTCGAACGGTGGTTGGTTGAAGAAGCTCACCAGCCGCTTGGCCATCTTCTTCGGGGGTGCTGCGGTGAGGCCCACCACCTCGGCCGTGACCTCGACGGTGTAGTGGAGGGCGAGCTCGTCGAGGGTGATCTCGGGGCCCGCCTCGTCGAGGAGCCGGTCGGCACACTCCTCCATGCGAGTCTCGTAGCGCTTGGTGACCACCACCGGGGCGAAGAACCGGGCCACCTTCCTGCGCTGCTCGTCGTGCATCGGCCCGTCGGACATGAGGATGGGGTGGTGGGTGAGGTAGCCCTTCGGGATGGCCTCCGCGGTGAAACCCGCCTGGGTGGTGGCGTGCCGGGCCCGGAGGACCTGCTGGGCCGCGGCGAGGGAGCGGACGCGCCAGACCCGCTCGGTTCGCTCGACCCGGGGCCCGTCGGGCTCGCCCGGGCGTTCCACCCGACGCGGTGCCCCGCGGCTCATCGCCGGGCCTCGTTCCCGGAGTCGGCGGTGGGCGGGAGCGGGACCGCGCTCACGTAGACCCGGACCCGGCGTTCCCCGGGGCGGGCGGCGAGGTGGGCGGGGGTGGCGCCCTCGACCTCGCGCAGGTCCTTCGCCTGGCCGGTGTGCCGCTCGACGACGGCGAGCAGCTCCTCGCTGAGGGCATCGAGCTCGTCGCGGGTGAGCCACGCGCTGGTGGAGCCGAGCACGCTGGCATCGCGCCAGCCCTCCGGGTCGTCCTCGAGCGCCTCGACGGCGGTATGGAGGGTGTCGGCCTGGTTGTCGATCATCCACCGGTTGAGGGTGCGCACGGTGTGGGTATCGGGTTCGGCCACCCTGTCGTAGGAGAACCCGACGGCGCGCCACCAGCGCTCGCGCCCGGTCCCCTCGTCCGGGACCTCCTCGACGAAACCGAACTTGGCGAGCTGCCGCAGGTGGTAGCTGGTCTGGCCGCTGCTCTCCCCGGTCTCGCGTGCGAGGACGCTCGCGGTGGCCTGCCCCTGGTCGTTGAGCAGCCGGTAGAGCTGCATGCGCAGGGGGTGCGCGAACGCCTTGATCTGCTGGGCGGTCGCGGGCCTGGAATGGGTCTTGCGCTCGGGCATGATGCAGAGGTACCTTTGCAGAGAATTCTTTGCATAACTTCTTCTGCATCAGTCTAGTGGAGGTACCCATGTCCCCGCGCCCCCTCGACCGGAGATTCCGCGTCCATCTGTCCACAGTCGCCCTGGCGAACCTCGCCGACGGCGTGGTGGCCACCGGTGTCCCGCTCGTCGCGGTCACCCTGACCCGCTCCCCCGCACTCATCGGCCTGCTCACCGCCGCGGTCTGGCTGCCGTGGCTGCTGGCGGGCATCCCGGCCGGAGTGCTCGTCGACCGCTGGGACCGCCGTCGCACGATGCTGGTGTCGCTCTCGCTGCGGGCCGCGCTGCTGGCGGGCGTCGCGGCGGTGGGCGCTGCGGGCGGGCTGAGCATCTGGTGGCTCGTCGGCTTCGCGCTGGCGTACGGCTTCACCGAGGTGTTCACGGACCTGGCCGCCCAGGCGCAGGTGCCCGCACTGGTGGGCCGGGACGGGGCTTCACTGCGGAGCGCGAACTCGCGGCTGCTCGCCGTCGAACAGGCGGCCGGCGGGTTCGTCGCCCCTCCGGTGGCCGGAGCGCTCGTGGCCGTCGGGGCGGCGTGGGTGACGGGGGTGCCGGCCCTGATCGTCGTCGCGGCCGTCGCGGTGCTGGCGCTCGGGCTGCGGGGGCGGTTCACGGCACCGCGGGCCGCCGTCGAGGCCCTAGCCACCGTCGGCGATGGCGCGGATGAGGCGGGCCCCGGTCGCCATGATGCGGGGCGGGTCGGGCCCGGCGGGAGCCGGGCGGGGTCGCTGAGACGCGACCTCGGCGAGGGGCTGGGTGTCCTGTGGCGACACAGGGTCCTGCGGCCGCTGCTGATTGCAGCGGGACTCTGGAACTTCGCCGGCACCGCCCTGTCCGCCGTGTTCGTGCTGTGGATGGTGGGCCCCGACTCCGCCGCGGGGCTGAGCCCCCAGGCGTGGTCGCTGGTGCTGCTGGCCATGCCGGTGGGCGGGCTCCTCGGGAGCGTGATCGCCGGGCCTCTCACTGCGCGGTGGCCCGAGATGCGGGTGCTGCTGGCCTGCTGGGGCACCGCCGGGCTCATCAACCTGCTTCCCCTGCTGTGGCCGACCGCGTGGTCCTTCGCGCTGTTCCTGGTCCTCGCGGGTGTGTTCGGCGTGGTCGGCAACGTGGTCAGCGGGTCGCTGCGGCCGCGGATGGTCGAAGAGCGACTGCTCGGGCGAGTCCATGGCGCCGCCCGCGTGATCGGCTTCGGAACCATGCCTCTCGGCGCCGTCGTGGGCGGTCAGGTGGCCCAGTGGTTCGGCATTCCCGCGGTCTTCGTCGGGGTTGTCGCGCTCATGCTGCTGTCGACGGCGCTGGTCGCGGTGAGGGTGCCCCAGCGCGTCGTCGACAGGTGGGAACTCCGGCCCCTCGAGCCCGCGACGGAGGGCGAGTCGGTTCCGGTCGCCGCCTGATCGCCCCCGGCCCCGAGGCCGTGCCTCGGTCTA
>JAPUEL010000083.1:27020-41017 GCA_027492545.1 Propionibacteriaceae bacterium
GTCGGTTCCGGTCGCCGCCTGATCGCCCCCGGCCCCGAGGCCGTGCCTCGGTCTACATAGGGTCCTGATAGGGGTCGGTGATCTCACGAAGCCGGGTCAGCGCCTCCCGAAGTTGAGCCATCCGGCGTCGGCCGAGGTGGGCCGTCCATTCAGCCTCGATGGCGGCCTCCTCGGCACGGACGATCGGGGCCACCTCGCGGCCGCGGGGACCGATCCTCACGAGACGCACCCTGGCGTCTGTGGGGTCGGCCACGCGCTCGACATAGCCGGCCCGTTCAAGCCTGTCGATCAGCGCCGTCGCGGTCTGCTTGGCGACCTGCGCCTGGTCCGCCAGGTCGGAGATCCGGGTGCCGTCAGGTCCGATCCGCGCGGCGATCCGCGCCTGCGCGGCCGTGATGTCGGTGTAGCCGGCCCGATGCATCGCGGCGATGATCCTGGTCTCGGCAGCACGGTGGGCGATGAACATCAACACCCCGACATGAAGTTCCTCGGTCATGACGGACCCCTTGATCTGATTCCATAAACGAACTATCGTTGGTTCCAACATCGTACTACATTCGCCACCCTGCAGAGAGATACGACGATGGACGACGACACGCTCTGGAAGAGGATCGACACCCAGCGGCTGCAGACGGCGGACCTGCTTGAGCGCCTGACCGACGCCGACTGGGCACATCGGTCACTGTGCGAGGGATGGACGGTCCGCGACGTCGCGGCCCACCTCACCCTGCAGCAGATGGGGATGGGGGATGTCCTGAGGATGCTGCCCAGGTACCGCGGTGGCGGCATGAACCGGATCATCGGTGACTCCGCCCGCGCCAAGGCGGCCTCACCCGTCGACCTGCTGGTCGCCGAGATCCGGGGCATGGTCGGCTCCCGTCGCCACAACCTCGGTGTGACGAGCCGCGACACGCTGATCGACATCATCGTCCACTCCCAGGACATCGCCCTCCCGCTCGGCCTGGACCTCTCGGTTCCTGTGGACGCGGCCGCTGAGGCAGCCACGCGGGTGTCAACCCTCAGCACGCGGATGGCCTCGGTGTTCCGTCCGGTGCCCTGGCGACGCTACCGGTTCACTGCCACCGACATCGACTGGTCAGTCGGCGACGGCCCCGAGATCAGAAGTCCCATCCTGGCGGTCCTTCTGGTGCTCACCGGACGCCTCGTCGCACTGCCCCGGCTGGAGGGTGCGGGCATCGCCTCCCTGCGCCAGAGCCTGGCGACCGGGGTGACCCCGTGACCGTTCAATCGGATCGGGTCACGGTCGTCGATGTCTACGCCGATCCCGTCTGCCCCTACGCATGGATCGCGTCCCGCTGGCTGGAAGGTGTCGCCCCCTCCCGCCCGGTGGAGCTGCGACACCATGTGATGAGCCTGCGCATCCTCAACGAGGGACACCATCAGGAGACCGCCTACCAGGCCAACATCGCCCGGACCGCCGGGCCGTCGCGGGTGTTCACGGCCGCCGCCGTGCACGTCGGCGAGGGGATCCTCCGCGAGCTGTACACCGCCTTCGGCACGAGGTGGTTCGCCCGATGGCGGCGTCCGGACCCCGACGAGCTCCGCCGCACCATGGAAGCCGCCCTCACTGACGTGGGCCTACCCGCGTGGCTCGTCGAGGCCGCCGACACCGACACCTACGACGGGGCGCTGGCGGACAGCCACGCCGACGCCGTCGGGAACCTCGGGCGAGGCGCCGGCACCCCCATCCTCCACCTCGACGGCGTGCCCTGGTTCGGACCGGTGCTCGACGCCATCCCCGACGGGCAGGAGGCCCTTGACCTCTACGACGCCCTCCTGACGCTTACGCGGCACGACTACTTCTCCGAGATCCGACGAGCCCGCTCCAGGCCACCCCGCCTCCCGAGCAGTCCTAGCCCGGCCTGACGGCGTCGCCCACCTGGACGCGGCCCGCCCTGGTCACGACGGCGTCCACCCCGAACACGAGCGCACTGCCCAGGCGGCGATAGTCGGCCAGAGCCTTCAGCCCCTCGGCTCGACCTCTGCCCGTGACGGGGTCGAGGTCGATGACGCGGCAGCGGGCGATCGCCCCGCGCACCTCGACCTCGGCCTCTCCCAGCTGGAGCCTCCGCCCGATCCAGCCGTCCTCAAGGTGCGGCGCGTCCGTGTGCACGGTGAACGTGGCCCGCAACTGCGCGTCGAGGACCGGCGTCCCCACGCGACGGGAGAGTTCGCCCACAGACCCGCTGGTGATCAGGCTGACGCTGGCCCCGTAGACCACGTCTCCCCCGCCGGCCCGCGCCAGCACCACATCGCGCCCCAGGAACGAGGAGTAGGCCTCGGCCCAAGGCCCGTCGACGACCTCGAGCGTCACCCGACGCCCCCAGTAGTCGACGGTGCGGGTCACGCCTGTGAGCACCGGAACCCCCTCCACCACGGCCCGGGGCAGCGTGACGGTGAGCACCCCGTCGACCCACATGGCCGTGGTCCGCATGAGCGTGGGGTTCTCGACCGTGCGGATCACCCTGCCACGCGCCGGGTCGACGAGGCAGAACAGGCGGTCACCCACCGGCCCGTCCAGCGTCAGGTCGACGAACGGTCGCTCGACATGGCGGGCGCCCTTCAGCGAAGTGAAGCCGATCCGGGAGACGTGCACGCTGCTCCTCAGGACGCCCGAGAGGCCCGGATCACGAACGCGGCCACGTCGTCGAGCATCTCGACGAGGTGCTCGGGCTGTCCGGTCCAGATCTGCCGCGAGGTCGGCAGGCCGGCCAGGATCATCGTCGCCGTGAGGTCGTCGACCGCCATCCCCCGAGGCGCCGGTCCCGCGGCGATGGTCGCCGCCCGCTGCCGCTGCTCAGGCGTCAGTCCATCCCACCAGGCCCCCAGTGTCAGCTCATCCGTCACGCACCGATTGTGCCGCAGTCCGCCGGATCCGTCCGACCTCAGGGGTGAATATGTTCGCCGGCGAGGCCTATACCCGGGTGGGCGACATCGAACTGAGCGTCGCGACTTCGTGGGTCGTTCCTCGACGATCCCGGGCCTTGACGCGCCGACGGGGGCCAACAACTGTTGGCAGCACGTCCGAGTGGTCCACAGCCAGACGGCACAGCGGCGGTCCCATCACGCCCACGTGTGACGAGCGAGATGGATCCCGGACGATGCCGGCCCAACGGGTGGGCCGCGAGAGAAAGGTTGGGGACCATGGCAACAACTAGGCGCAGCAGGGCTCTGGGGATCCTTGCTGTTGCGGGAGCCCTCGCGTTCGCTGCTGCACCGGCGCACGCAGTGGGGCTTCCCTCCGCGCTACCGGCGGCCTACACCTGCACGGGCGGCGAGATCGAGTCGGGCACGTACACCAGCCTGAGAGTCAAGGGCGAATGCTCCATCGCCGCGGACGCCGTGGTCAAGGTGCTCGGCCACGTGACCGTCGATGCCGGCGCCTCCCTCGACGCGCAGAGCGTGCCGTCCACGCTCACCGTCGGAGGCAACGTGACCGGTGGCGCGGGCTCGTTCGTCGGCCTGGGGTGCCAGCCGCCGTCGCTGACGGGCAACTCGGCACACGAGTGCGTGGGCGACCCTGAGGGGATCTCGCACATCACCGTCAAGGGCAACGTGTCGGTGAGCCGCGCGATGGCGGTAATGCTCAACGGCATCACGGTCAACGGCAGCGTCACCCTCTCGGGCGGCGGCTCTCCCATCCCGTGGTCGATCAAGAACAACACGATCAACGGGAACCTGACGGTGAAGGGTCAGCGGACCGAGTGGGTCGGCGTGCTCTTCAACAACGTCCGCGGCAGCGTGACGCTGACCGACATCGTGCTCAGCGATCCCCACCCCGGAGCCCCCGGCGTCTACATCGTCCGCAACACCATAGGTGGGAACCTCAGCTGCACCAAGCTTGAGCCTGGGGTCTCGGGTGGCTTCGTGCCCGGCAGCGTCAACGTGGTCGGCGGAACCGCGTCCGGACAGTGCGCAGCCCTCGTCTGACACCAACACTCCCTTCGGAATAGCCGCGCGCGGCTTCTGCGCATCGCCGCAGAAGCCGCGTTCCACCTGCCGCAGAACCACATGCTGTGCAGCGCAGCGTCCGAGTGCTCAGCCCTCGAGGAGCCCGAGTTCCAGCGCCCGAAGCACGGCCCGGGTCCGGTCCCGGACCCCGAGCTTGAGGAAGACGCTCGACAGGTGGTTCTTCACGGTCCCCGACGCCAGGTGCAGCGCGGCGGCGATCTCCGCGTTCGAGTAACCGGCCGCCGCGAGGCGCAGCACGTCGGTCTCGCGCACGGTGAGCGGCTCGGGGCGCTCGAAGGCCTGCACACCCTGATGGCGGGTGGCGGCCGCTCTGAACAGACGGTCCGTCAGGCCCGGCTGCAGCAGCGTCCCGCCCGCGGCCAACGTGCCGATCGCCCCGACGAGCTGGTCGAGGGTGACGTCCTTGAGCAGGTAGCCGCGGGCGCCGGCGCGCAGCGCCCGCAGGACGAGCTCGTCGTCGTCGAACGTGGTGAGGACCAGCACCGGGACCGTCGAGCCGCGCTCCCTGAGCATCTCGAGCGTCGCGATCCCGTCGCGTCGCGGCATCCGCAGGTCGAGGAGGAGCACGTCCACGTCGACCTCCCGGAGCAGCGCGAGGGCCGCATCACCGTCCTCCCCCTCCCCCACCACGTCGATCTCGTCGCTCAGCTCCAGCAGGCTGCGGATCCCCTGCCGCACCAGCGTCTGATCGTCGACCAGACCCACCCGGATCATGGCGCCGGCACCCGTGCGGTCACGGTGAAGCCACGACCCGGCCCGGACGCCAGATCCAGCTCACCCCCGAGCTCCTCGAACCGCTCCGCCATGCCGGCCAGCCCGTTGCCGCGCTCGATGCGGCGCACCCCGGCACCGTCGTCGTGCGCGCGCAACACGAGGCCGTCGTTGTCGGAGACCACCTCCACCGCCAGGCGCGTGGTGCCCGAGTGCCGGGCCGTGTTGGTGGCGATCTCCTGCACGGCACGGACGACGGCAAGCCTGCGGGCGTCGTCGAGGGGCTCGGCCTCCTCCACGCGGAGGTCGACGGCAAGGCCCAGCTGCTCCACCACCTCGCGCAGGGTGGGCTCCAGCCCCGTTCGCGTGTCGCGCAACTCACCCACCGTGGTCCGCACATCCCGAAGCAGGTCCTTCGCCACGTCGCGGGCGCGCAGCACGTGGTCGCGCCCGGCGCCGCTGGTCTGATGGCTGGCGACCTCCAGCTCCAGCGCCAGGGCGGTGAGCTGATGGCCGAGGACGTCGTGCAACTCACGGGCGATGCGAAGCCTCTCCGCCTCGCGGCTGGTGGTCGCGAGCAGGGCCGTGGTGGCATGGAGGTCGGCGTGCGCCGCGGCCAGTTCGGCGCGGGCGGTGGCCTCCCGCCGGGCCGTGGTGACCACGAGTGCGGCGAATACCTGGAACGCCAAGTAGGCGAGCGTCTGGAACACCACGTCGTCGGCCTCCCACCCCGCGAGCACACCCCCGACGGGGATGACGACGCTCTGCGCGGCCACCAGTGCGACAACGGTCCGCGACGACAGGTCGAAGGCCGCGACCGCCGTCGTGACCACGGGAAGCAGCGCCGTCCAGCCGAGGTGCGGGGCCAGCAGCCACAGCACCGCCGAGGTGAGGAACATCACCAGAACGGGCACCGCCGGCGGCCACGGCGGGCGTCGGCGTAGCAGTTCGGACCCGGCGAGGAACACGGCGAGATAGATGAGGTAGGCCACCCACCACGCGACGACGACCGCCGGGTCAGCGCTGATCTCGGCCCTGGCTGCGAGCACGGCCACCCCAACCACCAGCACCGCCACCAGACCGGCGCCTGCGCTGAGGACCTCCTCCGCCTTGTTCGCCACACCCCGATGCTACGAGAGCCGGGCCGGCCGTGGAGGTGCCATTGGTCATGGGTGCAGGTGGTGCACTCCGGCACATCCGCCTCCCCCACCTCCGTCCGTAGCGTCAGTGGTGACGAAAGGAGAGCACCATGACAGTCCTGGAGATGCAGGCGGTGCGGAAGGAGTACGGCGAGGTGACCGCCCTCGACGGGCTGGACCTCACCGTCGAGCACGGTGAGATCGTCGCCGTCCTCGGACCCAACGGGGCGGGCAAGACCACCACGTTCGAGCTGCTACTCGGCCTCATCCGGCCGTCGGCCGGCACCGTGCGGGTGCTGGGCGAGGAGCCGGGCCCACGCGTCCGCGGCCGGATCGGGGCGATGCTTCAGTCCGCCGGCCTGCCCGAGCAGGTGACCGTGCGCGAGCTAGTGAGGCTGATCGGGCGCAGCTACCCGCAGGCGCTCGACGCTGACGACGTGCTGGCCAGCACCGGCCTCACCAAGCGCGCCCGCCGCCCCGTCACGGCCCTGTCGGGCGGCGAACGGCAGCGCCTGCTGCTGGCCCTCGCCCTCGTCGGGGCACCGGAGCTGCTGCTGCTCGACGAGCCCACGGCGGCGATGGACGTCGCGGCGAGGCGCAACTTCTGGGAGCAGGCCCGGGCCCTCGAGGACGCGACGATCGTGTTCGCCACGCACGACCTCACGGAGGCGGCCGCCGTGGCCGACCGCGTGCTGGTGGTGGCGCAGGGCCGGCTCGTCGCGGACACCACTGCCGACGACCTCACGAACCACGGCAGCGAGGACCTCGAAGAGGTCTTCCTCGCCCTCACCGCGGAGCGTTCCTCCGCCCTCGACGATGGAGACGACCGATGACCACGAACAACATCCCGACACGCGAAGGCTCGGCGACGACGCCCACCCGCCGCCCCGCACGGCCGAACGGGCACCAGGTCGGCCTTGCCCTGCTGGCCGCCGCCACGGAACTCCGCGCGAGCCTGCGCACCCCGGAGTTCGCCGCCGGCGCCATCGCGATTCCCGTGATCCTCTACGCGATGTTCGGGCTGCCCAACTCCGACGGTGCGCTCCCGGGCGGCACCGCCGTCGGCCTCGTGATGGCGGTGTCGATGTGCGCCTACGGCGTGGTCTCGCTCGCCATCTTCACCTTCGGCGACGACGTGGCCAAGGAGCGCGGCCGCGGCTGGACGCGGACCCTGTCGGCCACGCCACTTCCCACCTGGGTGTACCTCGTGGGCAAGCTCGCCAATGCGCTGGTGCTCGGCACGATCATCGTCGCCGCCATCGCCATGCTGGCGGTGCTCATGGGCGGGGCAGAGCTGCCGCTGGGCACCTGGGTGCAGCTCTGGCTGCTCATGCTGGCCGGCGTTCTGGCGTTCAGCACGCTGGGCTTCGCCATCGCCTACGTGGCGCGCCCGCGCGCGGCGGCGATGATCGCCAACCTCGTGTTCCTACCCCTGGCCTTCGCCTCGGGGTTCTTCGTGCCGATGAACCAGCTGCCAGAAGTTCTGCGCGACGTCGCGGCGTTCCTGCCCACGTTCCACTTCGGTCAGCTCGCGCACCACCTGGTGATGCCCGCGGCAGATGTCGCATTCTGGACCGGGGCCGAGACCCGACCCCTGTGGGTTCACGTGGCATGGGTGGCGGGATCCGCCGTCGTCCTCGGCACGATCGCCCTCCTGGCCTCACGCCGTGAGGCCGTCACCCGGCGTGGATGACCCGCACTTCACCCACGCGTGCTCTGTGAGGCCGACCTCAGTGCCCCCGTAGCTCCATCAGATCTGTCTGCAGTGTGATCTGCTGATTGCCCTCGTTGAGCTTGATGTAGAGGCGAGCCGGTCCGGGCTCGGAAGGGGGCACGCTGGAGCCGAGCAGAGCCAGGCTGTCGCCGATGAAGACCACCAGACTGCTCTCAAGCACCACGAGCTGGATGCGGTTGGGACCATTGGGATTGATGTCGTCGACGAACGTGGGGGCCACCAGAACCGACGCGCCCTGGTACACGGCGAGGGTCTGGCTCTGGGGGTTGATCACCACAAGCCTCTCTTCATCACCGGCGCCGAACAGCACGCCGACGTCGGCGTTGCGCTGAGCCGGAATGCCGAGTTCAGTAACCAGGGTGAAGCTCTCGACGCTCCGCTCGACGCCGTTGTAGCAGTAGGCGGGACCCCTTCCGGATACCACTGATATGTGCAGGTGCCCCGAAGTCATCGTCGTCGTGCACGACACCCCGTCGGCGTAATCGGTGGTGCCGAGCGCCCAGAGATAGTCGTTGTTGTCGAACTCGTCGCGCACCAGGAGCGGCAACGCCGTGGACAGGCTCCGCAACGACTCACCCGCGCTGATGACCTGACCGCGAAGATTCGGGGCAAGGGTGGACACCACCGTGAAGGTGGGCTGAGCTGTCGGCTCACCGGTTGGAGTGGCAGGCCCGCTGGCCGTCGCTCCGGCCGCATCAGAGGCGGACTGAGAAGGGCTGGGCTGTGAAGACTGAGGAGTGGTCTGTGGAGGCAACTGCGGGTTCGACCCGCCCGCTGCCTGGAAGAGCAGCGTCAACACCGTGCCGGTGATGGCGATGACGGCGGCAATGACGGTGGCCCACCCCGGATCGAGGCGCCCCAGAAATCCTCGCCGGGTTGACGGCTCCGATGCGGCAGGTTCCTGCGGTGGGGTGGCCTCTGTCACGCGTCCTCCCTCCGGCGTCAGCTGTGAGCCAGCGTAGCCAAGCAGTACCTGACCAGGAAGAGCCAAGCTCAATCCATCGCCCGTGGGGGGCCGGGTAGCGCACGCACGCGTCGAGGGCGAGCATCGCCAGCCAACTCGGCGCTCAGACCGTCCTGGGCGCGTACATGATCACCGCCACCCCCAGGAGACACACGAGCGCGCCGATGATGTCGTAGCGGTCGGGCCGGAACCCGTCGGCGACCATCCCCCAAGCGAGGGACCCGGCGACGAACACCCCGCCGTACGCGGCAAGAATGCGGCCGAAGTGCGCGTCTGGCTGGAGCGTCGCGACGAACCCATACAAGCCGAGCGCGACCACCCCAGCGCCCATCCAGACCCAGCCCTTGTGCTCACGAACCCCCTGCCAGATCAGCCACGCGCCGCCGATCTCGGCGACGGCGGCGAGGACGAACAGCACGACGGACCTCACGGTGACCATGCGCTGATGCTGTCATGCAGCCCCCCTTCAGCGCGCATCGCACTCGGCAAGTGGATGAAGTTGGGTCTGGTGGGCTCGCTGCTACACAGCCATAGTGGTTGGTCATAGGCGTCAGTGGAGCAGCAGGGAAGGATCAGAGCATGGGCACGCTTGTCTTCGGGATGAACATGTCGCTGGACGGCTACGTCGACCACGAGAGGTTCGCCCCCGGTCCTGCGCTGTTTCGGCACTTCGTCGAGGAGGCCAGGACGCAGGCGGCGTCCCTCTACGGCCGCCGCGTTTACGAACTCATGTCCTACTGGGACGATGACGATCCGTCCTGGGGCGACGACGAGCGGGCTTTCGCCACGGCGCACCGGGCCCAGCCGACGTGGGTGGCCTCCACCACACTCACCTCGGTGGGGCCCAACGACACGCTCATCGAGGGGGATCTGGAGAGCGCGGTGCGCCGGCTGAAGGACGAGTACGACGGGGAGATCGCCGTCGCCGGCCCCCGGTTGGCGAAGTCCCTGACCGATCTGGGACTCATCGACGAGTACCGTATCTATCTCCACCCCGTCGTGCTCGGTCACGGTGATCCGTTCTTCGCCGGCCCCCGCCCACCACTGCACCTGGTGAGCGCGGACCGGATCGACGACGAGGTGCTGAGGCTCAACTACGTGCCGGCCTGAGGCCGGGCCCCTGGTGGTTGGGCTGCGCCCAGCACCGGCCGCCGGATGGATAGGAGGAGACACACAAAACGAAGGCCGAGCACTTTTCAATGCTCGGCCTTCGCACATTGTTCGGGGGAGGACGGCTCCCAAACTCAAGTGGCTCTGAGACCTGCCCGTCCGTCTCGGCGAGCGTCGGCGATGTAGATCGTCGGCAATCCATCTGGAAACCACTTGCCCGCTAGTTCCATCGCAGCTTCTCCCGAAGGTTGTGCTGTCGTTGGCTTTCGCGTACCCACTATTCAACGCCCGTCTGCCGCCCCGCGCAAGACCCTGAAACGAAGAAATTCCTGAGAAATCCTTCTAGTGCGGCCGTGTCACTTGACACCCCGTCGAAGAAGGCGTGCCGAAGTGGGTGGTATCAGAAAGGAGCCACCCTTCTCCTGTTGAGGCAGTGGGGACTCGCCACCAAGGCAGAGACAGACCGACGGGCGCGATGGCCTCCACCCCCCGGCCCATCGAGGAGGAGCGACATGCCCCTGAGCAACGGCTACGGCCTGGTCATCGGGACCAAGCACGACTACTTCCGCGACCCACCGGACAACTTCGGGCGCTACTACCACGGGAACCTCGTGGTGCGCGCGCCACTGGGGAACTACAAGTGCGCGATCGACGTGGACCCCAAGAACATGCCCGACGGGATCCAATGGCGCAGGGTCAGGATCCGGCCCGGCGACTTCGCGGCCACCAAGGCACTCCCCGACGGATGGCACGCCCTGGCCTCGACCCCCACTTCCGGCGCGCTGGACTATCTCAGGTCGCCGTCGCTGCATCCGCCCCTGGTGATTCGCACCGTCCGCTATGCCCGCTTCCTCTATCGCCTGCTGGCTTGGTTGCGCTGGAACCCGCCGTGGAACAGCGGCACCGGGATCCAGGCGCTCACCGATCTGGAGGCGATCCTCAACCAGGGGGTCCGTTTCTACGTGTTCGGCGAGCCGTTCACGAGCGGCCTGGGCGTCCACAACATCCACCAGAACCAGGGGGACCCGATCGGCAGCGGACACGACCTGGAGAACGGCATCTGGCAGGACGGAGCCACGGTCGTCGAGACCAGCGCCGGAGAGTTCTGGGCGTTCCTGAACAAGTTCAAGACCCAGGCGTTCAAGACCGACAACCTGGGCCGTCCGGCCTGAGCGCCCTCAGCGGCCCGGCCCCGACCTGGCAGCATCCCCGGCTTCAGGTCACGTCGACGCGGCTGCGGACGTCACGTCCGGAGGCACATCCTCCATTGTCAGCCCGCGTTCCCGCACGACGCCCAGGGACTTGGTGATGGCCGCGACGAGCGGCGGCGCGAGGATCATGCCGAGCACGCCCGCGACGGTGCCGCCGATCAACGTGGACAGCAGCACGACCAGGGGATGGATCCGCAGAGCCGAGCCGAGCGCCCACGAACTGACCGCACTTTGAATGGCACCGTTGGAGAACAGAAAGGTGATCCCGACGATGGCGGCCGCGGTGCCGCCTCCCGATCCGAAGGCGATCAGCACCGCGAACGCGCCAGTGATCCACGCGCCGAGGTAGGGGATGAAGGACAACACGAAGTACAGGATGAAGATCGCGCCGGCCAACGGAACCCGGAGCAGCAACAGCGGCACCATGAAGATGGGCGCGGTCACCAGGGCCGTGATGCCGATGCCCTTGAAGTAGCCGCGCAGCGACCCCTGCACCACGGAGGCCACCTCCTCGACGACGCCCGCATCCCACGCCGCGACCCGCGACAGCCAACCTGGCAGGTTGCGGCCGTCGCGGAGCACGAAGAACAGGAAGAAGAGGGCGAAGAACGTGCCCACGGCGAGTGCCAGCGCACCGGAGAACGTGCCCGACGCCACGCCCACGAGCCCCTGAGTGACTTGCGGCGCATACTCGTCGAGGCTCGCCCGGACGCGCTCGAGCATCAGCGGATCCAGGTCCAGCGTCCGCCCCCAGGCCACGAACGAGTTCCAACCTTCCCCGAGTTGGTCGTAGATCTTCGGCAGCTCACTCACGAAACCTCGCACGATGACGACGATCACCCCCGCAGCCAACGCGACGGCGACCACCAGAGCGGCGACCGAGGCGAGCGCCCGGCTGAGTCCCCAGCGCTCGAGCCGCGACACGAGCGGCTCCATGACCACACCGATGATGAATGCCACGACGAGCGGCGCCACGATCCCGCTGATCGCGCCCACTCCGACCGCCAGGATGACGAGGAGGACGATGACGCCGACGGCCGCCCAGCTTGCCTTGCCGAGTCGCAGGACGCGGGCCATGCGCTCCCGCTGCGGGGTGTCACTCACGAAGCCTCGATTCGCCGGGCGATTGCGCCGACGGAGCGATGCCGATCACGCCGACCAGAGCGGGGAGAGTCCGGGTTGCCCCACTTGTGCGGCGAACATTAGCAGCCGCAGCCCGCCCCCGGCCGGCGCACCGCACCTCGCTGCTCGGTGAGGAGCAGCACTCGGCAGCGGCAGTCCCGGTGCAGTCACTGGCTCAGCCCTCCCCCACCCGTGTGGCGAGCCAATCCATCAGCGGCCGGTAGGCCCGCCAGTCCGCCGCGACATGCTCCAGCACCCCCCGGGTGGGCAACCACTCTGGCGCGCCGTGCTGCCGCTCGGCGGTCAACGTCCGGTGACGGAGGAGCTCAAGGTAGGGGTGATCCTCCGCGACCCCCCTGGGGCGCGTCTTCAGCCGGTCTCCATCGATGACGAATCCCGCCGCCAGCAAACCGTCGACGATCCGCTGCAGCTCCGCGCCGCTGTCCTCGTCGTCGACGGCGGCGCGGTAGCGGGCGACCTGCCCGGCGGTCCCCGCGTACCAACCGGCGGCGGTCATCAGGCCCGCGGCGCTGACTTGCACGTACCAGCCCATGCCGGACGCCGTGGCGACGACGACACCCTGGTGCGTCTTGTACGGGGACTTGTCCGGGGAGAAGCGGACGTCACGGTTGGGACGAAACAGCTTCGAGGGTCCGAACTCGTCCTCCAACGCCGCAGCGAGCGCCTCCATGGGCGCGCGCACGGCGGTGTCGTACCGCTGCCGATGTGCCGCCCACCATTCGCGTGAGTTGTCGAGCTCCAACTCCTCGTAGAAGTCGACCGCCCCGAACGGGATCCCCTCGATGTCGCTCATGCCGCCCACGGTAGACCGTGCGCTGGATCCAGGCTCAGACTGCACACCCAGGATCACAATGTCCGGGCGGCACCCGGGCCGGGTTCCGGCGACTCCATGGGGTACTGCGAGTACCTGTCTCATCAGAGACTGCCGCGCGTCGCGAATGTCGGCTTTGATGGGTACAACGCAGATGAAGGGGCGAACCTTGACCACCACACCAATCCCGAACGTGACCCTGAACAACGGCGTCGAGATGCCGATCATCGGCTTCGGCGTCTTCCAGATCCCCGCCGAGCAGACCCAGCCGGCCGTCGAGCAGGCCCTCGCGGCCGGCTACCGGCACCTCGACACCGCCGCCTCGTACGGCAACGAGGAGGCGGTCGGCCTCGCGATCAAGGCCAGCGGCGTGCCGCGCGACGAGCTCTTCGTCACGACGAAGCTGTGGATCCAGGCCAAGCCCGGCGAGGACGTCGTCAAGCGCGCCTTCGAGGCGTCCCTGAAGCGCCTGGGCCTCGACCAACTGGATCTCTACCTCATCCACCAGCCCTACGGTGACTACTACAGCGCCTGGCGCGCCATGCAGGACCTCAACCGAGAGGGCGCCGTCCGCGCCATCGGCGTGTCCAACTTCCACGGCGACCGTCTCGTGGACCTGTTCGAGCGCAACGAGATCACCCCGGCCGTCAACCAGGTGGAGACCCACCCCTTCCACGCCCGGTTCGCCGACCAGGAGCTGATGAGCGGCCTCGGCGTGCAGATCGAGTCCTGGGGCCCGTTCGCGGAGGGCAAGAACGACCTGTTCACCAACCCGACGCTGGCCGGGATCGGTGACGCCCACGGCAGGTCGGTGGCGCAGGTGGTGCTGCGGTGGCTGGTGCAGCGCGAGGTGGTGGTGATCCCCAAGTCTGTGCGTCCGGAGCGGATGGCGCAGAACCTCGACATCTTCGACTTCGAGCTCACCGACGATCAGATGACGTCCATCGCGACGCTCGACACCGGCGCATCGCTGTTCTTCGACCACCGCGACCCCGCCATGGTGGCCTGGCTGAACGGCCGCGCCGAGGGCTGACGGGGGCGGACATGGCTCAGCCGAGGGCGACGAGCCGGGCGAGCGCGTGGCGGGCGATCGGGGCGTAGCCGATCACCACCGGCCACGCGCCGAGCACCACGACCCACGCCTCACTCCGCTCCCCCGATCCGGGCGGAGCCTCGTCCA
>JAPUEL010000084.1 GCA_027492545.1 Propionibacteriaceae bacterium
GAGCCGATGTCGGCGATCTTGGTGAAGATGCCGCCGGCGATGCGCAGGGCGGAGGCGCCGAGGGACTCGCCGATGGCGAAGCCGAGGAAGCAGGCGGTGGCGATGTCTGCCGGGACGAACATCAGGATGGCGAGCATCATGATCAGTTCGGTGGAGATCAGCACCATGCCCACGCTCATGCCGGAGCGCATGGGGATGTTGTAGACGTTGAAGGGCTTGCCCTCCAGTGCGGCGAAGGAGGTTCGCGAGTTGGCGAACGTGTTGAGCCGAATGCCGTACCAGGCGATGCCGTACGAGCCGGCCATGCCGATGATGGCGAACCCGAGCACGATGATGACCCGGGCCCAGCCGCCCGTGGTGTTGAGGAAGCCGAAGTAGACGAAGATCACGGCACCGATGAAGGCGAACAGCAACATCAGGAACTTGCCCTGCTGCACCAGGTAGGCCTTGCAGGTCTCGTAGATGAGCTCCGAGACGTCCCGCATGGAGGAGTGCACGGGCAGGTTCTTCAGCTTCATGTAGCTGTAGATCCCGAACGCGAAGCCGGCCAGGCAGATCAGCATGCCGATCATGAGCATCCGCCAGCCGGTGATGCCGCCCAGGAAGGTCACGGCGTGCAGGTCGGGCAGCGGAAGGTCGAACTCAGAGGTGTGGGTGCCCTGTTCAGCGGGCTCGGCCGGTCCGCCGGAGCATGCGGCCAGCGTCAGGGCCATCAGCCCGAAGGCGCCGTACATGGCGGCCCGCAGCTCGCCCCGCGGGCGGGCCGTGGGGCGGTGCGAGTGGGATGGAGTCGTCACGATGTCCTCCTCGGGGGGCAGGGCACGAGCGGCCCTCCCAGTGGTTGCTGGAGATTGCATTTCGATACATGTCCTTTGAAACAGGTCCACGGCGACCACGCCGTCGCGCTCATCCTACGCCCGGTAGTAGCGACCGCCGAGCGGGGTTCGTTGTTACATTTGAGGGCCCGTCACCCGGAAGCTGAGCACGCGCTGCGCATGCTCCATGAGCCGAAAACAACGCTGGCCCGGGATCACTCCCGGGCCAGCGGCTGCGTCATGAGGCAGCGCTCTCGATCCTCTCGAGGGCTGACTCCCAATGCCTCTCCAACTCGTCCGCGTCGGTGTCGGCCGGCAGGTGCTCGTGAACGATCTCGAGCTCGGTGCGCTCACCCGTGGGGCGGATGTGCAGGTCCACCAGGGTGCGCGGCGCGCCGTCGCTCGCGTGCCAGGAGAAGCGGATCTGCTCCTTGGGGTGGAAGCTGCGGGTCACGCCGTACGTGCCGTCCGCGGCACGCCAGTCCTCGCCCTTGCTGCCGAGTTGTCCTCCTTCGCCGAGTAGCGCCTCGGCTCCGTGGGGTTTCATGAGGACCTCCCACACACTGTCAAGCGGCCGGGCGACCACGCGGGTCACCCTCACGCTCTTCTCTTCGGTGGTCTCCTCCATGGTGTCCATGACTGCACCTCCTGCTAGGCCGGGCAACGACTGCGGTGCCCTGGTTTGACCCAGCGTAGTACCGCCCGAGAGTCGGGAACAGGGGAGGGGGTGGATTCACTTTCGACGTGCGTGAATCGGTTTGGGCACGGCCGGCCCGGGTACCGGATACGCTCCGAACCATCACACGCGGTGTCGCTGACGAGGCCCGATTCGCGGGTCGGCGACGTGGCTGGAGAGGGTCTCACCATGAGTGGCAATCCGACGACCGTGACGCTGGTGGCTCCCCTGACGGGAGTGCTGGTGCCCTTGGACCAGGTGCCGGATCCCGTGTTCGCCCGCAGGATGGTCGGGGACGGGATCTCCATCGATCCGTTGGGCAACCTCCTCGTCTCGCCGGTGGCCGGTGAGGTGGTCGACGTCCAGCCGTCGGCGCACGCGATCACCGTGCGCAGCGACGAGGGCCTTGAGATCCTCATGCACATCGGCCTGGACACGGTGCGCCTCGTCGGCGAGGGCTTCTCCCGAAGGTCAAGGCGGGCGCGCGCGTCGCCGTCGGTGATCCCCTGATCGAGTTCGATCTCGACGAGGTGGGCCGGAAGGCCAAGAGCCTCCTCACCCAGATTGTCATTACTAACTCCGACGCGGTGGCCAGCATCGAGCCGGCCGGCGGGCTGGTCCGCGCGGGCGTCGATGTCGCGGCCACCGTCGTGCTGGCCGCCCCCACCGAGGTCGGCGCGGCAGCCGAGGGGCCGTCGAGGACAGCGGCATCCGAGGGCGTCCTGGTGCCCAACCCCACCGGCATCCACGCGCGCCCCGCCGCGACACTCTCCGCGCTGGCCAAGACCTTCCACTCCGACGTCAGGCTCCGTCGCGGCGACGACTCCGCCAACGCCAAGTCCATCGTCTCGGTCATGGGCATGGCCGTCGGCCTGGGCGAGAAGGTGACGTTCACCGCGCACGGGCCGGACGCCGACCAGGCGGTCGCGGCGCTGGCGCAGGCGGTGCGCGACGGCCTGGGCGAGGACTGCCCGCCGCTGCCCGTGGGGGCGGAGGCTCCCGCGCGCAGGGCGGCCGACGAGCCGGAGCCCGAGCCCGAAGCCGTCGCTGAGCCCGAGCTCGCCGGCCCACGGTCCGGCGATTGGAACCTCCTCTTGGGCGTGTCCGCCTCACCGGGTCTGGGCATCGGCCGCGTGGTCCAACTCCGCCGCAAGGACATCCACGTCGACGAGGTAGCCGACGAACACCACAAGGAGCAGCGCAAGCTCAACTCCGCGATCGACCGTGCGCTGCTCGACCTGTCGGCCTTGGAGAAGCGCCTCGAGGACGAGGCCTCGGCGGACAAGGCGGCCATCTTCGCCGCGCACCAGGAGATCCTGGCGGATCCGGACCTCCTCGACCTGGCCTCCAGCGCCATCGACAAGGGCAAATCGGCTCCGTTCGCGTGGCGCGGCGCGTTCACGACCTTCGCCGACCAGCTCGCCGGCCTGAGCAACGAGGTGCTGGCCGGCCGGGCGAACGACGTGCGTGACGTTGGCCAGCGTGTCCTCGAGGAGCTCACCGGCCAGCGCTCGGAGCGTGCTGAGCTGCCGGAGAACACCATCCTCATCGCGGAGGACCTCACCCCGTCGGACACCGCCCAGCTCGACCGGAGCCGCGTCGTCGGCTTCGCCACCACCAGCGGCGGCGCCTCCAGCCATGTGGCCATCATCGCCCGCTCGCTCGACATCCCGGCCGTGGCCGGCATCGAGGGCAGGGCTATGGACATCCCGGAGGGCACGCAGGTGGTGCTCGACGGCTCAGCCGGCTCCCTGCGGATGAACGTCACCGACGACGACGTGGCCCAGATCCGCGTCCGCCAGGAGCGGTTGGCGTCGCGGAAGGCCGAGGAGGAGGCCGCGAAGGACGAACCCGCGGTCACCCCGGACGGGCATCGCGTGCACGTGGTGGCCAACATCGGCGGTGTCGACGACGCCGAGCGCGCCACGACCAAGGGCGCCGAGGGCGTGGGGCTCCTGCGCAGCGAGTTCGTGTTCATGGGCCGCACCACGGCCCCCACGGAGGCGGAACAGGCCGAGGTCTACGCCTCCTGCTCGCGCGCGTTGGCCCCCGGCCAGCCGCTGGTCATCCGCACCCTCGACGTCGGCGGCGACAAGCCACTGGCCTACCTGCCCATCCCCGCCGAGGAGAACCCGTTCCTCGGGATCCGCGGCGTACGCGTGGGCCTGGAGCAGCCGGAGGTGCTGCGCACGCAGATCCGGGCCATCCTGGACGCAGCCGACGCGGGCGCCAGGCTGCATGTGATGTTCCCGATGATCGCCCCCATCGACGACTGGCGCCGCACCAAGGCGATCTTCGACGAGGAGCGCGCGGCCCACGCGCCGGAGGCCGACGTCGTCGTCGGCATCATGATGGAGGTCCCCTCCGTGGCCGTCATGGCGAAGCAGTTCGCGGCCGAGGAGGGCTGCGACTTCTTCAGCGTCGGCACCAACGACCTGACCAGCTACACGCTCGCCATGGATCGCGGCCACCCCAAGCTCGCGGCCCAGGTGGACCCCTGCAACCCCGCCATCCTCACGCTGATCGGGGGAGCGGCCGAGGCCCTGCATGCCCACGGAAAGTGGCTCGGCGTGTGCGGCGGCGTCGCGTCGGACCCGCAGGCGGTGCCCATCCTCGTCGGGCTGGGGGTGGACGAGCTGAGCTGCTCGATCCCCGCCATCCCCGCCGTCAAGGCGATGGTCCGCCGCTTCGACCTGGCCACGTGCCGCGACCTGGCCGCCCGCGCGGTGGCCTGCTCCACCCCGCAAGAGGTCCGGGCACTCGTGCCCATGGACGAGAACTGAGAGGGAACCGGACATGAGCACAGCACAGGACATCGTCCAGACACTCGGCGGGGCGGGCAACATCGCCGGCCTCAGCCACTGCGCCACCCGTCTCCGGTTCCAGCTGAGGGATGCCTCCGGGGTCGACGTGGCCGCCGTCGAGTCCATCAAGGGCGTCATGGGCGCCGTGCCCCAGTCGGGCGAGCGGTTCCAGGTGATCATCGGCGGCGCGGTGCAGACCGTGTACAACGAGATCAACGCCCTGCCGGAGATGTCCAACCAGAAGCCGCTGAGCGACGAGGAACTCAAGGCGGCCGCCCGCGCGGGCGGGGTGAGGGGCCGGTTCGAATGGATCGACTCCTTCTTCGAGTTCCTCTCCGACTCCTTCCGTCCCATCCTCGGCGCGCTGCTGGGCGCGTCGCTGTTCATCACGTTCATGTCGCTGATGAGCACCCTGGGCGTGATCGGGAACTGGGCCGATCCGCGCGTGACGCTCCCGCCGTCGTGGCAGTTCATGAACCTGCTGTGGAAGTCGGTGTTCGTGTTCCTGCCGCTGATGGTGGCCTACAACGCCTCCAAGAAGCTGGGCGCGGACCCATGGGTGGGGTTCTCGATCATGGGCCTGGTCATGCTCCCGGGCTTCACCGCCCTGGGCGGCATCGAGGAGGCCTACACGGCGATGGTCGCGGGCAGCGAGGTGACGCTCGTCGACATCTTCGGCGTCCCGCTGACCATCTTCAACTACTCGTCGCAGGTGTTCCCGCCGCTGCTGATGGCAGGGGTGCTGGGTCCGCTGTACAAGCTGCTGAAGAAGATCATCCCTGAGAACCTGCACCTGATCTTCGTGCCGTTCCTCGCCATGCTGGTCATGCTGCCGTTGACGGCGTTCCTCATCGGCCCGATCGGCGTCTACGCCGGTGCCGGCCTGGCCTCGGTCCTGGAGTCCATCAACGGCTTCTCGCCGTTCATCTTCGCGATCGTCGTGCCGCTGGCCTACCCGTTCATGGTGCCGCTAGGTCTGCATTGGCCGATCAACGCCATCATGCTGCTCAACATCTCGCAGAACGGGTTCGACTACATCCAGGGCCCCATGGGCGCGTGGAACTTCGCCTGCTTCGGCGCCACCGCGGGCGTGTTGTTCCTGGCGTGGCGTGAACGCGACGTCCAGATGCGGCAGACGGCGTCCGGCGCGCTGGCTGCGGGCCTGCTCGGCGGCATCTCCGAGCCGAGCCTCTACGGCATCCACCTGAGGTTCAAGAAGATCTATCCTCGCCTCCTGGCCGGCTGCCTCGTGGGCGGCGTCATCATCGGCTTCGGCGGCGGCCTCAAGACCAGCGCCTTCGTGTTCACGTCGCTGCTGACCATCCCGGCGTTCGACAACATCGCACTGTATGCGCTCGCCATCGCGGCGGCGTTCTTCACCGCGATGCTGCTGGTGGTCTTCACCGACTACCGGACCCCCGAGCAGAAGGCCGCCGCGCGTCGGGGTGGCGTGGACGCCATCGCCGAGCCCACGCCGGAGCCGAGGATCATCGTCGTCGACGACGTCCAGGTCAACCAGGCCCGCCAGTGGGTCACGGCCCTGGGCGGCGAGGAGAACGTCGACGGCGTGGAGTGGATCGCGGAAACCCGCGTGCGGGTGGCGGTGAAGGACGACTCGTTGGTGGACGTCGAGGCGCTCCAACGCGCCGGTGTCGCAGGGGCGGTGCAGGTGGCGCCGAACGCGTGGCACCTCGTCGCGGGCCTGGAGGCGGAACAGTACGCCGAGGGCATGCGTCGCCGCCTCGCCTCCGTCTGACTC
>JAPUEL010000085.1 GCA_027492545.1 Propionibacteriaceae bacterium
CGCATACCGTGGGACCCCGCCCCGCCCTCCTCGCATACCGTGGGACCCCGCCCCGGCCTCCTCGCACACGGCAGCGCTCTTCGCATAGCGAGTGCGGTGTGCGAAGAGCGCTGCCGTATGCGAAGTGGGCCCAAGGGCCCAACCAAGGGGCTCAGCGGTCCAACCAAGGGGCTCAGCGGTCCAACCAAGGGGCTCAGCGGTCCAGCCAAGGGTGCAGCGGTGTGCGAAGAGCGCTGCCGTATGCGAAGTGGGCCCAAGGGCCAAACCAAGGGGCAGGCAGGCCGACGAAGGGGCCCACCGCGACTGTGGAAGACTGGGGCGGTGGCAGGCCCCATCCATCCCCGGCTGTTCAGCCGGGCACGCGCGACCAGGGGTTTCATGGTGGCGACGGTGCTCGTCGGGCTCGCCACCGCCGTCCTGCTCATCGTTCAGGCCAGGGTGCTGGCGGACTGGATCACCAAGGCCTTCGAGGCGCAGACCCTCCCCCCTGGGTGGCAGGCCGCGCTGCTCGCGCTGGCGGCGGTGTTCCTCGGGCGCGGGCTGCTGGCCTGGCTGAGCTCCACGCTCGCCCACCGCTCAGCCGCCGCCGTGAAGTCCCAGCTCCGCCGCGACATTCTCGCGGCCCGCCTCGACACCCCCGTGGCCGCCACCTCGTCGGCCTCGCTCATCCGCATCGTCACCCAGGGCCTCGACGCGCTGGACGGCTACTTCTCCAAGTACCTCCCACAGCTCGGCCTCGCCGCCACCGTCCCGTTCCTCGTGGGGGGCGCCATCCTGCTGGCGGACTGGCCCTCGGCGATCATCGTGGCCTTCACCCTCCCGCTGATCCCCGTCTTCATGGCCCTGATCGGCTGGACCACGGAGAAGGCCACCGCGCGCAGCTTCGGCGTCGCGGACAGGCTGGCCAACCACTTCGCGGACCTCATCGCCGGCCTCCCCACCCTCCAGGCGTTCGCCCGCGCGCGGGCGCAGCGCCGCGGGGTGGAGATCGGTGAGGAGCAGTACCGCGACGCCACCATGAAGGTGCTCGTCATCTCGTTCCTCAGCTCGTTCGCCCTGGAGCTGCTCGCCACGCTGTCGGTGGCGGTGGTCGCGGTCACGGTGGGCTTCCGGCTGGTCTACGGCGACGTGGACTTCCCCACGGCCCTCTTCGTGCTCATCCTGGCGCCGGAGGCGTTCCTGCCCGTGCGCCAGGTGGGGGTGCACTTCCACGACTCGGCCGACGGTGTGGCCGCCGCCGATGCCGCCTTCGATGTGATCGACGGGGCGGCCGGGCACGCCGGCACCACCCCGGCGCCGCGCGGCGGCCTCCTCCGTCTCGACGATGTGTCCTACTCCTACCCCGGTGCGACCGCCCCCGCCGTGGAGGGGTTGAGCGTCGAGGTCCGCCCCGGCGAGGTGGTGGCCCTGACCGGCGCGTCGGGCGGCGGCAAGTCCACAGCGCTGGCGATGGCGCTCGGGTTCCTGGGGCCGTCGTCGGGGCGGGTCACCGTCGACGGCGTGGACCTGGCCGACGTCGACCTCGCGACCTGGCGCGCCCAGCTCGCCTGGGTGGCCCAGGAGCCGGGCATGCTGAACGGCACCGTGGGCGAGAACGTCGCGATGGGCCACCCCGGGGTCGCGGCAGGCGAGATCCGGCGTGCGCTGGACGAGGCCGGCGCCGACTTCGGGCCGGACAAGCCCGTGGGCGACGACGGCGAGGGCCTGTCCGCCGGGGAGCGCCGGCGGGTGGCGCTGGCGCGGGCGCTGGTGCGGATCCGGCTGGGCGGCGCGCGGTTGCTGGTGCTCGACGAGCCCACCGCCGGCCTGGACGCCGCGACGGAGGCCCGCGTGGTCGCGGCGGTGCGGGCCACCGGCGCGGGGGCCCTGATCGTGTCCCACCGCCCCGCGGTCCTGGCGGCCGC
This sequence comes from Propionibacteriaceae bacterium, assembly GCA_027492545.1. GTDB lineage: Bacteria > Actinomycetota > Actinomycetes > Propionibacteriales > Propionibacteriaceae > Arachnia. The sequence continues at coordinate 1,905 of JAPUEL010000085.1, forward strand.
CGACCGCGTGGTGTTCTCGGGCGCCCCGTCCGGGGCCCCTGATGCCCTCCCCGCTGCGTCACGCTCCGCGGCCCGCGCCACGTCGGACCCCGCCCCTTCCCCCGGCGTGGACGGGCACCCGCCCCTGCCGAACGGATCCCCCGCCGCAGGCTCCACGCAGGAGGGCCTGGTCGGCGTCGGAGAGCCCGGTACCGACGGGGAGCACGACGACACCCACCGATCCCTCCTCCGCGACCTCCTCTCCTCCGTGCCCAAGGCCCGCTCGCGACTCCTCCTGGCCGTCCTCCTCGCCTCCCTGGCGTCCGGCTCGTCGGTGGCGCTGATGGGCGTCTCCGCCTGGCTGATCTCCTTCGCCGCGATGGCGCCGCCCGTGCTCTACCTGCAGCCCGCCGCCGTCGGCGTGCGCGCCTTCGGCATCTCGCGCGGCGTGTTCCGCTATGTCGAGCGGCTCGTCGGCCACGACGTGGCCCTCCGCCTCCAGGGAGCCATCCGGGTGCGGATCTACGACAAGCTGAGCGCCACCACGCTGATCGGGCGGCGCCGGGGGGATCTGCTCACGCGGGTCGTGGCGGATGTCGCGGCGGTCCAGGACCTCGTCGTGCGCGTGGTGATCCCGCTCGCCTCGGCCGCGACGGTGGTGGCGGCGACCACCGTCATGCTGGCCGTGCTCAACTGGCCCAGCGCGTTGGCCCTCCTGGTGACGGCCCTCGTCGCCGGCGTCGCCCTGCCCCTCTGGACCCAGGCCATGAGCCGCGCCGCGGACGCCGGCGCGGTACCCACCCGCGGGCGCCTGGCCGACGGGGTGCGCGAGCTAGCCCGCACGTCCGGCGACCTGGTCGCCTACGGGGCCCAGGCCCCCACCCTGGCCAGGCTGCTGGCCGTCGACGACGACCTGCGCAGCCAGGAGGCGCGCGGCGCCTGGATGCGCGGCATCGCCACCGGCGGCCAGGTGGCGGCCGCTGGGGTCGCGGTGGCGGCGGCGCTGTGGTTCGGCACCGCCGCCGTCGCCGCCGGGGATCTGGATCCGCGCTTCCTGGCGGTCCTCGCGCTGACCCCGCTGGCGCTGCACGAGGTGCTGTCCACCTTCGCGCAGGCCGCGCAGACCTACACCCGCTCCCGCTCCGCGCTGGACCGGCTGGACGAGGTGCTGCATGAGCCCGCCGTCGGCCGCGGGGACGCGGTGGCAGGGGCCGACGGGGAGCCGGGCTTGCTGCTGTCCGGGGTCGCGGTGGGGTGGCCGGGGGCGGGCCCCGTGCAGGAGGACGTCGAGCTGAGCGTCGCGCCCGGGGAGCAGGTCGCCGTGGTGGGCCCGTCCGGGGCGGGCAAGACCACGCTCGCGGCAACCGTGATGGGCCTCATCCCCCCGCTGGCCGGCGAGGTCCGACGTGGCGGACGGGTGGGCTACCTGGCGCAGGACGCGCACATCTTCGCCACCACCGTCGCGGAGAACGTGAGGATCGGCAACCGCGACGCCACCGACGACGACATCCGCGCCGCCCTGGCCCGAGCGGGCCTGCCTCTTGATCCGGCGCGGCGGATCGGCGAGGCCGGCACCACGTTGAGCGGGGGGGAGCGGCGCAGACTGGCGCTGTCGCGGCTGCTGGTGGGCCACCCGGACGTGGTGATCCTCGACGAGCCCACCGAGCACCTCGACCGCGAGACCGCCGCCGCCATCATGGACGACGTCTGGCGGGAGTTCGCCGATGTGCCGATGCTGGTCCTCACCCACGACCCCGAACTCGTGGCGCGCTGCACCCGCGTCCACGCGCTCCTTCCCTCGAGCGCGTCCTTGACGCACCATTGACCCATGCCAGAGCGTCGAGCCACCCCAGCGATCGAGGGCCTCATCGCGATCGCGGCGGGGCTGGGAGCCGGCCATGGGCTGTCCGCGCTGATCTCGCCCGGGTCGTCGCCGGTCCTGGCGACGGCGAACCGCCTGATCGACCTGACACCCACCGTCGTCAAGGAGTGGGCCGTGGCCACCTTCGGGACGGCCAACAAGCCCATCCTGCTGGTGGGTGTCCTGCTGGTGGTCGCCGTCCTCGGCCTCCTCGTCGGGCGGTTGGCCGCCCGCTCGCTCGCGGCCGCCTGGCTGGCCACCGCCGCGCTGGGCGCGCTGTGCGCGGCGGCAGCCCTGACGGACCCCGAGGCCACACCTCTCTGGGCCCTGCCATCGCTGCTGGCCGTGGCGGTGGGTGGCGCGGTGCTCACCGCGTTCTCCCGCGTCAGCGCGGGTGAGGACGGGTCCGCAGGGTCCGGGTGGAGCCGACGGCGGGTCCTGGTGGGCGCGGCCGGCGGCGGGGTCGCCCTGGTGGGGGCGGGCCTCGGGGAGCTGGCTCCCACCGTCGCGCCGCCCGGAGCGCCCGTCCTTCCGGTACCGCCCGCGCCCCTCCCCGCCGGGCCCGCGGGCCTGGAGGGCACCGTCGAGGGGGTGTCGCGGCTCTACACCCCCAACGCCGAGTTCTACCGCATCGACACCTCGCTCAGCCCCCCGCTGCTCGACCACCGCGAGTGGAGCCTCACCGTCGACGGCATGGTGGAGCGGCCGTTGACCCTCACCTGGGACGACCTCCTGGCCATAGACGTGGTCGAGGCCGACATCACCATGCTGTGCGTCAGCAACCCCGTCGGCGGTCCGTACGTGGGCGCGGCGCGGTGGCTCGGCGTCCGGGTGGCCGACGTCCTGGCCATGGCCGGGCCCTCGCCCGAGGCGGACATGGTGCTGAGCAGGTCGGCGGAGGGCTTCACGATCTCAACGCCCATCCAGGCGCTCACGGACGAGCGGATGGCGCTACTCGCCGTCGGTATGAACGGCGAACCCCTCCCCCGGTTGCACGGCGCGCCGGTGCGGATGGTCACCCCCGGGCTGTACGGATACGTGGGGTCGATGAAGTGGATCACGGCCCTGACTGTCACCACCTTCGCGGAGGATCAGGCCTACTGGACCCGCCGCGGCTGGGCCGAGGAGGCGCCGATCAAGCCCGCCAGCCGCATCGACGTGCCGCGCGACGGCGCCACCGTCCCGGCCGGGCGTGCCGTCGTCGCGGGCGTGGCGTGGGCGCAGGGGGTCGGCATCGCCCAGATCGAGGTCAGCATCGACGAGGGCCCCTGGCGGATAGCGACGGAGGGCCCGGACGCCGGGATCGACATGTGGCGGCAGTGGAGCCACACCTGGGATGCCACCCCCGGCGAGCATCGTCTGGCCGTACGCGTGACGGACGCGACAGGCCGCCCCCAGCCGGTCGGCCCCGCTGACCCCTTCCCCGACGGTGCCGAGGGTTACCACGAGATCCGGGTGACCGTCTCCCAGTAGCTCTCATGCTTGGCGCGAGGACCCCCGGTTGGTGCCGGGAGCCCCTGAGCCGAGGCCGTACTGCCCTTGCCCACGCTGGCCCGTGCCCAGCCGAGGCAGACTGAGTCCGGCTCCAGGTGCCGGGAGCCCTGAGCCGAGGCCCGTGCGGCCCTTGCCCACACTGGCCCGTACCCAGCCGAGGCAGACTGAGTCCGGCTCCAGGTGCCGGGAGCCCTGACACGAGGCCCGCGCGGCCCTTGCCCGCCGTCTGCTCGTTGGTCCGGGGCTCCGCTGTGGTGGGGTAGTTGAGGCCGCCCGGGCCTCGTCCCACGTCTCCCGACACTCGTCTGCCCGTGGCGTGGTCCCTTCCGGGCGGGTGCCGGCAGGGCGGCCCTGGCTCAAGTGGGTCTCAGGCGGGTTCTTCTGGGTGCCTCTCAGGCTGGGCATCCCTGCGCCCAGCCGCCCTGCCGTCCCCCACCCTCGCGCCCACCCCACGTCCCTCGTCGGCCCGCCTCCGATGGCTGCCCTGCGAGCGTCTCTCGCGGCCAGTCTGCGCCGGCGTCGGCACATCAGGCAGGCGACTAGACCCATCACCGCTGGCTGAGGCGCGAGGAGCGCCAACGACGAGCCTCAGCCAACGGGATGGCGGCCGGCGTGGCGACCGGGACTGCAGGGTGGTGGGGAAGGGCATGGAGGTGACCGACAGCAGGGTGGCGCGCGGTGGGGACGGGGACGGGCAGGAAGGTGACCGACAGCAG
>JAPUEL010000086.1 GCA_027492545.1 Propionibacteriaceae bacterium
AGACATCAACCACGAAACCGTGACATCCACACCGGGGCAACTCGACCAACCTTACCCACACACGACCAGTCCGTCAAATCGAACCGACAAACACCAGAACCTGGATGGGATGAAGAAACCTCTGTGACAAGGAGTCTTCCGGTTGAGCACCGCCGAAGCGGCCCGACCAACATTACCCACACCGCCTGTGCCTGTCAAACCGACAGAACCGCGACTGATCGCTGTTGAGTTGTTCCCACCCGCCACCATGGCCCGGGACCCTGAGCGGGCTCGAAGCGAGCGCACACTCATCCCGTTCACAGTGAGAGGATGGCGCCTCTGGTCCGTCCTAACCGTCCGGTGCACCAACAAGGCTTGATGAAGCTTACACAACCGTCGGGCAGGGCGCAAACCTGCTCGATGCGAGGGCCTCCCGCCTCACGTCGTAGCCTTGGCCCATGCTGAAGCGTGCGTTACCGCTGCCGTCGCTGGCGGCCCTGATCCTCCTCGCGGCGTGCGCCCCCACCGGTCTGTCCCCGGCCGGTCCTGGGGCCGGCAGCGGGACGCCGACCGCCTCGCCCACGGCCTCGAGCACGGCGCCCGCGACGGAGGAACCATCCTCCTCACCTTCGCCGTCGCTCAGCTCCTCCCCGCCGGCACCCCGACGCGAGGTGACCATCAACGTCAGCGGTGATCTCCTGTGGCACAACTCCCTGTGGAACAGTGCCGAGGTGGACGCCAAGACCACCGGTGAACCTCGCTTCGACTTCTTCCCGCAACTCGCGTCGCTTCAGGCCTACGTCTCTGCAGCCGATCTGGGGATCTGCCACTCGGAGGTCCCCTTCGCCGAGAAGGACGGGCCCTTCCGCAACTATCCCCTCTTCGCCGCGCCGCAGGAGATCGCTCCTGCCATCAAGGAGGTGGGATGGGATCTGTGCACGACGGCCTCCAACCACACCATGGACGCCGGGTGGGAGGGGCTCGTGCGCACCATCGAGGTGCACCGCTCGGCCGGCATCCTGACCGCCGGGTCCTACGCCACAGAGGAACTGGCAGGTACTCCCGTCCTCTACACCACCGACTCGGGCGTCGACGTCGCCGTCATCAGCCAGACGTACGGACTGAACGGCATCCCGAAGGCCAAGGGCAAGGAGTGGTCCGTGGAACTCCTCGACGCGGATCTTGCCGTCGCGCAGGCCCGCCTGGCGCGTGAAGCGGGAGCGGACATCGTCGCGGTGCACATCCACGCGGGCGACGAGTACTCGAGCACCATCAACGAGCAGCAGCGAGCGTACGCGGAGGCGGTCACGGCCTCGCCAGACGTCGACTTCCTGTTCGGACAGCACGCCCACGTCGTGCAGCCGATCGACAGGGTAAACGGCAAGTGGGTCGTCTACGGCGCGGGCAATCTGATCGCGTCAAGCGGTCCGGCGCAACCACGCACCTACGACGGCTACCTTGCCCAGGTCACCTTCACGGAGCAGGCGGACGGCTCCTTCGTCGCCTCGGCGGCCGAGTACGCGCCCACGATGATCACCAAGCACTCAGGCTCCCGACCGGCTCGGGTCTACCTCATTCCCGACGAGGTGAAGGCGGGCAACCCTTTGGCGGACGAGATGCAGGCATCAGCCGCCCGGACGCGCACCACGGTCTACAGCCTGGGCGTCGAGGGACTGACCGAGCGGAGCTGACTCAGCGACGGTAGACGCCGCCCACCGTCCTGCGCCCGCGACGCAGGATCGCGAAGCGGCCATGCACCAGGCGATCGCCGACGAGCACGAGTTCCGGATCGTCGATCTTCACGTTGTTGAGGTAGGCGCCGCCCTCGGCGATGGCCCGCCTGGCCGCCCCCTTGGACTCGACGATCCCGGAGACGACCATGGCCTCCACGACCGTCAGGTCCTCCTCCACCGGCTGGCCCCCGACCTCCCGGAGCACGCCCTCCAGCGTCGACGGCGCGAGCCGCTCAAGCTCACCGCGGCCGAACAGCGCCGAGGCGGCCGCCACCGCGGCCTCCCGCTCGGCCACCCCGTGCACGAGATCGGTCACGTCGTCGGCGAGTGCGCGCTGCGCCTCACGCTTGAAGGGCGCATCGATCGTGGCCCGCTCGAGCTCCTCGATCTCCTCCCGGGACCTGAAGGAGAACACCTTCAGGTAGTCGATGACCTTGGAATCCTCGGCATTGAGGAAGAACTGGTGGAACGCGTATGGGGAGGTGAGCGTCCCGTCGAGCCAGACGGTGCCGGACTCGGTCTTGCCGAACTTCGTTCCGTCCGCCTTCGTCAGGAGCGGGGTGGCCATGGCGTGCACCCGCCCCTGGTCGCTCCGTCGGATCAGTTCCACGCCGGCAGTCAGGTTGCCCCACTGGTCCGACCCGCCGGTCTGCAGCGTCACGCCGTGCCGCCGGTACAGCTCGCGGTAGTCCATCGACTGCAGGAGCACGTACGAGAACTCGGTGTAGGAGATCCCCGACTCAAGGCGCCGCGCCACGACGTCGCGGGCCAGCATCCGGTTCACGGGGAAGTGCTTCCCCACGTCGCGGAGGAAGTCGAGGACCGACATCTGGCTCGTCCAGTCGAAGTTGTTGACCATGGTGGCGGCGGCCGGGCCGTCGAACGCCACGAATCTCCCGACCTGCTCACGGATTCGCTCGACCCAGCCCGCCACGACGTCCGTGGAGTTCATGACCCGCTCGCCTGACTCCTTCGGGTCCCCGATGAGGCCCGTCGCCCCGCCCACCAGCATGAAGGGCCGGTGGCCTGCGTCCTGCAGTCGCCGGGCGAGCAGGAGCTGAACCAGGTTGCCGGTGTGCACGCTCTGGGCCGTGGGGTCGAACCCCACGTAGAACTTCACGGACCCCTCGTCGAGGTGCGCGGCCAGCGCATCCGGGTCTGTCGAATGGGCGAGGAGCCCACGCCAGCGGAGGTCGTCGAGGAGTGCGTTCACGCCGGTCAGCATAGCCCTAGGCAGTGGCGGTCAGCCCGCCAGGAAGTCCGCCAAGCCACCTCGTGCCGCGTCGAGTTCCTGGAGCTGCTCGCGCACCCGCGACGGTGCCGTGCCTCCCCTGCCGTCGCGCGAGGCGACCGAACCCTCCACCGTCAACACCGCGAGGACGGACTCGTCCAACACCGGGGAGATCGACGGGAGATCCGCCGGCGTCAGGTCCTGCAGCGTGATCCCCCGGGACTCGCAGTAACGCACCGTCTCCCCCGCCACCTCGTGGGCCACGGCGAAGGGGACGAGCGCACGGACCAGGTGGTCGGCCACATCGGTGGCCAGGGAGAAGCCATTGGGGGCCACCTCCGCCATCCGCGCCGGGTGGAACGTCAACGTGGCCACCATCCCCGCGACGGCGGGCAGCAGCACGTGCAGCTGGTCGATGCCGTCGAAGATGGGCTCCTTGTCCTCCTGCAGGTCGCGGTTGTAGGCCAAGGGCAGACCCTTGAGTGTTGCCAGCAGCCCGGACAGGTTCCCGATCAGCCGGCCGGCCTTGCCGCGGGCGAGCTCCGCGACGTCCGGGTTCTTCTTCTGCGGCATGATCGAGCTGCCCGTGGACCAGGCGTCGTCGAGCGTGGCGAAGCCGAACTCGGCGGTGCACCAGAGGATCACGTCCTCCGACAGCCGCGACAGGTCCACCCCCACCTGGGCCAGGATGAACGCGGCCTCGGCGATGAGGTCACGCGAGGCCGTGCCGTCGATCGAGTTGGCCACCGACGACGTGAACCCCAGCTCGCGGGCCACCAGGGCCGGATCCAACCCGAGCGACGTCCCCGCCAGGGCGGCCGAACCGTACGGGCTCACGGCCAGGCGGCGGTCGAGGTCGCGCAGACGTTCGATGTCGCGGACGAGGGGCCACGCGTGCGCCAGCAGATGGTGGCTGAGCAGGATGGGCTGCGCCGACTGCAGGTGTGTGCGGCCCGGCATCACCGCCCCCAGGTGGCGATCGGCCTGAGCGCCCAAGGCCTCGACGACGCCGTCGATGTCCTGGGCGATCAGCCGGATCTCCTCACGCAGGTAGCTGCGGATCAGGGTGGCGATCTGGTCGTTGCGGGAGCGCCCGGCGCGCAGGCGGCCGCCCAGGTCGGGGCCGACGATCTCCTTGAGGCCCCGCTCCAGGGCTCCATGGACGTCCTCGTCGGTGTCTGCCGCGACGAACGCCCCGGACTCCACGCGCCCCGCCAGCTCCGCCAATCCGGCGTCCATCGCGGACGCCTGGTCTGCGTCGAGGAGGCCCGCCGCGTGCAGGGCCTTGGCATGGGCGCGCGAACCGGCGATGTCGTGCAGCGCGAGCCGCCAGTCGAACTGCGTGGACCGGCTCAGCGCGAACATGGCCTCGCTCGGGCCGCCGGCGAACCGGCCTCCCCAGAGTCGTCCCTGCTCAGTGCTCATCGTCGCGCCCTCTTCCCGGTCGGCCACTCTTCGTCATCTCGGATATCCGCAGCACCACTTCGTCCGCCGCCGTCTCGTCGGCGGCGATGACCAGGACGGTGTCATCCCCCGCGATCGTACCCATCACCCCCGCGAGCGCGGCGGCATCCAGGCTTGCCGCGAAGTACTGGGCGGCGCCCGGCGGTACCTTCAGCACGATCTGATTGCCCGCGGCGCGCAGGGACTGGAGCATCTCCGCGCACAGCCGGGCCAGTTTGTCCATCGTGACGCCCCGATCCTCGTCTGATCCCGCGGCGTAGACGAGCGAGCCGTCCGCGGCCCTCTGCCGGACGGCGCCGAGCACCAGGAGGTCCTTCGACAGGGTGGGCTGGCTCACCGTGATGCCCTCGGCTGCCAGCGCCTCGATCAGGTCCGCCTGCGACGCGTACCGGGCCTCGTTGACGAGCTGACGCAGGGTGGCCAGTCGGCCGGCCCTGGTCACGTCAGACATGCGGGTCCAGGAGCCCTGGGAGCGCCTCGAGGAACCCCTGCAGGTCCTGCGGCGTCGAGATCAGCGGCGGCGCGAGCCGGAGCACGCCCGGCCGCGGCGCATTGATGACGAAGCCTGCCTCCAGCGCGGCATCGGCCACCTCCGCGGCCACGGGCCTGGTCAACAGAACGCCCAGCAGCAGCCCACGGCCGCGCACGCCGTCGATCAGGGGATGGCCGAGGCCCCGCACGGCCCCGGCCAGCCAGGCGCCGACCGTGCGGGCGTTGTCGAGGACGCCCCCCTCCAGCGCATCGAGCACCGCGTTGCCCGCGGCCGCGGCGACGGGGTTTCCGCCGAAGGTGGTGCCGTGAAGGCCCGGCTGGAGCAGCGACGCGGCCCTCCCCGTGGCCAGGCAGGCTCCGATGGGGAAGCCATTGCCGAGGCCCTTGGCCAGCGTGATCAGATCCGCCACGACGCCGTCGGCCCGATGCGCCAGGTACTCGCCACAGCGTCCGAGGCCCGTCTGCACCTCGTCGATCCACAAGAGGGCGCCGTTGTCCGTGGCGATGTCGCGCGCCGCCGCCAGGAAACCCTCCGGCGCGGGGACCACGCCGTTCTCCCCTTGAACGGTCTCGAGCACGATGGCGGCCGTCCGTTCATCCACCGCAGCGCTCAAGGCCTCCACGTCGCCGAACGGCACGAACGTGACGTCGCCCGGGAGCGGTTCGAACGGCTCTCGGTATTTCGGGTTGTGGGTCAGCGCCAAGGCGCCCATGGTCCGGCCGTGGAAGGAGCCCTCCATCGCCACCAGCTTGGTCCGGCCGGTGAGCCGGGTGAGCTTGAAGGCCGCCTCGTTCGCCTCGGTGCCGGAGTTGGTGAAGAACACCCTGGTCTCCGGGTCGCCCGTGAACGCGGCCAGCCGCTCCGCGAGGCGGATCTGCTGCTCGCTGGCGAAGAAGTTGGACACGTGGCCGAGCCGGCCCAGCTGCTCGGTGATCGCCGCCGTGACGGCTGGATGGTTGTGCCCCAGGGCGTTGACGGCGAGCCCGGACAGGAGGTCGGTGTAGCGACGACCGTCGGCGTCATGCAGATGCACGCCCTCGCCGCGTTCGAACACCCGCTTGGGCGCACCGAACGCGTTCATCATGACCGCGCCGTAGCGGGCGGTGAGCTCACTCTGGGTCATGCCTGCCCCTCCTCGTTGGTGACCATCGTGCCCACGCCCTCGTCGGTGAAGATCTCCAGCAGCAGGCAGTGCGGGATCCTGCCGTCGATGACCGTGGCGGACGTCACACCGCCCTCGACGGCCCGGACGCAGGCCTCCATCTTCGGGATCATTCCAGCGTCGAGGCTCGGCAGCATGGCTCGGACCTCCTTCGTCGAGATCTGGGTGATGACCGACTCCTCGTCGGGGTAGTTGGCGTAGACGCCGGCGACGTTGGTGAGCATCACCAGCCGCTTAGCGCCGAGCGCAACCGCCAGGGCGGCCGCGGCGGTGTCGCCGTTGACGTTGTGGACCTGACCCTCCACGTCAGGCGCCACCGTGGCGACGACGGGGATCCTGCCCGCGTCGATGAGGTCGAGGATGGAGGCAGGGTCCACCGACTTGACGTCGCCCACCAGGCCGAGATCGATCTCCTCGTCGTCGACCACCAGGCCACGACGCTTGGCCGTGAACAGCCCGCCGTCCTCACCGGACATGCCCACGGCGAACGCCCCGTGCTGATTGATGAGGTTCACCAGCTCTCGGCCGACCTGGCCGACGAGCACCATCCGGACCACGTCCATGGCCTCGGGGGTCGTGACGCGCAGCCCGCCCCGGAACTCCGAGGCGATGTCCAGCCGCTTGAGCATCGACGAGATCTGCGGTCCCCCACCGTGCACGACGACGGGCTTCACCCCCACGCGGCGGAGGAAGACGATGTCCTCGGCGAACGCACGCTTGAGCGAGTCGTCGGTCATGGCGTTGCCGCCGTACTTGATCACGACGGTCCGGCCGGCGTACTGCGCCAGCCAGGGCAGCGCCTCGATCAGCGTGCCCGCCTTGGCGATGAGCTCGGGCTGTTGCTGGACGCGGGTCTTGGTCATCATGGTTTCCCCTGGGAGTGCGGAGCGGGCGGGACGTGGGCGGAGGTTCGGCCAGGGCTCACGTCGAGTACTCCGCGTTCTCCTTCACGTAGTCGTAGGTGAGGTCGTTGGTCAGGATGGTGGCGGTGTCGCCGCCTGCGTGCAGATCGACGAGGACGCTCACCTGGCGCGGGCCGAGGTCCACCAGTGCGCGATCGTCTCCGATCTGGCCGCCCCGGCACACCATCACCCCGTTGAAGGACACGTCGAGCTGATCGGGGTCGAAGGCTGCGTCCGTGACGCCGATCGCGGACAGGACACGCCCCCAGTTGGGGTCCCCGCCGAAGATGGCGCACTTGAAGAGGTTGGATCTGGCGATCTCGCGACCGACCACCTCCGCGTCCCGCTCGGAGGCGGCGCCCACGACCTCGATGGCGATCTCGTGGGAGGCCCCCTCCGCATCGGCGATCAACTGCCGGGCAAGGTCCTGGCACACCTCGGTCAGGGCATCCTGGAACGCCGCCGGGTCCGGCGCCTCGCCGGAGGCGCCGCTCGACATGAGGAGCACCGTGTCGTTGGTGGACATGCACCCGTCCGAGTCCGCGCGGTCGAAGCTCAGCCGGGTCGACTCGCGCAGCGCCGCCTGCAGGCTCTCCGCGGGGACAACGGCGTCTGTGGTGAGGACCACCAGCATCGTCGCCAGGCCGGGCGCGAGCATGCCCGCTCCCTTCGCCATCCCGCCGATCGCCCAGCCGCCGACCACCACGCCAGCCTCCTTCGGGACCGAATCGGTGGTCATGATGGCGGTGGCGGCCGCGGCCCCGCCGTCACCCGACAGGGCCGCGCACGCGGCGTCGACACCGTTGAGCAGGAGATCCATGGGCAGTCGCAGACCGATGAGCCCGGTGGAGCACACGGCCACGTTGTCCGTGATCAAGCCCAGCCGGTCCGCCACCCTGGAGGCGGTGACGGCCGAGTCGGTGAACCCGTCCGGGCCCGTGCAGGCGTTGGCTCCGCCGGAGTTGAGGATCACTGCCTGCACCTGTCCGTCGGCGACGGCCTGCCGGGACCATTTCACCGGTGCCGCGTAGACCCGATTGGAGGTGAACACCGCCGCCGCCGACATCCCGGGGCCGAGGTTGTGCACGACGGCCACGTCCGGCCTGCCGCTGGCCTTGAGCCCGGCGGTGACGCCGGAGGCGGCGAAGCCGCGCGGGAGCGTGACGCCCACGCCCGCCCCCATGATGGTCGGAGAGTGAGAATCTGACATTTTCGTTGCCTTTCAGGGCGCGACGCCGACGGAGGACAGGCCCTGGGCCTCGGGGAGCCCCAGCGCCAGGTTCATCGACTGGATGGCGCCGCCGGCGGTGCCCTTGGTGAGGTTGTCGATCGCCGAGATGGCGATCAACCGGCCGGCGGCCTCGTCGACGACGACCTGGACCGTCGCCCTGTTCGAGCCCGAGACCGCGGCGGTCTGTGGCCACACCCCGGGCTGGAGGACCTCGACGAAGGGCTCGTGCGCGTAGAACTGCGTGTAGGCGGCGTACGCGGACGCCGTGGTCACCCCGGGCGCGATCGGCGCGGAACAGGTGGCCAGAATGCCTCGCGGCATGGGTGCCAGAAGGGGCGTGAAGGAGACGTTGACAGCGGCGCCGGTCACGGAGGCGAGGTTCTGGACGATCTCCGGCGTGTGCCGATGCACGCCGCCGACCCCATAGGGGCTCATGTTGCCCATCACCTCTGACCCGAGCAGCGTGGGCTTGAGCGACTTTCCCGCGCCCGAGGTGCCGCTGGCGGCCACGATGACGATCTGAGCCGGATCGATGAGGCCGGACGCGACGGCCGGGAGCAGCGCCAGCGTCGAGGCGGTGGGGTAACACCCGGGGACGGCGATCCTCGTGGCCCCGGCCAGGCGTGCCCGCTGTCCTGGCAGCTCCGGGAGCCCATAGGGCCAGGTGCCCGCGTGCGGGGTGCCGTAGAACCGCTCCCAGGCGCGGGCATCGGTCAGCCGGAAGTCGGCACCGGCGTCGACGGCGAGGACGTCATCTCCCAACTGCTCGGCGACAGCGGCCGACGTACCGTGCGGCAGCGCCAGGAAGACCACGTCATGACCCGCGAGCTCGTGGGCTGTGGTGGCCGCGACCACCCGGTCCGCGAGCGGGTACAGATGCGGCTGGTGCGTCCCCAGGCGATCGCCGACGCTGGAGTTGCCGGTGAGTGCCCCGATCTCCACGGCCGGGTGCTGGAGGAGCAGACGCAGGAGCTCGCCACCCGCGTATCCGGTGCATCCTGCGACTGCCACTGTGTAGGTCATGGGCCGAGTATTCCACTGATCCGATAGATATTCCACTTGGGGCCGCCACTACCCTGGGACCGTCACTCGAGGAGGCATGGTGGGCGGTTTCGTGCGTTCGCTGCTGGCGCTGCTGCTCATGTCTGCGGGCGTCATCGCGGCGCTGGGCGGCGTCTTCGCGCAGTGGCTCGACACCACGGCGCACACGCCCGAGCCCTTGCAGGCCATCGTCGGCCCGGTCGCGACCGATCCCCGGGTTCTGGGGGCCATCGTGGCCGAAGTCACCGCTGCCGTCGTCGAACAGCTCCCTCCCGCGCTGGATGGCATTCCAGGTGTACGGGACCAGGTCGAGGCCCTCGTGACCTTGTCGATGAACGAGATCGCGGCCAGCGAGGGCTTCGGCCAAGCCTGGGAGGAGAGCCTCAACCTCTCGCGCGCCGACTTCGTGGCCGAGCTGGAGCTCATGCAGTCCGGTGGGGACGCCCCCACGCTGTGGCTGAACCTCGCCCCCTTCGTCGAGCTGGGTGCGGCCCGGCTGGCCGAGATCTCGCCGGAGATCCTGCGCCCGTACGTGGCCCAGATCCCGATGCCCGAGGACGTACGCATCGCGCTCGGACGCCCCGATACCGTCCAGGCGGGCTACGCCGCCGACGCGCTCAGCCTGGCGAGCCACTGGGTCTGGTACTACGCCTCAGCTGCGACGCTGGCCGTCATCGGCCTCGCCGTCGGATCCCGGCGCGGACGGTGGGCGGCGTGGATCCTCGCCGTCGCGGGCGGTCTCGGCGGCCTGCTCCTCGCGCGGGGCCTCCTGACGGACCGGGCTGGCGCGGCCGGCGGAGACTCGCTCCCCGCGGTGGTGCTGGCAGCGCTCGTCGACGGCACCACGTCGTCCCTCCTGGACTGGACCGCACCGGCGGTCGCAGCGGCCTGGGCGCTCCTGGCCCTCGGGGCTGTGGGGCTCCTGATGGCCTGGGCCCGCCAGCCACCGCGCCGCTAACCGGCGGCGGGTCGCGCGCTTCGAGGAGTAGATCCGGCTGACGGCCCCGGCGTCACCTGCGGGATCAACCGCCACGCCCAGGCAGCGCCGGCCCAGCAGAGCGCACCGACGACAGCCCCTGCCATGGTGATGGGCCACGCCAGTGTCACCACCGCGACCAGCCCGGGCGCCAACAGCCGTCCGGCGCCGTTGATCGTGTTCCACCGCGCCAGGTGACGCGTGCGGTGCTCCTCCGGCGAGAGGTCGATCCCCAGCGTCATCACGATGCCCGCGCCGAATCCGTTCCCGAAGGCCACGAGCGAGGCGGCGGCCACGAGCGCCCAGAAGGCGGCGGTGCGCGACGCATCGGCGAGGGTCGCCGTCAGCCCGGCGAGGAGGAGATACCCGGCGCCGGAGAACACGAGGCACGGGACGAGGACCGCCGTGCGGCCGTACCGGTCCATCAGCGTCCCCGCCGGCACGAACATCGCGATCTCGACCACCGCCGCGACGGCGAACACCAGGGAGATCTCCTCCCCGCGGAGCCCGAGCAGCGCCCCGAGCAGGGGAAGGATGAGGGGTCTGCAGATCCGCGACATCGTCAGCGGGACGGTCGCCAGCCCCGCGAGGACCATGGTGACTCCCGCCGTCCTGTCCGGGGCGTGGGGCGACGGTGCGACGGGCAGCCGGCCCGACGCCTGGCGGACGGTGGGACGCCGGCCGGTCTGATCTCCCGGGAGCATCGTGACCGCGACCAGGAGGGTGGCCAGCGCCATCGCGGCAGCGTCGACTCCGATGACCCAGCCTTCGTGACCGATGGCGATGATGCCCGCGCCGAGCAACGGGCCGATCACCAGCCCGATGCGCATCATGCCCCCGAAGGTGCTCATGCCGCGTGCGCGCAGTTCCGGCGGCAGCGTCTTCCCAGGTAGGCCTGCCGACCGATGATCCACACCTCATGGGAGAGCGAGGAGATCACAAGTGCGACGACGAACCCCACCTGATGCCAGGGCGTGGCTCCGGCTATCCTGGCGTGTTCGACCAGCAGAAGCGCACCGATCTGGGTCAGCGTGACGGCGACCCCCGTCGCGATCATGGCGCGACGCTCCCCCACCACGGTCATCAGGGTGCCCAGGGGGATGGGGCCGAGCACGCCCACAACGCCCGTGATCATCGCGAGCGTGGCGGCCCCAGGGACGGAGAATCCCAGCGCCAGCGCGATGAGAGGGATCACCGGCAGCGTCGCGGCCATGCCGATGGCCTGGGCCAACGTCGGCGCATAGACCGGCCAGACGAGGGAGCGCATGACAGCGCCCGCGCTCGGTTCGCTCATCCGCGACGCGCACCCCCCACGCCCGCCGTGAAGAGCGCCAAGCCCCAGGCGAAGTCCCTCTCGTGGGCCGCGGCGTCGAAATGCGGCACAACGCCCAGCTGGTGCATCTGTGCCTGCGTCTGCTCCTCGAGGACGTGGCCCAGAACGAAGTGCAGGAGCGCGGCCATGGTCGCGGCCGGCTCGGGGGTGCCGTCCTCCTCCAACCACTCACGCCCCAGGGCGCACGGATCGACCGCACCCAGCCCGAGTGCGTGGGTTGACGCGACGAGCTCCGCGGCATCGCGGTGTGCCAGCAGCCGCCGCCGCAGGCCGGCCGACCACTCGACCAACCAGTCCTCGATCGGCGAGGAGGGCTCTGGGCTCGCGGGTGGGCCTGCGAGGATCTCATCGGCCAGCGCGGCCAGCAGCGACTGCTTGTTCGGGACGTGGTAGTAGAGCGCCCCCGCCTGTACCCCGAGGGCATCGGCCACCCGTCGCATGGAGAGATCACCCAACCCGTACTCGTCCAGGATCCGGAGCCCGGCCTCGACGATGGACCCCCGCGTCAGCGCCACGGGCCTCAGCCCTGGTCGCTCAGCTCGAACCAGCCGGACGCCGCGATCGGCGCGTATCCCAGGCGTCGGTTGATGTCGAGCATGTAGGAGTTCTCGGATGCGTTGCCGGTGATCAGCCTGTGGGCCTCCGGCCAGACGGAGCGGACCCTCGCGTGGCTGTGCGTCTTGGCGTACCAGCCGAGCCCACGGCCCCGATGCGCTTTGACGACAAGCGTCTCCCACTGGTCCACCACCGGGCGCCCCTGCTCCCGGATCAGCCTGGTGAAGGCGACGAGGCGGCCGCTCGGGACGTGGCGCACCGCGGTGTAGAAGGACTCACACCCTCCGCGGGTGAGTGCCTCGTCGGCGCTGGCCACGCGCTCCTCGTCCACGACCTCGGCCTCGATCGCCGCCTCGCCCTTCGGGATGTCCGTGCTCATCGCCACCATCAGGTCCGCGATGTCGCTGCGCCACTCCGGTGGAGTGGAACCCACCCATTGCACCAGGTCGTAGACCTCGGACGTGGCGGAGCGAGCCTCGGCGGCCTCGGAATCGAGCAGCGACTGGCTGGGTAGCGTCAGACCCGAGATCGTCTCGACCTGCACGAGCCTGAATCCCCGCCCCAGCAGGAATGCGGCGCCCGCGGAGTCGGGGTCGATCGAGCCGTCCCCCTCGGCGGCGGACAGGGTCCTGGACCCCGACGGCGTGGCCGGCTCCCAGGTCCAGGCCTGGAAGGTGGTTCGCCCGTCGGCACGCGCCTCCTCCAGCACCCGCTCGAGGAGCGCCGAGGCGATCCCGCGGCGGCGATGGGTCGCGGCCACCACGATGCTGACGAACGCCAGGTGCCGGTTGTCGAGCTGGGGCAGTTCCATGAACGCGACCGCGACCGGGTCCGCCGCGTCATGGGCGACGAACGGCACATGGGTGGAGTACTCGGGGCGGGTGCCCTCGGCCCATCGGCGCAGAGCGGAGTGGCTCAGATCGTCGTTGCCGAAGAGGCCCCGGACCACGTCGGTCCAGAGCCTCTCGTCGAGGTCGAAGACCCAGAAGTCCGCGTCGTGTGGGCCCTCTGGGTAGTCGAGGCGGGTGATGTTCACCCCCGCAGCCTACTCGGCCGACCAGCGGCCACCTACGGCATCAACGCCGTGGTCAGGCCCTCTGCACTGCTCCGAAGCGCTCGACAGCTTCGGCGACGGCGGCCTGCCGCGCGCCCGCTGCCTCGGCGTCGGTGAGCGTGCGCTCACCACGGAACCTGAGCGCGAAGGCCAGCGACTTCTTCCCCTCGCCCACCTGATCCCCGGTGTAGACGTCGAACAGGGAGATCGACTCCAGCAACCCGCCGGCACCGGCCGCCAGCGCGGCTTCGACCTCGGCCGCCGGTACGTCGCGGTCCACGATCAGCGCCACATCCTCCTTGGCGAGGGGGAACGACGACAGTGAACTGATGCTTCCCCCGGCGACCGCCTGGGACAGCAGGAGATCAAGATTGAACTCCACCGCGGACACACGATCAGGCAGGCGCAGGGACGCGACCACAGCGGGGTGGACCTCGCCCGCGTACCCGAGGACGATGCCGTTGACCGACAGCTCGGCACACCGCCCCGGATGCCACGGGGCCATCTCGACGTTGCGCCTCGAGAGCCGAACCCCCACCGCCGACGCCGCCGCCTCGGCCAAGGCGACGACATGGGTCCAGTCAGCCGTGACGGCGGGGCCTGCCCAGCCTGCGGGGCGCCAGTTACCCGCGACCACGGCCGCGACAGTGTGGGGTTGGGCAGGGATCGACGCGTCGATCGCCGCCACCTCCTCATCGGAGGGGCGATGGGCGACGCCCGGGCGGGGAGCCGCGGCCTCTCCCCCGTCGAAGAACGCCTTGCCCTGTTCGACCAGGGCCAGGTCCGTGAGGCTGCGCGAGGTGTTGCGCGCGACCGCGGCGAACAGCCCCGGGAGCAGCGTGGTGCGGAGGAAGGGGTGGGTCTCCGACAACGGGTTCGCCAGACGGATCAGCTTCCGACGGGGGTCGTCCACGTCGACCCGCAACTGGTCCAGCTCCTCCGACGAGGCGAACGGCAGCGACATCACCTCGGTGAAGCCGAGCGCGGCCACTGCGCGGAGCGCGGCCCGCCTGTCGCGGACACGCGGGGACAGGCCGCGGTTCACGGGCGGAACCGGGACTTTCAGCCCGATGCGGTCGTAGCCGATGTGTCGGCCGACCTCCTCGACCACGTCGTAGGGGTCGACGAGGTCCCCGCGCCAGCTCGGCACCTCGATGGTGAGCGAGTCGCCCAGCGCGGTCACCGTCGCCCCGGCGGCGGTCAGCAGCTTGACGCTCTCGTCCTGATCGACGCGGGTGCCCAGCACGGTGGGGATGAGCCCCGCACGCAGTGAGACCTTGTGCGGGACCGGCGCCGATCCGACGACGGTCTCGGCCGTCACGGCCCCTCCGCCGTGGGTTGTGAGGAGTCGCGCCGCGCGGCGGGCGGCCGCGTAGGGCAGCTGCGGGTCGACGCCCCGTTCGAACCGCTTTGACGCCTCCGAGGGGAGTCCGTGCCTGCGGAAGGTCCGCGACACAGACGCGGGATCGAAGTGGGCCGCCTCGAGAATGATCCGGACGGTGCTCGCGGACACCTCGGTCGTCTCGCCACCCATGACGCCGGCCAGCCCGATCGGTCCGCTGTCGTCCGTGATGAGCAGATCATCGGTGTTCAGCTCACGGTCCTGCCCGTCGAGCGTCCGGAGACGCTCGCCCGCGCGCGCCGCCCGTACCCGGATGGGGCCCTGCAGGGTGTCCGCGTCGTAGGCGTGGAGCGGTTGCCCGGATTCCAGCATCACGTAGTTGGTCACGTCTACGGCCAACGAGATGGACCTGACTCCCGCAGCCCGAAGCCTGTCGGCCATCCAGGGCGGGGTGGGTGCGGCGGGATCGAGCCCGTCGATGGTGAGCGCCACGAAGGCCGAGCAGCGCGGGTCCTCCAACTCGACGGGATGGCCCCCGTCCGTGACGGCGGGAAGGTGGTGACGATAGGGATCCTCGAACGAGACGGCGTTGGCGATGGCCGCCTCCCTGGCGAGGCCCCGCATCGACAGGCAGTAGCTCAGGTCCGGGGTGATTTCGAGGTCGAGCACGTGGTCTGCCGTCCACAGGAGCTCCACCGCGGAATCGCCCGGCTGACCCGCGCCGGGCGCAAGGACGATGATGCCGTCGTGGTCTTCCCCCAGCCCAAGTTCGAGCTGCGAGCAGATCATGCCGTCGGAGACGTGGCCGTAGGTCTTCCTCGCCGCGATGTGGAAGTCCCCGGGGAGGACGGTCCCGGGCAGGGCCACGACCACGAGGTCTCCCTCGGCGAAGTTGTGCGCGCCGCAGACGATGCCGCGGCTGGCGGAGAACTCGTCCGTGGCCGCGTCGTTGTGGGAGCCGACGTCCACGCGGCAGTACCGGATGGTCTTGCCGTTCTTCTGCGGCTCGTCGACCGACGTCAGCACCCGCCCGACGGTCAGCGGTCCGGTGACGGGCGACTCAGTGGATTCGATGTGCTCGACGGTCAGGCCGACGGCGGTGAGCTGATCCGCCAGCTGCGCGGTGGTCACTGATGCCGGGAGCGTGACCAGGTCACGCACCCAGGAGACGGGGGCCTTCATCGGGCTCCTCCCAGGATGGAACGGCTGAAGCGGATGTCTCCCTCGACGAAGTCGCGGAGGTCTGGGGCGCCGGTGCGGAACATGACGGTGCGGTCCACACCCATCCCGAACGCGAACCCGGAGTACACGTCCGTGTCGATGCCGCAGGCCGCAAGGACCCTGGGGTTCACCACGCCGCAGCCGCCCCACTCGATCCATCCCTCCGACCGGCAGGTGCGGCAGGGACGATCGGGGTTGCCGACGGACTCGCCGTGGCAGACGAAGCACTGGAGGTCCACCTCGGCGCTCGGCTCGGTGAACGGGAAGTAGTGGGGCCTCATCCGGGTCTGGACGTCACCGAACATCGCGCGCGCCAGGTGGTCGAGCGTGCCGCGCAGGTGCGCCATCGAGATGCCCTTGTCGACGACGAGGCCCTCGAGCTGGTGGAACACCGGCAGATGGGTGGCGTCGTACTCGTCGGCGCGGAAGACCTTGCCGGGGCTGATCACGTAGAGCGGCACGCCTCGTTCGAGCAGTGCACGGACCTGGACCGGCGACGTCTGGGTGCGCAGCAGCTTGCCGGCGGAGGGGGGGTCGACCCACAGGGTGTCTTGGAGCGCCCGCGCGGGATGATCCGGGGCGAGGTTCAGTGCGTCGAAGTTGTACCACTCCGCCTCGAGCTCCGGGCCGTCAGCGACTTCCCATCCCATGCCGACGAACACATCGATCATCTCGTCGATCAGGGTGGTGACCGGGTGCTGGGCGCCCCGCGGCGACAACTCGACGGGAAGGCTCATGTCCACCCGCTCGGCCACCAGGGCTGCCTCGAGCTCCGCGGCCGCCAGCGCCTCTTGCCGCTCGGCCACCGCCCTCGCGACGATCCCCCGCGCCTGACCCACCCGTTGCCCGGCCTCTTTACGGGCGTGCGGCGGCAGGGCGCCGATCTCGCGGTTGGCCAGCGCCAGCGGGGAGGTGTCGCCCGCGTGGTCGAGGCGGGCCTGCTTCAGTTCGGCGGTGGTGGAGGCGCCGGCCACGGCCGCGAGCGCGGCCTCGACGGACGCGGCGATGGCGGCGGGATCGAGCGCCGCCACCTGCTTCGGATCAAAGTTGTCATTGGGCCCGGACATGGTCGGGTCCTCCTTCACCGGTTCGACGTTGCGCTGACGCGGTGGCGTAGAGGCACACCGCTGCCGCGCTGGAGAGGTTGAGGCTCTCCGCCTGCCCCCACATTGGCACGGCGACCACCTCGTCCGCCAGCCGGGCATCCTCTTCTGGCAGTCCCCATGCCTCGTTGCCCATGATCCAGGCCACCGGGCCGCCGAGCTCACCAGCGGCGGCCTTGAGGTCCAGAGGGTCACCCTCGCCGTCGGCCGCGAGCACCTTCATCCCGAGCACCTTGACCCGGTCCACGGCCTCGGTGAGCGGTACCCCGGTGATGATGGGCATGTGGAAAAGGCTGCCCACCGTCGAGCGGACGGTCTTGGGGTTGTAGATCTCGACGCTGCCGGCGGTCAGGATGACCGCGTCCGCGCCGAACGCGTCGGCGCATCGGATCACCGTGCCCGCATTACCGGGATCCCTGACCTGCGCGCAGATCACCACGAGGCGGGCGCCCTCGAGCGCGTCCCATCCGAAGTCCAGCTGCCGACACACGGCGACGATGCCCTGGGGGGTCACGGTGTCGCTGAGTTGGCGCATCTCATGCTCCGCGGCGCGCCAGACCGGCACCCGGAGCCCGCTCAGGAGGTCGGCGTGCCTGGCCGGGTCGTCGACGATGACCTCCTCGACGACTGTGCCGGCGGAGATCGCCTCGCGTACCGCCTGCCGACCCTCGACCAGGAATTTGCCCGCCAACTCGCGGCCGCGGCGTTGGGTCAGACGACGAACCGAACGCAGCACAGCGGCGGGGAGGCCGGCGGCGGCGTTCGGTTCCATCGTCACGGGGACGGCCTTCAGGCTGCGGCGGGCTGGTTGTCCTTGGCGACCGCGACCAGGGCGTTGAAGGTGGCGGTGTCGTTGACGGCGAGATCCGCGAGGATCTTGCGGTCGACCTCGACGCCGGCGTTCTTCAGACCGTTGATGAAGCGGTTGTAGGTCATTCCCTCGGCGCGGACCGCGGCGTTGATCCGCTGGATCCAGAGGCTGCGGAAATCGCCCTTCTTGGCACGACGGTCGCGGTAGGCGTAGGTGGCCGAGTGCAGCAGCTGCTCCTTGGCCTTGCGGTACAGGCGCGAGCGCTGGCCACGGTAACCGGAGGCGAGCTCCAGGACTTCACGGCGCTTCTTGTGCGCATTCACAGAACGCTTCACGCGTGCCATGTGGGTTCTCCTTGAATGTGGTCGGCGGCGCCGACGGGTGGTCTGGGTGAGGATGGCGGTAGGCCGCCGGGGCGGTGAGGCTCAGCGGCCCTTGTGCTTGCCGAGCAGCTTGCGCATCTTCTTGGCGTCGGGCGCCGACACGGTCTCGGGGCTTCCGAGGCGCCGGGTGCGGGTGGACGACTTGTGCTCGTTCAGGTGGCCGAGGTTGGCCTGGCGACGCATGAGCTTTCCCGTGCCCGTGGTCTTGAACCGCTTCTTCGCGCCGGAGTGCGACTTCATCTTCGGCATATCAAATGCTCGCTTTCTTCTTGTGATCGACCTCGTCAGAGATCGATGTCTGGGTCCATGTTGTCTGCGGGTCCGCGCTTCTTCTTGGGCGCGGGCGCCGAGGTGGCGTGGGCGCGCAGCTCGGCCTCGGCCTGGCGCTCCTGCTCGGCCGCCTCGCGGCGCTCGGCCATGCGACGGTCGCGGTCCGCGGCCAGCTCGACCTTGGCTTCGGTCTTCTTCTTGGTGGGGCCGAGGACCATGATCATGTTGCGGCCGTCCTGCTTCGGCGAGGACTCGACGTAGCCGAACTCGACCACGTCGCCGGCGAGGCGCTTGAGCAGTTCCATGCCCAGCTCGGGCCGCGACTGCTCGCGGCCGCGGAACATGATGGTGATCTTGACCTTGTCGCCGGCCTTCAGGAACCGGACGACGTGGCCCTTCTTGGTCTCGTAGTCGTGAGAGTCGATCTTGAGCCGGAGCTTCATCTCCTTGGTGCTCACGTTCGACTGGTTCCGCCGCGCGTCGCGCTCCTTCTGGGCCGCCTCGAACTTGAACTTGCCGTAGTCCATCAGCTTGGCAACGGGCGGCCGGGCCATCGGCGCCACTTCGACAAGATCCAGATCGTTCTCCGCCGCAAGACGCAAGGCGTCCTCGACGCGCACGATGCCTACCTGCTCGCCTTTGGGGCCGACGAGCCGGACTTCGGGTACTCGGATGCGATCATTGATCCGCGGTTCAGTGCTGATGGGTCCTCCAGTGTGAGATGTGTGTGTCATGCCGGCAACGAAAAGGGCCCCCGCGCATGCGGAGGCCACTGTAGCCGGGCAGGCGGAAAACCGTCCGCCTCAGGCGACCCGGCTGCCTGGGGCGGCACGGGTGGGAGTGACTCCACTTTGCGCGGCAGCACAAGGCTGCCGGTTAACTCGCAGGAGTCTACGCCGCCGCCGGAGCAATCACCAAAAACACCCCCGTGTCACTCGGCACGGACCCACGCGAAGGATCCGTCCTCAAGCTCCGTCAGCGCGTTTCCCTCGGCCATGAGTGCCACAGCGTCCTCGCCGACGACGAAGGGAACGGGCCCGGCGACGTCGAGGAGCAGGTGCGTGGCGCCCGCCGGCCCCACCGTCGCACACAGTTCGTCGAGCAGGCAGGGGACGGGGCGTGCGTCCGCCTGCCAGGCGCGCAGGGAGTCGTAGCCGGTGAAGGCCAGCAGATAGGTGCCCGACGCGTCGCTGAGCGTGACCGCTGCCATCTCGGCGTGCCTGTCCGGATCCGGGTGGCCCGTGTCGTCGCCGGTCGCGACCACGGGGAGCAGCAACCGGCTCGCACAGAGCGCGGCGAGCGCCCGGGCATACCCCTGCGGCTCGGCCGCCACTGCTATCGCGTTCCGCACGGCGGGGTCCGGGGCGCCGTCGTCGCCCACGAAGCGGGCGCTGGGCTGGGCGAGGGAGCGCGGTTCGGGCATGGGGGCGAGCCTATCCGTCCGGGAGCCCGACGTGACGGTGTGCCAGACTGGGGGACATGCCTGTGACGCTGCTGATGACCATCGGATTGACCATCGTGATCCTCGCCGTGGCCGCGGGGCTGACGGCGCGCTCGCACCGCGCGCGCCCCGCGGTGATGGGCGTGGGGCTGGCTCTCATTCCGGTGGGGCTGTACCTCACCGGCGTCACCCAACTGGCCGCCGACGGCGTCCAGGCGCTGATCGACTGGCTCATGCGCACCCCGTGGACAACGACGACGAGCTGGGGCCTCGGCCTGTTCCTGGGAGGGATCCTGCTCATCGTGGTGGCGGCGTTCCTGCCGAAGAGCCGCAGTGTCGCGGTGCCCGCCACGCAGGCGCCCACCCCGTCGGCCTCGGGACGGCCGCAGGTGGCTCAGCCGGCAACCAGGCCGTCGCCCGCCAAGCCCGCGGCGAAGGGCGTGGACCCCGAGGACGCCGAGATCGAGGCGCTGCTGCGCAAGCGCGGCATCATGTGACTCATTCCCCGGGTTCCTCGGGGCGTGTGACGCCGAGGTCCTCCAGGAGGCTCGGATCGACGTCGCGGCTCGTCGCCCCGTGGTCCACGAGCCAGCGACGCAGCTCCACCACCTTGCGCTGAGCGGCTTCGCCCTCCAGGAACTGGATGGCCAGCACAGGCCGACGGCGAAGTTCGGTCTCCCCCTTGATGAGGAGCGAGGACCAGGCGTCGCCGGGGCGAAGCCGGACCCCGGCCACCTCGTCGATGCGGTACCGGTGCAGGAACGGACCGTTGCGCACCGTCACCCCGTCCTCGTTGGCCCAGAGCCGCGAGTACCCCAGCGACAGCATGATGGCCACCATCACGAGGACGAAGAAGAGCAGCGTCGCCGCCTGCGGCCACGTGACCCGGTCTCTCACGTCCTTGCCGAGGGCCCACCAGAAGAACAACGACGAGGCCATCAGGACGATCGACAGCACCACCCCGGTCATCAGCGCCGGGGGGCTGGTGTAGGAGAGCCGCTCGGACCGCGGCGCGGCGGTCACAGCCGGCAGGCCGCAAGCTCGGTGAGCAGAATGCCGCGAGCCCCGGCCTCATAGAGGCGATCCATCAGCAGGTGGGCCCCCTCGCGGGGGACGAGCACCCGCACGGCGCACCAGCCGTCCTTGGCCAGCGCGGAGACCGTCGGCCCCTCGACGCCCGGTGCGAGCGCCGTGGTGTCGGCCAGGTTCTCCTGCGCCACGTTGTAGTCCATCATCAGGTAGTTCTGGGCCACGAGCACGGAGTTCAGCCGCGTCTCGAGACCCGCCACACCAGGGGGCAGCGCGCCGTCGGTGCGGCGGATGAGGATGGCCTCGGAGGAGCAGATCGAGTCTCCGAACAGTTCGAGGCCGGCCCGCTTGAGCGTGGTGCCGGTGTCCACGACGTCGGCGACGACGTCGGCGACACCGAGCCGGATCGCCGACTCGACGGCGCCGTCGAGCTTGACCATTTCGGCCTGGATGCCCAGGTCGTCCAGGTACGTCTGGAGGAGGCCCGGGTAGGAGGTGGCCACCCGCTTGCCCGCGACATCCGCCACGGTCAGGTTCCTGCCGCCGGGAGCCGCGAACCGGAACCGCGAGCCACCGAAGCCGAGCGCCATCATCTCGGTGGCCGCGGCGCCCGAGTCCAGCAGCATGTCGCGGCCGGTGATGCCGACGTCCAGGTGGCCGCGACCGATGTAGACCGCGATGTCGCGTGGGCGCAGGTAGTAGAACTCGACGCCGTGGTCCGCGTCGATCAGGGTGAGGTCCTTGGCGTCGGTGCGTTGGCGGTAGCCGGCGGCGCGCAGCATGGCGGCCGCCGGTTCGGCCAGGGCACCCTTGTTGGGGACGGCGATGCGCAGGAGGCGGTCAGTGCTCACGAATAGTGCCTTCGTCAGAGGTAGCGGTAGATGTCTTCGAGGTCCAGATCGAGCGCCAGCATCATCACCTGAAGGTGGTAGAGCAGCTGGCTGATCTCCTCGGCGGCCTGTTCCTTCGACTCGTACTCGGCGGCCATCCAGACCTCGGCTGCCTCCTCGACGATCTTCTTGCCGATCCCGTGCACACCGGCATCCAGCCGGGCGACGGTGCCGGAGCCCTCCGGACGGGTGCGGGCGGTCTCGGACAACTGCTCGAAGAGCTGGTCGAAGGACTTCACGCGCGCAGCCTACCGTCTACAGCCGGATGCCCAGCAGCGCGTCGATGGCGGTGGTCATCTGCCCGACCGCCTCGGTGTCGTCCCCCTCGATCGCGAGACTGCCGGCCACCCACGTGTCCACCGCGTCCAGGGCGGCCGGGGTGTCCAGGTCGGTGCGCAGCGCCCGGCGCATCGCGGCGATGGTCTCGCCGGCCGGCAGCGCGGCCGGATTGTTGAGCACGCCGCGCCAGCGCTGGAGGCGCTCCGTGGCGGCATCCAGCTGGTCGCGGGTCCACTCCCAGTCGCTGCGGTAGTGGTGGTTGAGCAACGCGAGCCGGATCGCCATCGGATCCGCGCCGCTGTGTCGCAGCCGGCTGACCAGCTCGAGGTTGCCCTTCGACTTGCTCATCTTCTCGCCGTCGAGGCCCACCATCCCGGAGTGCACATACGCCTGCGCCATGGGCTCCCTGGACGCCGCGATGGACTCAGCCGCGCACATCTCGTGGTGCGGGAACACCAGGTCTGAGCCCCCGCCCTGGACGTCGAAGTTCGCCCCGAGGTGACGCAGTGAGATCGCGGTGCACTCGATGTGCCAGCCCGGGCGTCCGGCGCCCAGCGACGACGACCAGCTGGGCTCATCAGGGCGCGCGAACCGCCACACCAAGCAGTCCAGCGGGTGGCGCTTCCCGGGCCGATCCGGATCTCCGCCGTTGTCGCGGAAGAGTTGGATCATGCGCCCCTCGTCGAGGTTGCTGACGGCGCCGAAGCCCTCCGCAGCCACCGAGTTGAAGTACCAGTCCGGGTGCTCCGCGTCCTCGACCTGATAGACCAAGCCGCTGGGGAGCAACTGTTCGATGAGCTCGATGACGGAGGCGATGGACTCCACGGCGCCGATGTAGTTGTCCGGAGGGATGACCCGGAGGTCCTGCATGTCACTGCGGAACAGTTCGATCTGGTCCTCGGCCAGTTCCTCCCACTCCTGGCCGGTGGCCGCAGCCCTCTCCAGGAGGGGGTCGTCGACATCGGTGACGTTCTGGGTGTACTCGACGGCGATGCCGAGGTCCCGCCAGACCCGGTTGGCCATGTCGAACGCCACGTAGGTGTTGGCGTGACCCAGGTGGGTGGCGTCGTAGGGCGTGATCCCGCAGACGTACATCCTTGCCGCACCCTCGCTTGGGCCTACTGGGACCACGCTTCGGGTGGCGGTGTCGAAGAGGCTGAGACGATCGGGAACGTCGCCCTGGGACTCCGGGAGACTGGGAACGGTGACGGGTGCCCACGCATACATGGGCCCAAACCTACCGTGTTGGTTGAGAACTAAAGCGGTGGCCAGGGGATGCCCGGGCGCAACCCACTAGGCTCCGGCAGGCGACCCGACGCCAGGAGCGCATCCGCGCGCGCGACGAGGGCCTCCCACTCCTCGTCGGCCAGCCCGGGCGCGAGGGGCGCCGTCAGAGCCGCGACCTCCGCGATCAGGGCGCGCTCCGCATCGTCGAGCGGATCCCCCGCCCAGCCCCACAGGACAGTCCGCAGCTTGTCCTCGGTATGCATGCTCACGCCGTGGTCCACCCCTGCGAGCCTGTCGCCGCGGTCGATCAGATGCCCGGCCTTCCGATCCGCGTTGTTGAGCAGGGCGTCGAACAGTGCGACCTTGCGGAGCAGAGGGTGATCGCGGTGGGCCAGGACGACGGGTTGGTCGTCCTGCGTCACGGCGCTCAGGATCGGCATCCAGGCCTCGGTGAGTTCCTCGGGCCGGAGCAGGTCGATGAGGCCGGTCGGCTCCCCCTCGACCCATGCCTGGGCGGACCCCTCCCCCAACGGTCCCTCCACCCAGAGGGTGAGCGGGACCAGGTCCAGCCCCATCGCGCTCGACAACGCGTAGGCGGCCACCTCGCGGCGGCCCAGCGTGCCGTCGGGGAAGTCCCAGAGTGGGGCCTCGCCCGCCACAGGCTTGTACACCCAGCGGCCGCCGGCCTCGTCGAGCCCCAGGAACGTGCCGTTCGACGCGCCGACCAGCCGGCCGATCAGACGGAGATCGCCCTGGGGGCCGGTCATGTGAACAGCGGGCCGCGATAGCCGTTGGCGCGGGGGCAGATGTGGCCCGCCGGGTCCAACGGCTGGGCGCAGGCGGGGCAGGCGGGCCGTCCCGAGGCGACCACCTGCTCGGCCCGGCTGGAGAAGTCCCGCGCCATGGGCGGAGTCATGAGGACCTGCAGAAGGGAGGTCTCGCCCTCGTCGTCCACCTCGTCGGAGAACAGCTCCAGCACCAGCCGGCCACGCTCCTGGTCCCAGGCCAGCCCGATGGCGGCGGCCCGGAAGGCCACGGTGACCGGCGCGTCGAGTGGCCCCATGTCCGCCGGGGCACCCCGCTCGGGTACGTCGTGGCCGAGTTCGGCCAGACGGTCCAGGACCTCCCCCACGCGCATGCCGAGCAGCTGCGCCTGTTGCTTCTCGAGAGCGACGGCCGCCAACCGACTGCCCTGGGCCACCTGGATGAGGAACAGGCGGTGACCGGGCTCCCCGACAGTGCCGACGACGCATCGGTCAGGGCGCTCGAACTCCAGAAGCATGCCGTCCAGCCTAGCCCGCGCCCACAGACCCGGGGGCGACGTCGCCGCCACCGACCGCAGGGGGTGAGGAGGAGCCGAGCAGGGCGGTGAGATCCCCGCCGACGTTGACGCACAGCACGGTCGGGCGGCCACCGGAGTACTCCACGACGCTCAGGCCGGCGGGGCCGACGTGGAGGCGCTGGAAGTCGTCCAGCGCCATCCCGAAGGCGTGGGCGAGGATGGCCTTGATGGGGTCGCCGTGTGAGAACACCACGACCGTCTCGTCGTCCCGGTGCCCCGCGGCAAGAGTGGTGACGGCGGCCACCGTGCGTTCGAACATCTCGACCATCGACTCCCCTCCGGGGAATGCGACCGACGACGGGGTGGACTGGATCT
Source organism: Propionibacteriaceae bacterium (assembly GCA_027492545.1). Lineage (GTDB taxonomy): Bacteria > Actinomycetota > Actinomycetes > Propionibacteriales > Propionibacteriaceae > Arachnia. The sequence continues at coordinate 24,808 of JAPUEL010000086.1, forward strand.
CGGCCCAGAGATTCTCTTCCCGTAGCGATGCCAGCGACGCGCCCGTCCACACCCCGTAGTCGCACTCGCTGAGGCCCTCAAGTACCGCCGCGTCCGGGTAGCCGGCGAGGAGCGCCGTCTCCCGGCAGCGCTCGATGGGCGAGGTGTAGGCGGCGGCGATGGCGGCCGCCGCCAGAAGCTCTCCGATGTCGCGGGCCTGGCGACGCCCCACCTCGTCGAGCTTGACCCCTGGCATCCGGCCGGCCAGCACGCCTTCGGCGTTGGCAGTGGATCTCGCGTGCCGGATCAGGACCACCTTCGTCATACGGGCCAGCGTAGTCGGCCGGAATTCGGTGCCCGGCGGTACAGTGTCGCCCGGCGTCGACGAAGGGGACTGTGACGTGGAATGGTTCGAAGCGATCGTGTTGGGCATCGTCCAGGGGCTCACTGAGTTCCTGCCCATCTCGTCGAGTGCCCACGTCTCGATCGTCGGGCAGTTGCTGTTCGACGGCCGCGACCCGGGTGCCGCGTTCACGGCGGTGACCCAGCTGGGCACGGAGACGGCGGTGCTCGTCTACTTCCGCAAGGACATCTGGAGGATCATCACCTCCTGGGTGGGCAGCCTGCGCGGCACCGTTGACCGCTCTGATCCGGACGCCCGGATGGGGTGGCTGGTGATGATCGGCTCCGTCCCCATCGTCGTCTTGGGGCTGCTCTTCCAGGACGCCATCGACACGTGGCTGCGCAACCTGTGGATCACGGTGGCGATGCTCGCGGGCGTGGCGATCTTCCTTGCGGTGGCTGACCGCATGGCGGGGAACAACACCAGGGAACTCAGGCAGTTGACGTGGCGCGACGGGGTGTTGTTCGGCCTGTTCCAGGCCGCGGCCCTCATCCCCGGCGTGTCCCGCTCCGGCGCGACCATCTCCGGGGGCCTGTTCATGGGTTACACCCGCGAAGCGGCCACCCGCTACGCCTTCCTCCTGGCCATCCCGGCGGTGTTCGGCTCGGGCCTCTACAAGCTCAAGGACATCGGCGGGGACCAGGCCACCGCCTGGGGGCCGACGATCGTCGCCACCGTGCTCGCGTTCTTCATCGGCTACGCGGTGATCGCCTGGCTGCTGCGCTACATCTCGACCCACGACTTCCGGATCTTCGTCCTCTACCGGCTGATCCTCGCCGCCGTCGTCGCCGTGCTGATCCTCACCGGCGTGCTGTCCGCGTAGGGTCAGGCACATGCAACTGCGGCCCCTCGGCGCTTCCGGCCTCCACGTGTCGCGGCTCGGCCTCGGGACCATGGCCTGGGGCCGCGATGTGGAGTGGCCGGCCGCCAGGGACCTCCTCGCGGACTTCGTCGACGGCGGTGGCAACCTCGTGGACACGGCCCCGGCGTACGGCGCGGGTGTCGCGGAGAAGATGATCGGCAAGGCGCTCGCGACAGGACTACCCCGCGAGTCCCTCGTGATCGCGACGAAGGCCGGGTTCGTCATCCGCGACGGCAGGCGATCCATCGACACCTCGCGCGGCGCCCTGCTCAACGACCTCGAGCAGTCGCTGCGTCGCCTCAAGACCGATCATGTGGACCTGTGGCAGGTCCACGCCTGGGGCGAGGCCCCGCTGGAGGAGACGCTCTCGGCGTTGGACTCAGCGGTGAGCCGGGGCATGGCCCGCTACGTCGGGGTGTCGAACTTCGTGGGGTGGCAGACCGCCACCGCGGCCACCTGGCAGCAGGCGGACCGCGGCAGGACGCCGCTGTCCAGCGTCCAGGTGGAGTATTCGCTCCTCGCCAGGCGCGCCGAGGTCGAGGTGGTGGGCGCCGCGCAGCATCACCGCATGGGCGTGCTGGCCTGGTCAGGCCTGGGCCGAGGAGCGCTGACCGGCAAGTATCGCGGCGGGCGCCTCCCCCGCGATTCTCGTGCAGCCTCAGACCATTTCGGCTGGTTCCTGGAGCCGTATCTGCAACCCCGGTCGACGGCGATCGTCGACGCCGTCGCACACGCCGCACAGGGGCTCGGCCTCACCGCGGCACAGGTGGCGCTGATCTGGGTCCGCGACGCGCCGCAAGTGGCCTCGGCGCTGGTCGGCCCCCGGACGACGGATCAGTTGGCGGAGCTGCTCGATGCCGAGGAGAAGGAGCTCGTGACCCCCATCGTGGCCGCCCTGGACGACATCTCGGGCGGCACGAACGCGTACCGCTGAGAGGGACTCAGCTGATGTCGAAGGCGATGTGGTGCACACCGTCGGGGTCGATCTCGAGGGTCAGCGTGCCGTTCGCGCCCTCCAACTCGCCCGTGCCCGACCCGGGCACCAGCTCGTAGCGCACCTCCTGCTCGCCGTCGCGCATGGTGCCGAACTGCTGGAACGCGACGCTGCCGGTGCGCGAGCCGATCCGTCCCTCGAACACCTCGAGGGCGATGTATCCCGCAGTCCCATCGGCGGGCTCACCGGCCGAGAGCATGACCCCACGGCTGGCACCGACGGCCTCGCCCTCCCAGACCTTGGCGAACTCGAAACGTCGGGTGTCCGGCAACAGCGCCTCTTCGGGCGTGATCACGATCTCGAACGTAGCGTTGACCATCATGGCGTCCTCCTCCGGTGCCCCCAGCCTAGGGTGATTTGCGCAGACCGGGTGGGCGCCTGCTAGAGTTCCTTGTCGCTCCCCCTTGGGGGACACCACCTGTCCGGGTGGCGGAATAGGTAGACGCGCTAGCTTGAGGTGCTAGTGCCCGTAAAGGGCGTGGAGGTTCAAGTCCTCTCTCGGACACAAGTTGAAACCCCAGTCAAATCGGCGAAAGCCGCAATGACTGGGGTTTTGCTTTTTCACCGTCTCGCCACCCTCCGCCAGCGTGCACCACTCTGTAGCATGTTCATCGCACGTTCATCGCACGAGATCGCACGACGGGGGCATGCCATGAGGTTCGGCTACATTCGCCAGTTGCCCAGCGGCAGGTACCAGGCGAGCTATCAGGCTCCGGACGGTTCGCGCCATAACGCCCCTGCGACATACACGCACAAGGCCGACGCCCAGGCCTGGATCACCGCCGAGCGTCGCCTCATCGAGTACGGCACCTGGACCAGCCCCAAGGCGCGAGCAGAGGCGGTCGAAGCGGCTGCCCGAGCCGAAGCTGAACGAGAAGCCGCAGAAGCGTTGGCCGCCGAAGCGCTCGCGAGCGTGCCGACGGTCACCCAGTGGCTTGAGCAGTGCATCACCGAGCGACAGATGCGGACCCGGCGTCCGATCAAACAGACCACCGCAGACAACTACCGCAAGCTGGCACGCCTGAACGTCGACGGCACCGAGCTCGGCAGCATGCGCGTCACGGACGTGAGGCGGTCCGACGTGCACGCGTGGCGCTGGAGCGGGCCTCCCAGCAAGACCCGCACACAAGGCGGCAAAGCCTACGAGCTGCTCGTCTCTGCCTTTGACGATGCCGTAGTGGCGGAGCTCATCGACGCAACACCCTGCACCTTGCGAGGAGCTGGCGCTCCTGACCGCGCCCGCGAGCCCGAGTCGCTGTCCCTGCACGAGGTCGACCGCTTCCTCGCCGCAGTTCAGGAACCCTGGGCGAGAGCCGCCCTGACCATCCAAGTGACTTGCGGGCTCCGGATCGGCGAGGTGCTGGCGCTGCGGTCGAGAGACCTCGACCTCGCCGCCGAGACCGTCACAGTCGCCGGGACAGTCGCGAAGGTCGGGGAACTCGGGATGAGGACCCGAGTCGTTCAGGACCCAAAGACCCGGGCATCGATGCGCACCATCTCGCTCCTCCCCGACACCGTCCCCGAGCTGAAGGTCTGGCGCCAGTCCCGAGGCACGTTGCGGGCGGACGCTCTGCTCTTCTGCGACGCGTTCGGCAAGCCACTCAACGACGACGTGCTCCGCCGCATCCACAAGAAAGCCGCAGAGGTGATCGGGCGTAGCGAGCTGAAGGATCACGACCTCAGGGCCACCGCAGCAACCCTGGCCGCATCCGCCGGCGCATCGGTGCGCGAGATACAGGCGATGCTCGGGCACACGACGCCGACCATGGCACTGAGCTACCAGACTGCCACAAGGGAACGAGACGCCGAGCGCGCACGCAAGATGTCAGCCCAACGCACGAGTGCACGCCGTGAGGGCACCATGACCTCCAGGGCCCGGATCGATAACTGACCCAGATGGTGGGGAGGCACTTTCATGGCCGGGGGTAACCGGATCTGCCGTGAGTCGGACGTTGCCGATCGTCCTCCTGATCGCGTCGCTTCGTCCGTAGCGGCGCTGGCCACACCGCTCCCCTTTCGGTCTGTCGGGTCAGCTCGCATCAGCGGGAACGCATCCGGGGCAGGTCGCCGTGAAAGCAGGCATGTCGCCGCCCGGATAGTTAGGGGCTGGTTACGGTAGGCTCGCCCCGCACCCCGCACCGCACACCTCGGGAGGTACGGCATGGCAGATCAGGACGGCACGGCGGATGTCAACCCTGGCTACGCGGCGTTTGTGAGCCGCGACGATCTGAAGGCGTACGGGGACAACGCTCTGCTGCTCTTCGTCGCGCAGATGCGCCTCGGCTTCGACGACGTGGACACCTTCGCGTCGAACAGCCTGACTGATGGGAGCAACGACAAGAAGTGCGATCTCGTCGCTGTCTTGCCGGACAAACAGCGCATCGTTCTCGCGCAGGGCTTTATGTCGGCGAAGACGACCGCGGGGGAAGCCCCAGCGAATAAGGCTAGCGACCTGAACACCGCAGCCAGTTGGCTCCTGGCCGGAGACCTCGACAGCCTGCCCGAGACGCTGCGCGGGGCCGCGGAGGAGGTCCGTGACGCGCTCGCTGGCGGGGAGATTCGCGAACTGCAGCTCTGGTACGTCCACAACCGCAATGAGTCCAAGAACGTCGACGACGAGCTGAAGCAGGCCGTGAAGACCGCGGACGGCGTCCTCAAAAGGGACTTCCCTGACCTGGACGTGGACGTGTCGTGTGCGGAGATCGGCCGTAGCGTCCTCGAGGATGAGTACCAGCGGATGCACGCCCCGATCCTCGTGCCCGACGAGTACGTGTTCCACGTCCCGGGTGGCTTTGAGATGCAGGAGCACGACTGGAGCGCTTTCTTCACCGCAGTCCAAGTCGCGGACCTGCGCGCGCTCTGGGCGACCCACAAGACGAAACTCATGTCACCGAACATCCGCGACTATCTCGGCGTGGTCCGGTCAAGCGGCAACATTAATTACGGCATAAAAGAGACGGCGAAAGGTCAGCCCAACAACTTCGCGATCTTCAACAATGGCATCACGGTGCTGGTGAACAAGTATGAGCACAAGGTCGCCGACGATGGCATTCAGACTCTCGCCGTTGAGGGCATCGGCATTGTCAACGGTGGCCAGACGACCGGTGCGCTGGGAAGTCTCGACACGACGGAGGCGGAGGCGACGACGGGTGCCCGCGTCATGGCGCGTTTCGTTAAGTGCACCAACGTCGCCGTCCTCGGCGACATCGTCAAGTATAACAACACGCAGAACAAGGTCGAGGCCACCGACTTCCGCAGCAAGGACGCCGTGCAGGATCGCCTGCGGAAGGAGTTCGAGGCGATGCCGGAGGCCGACTACCGCGGGGGCCGACGCGGTGGCACGACCGACGCCATTCAGCGGGTCAAGACGCTGCTCCCGGACTCCTCGGTCGCGCAATCTCTCGCCGCTTTCCACGGTGAGCCGAACCTCGCCTACAACGAGACGCGAAGCATCTGGGACAACGACGCGGTCTACTCCCGGGTCTTCCGTGACACGGTCACCGCCCGGCACATCCTCTACACCTACGGGCTACTGAAGGCGATCGAGCAGGTGAAGGCCAAGATCCTCGCGATCCCGGCGGCCTCCCGGACAGACGCGCAGAAGCGCCATGCCACGTTCGTCAGCGCCCGAGGATCGAACTATCTACTCGTGGCAGCCCTCGGCGCCTGCATCGAAACGATCCTCGGCGTCGCAGTCGCGGACCGGCACAACCTGCGTTTCAAGACGCACAAGACCCCCGCGCAGGCAATCGCGGCTTGGGTGCCGGTCGTTGAGGTGGCAATGGCGTTCTCGGGGCAGTTGGCGCCGGCGACTGACCGCGGCCTAAAGGCTCAGGATCGCGTCAAGAAGGCGATTGAGGACTTCGGCTCGATGCTAGAAGCCACGCGGTCTGCGAACCCGACTCCGTTCGACGATCTGGCTGCCGACACCCAGACTGGTGCCTGACTCAAGGTTCATCAAACGGGCAGGTCATCCGCAAGGGAACGGCCTTCCGTCATGAGGCCGATGTGGTGTTCGATCGCCTCGCCTCCTGCAATCTCGTGGCGCGCGACATCATATGGATGCCCGCTCCCCTCCTCCGCGGATGGCTCGGCGTCAAATCCGCACACGAAACACGCACGGATGCTAGTTCGAGAAAACACACTGGCTGGGCTGGTCAATGCGATTGGGCTACCGGCTGCCTTACTTTGCAGGAACAGTCGTGTCACTGGCTTGTGCCGCGACTCGCCGCGACCCTCGCGGAGGACTCGCCGGTTCGACGGCTAGCGACTCAGCCCACAATTCCTCGTGCGCCGTGCGGATTACTTCGGATGCGTCGGTCCCTAGTTGGGTGATGGCCCCCACCTTCTTGCCCACGCCGTTGAGAGACATGCCAAGCATCAAGACTGGTCCTGCGTCGGGGATGAAGTAGCGGTCGTGGATTGCCGTGGACTGTCGAACCTCCAATCCTGGGTTCTCAACCCTTCCCAGCATGATAGAGGCCGCTTGGAGCTGGTTGCTGTCCCTCGCACTCATGAGGACGCGGCTTATCCCCTCAAAGTGCAATAGATCCCTGAGCTGCTCCGCTCGACAGTAGGCGTCCACCAACAATCCGGGACCGAGTTCGCTCAACTTTAGGAGCACGAGGGGGTACGCGAATGGGTCGCTGGATTGTAGCACGATCTCAACTAGTTCGGCTCTTCCCGATCCAGCAGTGTCGAGGTGTCGAAGCATCGCTTGCCCCTGAGCCGTAAGGCTGATGGCCCTCGGCTCGTCCTCCTCGTCGACCCTTCCCACTTCAGCGAGACCTAGTCGTTGCAGATAGGCCCACGCATATTCTCCGCCAGTGTCGCCCCAGATCTCCCTATCGATGACGGCACCCTCGTTCATGATCCCTGGCCACCAGTAGAACTCGTCCAACGCCTCTGCAGTGGGAGGAGCTCCACCCTCGGAGAGCGCGCTGACAAAGGCCAAAGCCCGATGCGTGCGGGCATCCAAGATATCCACAAGGCCCCCTCGATTGTGTTGGATAGAGCAAGCGAATCCCGCGTCAGTCTAGCCGCCCCGTCTAAGGCCTGTGTCGTCAGGGGCTTAAGTCCCCATCTCCCCCGTGAGGCACCGGCTGGTGCGCTGCGGTTACTCAGATCGCCTATCGGATGAGCGCCGGATGCGCTTCGACGAACCGACTTGCACACGCACTCTCATGCCGCACCTCGCGCGCGGTCTGTCGCGCCGAGGGTAGGAGCTGACCTCGTAGACATCTGGCGTCTTCGTGAGGTCCGCGCTCCCGAGACTCGTCGAACGACAACGCCAACGCTACGCCCCTGTCAAGCGTGGCCGAGGCGCCTGGGTGATCATGAGGTCCCCCCAATCCCCACGCACACAGCGTCCAGCTTGCCAAACGTAGGCTGGGAGGACGGCCTGCCCCCAATCGGCCCAGCTGGTCGCTACGGTGGTCAGGTGAGCACCTCAATCGCTAGGCCATTCGCCGTTGACGGCACGGTCACGGCAGAGAAGCTGGCGGAGTTAATGGCGGTTCAGACGGAGTACGACGCGCTGGACTACAAAGCCTTTCTCGATCCAAGCCGGAACGACGACAGGATTGAGTTCGCAAAGGATGTGGCTTCAATGCAAGCCCTCTCCGACGGTGGCTATATCGTGGTAGGCGTCGACGGAACGGGGCGCCCAACAGCGCAAGCCGGAATAATCGACTCCCGGCTCTTCGATGAGACCGCGCTGCGTCAAGCTGTCGAGAAGTATCTCCCTCCTCCCAACCATCTCGTCGCTCAAGTGCATGTCGTCGAGGGCATATCTGTCGCCTTGGTGTACGTGGGTCGCCGGGCTGAAGGTTTCACCATCTTCAAGTCTCAAGGCCAAACCTCAGCCGGACGCGCCATCTTCCAGGCGGGGGATGTCTTTGTTCGCCACGGCACAAGTAGCGAACGATGGCAGCAACACGACCTGGAGACCCTCTTGAAGCAGCGCGACCGTCAAGTCAGGGAGGTGGAGCGGGCCCAGTACGCGGTGGCCCTTGACGTCGGATCGCGTGCCCAATCAATCGCGAGGGGCCCGCTCGGCCAGATCACTTGGAACCTCTCCGACGAGGACTTCTCCGCCTCGCTTTCCGAGGCTGTGAGAGTCGACGAGTTCGCAGTCGTCCGAGCTGCGGTCCTGGGGCTAAAAGCAGCCGCGGTGAGCGCGTACGTCGATTCCGACAGGGATCGGCTCAGTACCGTTCTTGACCGGCTGACCGCTGCGTGCGCCGTCTGCCTCACATTGTCGTACGAGCGGGGACTCGCCTTCGCACTTGCACAGTTCTCCGATCTCTACGACTCCCCTAGGGACGTCCTAGCCGACAATGACACACGGAACGCCGCGGCGCTTTGGTGGGAGATCGTCACTCGCGTGGAGGCCCTCGGTGGTCTAGCAGTGCGTTTGCGGGAGTGGTCCCAGGTGTCTGCATTGGCGACACGCGGCTACGGCGAAAGCCCGACTTATGGCTACGCGTCCTGGCTACGGCACGGATACGTTGAAGCAGCCCGCGCGAACCTCATCACGAACTCAACGCAATGGGCATCCGGCGCGGCCTTGGTCGCCTTCGCGCGCGAGCACGCGGGCAATATCTCAGCCCTTCACCCCGACGTCGAAGCCCTCGAGGAAGGGGCTGGTCAGGCAGAGAGTGTCGACCTCGTTCTCGATTCAATCGCACAGTTCGACCTTCTCTGGTGCACGATGGCCGTCGCGGTCGGCCGAGAGCATGACCATTACCCCGGGTTCGCGTTCTTTGCCGCCACCCGCGTCCGTCCGGTGATCAACATCGTTCTCGCGAATCCGGACGTTCGCACATGCCTTCTTCCCGATGCAAGCGATGAGCAATGGCTCGAATCCCTTCGTGCGGTGTTCGATCGCGCACGGCAGCAATCACTGCAATCCGGACGCTTCTGGGACATGCCCATACCCGGGCCCACTGGACTTTCGGCGCTCTTAGCGAGGGTCGGGCGGCATGACGAGACCATGGGAACGCCCGGTTCTGCCGCGGCCAGGTCGATCGGTGTCCATCAGCGCCCCCTTGTTCCCAAACCTTTCACCCACTGAGTGACCCCTTCTTCTCCACATGAGTGTCAATGAGGAACCCGGCAACAGCGAAACCTGAGTTGACAGCCAGCTTCGCGTGCCGGGGGGCCGGTCGAACCGCCCGCTTACTCTTGCCGTGGGCATCGCTCAAGGCGTTGCGCATGGCCGCAAGCCCACCAACGACAGTGGTGACACCAGTGAGGATCTGCTTGATGATTTGCTCGCTGTGCTGATCCGGAGCGATGTCCATCGATGTGGCCGCCGCCTTGTAGAGCCTCGCCAAGTCCCAGCCGTCCTCGTAGTTGGCTCCCCGCTCATCGCAGATGTGCTTGCAGACGCTCTCGAGCATGGTGCGTGTTGCAGTGATGGCACCTTCTGGATCAGCGGTCACCTTGGCCAAGGCGGCTTCCCACGCTCTGGTTACGGCTGTCCAGTCCGTCAACTGGGCCAGCGCGGTTCTCGCAGCCGCCGCACCCGGTGCAGAATCCGCTAGCAGCATCGCGCGAAGCGAGGCCCGGTCCTCCTGGGACGGCAGGTCGTACTTGCTGGGACCGTCGTAGTCGCAGAGAGCCAGGAGAAGGCTTCGCTGATCGGCCGGGGGCAGTGCCTTGAGGCCATCCTGGAAGACCTGCCACCGCGATGCTCCACCACCGCCCCAACCTTGGTAGGGGCCGAGCGCGTCTGTGTGCTCGGAGAAGAGGTCATGAAGCTCGGGGCCGCTGAAGCCGGTATCTCGCGCGAACATGTCCGTTGCCTTCTTGACGATGCGGAAGGGCAAGCCATCGGCGGCAGAAGCAGGCATAACTGGATGGTGTCACGCGTCGCCGACGGGCACAATCAAAGCCTCCGGCTTGACAACTGGTCGCGCGCGAACGTCCGGACATGCCGCGTACTGCGTTCGCGGGTCAGGTCTCCGGGGAGTCGGCGGGTCACCGCGCACAGTCGCTACCAAGGACTCCGATCGAGGACACGGTCACGCCGGCCGAAGCCCACCATCGCATGGCCCTGGGACCACAGGAGCGCTCAACGACGGTCACCGCGGAGCAGAGAGTCGATCTCGTTAAGGTCGACCAGAACGCGGAAGCCGTTCTTGTACCGCGTGAGTTTGCCCTCCGCCATCCTGCGCTCAAGCGACCGACGGGAACTCCTGCAGTACTCGACAGCCTCCGGCAAAGTCGCGTACCGAGGATGGAGCTTCGTGGTCGTCTGTGGACGGACCATGCTGCTCACCCCTCCTCTGCGTTGCCATCGTCCAGGACCAGGGGTTCCGCCGGGCGTACCATTCCCGTGCGGTCAAGGCCCGCCCGAAGAAGACGTTTCACCTCGCGGACGTCCAGCCCGCATAGGGCAGCTGTCTCACTGACGGGCAAGGCCTCGACGACGGTGAGCGCATTGACGGCGTGTCCGATCCGTCTCTCGGTCTCAGCGACGACTCGGTCTCGTTCGAGAACGGCTGCGGTGGCCTCAAGTACTTGCTCACTGATCCTTGCCTCTTTGGCGGCCAGGAGTTCCCGGCGACGGACGAGCTGATCCTGCGCCCTGAGGCGGGCCTTCTGGCGAATGCTGCGTGACATACCCTCTACTCCCCTCGCACTCCTCCTACCATCCATAGAACCCGGACTTGCCTCCACCGAAGCGTGAACCGACCACCGCCTGCCCAAGTCATCGGGCGCCTGCCCACCTGGGACGGACTGTGAGGGTCCCTGCCGCGTGGCCCTGGAGTTCATAGCCGTGGGGACTCCATCCCGCCGGAGCGACTCTTCGAACGCCGATGCTGCCGGGGGCAAACAGCGCCAGAGACAGACACGAGTGTTGTTAGTCATGTCTACTGCAGTTGGCCGGACCCGCCGCCCGCCCACGCGAGACAGACAGATGCTGGAGTCTCCTTCAACTCCATGCTTGAGCAGGGCCCTCGGACGCGCTGGGGGAACTCCAGGTTGAGAGCTGAGCCCGGTGGTTTCGAAGTCAATGGCGGTGTTGCCCGCCATTCATCCCCCTTGAGTAGGCGATATCAACCTAGTCAGGGGCCAACACAGTTCCCGGCCCAGGGTCGCACAACTGGCCTAGCCTGCCGCGCTCATAGTGTGAGTCCCGTGGAGTGGTGGGGTTTTGGGGAGGGCGTGTCCTGAGCTGATGGGAGGGCCATCGGCGTGATTCTCGGTTGTGGCGCCAACTACGACCGTGAAGGAGTTCACACCGATGGCCCTGTCCCAGTCTGCCGTGTCCGAGCTGCTCGACGCATTCCGTGCGGGTGAAGGAGTCGACCTGGTGCGCGAGTCCGTGCGACTCGTGCTGCAGGAACTGATCGAAGCCGAAGCCGCTGAGGTGATCGGCGCCGCCCGCTACGAACGCACCCCGGATCGTGTCACCGAACGCAACGGTTCCCGACCCAGATCGCTGACGACCAAGGGCGGCGATGTCGAGGTCGCGATCCCCAAGCTACGGAAGGGATCGTTCTTCCCCTCGGTGCTGGAACCGAGGCGCCGGATCGATCAGGCCCTCTACGCCGTGGTGATGGAAGCCTGGGTGGGCGGGGTCTCGACCCGCAACGTCGACGCGCTGGTCGACGCGCTCGGCGGTACCGGGATCTCGAAGTCCGAGGTCTCTCGTGTCGATGCCGAGTGAATACTGACCCCGTGGCGCCGAGTGAATTTTGACCCCTCTCCGTCAGAGTGAGGGAGTGATCAGTGTGGAGGATTGGGCCGAGATCCGACGGCTTCATAGGTCGGAGGGGCTGGCGATCAAGGCGATCGCGCGGCAGTTGGGGGTGGCGCGGAACACGGTGAGGTCGGCGTTGGCCTCGGACGTTCCGCCCAGGTATGAGCGGGAGTCGTCGGGGTCGTTGGTCGATGCCGTCGAGCCGCAGATCCGGGCGTTGTTGGCGGCGACGCCGCGGATGCCGGCGACGGTGATCGCGGAGCGGATCGGATGGCAGCATTCGTCGTCGGTGCTGCGGGCGAGGGTGGCTGAGCTGCGGCCGTTGTATCTGCCGGCGGACCCGGCGGATCGGACCCAGTACCGGGCCGGGGAGATCGTGCAGTGCGATCTGTGGTTCCCACCGAGGGTGGTGCCGGTCGCAGACGGGGTGCTCACGGCGCCGCCAGTGTTGACGATGGTGGCCGCCTGGTCGGGGTTCATCGCCGCCCTGTTGTTACCGACCCGTCAGACCGGGGACCTGCTGGCGGGCATGTGGCAGTTGTTGGCGGGGAGCTTCGGGGCTGTTCCGCGGATGCTGGTGTGGGACAACGAGGCAGGGATCGGGCAGCACCGACGCCTCACCGTGCCCGCGAGGGGGTTTGCTGGAACGTTGGGGACCAGGATCTACCAGACCAGCCCGAGGGACCCGGAGGCGAAGGGGGTGGTGGAGCGCGCCAACGGGTTCCTGCAGACGTCGTTCATGCCGGGCCGCGAGTTTGTCTCTCCGACCGACTTCAACACCCAGCTCGCGGACTGGTTACCGCGGGCGAATCAGCGGCTGCTGCGCCGCACCGGCGCTAGACCGGCGGACATGCTGGCGTTGGAGTCGGCGGCGATGAGCAGCCTGCCGCCGGTGGCGCCGCTGGTCGGGTCGAGTAGCCGGGTCCGGTTGGGTCGGGACTACTACGTGCGGGTCGCGGGTAACGACTACTCGGTCGACCCCACCGTGATCGGCCGGTTCGTCGACGTCGGCTGTGACCTGGACACCGTCACGGTCTCCTGCGCCGGTCAACCCGTGGCCTCCCATGAGCGGTGTTGGGACCAGCGGCGCACCCTCACCGACCCTGCCCACGTCGCGACCGCGAGAACGCTGCGTGCTGCGCACCAGGCCCAGAAGACCGCTGGCCGTGTCGATGCCCGCGGCGCGGGCGAAGACGTCGGATTCCGGCCGTTGAGCGTCTACGACGACCTGTTCGACCTACCCGGCACCGGCCCGGCGGACGTGTCGGGGGCGGTGGCCTGATGAGCATCACCGCGAGGGACCTGACCGGCGAGATCGGGTTCCTGGCCCGGGAGCTGAAGACCCCGGTGATCGCTGAAACGTTCACCGATCTGGGTGACCGGGCCCGCGCAGAAGGCTGGTCCCACGAGGAGTACCTCGCCGCCGTCCTCGGCCGCCAGGTTGCCTCCCGCACCGCCAACGGCACCCGGCTGAGGATCTCCGCCGCTCACCTTCCAGCCGTCAAAACCGTCGAGGACTTCGTCTTCGACCACATCCCCGCCGCGTCTCGTGACCTGATCGCGCACCTGGCCACCTGCACGTTCATCCCGAAACGCGAGAACGTGGTCCTCCTCGGCCCGCCCGGCACCGGGAAGACGCATCTGGCCATCGCGTTGGGTATCAAGGCCGCCGAAGCCGCCCATCCCGTGCTGTTCGACTCCGCCACCGGCTGGATCAACCGGCTCGCCGCCGCCCACACGGCCGGCGCCCTCGAACGCGAGCTGCGCCGGCTGAAACGCTACCGCGCCTTGATCATCGACGAGGTCGGCTACCTGCCCTTCGACAGCACCGCCGCGGCCCTGTTCTTCCAGCTCATCGCCTCACGCTACGAGACCGGGACCGTGATCGTGACCTCGAACCTGCCCTTCAGCCGCTGGGGCGAAACCCTCGGCGACGACGTCGTCGCCGCCGCGACCATCGACCGCCTCGTCCACCACGCCCACGTCATCGGGCTCGACGGCGACTCCTACCGCACCCGCGGCCACCGTCGCCAACCAACCAAGTAGAACCAACAACCATGAGAGGGGTCAATATTCGATCGGCAACAGGGGGTCAGTTTTCGTCCGGCGTTGACATCTCGGATCTGCGGTCAGCTCGACGAGGAGGTCGGCCAGTTCCGCACCCGGCGCCTCGATCAGATCGAGTACCCGTACGTGTTCCTCGACGCCACCTACCTCCACGTCCGGGCCAACAGCCTGGTTACCTCGAAAGCGGTGGTCGTGGCGACCGCGGTCGCTGCCGACGGTCGTCGGGAGATCCTCGGACTCGACGTCGGGGACAGCGAGGACGAGGTGTTCTGGCGCGGGTTCCTCACCAGCTTGAAGGGCCGCGGCCTGCGCGGGGTGAGGCTGGTGATCTCCGATCAGCACGCCGGCCTGACCGCTGCGATCGCCCGCTGTTTCCAAGGCGCGGCGCATCAACGCTGCCGGGTCCACTTTGCCCGCAACCTCCTCGCTCTGGTCCCGAAGGGGCAGATGGACATGGTCGCGGCCGTGTTCCGCACCATCTTCGCTCAACCCGACCCCACGGCCGTGACCAGCACCTGGGACTCCGTCAGGGACCAGCTCGCTGGCCGGATCCCCAAGATCGGCCCGATGATGGACCAGGCGAAGACCGAAGTCCTCGCGTTCGCCGGGTTCCCCCGGGCTCATTGGAGCAAGTGTCAAGTGTCGGGTTTGATGGAGGCATCCAAGTCACGAAGGAGGGCATCGGATG
>JAPUEL010000087.1:0-24708 GCA_027492545.1 Propionibacteriaceae bacterium
TCGAGGCTCGTCGCTGCGCTCCTCACTCCTCAGCCCGCGGGGTGGGGTCGTCGCTCCGCTCCTCCGGCCTCGCGCACCGCTGGCTGGGGTCGTCGCTGCGCTCCTCACTCCTCAGCCCGCTGGAGGGTCCCCGGCGGTCGAGGCCTACCCCCTCGCCGACGTGACAGCGCGCGGATATCGTCCCAGCGACCGGCGATCAGGGCTTCCTTTTTCGCCCGGCTCCATCGCTGAACTCGCTGCTCTGTTTCCCAAGCGTCGCCGACGTTGTCGAACTCCTGGGCCCAGACCAGCTTGACCGGTTGTCGTTTGGCTGTGAAGCGCGAGCCGCGTCCCGTCGAGTGTTGCCACACGCGCTGGTCGAGGTCGCGCGTCGATCCGGTGTAGTAGGCGCCATCGGCGCACTCGAGAATGTAGACCCATGCTGTCATGGCCAGATCCTGCGTCACTGAGGGGATCGTCGGCAGGGTCGCAGAGGCGACTGTGGACAACCTCTGGGAGGCGTCGCAGTTGTCCACGGCTCTGCATCGACCCTGCGTTCGGTGTCGTGAGCTGATGACGTCACGGTCTTGAGGCTCCTCGTTCCCGTTCCACCGCTGGCTGAGGTGCCGCGCAGCGGCCTCGAAGCCTAGAGAACGTGAGCTGACAAGGTGCGTTTCTTAGGCTTCGAGGCTCGTCGCTTCGCTCCTCACACCTCAGCCAGCGGGGTGGGGTCGTCGCTGCGCTCCTCACACCTCGCGCTACCGCTGGCTGAGGTGCCGCGCAGCGGCCTCGAAGCCTAGAGAACGTGAGCTGACAAGGTGCGTTTCTTAGGCTTCGAGGCTCGTCGCTGCGCTCCTCGCTCCTCAGCCAGCGGGTGGGGTCGTCGCTTCGCTCCTCGATCCTCAGCCAGCGGGGTGGGGTCGTCGCTTCGCTCCTCGCTCCTCAGCCAGCGGGTGGGGCGAAGCCTCGGAAAAGCGCAGCAGTCAGGGGATCCGCTTGGTCCACGCTTCCGAGGAGAACTTCGTCTCCACCAGGTGCTGCGCCGCGGCGAGCTCTTCCTCGGCGTAGCCCCGACGCTGCGTCGCGTACCGGCCCTCGAAGTGCGCCATGAACGACGAGATGATCTCGTCACGGGGGAGGCGGGTCTGCGAGCGGAGCGGGTCCACGCGCTTGTTCGCCGACTTCGTGCCCTTGTCCGAGAGCTTCTCACGGCCGATGCGCAGCACCTCGAGCATCTTGTCGGCGTCGATGTCGTAGGCCATGGTCACGTGGTGCACCACCACGCCGCCCGTCACCCGGCGCTGGGCGGCGCCGGCGATCTTGCCCTTGTCCGAGGCGATGTCGTTGAGCGGCACGTACCGCGCGTTGACGCCCAGCTCGGCCAGCGCGCCCATCACCCACTGATCCAGGAACTCGTAGCTGCGCTCGAAACTCAGGCCCTCCACCAGGGACGCCGGCACCACGAGCGAGTACGTCACGCAGTTGCCGGGCTCCATGAACATCGCGCCGCCACCCGTGATGCGCCGCACGACGTTGATGCCGTGCCGGGCCCGACCCTCGTCGTCGATCTCGTTGCGGTAGGACTGGAAGGACCCGATCACCACCAGCGGCTGGTCCCACTCCCAGATCCGCAGGCTGGGGTTGATCTCCCCGCGCGCCAGGCGGGCCGCGATCACCTCGTCCAACGCGACGTGCATCCGTGGGTCCATCGACACCGGGCCGATCACGTCGAAGGTGTGATCCGACCAGTCCGTGGCGTGGCCCAGGGCGCGGCGCACCGCGATCCCCACCGCCTCGGGGGTGAAACCGATCAGTGTCGCGGAGGGGTCCAGGCGGGCGACGATGGCGGCGGCGAGATCTGCCACCGACGACGTGTCCGGCATGCCCAGCAGGGCACCGTTGATGACGCCGAGGGCCTCGTCGGGTTCGAGGAAGAAGTCCCCCGAGACCGCTGCCTCGGTGATCCGGCCGTCCCCGGTCTCGACGTCGACCGCGACCAGCTTGCCGCCCGGGACCTTGTACTCACCACGCATGCCCCGACCTTATCCGGGCGCCCCCAGCGGCCCCTAGCGGGCTTCGATCAGCTCCACGATCTGGGTGGGGGTGGGCACGCGGCCGTAGGAGACGACGTCGCCGTCGATGACCAGGCCGGGCGTCGACATCACGCCGTGGGCCATGATGTCGGCGTAGTCGGTGACCTTCTCGACCTCCGCGTCGACGCCGAGGCGGGCCAGCGCCTCGCGCACGTTCTTCTCCAGGGTGGTGCAGTTCTTGCAGCCGGGGCCGAGGACCTTGATCAGCATGGGGGATCTCCTTCTTCCTTGGGTTTACGCGAACAGGTTGAACGCGAAGCCGATGAGCATGATGGCCATGGCGACGCTGCCGAAGAACAGCGCCAGCAGCTTGGGCTTGAGGACCTGCTTGAGCAGGATGAACTCGGGCAGGGAGAGCGCGACGGTGGCCATCATGAACGACATCACCGTGCCCAGCGCCATGCCCTTGTTCCAGAGGGCTTCGGCGATGGGGATGACGCCCGCCGCGTTGGCGTACAGGGGGACGCCCGCCAGTGTGGCCAGCACCACGGCGAACGGGTTGTCCGGGCCGGCGTAGGTGGCGAAGAACTCGGTGGGCACCCAGCCGTGGATGAACGCGCCCACCCCGACGCCCACCAGGATCCACTTCCAGACCCGGCCGACGATGTCGCGCGTCTCTTCGATGGCCGCCTCCACCCGCTCGTGCAGCGTGGGGCGATGGCCGTCGGCGTGCAGGACGGCCACGGGGGTCGTGAACACGAAGTCGGCGACGAGGTGGTCGAGCTTGAGCCGGCTGAAGATGAAGCCCAAGGTCACGGCGGCGGTGAGCCCGGCGGCCACGTAGGCGATGGTGGTGGGGATACCGAAGGTGTCTGCCAGCAGCACCACCGCGACTTCGTTGACCAGCGGCGACGCGATGAGGAAGGTCAGCGTCACCGCCAGCGGGATGCCCGCACCCACGAAGCCGATGAACAGTGGGATGGAGCTGCAGGAGCAGAACGGCGTGATGGCGCCGAACAGCGCGGCCAACCCGAGCGACAGCCACAGCGGCTTGCCCTCGAGGAACTGCCGGACACGTTCGGGGCGCAGCGTGGTGCGCACCATCCCGATCACGAAGATCATGCCGATCAGCAGAAGGAGGATCTTCGACGTGTCGTACAGGAAGAAGTGGAGGGCGCCCGGGATGCGACGGGTCAGGTCGAGCCCGAGGGCGCGCTCGAACAACGCATCCCAGAGAACTTCGTTGAGCGCATACAGCCCGGCCCACGCGACGGCGGCGGCTGCGAGGGCACCGACCAGGGCGGTGGTGGAGCGGGGGGTGAGCGTGGCGGACATCCCGGTCACAGCCTCAGCTCGCCGGGCAGAGCGGAGCGGACCAGCTCGGCGGCCCCGTCGGCCAGGGTGTAGTCGATCCATCTGCCGCGACGCGTGCCGACGATGAGTCCGGCCTCGCGCAGCACCTTGAGGTGGTAGCTGAGCAGATTGGGGGCGACGTCGATCGCGGACTGGAGGTCACACACGCACTGGGCGGACGTCGACAGCCGCGACAACACCCTCCACCTGACGGGGTCCGCCACGGCCTGGAGAACGGTCACGGCTCTGTCCTCGCGCAGTGACAGTTCAATGACGGTTGGTTCAACCATGCTTGAACTTTAGACCCGCCGCCTCCTCGCCCTGTCCCCGGGGTCGGTGAAGCCTGGATCAGGGGGTGGAGACGGGCACCGGGTCAGGCACCGCCAGCAATCGACGCACGCCCGCGCGGGCGAACATCAGGGCGAAGATCAGGGCGGTGACGGCGAAGAAGCCGCCGAGCTTGACGCTGTCCCTGAACAGGAGGGCGATCAGCTCGAGCACCACGAACTTGCTGCTGATCAGGAGCCCCCACAGAAGCAGCCCGGCCACAACCCGGCCGACCGGGGTCGTCGCCGCCTTGAACCGGGCCTTGATCCGGTCCTTGAGCGCCACCACTCCCTCGAGCACGAGCTTGAGGACGACGGCGGTGAACAGGGACAGCGTGAACGTCTCGCTGATGACCTGGGGCATGAACTGCACCGCGAGGTTGAGTACCACCACGTAGACGAAGACGTCCACCACATCCGCGGCCGATACCCACTGGCGCCGGGGGGCCGCAGAGTCACTCATGGGCTCATCCTAGGCACGAACCCCGGGACCGGGGGAGGCGCCGACGACGGGGGACGCCGTAGCCTTATGTCCGCGGTCACCGGAGCGGGCAAATGAGCCCGCCACCGCATCGGAGGGTCACATGAAGAACTACCTGCAGCAGTACCTGCGCAGCCTGAATCCGGTCGGCGTCGCGGTGGGGGCGGTGCTGCTCGCGCTGTCGTTGACGCCGTCGCTGCTGCCCCGGCCCGCGGTCCTGCAGGGCGTGGGGTCCGGCATCGTGTTCGGCATCGGGTACCTGCTCGGGGTGGCGCTGGCGCTGCTGGGCGCCCGGCTGACCAGGTGGCGCCCGCCGCAGAAGTGGCTGAAGTGGGCGCGCCTGGTGGGCTGGCCCCTGTACGGCGCGGTCCTCATCGTGGCGATGATCGGCGGAGTCGCGGCGCAGAACGAGGTGCGACGCCTCGTCGAGTTGCCTCCCCAAGACAACGTCAACATCCTCGGCTTCGTGGTGGCGTTGGCCCTGGCCAGCCTGGCGAGCCTCGGCCTCGGCCGCCTAGTGCGCTCGGCGTGGCGACGGACGCTGGCGCGGATGGTGGAGGGGGGCAGCACCCCCGCCGTCGCCCTCAAGCGTGCGGCCCTGCGCTCGGCCGTGGCGTCGGTGCTGATCGTCGCGCTCCTGGGCGCCGGATTCTTCGGGCTGCTCAACGTGGCCTACCGGTCGATCAACGGCCAGCCGGCGGAGGGCCTGTCGGCTCCGCTGTCTGCTGAACGCTCGGGCGGGCCGGGCTCCGAGGTGTCGTTCGACGAGCTGGGGCGCCAGGGCGGGGACTTCGTCACCGGCGGCCCGACCGCCGACGAGATCAGTGCGCTCACGGGGCAGCCCGCGCTGACGCCCGTGCGCGTGTACGTGGGCGTGGGTGCGGGCGGCACGCTGGCGGACCGGGTGGCGACCGCCGTCCGGGAGCTTGTGCGCACCGGCGGCTTCGAGCGGGAGGTGCTCGTGGTCGCGGCCACCACCGGTTCGGGGTGGGTCGAGCCGCAGGGGGTGGACTCGGTCGAGTACCTCCACTCGGGGGACACGGCGACGGTGGCGCTCCAGTACGCCTACACCCCCAGCTTCGTCTCCGCGGTGACGGCGCCCGAGCTGACCGTCGAGACGGCGTCGGCGCTGTTCACCGGGGTGCGGGGCCATTGGCTCACCCTTCCCGAGGACGAGCGCCCCACGTTGGTGGTCTACGGGCTGAGCCTGGGTGCCCAGGGGCTGATGAACGCGTTCGGCAGCGTGGACGCGCTCGCCGAACGCACCGAGGGGGCGCTCCTCGTTGGACCCACCTATGCCACCCCACTGTGGCAGGAGCTGCAGGACACGCGCGACGCGGGCTCGCCGCCGTGGCAGCCCGTCCGCGACGAGGGGGAGCGCGTGCGGTGGGCGTCGCAGTCGGGTGACTTCGGCAAGCTCCAGGGCGAGTGGTCGGAGCCCAGGGTGGCCATCCTCCAGCACGCGACCGATCCGATCACCTGGCTGGGGCCGGAGCTGATCTGGCAGCGCCCCGAATGGCTGACCGAGGGCGGCCGCGCGCCGGACGTGAGCCCGCACATGCGCTGGATCCCGGTGGTGACCGCGGTCCAGGTGTTCCTCGACATGATGGTGAGCGTCGACGTCCCTGCCCGCCACGGCCACGCCTTCGGCGATGTGATGATCGACGGCTGGGTCGCCGTCACGGGCGACGGCGGCCTCGACGAGGCGACGATCGCGGACATTCGCGCCGTCATCGAGGACTACTGGGTGATCAAGCCCGTCAACGTCTGAGCCAGGATCGCCACCGAGGTCACCCCGAGGAGAGCTGCGAAGCCGAGTCCCAACGTGCGTGCGGGCAGCCGGCGGCCGAGCCGGCCGCCGAGGATCGCCCCTGCGGCGGCCAGTACGCTGAACCAGCCGATCAGCGCCCAGTCGATGTCGGTGGCGACGCTCAGCCGGGTGGCGAGGGCCACCACGGAGTTGAGCACGATCACCAGCAGCGAGGTGGCGACCGCCTGCTGCATGGTGAACCCGAGGGCGATCACGAGGGCGGGCACGATCGCGAACCCGCCACCCACACCGAAGAAGCCGGTGAGCAGGCCGACGCCGGCGGCTGTGGCCGCCACGAGGGCGACCTGGGGCCAGTTGACGCGGAGGGGATCCCGCTCGACCATCGGCGGCACCACGCGCGGGGCGGTTGACGACGGACCGAGGTACTTCCTCGCCATCACGGTCGCCACCACGAGCAGCAGGAGCGCGAAGAGCGCCATGAGGAGGGTGCCCGGCATCCGCATCGACAGAAGTGACCCGACGACGGCACCCGCGCTGCCCAGGGCGGCGAACGCGACGCCCTCGGCGGGCCGGAGGAAGCCGGCCCGCCAGTGGCCGATCAGCCCAGCGCTCGCCGTGACGGTGACGACGATGAGTGAGCCCACCATCGCCGCCGCCGGGGGTTGCTGGGCCAGGTAGACCAGCACGGGCACCGTGATGATGGCACCGCCTCCGCCGAGTGCGCCCATGACGAGCCCCACGGCCGCGGCGAGCGGCACCAGCCACCACGTCATCGGCTGATGGTGTCCGTGTGGCAGGGGCGGGCCGAGACGGGTAGGCCGGCCGCGATCCAGGCCATCGTGCCGCCGCGCACGGACACGGCGGTGCGGCCCGCGTCGGCCAGGATCCGGGCACCGGTCAGGGAACGGCGCCCGCTCCGGCACACCACGTAGACGGTGCGTCCCAGCGGGACCTCCTCGACGCGCGCGCCCACCTCGCCGAGGGGGATGAGCACGGCCGAGGGCACGTGGCCCTCCGCGTACTCGTCGGGCTCACGCACATCGAGGATGTACTCATCGGTCCTCCATGCGGCCTTGAGGTCGGCGATGCTGCACTCTGCTATCTCGGCCGTCATGACGCGCTCACCAGCGGCAGGCCGGTCTTCCCGGCGTTCTCGAACTTGTCGTCGACAGCGACGACCGTGCGGCCGGCGGCCGCCAGGATCGACGCGGCGATCGACGAGCGGTAGCCGCTCAGGCAGTGCACCCACACCTCGCCGTCGGGCGTCTCGTCGATGCGAGTGAGGAGATCGTGCAGGGGGATGTTGACGGCGCCGTCGATGTGGGACTCCGTGTACTCGGGGACGCGCCGGACGTCGAGGATCTGTACCTCGCGGTGGTGACGAACGTGGCCGAGGTCGGCGAAGTCGGCGCGCTGGAGGGTCGCGGGGGCATCGGTCCACTCCTCGGGGCCTCCCGTGGCGCTGGCCGCGACGTGGTCGATGCCGATGCGCACCAGCTCGCGTTGCGCTTCGGCGACCTGTTCGCGAGACTCGCCCAGCAGCGTGATCGGGGTGCCCCAGGGGATCATCCAGCCGATGTAGGTGGCGATCTGGCCCTCGATGCCGAAGTTGAAGCTGCCCGGCACGTGGCCGGCGGCGTAGGCCACCCGGTTGCGCAGATCCACCACCCACTCGCCCTGCTCGAGCCGGGTCCGGATCTCGTCCTTGTCCGCGCGGGTGGGCTCGCTCAGGTCGGGCGCGCCCGGGCCGGAGGAGTTCGACGGCGCCATGTGGGCGTAGTAGGCGGGGTAGACGTCGAGGCCGGCGAGGATCTCCTCGATCCAGTCCTCCTCGTCCTTGGTCAGCACGGGGTTGATCTGCTTCTCGCGCCCGATCGTCGACTCTGTGCCCTCGGTCTGGGTGGCGGCGCAGAAGCTCCCGAAGCCGTGGGTGGGCATGATCTCCGTGCGATCGGGGAGCTCCGCGGCCAGCCGGTGCGCCGAGTTGTACTGGTGCCGGACGAGCTCGTGGGTGTGGGCCGCTCCCAGCAGATCCGGGCGCCCCGTGGCGCCGAAGAGCAGCGAACCGCCGCTGAACACGACCTGGCCGCGGGCGTCCTCGTCGTCCGCGGTGGGGTCGAGGAGGACGTAGGAGAGGTGCGTGAACGTGTGGCCGGGCGTGGCGAGCGCCTTCACCGACATGGTCGGGCTGATCTCGACCACCTGGGTGTCGACGATGGGGGTGCGCTCGAACGACACCTCGTCCTGGGCGTTGACGTAGTAGTCCGCGCCGCGTTCCTGGGCCAGCGCGTATCCGCCGGTCACGTAGTCGTTGTGGATGTGGGTCTCGAAGACCGCCTTCAGCGCGACGCCCTCATCGTCGAGGATGCGGGTGACGCGGTCGATGTCGCGCTGGGGGTCGACGACGAACGCGAACTCGCCGTCGTGGACGACGTAGCTGCGGTCGCCGAGGGTGGGGGTCTCGATGGTGATGATCGTCGCCATGGTGCACTCCTTCGTTTCAAAGGAGTGTATACCCCCGGGGGTATATGTCGTCCAGCCTTGGGTGACCCCACCGCCGTCCACCCGACCGCGGGGGTTGGGGTGTCGCCACCGCGGCGGGGAGGCAATCTCAGGGGAGCGTCGTCGTCCCGTGCACCTCTTTCCAGTCCGAGATGAAGGCGTCGACGGCGTCCTCGATCATCGGCGCCGAGAGCGCCTGGCGCAGCAGCTTCGGCGACAGCGTGACCGCGTGGGCACCCGCTTCGAGGGCGTGGGACACCTGCGCGATGTTCTTGAAACTGGCCGCCATGATCTTGCTCGGCGCGTCGAACCGGTCGATGAAGCTGGCCAGCGCGCTCAGCGTGCCGCGGGTGTCGATGTCGAGGCTCTGCATGCGGTTGTAGTAGGGCGCTAGGTAGTCGACGCCGGTCGCGACGGCGAGGAAGCCCTGGGTCTTGGAGTAGATGGCGGTGGCGGTGACCTTGACGCCCTCCTCCTTGAGGGTGCGCATGGCCTGGATGCCGGCCTCGGTGGTGGGGATCTTGGGATAGACGTTGGCGTCGATCTTGTCGAGGAGCCGGTGGGCCTCGTCGATCATGCCCTGCGCGTCCTTGGCCAGCACCTGCACGTGCAGCGTGCGGTTGGGGCCGATGATCGAGCGGATCTGCTTGAGGTGGGCGTAGAAGTCGATCTGGCCCTCCTTCTTCAGGATCGACGGGTTGGTGGTGACACCGGTGACGGGGTAGATCGGCGTGAGCCGCTCGATGTCGTCGAGGTTGGCGGTGTCGAACAGGATGTCCATGGGGGCCTTTCTTCGGGCAATGGGGGTTGGGCTCAGGGCAATTCCACCACCGGCGGGTCGCGGAGCGGCGGTTTCGCGGGCGATCCGGGCAGATGCCCACCGAGCCGCTTCCGGGCGTCGTGATCGAGGGGGACAATGGGTTCAGCCCCGCTGTGGTCCTGCCGCGGGCGGCTCAGAGACGAGGTCGAGATGACGGACGACGGCGCAGCGGACGGGGCGGGCGCGCCCGCTGAGACGGAGGGCCGCAGGCCGCGCCGCTGGGTGACGGGCGCCGTCGTCGGGGGCCTGGTGCTGGCGGCCGTCGCGATCCCGCTGGGGTACCAGGCGCTGCGCGGCCCGGACGGCGCGGTGCCGGGGGAGACTCCCAGCCCTACCCCATCCGGTTCGGGCTCGCCTACGCCCGTGCCCTCGCCCACGGAGACAGCTGCCACGCCCACGCCTACGGTCGCGCCGGTGGAGAACCCGTGCGCGGGGATCGCGGAGGAGGCGCGCGAGGCCGGGCTCGAGCTCACCCCGTTCGACGGTGACCTTCCGGCCGGCGCGCTTCGCGCGTGGCTGTGCGGGGATCCGAGCGAGGGCTTCCCGGCCACGGGCGGACCGCTCGAGCCGCTCACGGAGGGGGTGGACGAGGTGACGGCCGCGTTCAATGCCCTCGAACCCCTGCCTCAGGGCATCGCCTGCACGGCGGAGTACCGGATGACCTACGTCGTGGTGCTCGACTACCCGGACGGGGCCAAGCGCCTGCGCGGGGAACTGCATGGCTGCAAGGTGGTGAGCGACGGCGAACGCCAGTTCTCCGGTGGTGAAGGGTTCCTGCAGACTCTGGTCGGGCTGTGGGAGGGCCAGAGATCCGGGGAGGTGGCCCCGTCGGAGCCCCCGGAGGTGTGCCCACCGCTGACCACCCTGGTCCCGACCACGCCGGAGACGATCCTGGTCGGCCACGTCTGCTCGAGGGACTACAGCGACCCCCGCGTCTTGCGTGAGGTACCGGAGGACCTGCTGGCGCGGATGGTGGAGTCGCTGCGCACGGACGTGGGCGGAGACGTGCCCGGCATGGGTATCGACGACCGCGGCGCCTTCGTCCTCGTCGACGGGTGGGGCTCGACGATGTCGCTGGTGCCGCTGCACGACGGCAACTTCGCGGTGGACCCCAGCCCCCTCGACGAGTTCGCCTACTGGAAGCCGCCCGTCGACCTGGCCGAGGATCTGCACGCGTTCCTGGGCCCGGAGCCCTCGCCCACTCGGTGATCCTCTGCCCGCTCGGTGAGAGTTTGAGCCGGACACGGCTTCCGGCGACCCGATTTGAGCCGGACACGGCTCTCGCGGGGGTGCGTTGAGCCGGAAACGGCACTCGACGCGCGGATCCCACTTCTTGATCGTTCAAGTCGCCGCGACTCCGAAGCCAGGCTCAAACGCACTCGCCGATGGCCGTGTCCGGCTCAACACCACCCCACCCCCACGGGACGGGCCGGGGCCGGTTCGGCGATACTGCCGTGGTGCACCGCCTCTCCTCCCGCGAACTCCGCCTCAGCCGGACTCATCTGTCCTGGCTCAGGACCGCCTGGACCTTCATCACCCTCGCCATCGGCATCGGAGTCCTTGAGCCACTGGGGGCCCACGCGTTCGCCCGCCCGCCGCTGTGGTCGGGGGGATACATCGCGATCGGCCTGGGGCTGACCGTGGTCGTCTCCGGTGTGCTGGTGTGGCTCGCGCCGCGCGTGGCGCTTGCGACCGCGGTCGCCTGCGCCGTCGTCGGCGTCGCCTGGTCAGGCCAGCAGGCGTTGTGGTGGGCGGCCGGGCTGACGGCGGCCGCGATGCTCGGGTTCGTTCTCGTGCGCGACTCGCGCTCCCAGCCGCGCGGGGACGTGGTGGTCCCCGCCACCGGTGTGCCGTTCGAAGCGTCCTGGGCCGCAACCCCGGCGCTGCGTCGATGGCTCGGCGTCGGCGCGGTGGTGGCGGTCGTGGTGGCCGGCCTCGTCGGGCTTGCGATTCACCAGATGGAGACGCGGGCCGCGGCCCGGTTCGAGGCCGGGGCGTCGCTAGTGAGCGTCCCCATTTCCGCGATCGAGGAGGACGAGGACGGCTACCAGTACCTGACCGTGATGCTCGACGGCGTGGACCGAGAGATCGAGAGCCCCTGGAACGACGACGTCGCGGTGGGAGATCAGGTGGAGGTGCTCACCGACGGGTCGCGCGCCGTGCTGGTTGGCGCCGGCCAGGACAATCCGGCGTGGCTCCTCGGCCTGGTGGCCGCGGTGCCCATGGCCGCGGCGGCGGTGTGGGGACGCTACGTCGCGCCGCATCGGCGGCGGGCCAGGCTGGTGGCGCAGGGCGCGCCCGGTGTGACGGTGCGGGTGGTGTGCAACGGCGAGATCGCGCTGGTGCTCCCCACCGACGCGGACTGGCCGGCCCTCGAGCTCACTCACCTCGACGGCCTGGCGGACCGGGACAGGGTGGCCGAAGCCGCCGTCGACGCTGACGCATGGGAGCCGGGCGGCGACGACGAGGAGCCGGCCGACATGCCCATACCGGCCACGGCTATGGAACTGGCCCACTGGGCCGACGACATCCACCATGAGATCACCGCCCAGGAGATGGAGTCCCTCACCATCGAGGAGAAGACGCTGGCCGAGGCCGTCGTCGGCCCCGACACCAACGGCGCCGAGCCCTTCATCCTGGTCGGAGGCTGGGCACACGGCTCGACGGTGGCGTTGGCGAGAGCGACGGGTCAGGTCTGGCTGGCCGAGGTCGAGGAGCCCCAGCCGTTCAGGGGTCGGCGGCGCTTCCTCCGCGCCATCAAGCCCGGGCAGCCGGGCTGGGAGGTGGACGAGGCGGCGCCCACCACGGTTCAGCAGAACCTGGCGCTGTGGGCGCTGCGTCACGGGCGGTGGACGCGCTGGGTGGCGGCGTTGGCCGTGGCGGCCGTGGGCGCGCTGGCGGTGCCCTTCATGATCACCGAGGCGTGGGGCGACTGGTTCAACAACATCCGCCTGCTCCTCGCCGTCCTCGTGGTGGTGACCGGCCCGTTCTGGGCGACGTCCTGGTCGTGGGAAGAGTTCAGCCGGTTCCGGCAGGGCTTCGGCTGGTACGGGCTCCTGTTCGACGACGTGGTGGGCCCCGCCCGCGTCGACCTGATCGCGCCCGGCAGTCACGCCGTCGGCGTGCGGCTCCGTGACCCGGAGGACATGCTGAGCATCGACCCGGCCGTGGTGCGCCCGGGCGCCACCACCGAGGCCGCGGCGGCCGAGCTGCAGTCGTGGCTCGGCGCCGGCCAGCAGGGCGCCAGGGGTGGGCGCCGCCCCAGCCCGGCCCTCGTCGCGACGGTGCTGATGCTTATGGCGTGGGCCGCGCAGCTTCTACCGCTCGCCGTCGGTTCGTAGCCCTCTGCGGGTCAGGACGTTGAGCCGGACACGGCTTTCAAAGGGGCTGCTTGAGCCGGACACGGCCATCGATGAGGCTGGTTGAGCCGGACACGGTTTTCGACGCGCGAATCCCGCCTATTGATCGTTCAAGTGACAGCGACTCCGAAGCCAGGCTCAAACGCACTCGCCGATAGCCGTGTCCGGCTCAAACCGCGGCCGAGGCCGAGGCCGATCACCCAGCCGGCGACCGGGGTGCTACTCGGCAGGGGCGGCGGGGTCCTCGACGACGGCCAGGAAGATGGGCCATCGTGTCCGGGTGTCCAGCACTCGCATGATGTAGGGCCGGTCCACCCAGAGTTCCGCGTCATATGACGGCATGCCCGTGCCGACGGCGCCCTCCGTCAGCACCGCCCCGACGGTGCCCTTCGGGCTGACCGTCAGGGTCACCTGCTGCACGAGCTGGCCCAGGGTCCCCCCGGGCAGGATCATGCTCAGGTCGGAGAGGTCGATCCCGGCCTCCTTGACAGGTCCCAGGAGGTCCCAGGTCTGCTTCTGGTCCGACGTCGGCATGACCACGGAGATCTGTCCTTCGCCGGCGGCCTCCAGCCCCTCCGCGACGGCCACGAGTTCGTCGACGCTGAGCTGACCAGGAGCCACCCCCGGTGAGGGGAGGATCACGTCCATCGCGAGGACGTCGTCGTACGGCAGACGCACGGCAGCCCACCGCGACCCCTCCGCGAACCTGGCAGGAACGATCTCCGTCATGCCGGGCACCTCCGTCGGCGCGCCACCGGTGGGGGTGAACGGCACCGGCCACTCGCTGGTGAAGGGGGTCCGCCATCTGGCAGCGAACAGGACGGCGTCCTGCAGCACGAGCTGCAGCTCCGGCGTCACCTCGATGGCGGACTTCTCGATCAGCCCGGCGGTGTGCTTGTTCGCCCACGCGTCCAGCACCGACTTCGCCCCGTCGCGGTCCACCCGCTCCACCCCCGAGTCGTAGAACCGCGACAGCCGGTCCAGGAAGGCCTCCTCGACGATCGCCTCGTCAAGGATCACCACCTGCGACGCCTGATGGACGACGATCTCCTCCGGCGGCTCCTTCTTGTCCACGCTGTCCGGAAGCGTGTCGTACCCGGCGAGTGCCTGCCGCAGCGCCGCGACGGCCGCGGATCGCTCGTCCCCGGCAAGGCCGATCGTCGAGTCGAGCGACGCGGCGCTCGCCCCGGCCGCGCCCTCGCCCAGCATGGCGATGGCGGACATGAGCGAACTGGGGCCCAGCACCCGGTTGCCGGTCTTCCCTGCCAACAGCGTCCACGCCAGCGACTCGGTGGCCGCGGACGCCGTCGGTACGCCGGACGTATCCAGCGGGAACTCCTCCGGAGGTTGTGTTCCGCGCACCTCGCCGGGCTCGGCCGTGGCGCAGGACGACAGTGGAATGGCAAGGGCCGCGAGTCCCGCGGCGGCCAAGAGTGATCGACGGCTGGGCATCGCTGGCCTCCTTCCCTCAAGCGTAGATCCGCATGCTCGCGAGGGTGCGGACGTGACCGGATCGTGATGTCGTGAGCAGATGCTCAGCATTTCGCCACCCGCCCATCGAAACCCATACGAAGGGCTTAGGGTGGTCACATCGAAACCACTTCGGAAGTCAACGGCAAGTGATGGGACCGACAATGACCGTCGAACGCGCAGAGCGGGCGAGCGAGATCATGACGCGTCTCACCGACGACGGCACCCTCTCGGTCTCCGCCCTGGCCGTCGAACTCGGCGTCTCCGAGGTCACCATCCGGGGAGACCTCAGGAACCTCGAGGAGCGCGGACTCCTGGTCCGCACGCGCGGCGGGGCCCGCCCCACCACGCTGAAGTCCATCCTGCAGCGCGAGAAGCTCCACGTGGAGGCCAAGCAGCGCATCGCCGCCGCGGCAGCAGCGATGGTCCTCGACGACGACACGATCATGATTGAGGCCGGCACCACCACCGCCATGCTGGTACGCAACCTCACCGGGCGTCGCGGCGTCCAGATCGTCACCAACTCGGCGCTGGCGTTCTCCACGGCCCGGATCAACCCCGCGCTCGGGGTCATCCTCACCGGGGGCGTGTTCCGCGCCGAGTCGGAGTCCTTCGTCGGCCCGCTCGCCGAGCGCGCCATCGCGGACTTCAACACCCGCCTGGCCTTCGTCGGCACGGACGGGTTCTCTCCCGAGCGGGGACTCACCACGCGGTTCGTGGAGGGCGGCCAGGTGGCCTCCCTCATGCGCGAGCGGGCGGAGGAGACCTGGCTGCTGGCCGATTCGTCGAAGTTCGGGCAGGCCGGCTTCGTCACCTTCCTGCCCCTGGCGGGCATCACCGGAGTCATCACCGACGACGGCCTCCCCGCGGGCGCCGTCGAGGCGCTCCGGGAACACACCCAAGTACGCGTCGTCTAGTCAATCAACGAAGAAGAAGGACAACACCATGGCAACCGTCGTAGTCATGCCGCAGCTCGGCAACAGTGTCGAGTCGTGCCTGATCGTGTCGTGGCAGGTGAAGGTGGGCGACGAGATCGCCGAGAACGCCATCGTCTGCGAGGTCGAGACAGACAAGGCCTCCATGGAGGTCCCCTCCTCCGCGGCCGGCACCGTGCTGGCGCTGCTCTGGGCCGAGGGCGACGACGTCCCGGTCAAGGAGCCGTTGCTGGTGGTGGGCGCCGCGGGCGAGGATCCCAAGCCCGCGCTCGACGCGGCCGGATGGAAGGGCGACGGCGAGGCCGAGGCAGCACCAGCCGCAGAGTCCGCTGCACCCGCCGCCGCGCCCGAGCCCGAGGCCGCTCCCCAGGTGGAGCGCACCGCTGCCACCGGCGCCTCGAGCCCCCGCGCCCGCACCCTCGCCGCCGCCAACTCCCTCGACCTCGGCGCCGTCGCCGAGGGCTCCGGCCCCGGCGGCCGCGTCATCGAGCGCGACGTCAAGGACGCCCTCACCTCCGCCACCACCGGCGCCGCCCGCGCAGGAGCCCACGGCTCGGCCGCGCAGGGCACCGGCCTCGGCGGCCGCGTCACCACCGCTGATCTCGCCGCCCCGGCCGAGCCGGCCGTCGCCGCAGCCCCGGCCGCGCCCCGCTCGGCGAGCGCCGTCGACGCCGACTTCCCCGGCCCGTCGGAGGCCACCAAGGTCAAGGGCGTCCGCAAGGTCATCTCGGACCGGATGATGAACTCGCTGGCCACCTCCGCGCAGCTCACCTACACCACCACCGCGAACGCCCAGGGCCTGCTCGACCTGCGCAAGAAGCTGAAGAACTCGGATCCGTCGCTGGGCATGAACGGCGTCACCATCGGCGACCTGGTCGGCTACGCCGCCGTCCGCGCCGCCGCGAAGAACCCCTCGCACAACGCGCACCTGGCCGACGGCGTGCTCACCACCTTCGAGCGGGTCCACATGGGCTTCGCCTGCGACACCCCCCGCGGCCTCCTTGTGCCGACGGTGCGCAACGCGTCGCTGATGAGCCTGCGCGAGTTCTCGGCCGTCAGCAAGCAGCTGGCCAACGAGGCCATCCAGGGCTCGATCAACCCGGATCTGCTCTCCGGCGCCACCTTCACGGTGTCCAACCTCGGCGGCTTCGGCATCGAGTCCTTCACCCCGCTGCTCAACGTGCCGCAGACGGCCATCCTCGGCGTCGACGCGATCTTCCCCCGGGTCAAGGTCAACGCCGACGGCTCCATCGGCGCGGAGCAGCGCATCGGACTGTCGCTCACCGCCGACCACCGCGCCATCGACGGCGCCGATGCTGCCCGCTTCCTGCAGGACCTCGTGACGTTCATCGAGGCCATCGACATCACCGTGCTCGGCTGAGAGGAACTGACAATCCATGAGTGACTACGACGTCATCGTCCTGGGCGGGGGACCCGGCGGCTACATCGCCGCCGAGCGCCTCGGCCACGCGGGGAAGAAGGTCCTCCTCATCGAGGCCGACGCCCTCGGCGGCACCTGCCTCAACGTGGGGTGCATCCCCACCAAGGCACTGCTCAACGCGGCCAAGACCTACGAGCACGCCAAGCACGGCACCAACCTCGGCATCCACACCTCCGACATCTCGGTGGACTGGACCGAGCTGCAGAAGTGGAAGGCCCAGACGGTCACCACGCTCGTCAAGGGCGTGGGCTTCGCGGAGAAGAAGGCCGGCGTCACCGTCGTCAAGGGCTACGGCACGTTCGACGGCCCCGGCAAGGTCACCGTGCGTTTCGACGCGGACGGCGCCTCCGGCTCCGGTCCGGCTCAACGAGCGGAGAGCTACACCGGCGACCACGTGATCCTCGCCACCGGCTCCGTCCCCGTGATGCCCCCCATCCCGGGCGCCAAGGACAACCCGCACGTGGTGGACTCCACCGGCATGCTGGCCGTCGAGTCCATCCCGTCGCGCCTGGCCGTGATCGGCGGCGGGGTGATCGGGCTGGAGTTCGCGAGCCTGTTCGCCACGCTCGGCTCTGAGGTCACCGTCGTGGAGATGCTGCCCGAGATCGTGCCGTTCATGGACGCCGAGCTCGCGCCCATGCTCCGCAAGGCGCTCAGTAACGTGCACTTCAAGCTGTCCTGCAAGGTCACCGCCCTCGACGGCGGGACCGTCCGCTACACCACCGCCGACGGCGCCGACGAGGCCGTGGAGGCCGACGTCGTGCTCATGGCCGTGGGCCGCCGCCCCGCCGTGCAGGGCTGGGGCGCGGAGAGCTCCGGCCTGGAGGTCTCCGGCAAGGGCGTGGTGGTCGACGACCGGATGCGCACCAACCTCCCGAACGTCTGGGCCATCGGAGACGTCACCGGCCGCTCCCTCCTGGCCCATGCCGCCTACCGCATGGGCGAGATCGCCGCGGCCAACATCCTCGACCCGGAGGCACACCGCAAGGGCGAGGTCATGCGCTGGTCCACCATCCCGTGGGCCGTCTACTCCATCCCGGAGGCCGCCGGCATCGGGCTCACCGAGGCCCAGGCCAAGGCCCAGGGCGGCAACGTGCAGACCGTCACCGTCCCCGGCGCGATGTCGGGCCGCTTCGTCGCCGAGAACGGCGTCAAGGCCCCCGGCGCCGCGAAGCTGGTCTACGACGGCGACACCCTGCAGGTGCTCGGCGTCCACGTCGTGGGCAGCTACGCCTCCGAGATGATCTGGGGCGCCTCCGTGGTGCTCGAGACCGAACTCAACATCACCGACCTGCGCCAGGTCGTCTTCCCCCACCCCACCGTCAGCGAACTCATCCGAGAGGCGGCTTGGGCTGCCAAGGCCTGAGCGACCACCAGAAAGCTAGGAGCAGTCACACATGCCACGCACCCTCGTCGTCGATCCGAGCAACGTCCGCTCGGCGTCGTTCATCACCACGCCCGACATCCCCGTCAACCAGTACAAGCCCAACTTCGCCGCTGAGCTCGAGACCCACGGCAAGGACGGTCTGGTGGACATCCTCCACGACATGATCGCCGTGCGTCAGTTCGAGACCATGCTGAACTCGATCAAGACCACCGGCGCCTGGAACGGGGTGGAGTACAACCACCGCGGCCCGGCGCACCTCTCCATCGGCCAGGAGTCTGCCGTCGTCGGCCAGGCCTCGCAGCTTGACCCCACCGACTTCCTCTTCGGCTCGCACCGCAGCCACGGCGAGATCCTCGCCAAGTGCTACTCCGCGGCCCGCAAGCTCGACCCGGCCGAGCTCGAGAACATCATGAAGACCTTCCTCGACGGCGAGACCCTCGGCTTCGCGGAGAAGGTGGGCCACGACGGCCTGCTGGACCTGGCCGAGAACTTCATCCTCTACGGCACCGTGGCGGAGACCTTCGCCCGCAAGGCCGGCTTCAACCGCGGCCTCGGCGGCTCCATGCACGCCTTCTTCGCGCCCTTCGGTTCCATGCCCAACAACGCCATCGTCGGCGGCTCGGCCGACATCGCCACCGGCTCGGCGCTGTTCAAGCGGATCAATCGCCAGCCCGGCATCGTGATCGCCAACATCGGCGACGCATCGATGGGCTGCGGCCCGGTGTGGGAGGCCATGATGATGGCCGCCATGGACCAGTACCGCACCCTGTGGAAGCACGGCGTCGACGGCAACCCGCCGATCTGGTTCAACTTCTTCAACAACTTCTACGGCATGGGTGGCCAGACCTCCGGCGAGACCATGGGCTACGACATCCTGGCCCGCGTCGGTGCAGGCGTGAACCCCGAGGCGATGCACTCGGAGCGCGTCGACGGACTGAACCCGCTCGCCGTGGCCGACGCCGTCGCCCGCAAGCGCCAGATCCTCGAGTCCGGCAAGGGCCCGGTCCTCACCGACACCATCACCTACCGCTTCTCCGGACACTCGCCGTCGGACGCCTCCAGCTACCGCACCCGCGAGGAGGTGGAGCTGTGGGAGACCCACGACGGCCTCAAGAACTACGCGGCCTACCTCGTCGAGAACAAGGTGCTCAGCCAGAGCGAGGTCGACGACATCCAGGCGAAGTTCGACGAGCGCCTCACCAAGATCATCGCCATCGCCACGAAGGACGAGGAGTCCAGCCCCCGCGTCGGCATGGACTTCATCGAGACCGTCATGTTCTCCAACGGCAACGTGGAGGCCATGGCCGAGGGCGAGCCCGAGCTGCTCGAGCCGCTGGAGGAGAACGCGCGCGTCAAGTCGCTGAAGAACAAGGTGCGCAAGGCCACCGACGAGAACGGCAAGCCCGTCTCCAAGGCCAAGGCCTACTCCTACCGCGACGCCCTGTTCGAGGCCGTGGCGCACCGCTTCGCCACCGACCCGACGATGGCCGGCTGGGGTGAGGAGAACCGTGACTGGGGCGGCGCGTTCGCCGTCTACCGCGGGCTCACCGAGCTGCTGCCGTACCACCGGCTGTTCAACTCGCCCATCTCCGAGGCCGCCATCATCGGCGCCGGCGTGGGCTACGCCCTCTCCGGAGGCCGCGCCATCGTCGAGCTCATGTACTGCGACTTCCTGGGCCGCGCCGGCGACGAGATCTTCAACCAGGCCGCCAAGTGGCAGTCGATGTCCGCGGGCCTCCTGACGATGCCGCTGGTCATGCGCGTGTCGGTGGGCTCCAAGTACGGCGCCCAGCACTCGCAGGATTGGTCCGCGCTCGTGGCGCACATGCCTGGGCTCAAGGTGTACTACCCGGCCACCCCGTACGACGCCAAGGGCATGATGAACCTGGCGCTGCGCGGTACCGACCCGGTGATGTTCTTCGAGTCCCAGCTCCTCTACGACGTGGCCGAGCAGTTCGCGGCCGACGGCGTGCCGGAGGGCTACTACGAGGTTCCCGAGGGTGAGCCGGTGGTGCGCCGCGAAGGCACCGATCTGACCATCGCGGTGATCGGCCCCACGCTGTACCGCGTGATGGAGGCCGCCGACCTGCTTCAGGAGAAGTACGGCATCTCCACCGAGGTGATCGATCTCCGCTTCGTCGCGCCGCTCAACCTGGACCCGATCGTCGAGTCCGTGAAGAAGACCGGACGCCTCGTGCTCACCTCGGACGCGGTGGACCGCGGGTCCTTCCTGCACAACGTGGCCTCGTCCATCCAGACGCTGGCGTTCGACCACCTCGACGCCCCCGTCACCGTGGTGGGCTCGCGCAACGCGATCACCCCGGCAGCCGAGCTGGAGAAGGAGTTCTTCCCCCAGCCCGACTGGCTGATCGACGCCATCCACGAGCGGATCCTGCCCCTCAAGGGTCACGTGCCCACCACCAACCAGACCAATGCCGAGCTGGCGCGTCGCTCCCGGATGGGGCTCTGAGCCATGTCCCGCGACGTGATCAACGATCCGACGGCCATGCCGGCCGAGCGCCTGGCCGCCCTGCGGGAGTACCTGCAGGGGGGCCCGGAGTTCCCGGAGTTCGTCACCGAGTCCAACAACCACGTCCACACCATCTACAGCTTCAGCCCCTACACGCCGGCCATGGCCGCGCTGCGGGCGCGTGAGGCGGGCCTGATGGTGGTGGGTTCGGTGGACCACGACTCCGGGGCTGCGGCCGCGGAGATGGCGGAGGCCGCCTCCCTGCTGGGCATGGGGGCCGTCACCGGCTTCGAGTGTCGCGTGTACGTGCACACGGCCGACGAGGTGGCCTCCGGCCACGCGCCGATGCACACCCGCAAGCTCAACAACCCGGACACCGCGGGCATCGCCTACATGACGGTGCAGGGCATTCCCGCCTCGTCGCGCGACAAGGTGGCCGAGTACCTGGTGCCCGTCCGCGAGGCGCGGCTCAAGCGCACCGCGAAGATGGTGGAGCGGGCCAACGAGATCCTCGGCCGCCTGGGCGCGCCGCTGATCGACCTCGAGGAGGACATAGTCGAGCGGTCGCAGTTCCTGCGCGGCGGGACGGTGACCGAGCGTCACCTGCTGGCCGCCATGGCCTCGAAGCTCATCGAGCGCTTCGGGCCAGGGCAATCTCTGGTCGACGGGCTGGCCGAGATGGGCCTGAACCTGTCCGGCAAGGTCGCGGACCAGCTGGCGGATCCGGACAACCCGCACCTGGTCTTCGACCTGCTGGGCGTGATGAAGGCCGAGTTCCTGGACCAGATCTACGTGATCCCGGAGCGTCTCGAGGACGGCGGCGAGTGCCCGAGCATGGCCGAGGTGATCGCCTTCGCCAAGTCCGTGGGCGCCATCCCGTGCTACGCCTACCTGGGCGACGTGACCGCGTCGCCGACGGGGGACAAGAAGGCGGAGAAGTTCGAGGACGACTTCCTGGAGGAGCTGTTCGCCGAGCTGGAGCGCATGGGCATGCCGGCCATCACCTACATGCCGCCGCGCAACACGGCCGAGCAGATGGCCCGCGTGGCCGAGCTCGCCGCCGAGCACCGGATGCTGGAGGTCTCCGGCGTGGACATCAACACGCCCCGCCAGGTGTTCAACTGCCCGGAGCTGCAGCGCCCCGAGCTGGCGCATCTCAACGACGCCACCTGGGCGATGGTCGCTCACGAGCAGCTCGCCAACGAGTCGGCGTCGCTGGGCCTGTTCTCGCCGGATTCGCCGCTGGCGGTCCTGCGGTTGACGGACCGGGTGGCGCGCTACGGCGCGCTCGGCCGGGCCCTCGTGGCCGGTGAGACCACCGTCGAGGAGAGCGTTAGCCAACTGAGGAGGGCGCTCGCATGAGGTTCCCCGCCCTCCGTTCGACCCAGCGAAAGGTACTGGCATGAGCATCGTCGACATCGCCCCGGTGGTCCGGGGCGCCTACCTGGCCAAGTACGGGGTACCGGTCATCCTCTCCCCATCCCCGCTGGCTGAGGAGCCGTCATCCCCGCTGGCTGAGCCGGGCGCGGCCCCCTCACCGCTGGCTGAGGTGCCGACGCAGCCGGCCTCGAAGCCTAAGAAGGTCTCCACTATCGCTGACCTTCCCCAGGCCCTCGCCGACGCCGACCTCCCCCTCCCCGGCGACGTCGTCGTGGAGGTGGCGGGGGAGCGCCACGCCTTCTCGGCGCGCACCCTCGGCGACCTCACGCCCCAGCCCGGCGCACGCTCGGCCGAGGCACGGAGCGCCGCCTCACGGTCCGCCGTCGTGGCGGGGAAGGTGGCCGTCGTCACCGGCGGCGCCCAGGGCTTCGGCGCTGAGATCGTGCGCGGGCTCGTCGATTCCGGCGCGTTCGTCTACATCGCCGACCTCAATGCCGACGGCGCGGCGGCCCTGGCCGCCGAGCTGGGCGACCGTTCCGCGGCGATCACCGTCAACGTGGCGGACGAGGCCTCGGTCGCGGCGATGGCGGAGCAGATTGCTGCCACCACGGGCGGGCTCGACCTGGTGATCTCCAACGCGGGCATCGTCCGCGCGGGGGGAGTGCTGGAACAGGATCTGTCCGCGTTCGCGCTGACCACGGACATCAACTACACGGCGTTCTTCCTCGTCACCAAGCACCTGGGCCGCCTGCTGGCCGCCCAGCACAAGGCGGCGCCGGGCTGGATGACCGACATCGTCCAGATCAACTCGAAGTCCGGCCTGGTGGGCTCGAACAAGAACGGCGCCTACGCCGGCTCGAAGTTCGGCGGCATCGGCCTGGTGCAGAGCTTCGCGCTGGAGCTCGTCGAGCACGGCGTGAAGGTCAACGCCATCTGCCCGGGCAACTTCTACGACGGCCCCCTGTGGTCCGACCCGGATCGCGGGCTGTTCGCGCAGTACCTCGCGTCCGGCAAGGTCCCCGGCGCCACCACCGTCGCCGAGGTGCGGGAATTCTACGAGGCGAAGGTCCCGATGCGTCGGGGCACCACCGGCGCGGATGTCATGCGGGCGGTGTACTACATCGTCGAGCAGGCGTACGAAACCGGCCAGGCCATCCCGGTCACCGGCGGCCAGGTCATGCTCAGCAGCTGATCAGCCAGTCTCTTGGGCGGCGGATCTGGTCTCGACTACGCGACCAGATCCGCCGCTCAGCATTTCCAGACCGCCGGTCGACGGCGGGCCGATCCTTAGCAGGCACTTGTGGTGGCGACTACGCGACCAGATCCGCCTCTTTGGCGGGCGGGCAGTGTGGGCAGTCGAGCCGCTCCCCTTCCCAGCCCCGCGCGCTCAGCGCATCGGCCAGCTGTGCCGCGACGGCGCACGCGGCGAGCGTCACCGCCTGCCACCCGTAGCGCAGGGTGACGGTGTCTTCCGCGATCAGACGTTCGTTGTCGCGGGCCATGTCCTTGGACCATTCGATGTGGTCCCGCATACCGTCGAGCTCGACGGCGAGCCGCGCGTCTCGGTACAAGGCGTCGCCGCGGCCGACGACGGTGGGTACCTGCTTCTCGGGCATCGGCAGCCCGTGTGGGAGCAGCACCTGGCTCTGGAAGCGCCACTCCAGGGCGCTCTCGATGCCCTGGCCGGCATGGCTGCAGAGTTCCTTGAGGACGGCCGAGTGCCTGGTCCGTTGCCGTGCGGCGAGTGCGGTGAGGATCCTGGCGGGTAGTGTCCGGCCCTGCGCCAGGGCACGGGCCACCGCCGCGACAGTCGCGTCCTCAGAACTGACCCGGGCCAGATCGACGAGACTCGTCTCCAGAGACGTCCGTGGGGGGCTGCCCATCCCCTTCCGCGTCCCCCGTCGGTACACCACGGTCCACTGCCCGACGGTGAAGCCGTCGCGTCTGGCCTCGGTCCAGACCGCGATCCGCGACGGCGCGTCGCGGACGGCGTCGTGAAGATGCGCCGCGGCGTCCTCTCCGAGGATGGCCGACTCACCGCCGCGCAGCAGCCCTGCCCAGGCGACGGCCTGCCACGTGGGTTCCTTGATGCAGTGCAGGCCGTCCGCTGGGTTGACCCAAGAGCGGGCCATCCGGCCGATCACCGCGCGGGTGAGCCCACCGTCGATGAGTTGGCGCGTGGTGAGGACGCCTTCCTGGGAGTTGGCCAGGGTGAGGAGGGCTGGGGTCAAGCTCTTTCGCCGATGCACGGTCCGAGCCTGCACGCGCCAGCGTGGGCTGTCCTCGTGATGGGGGAGTGCGGACAACACCGTGAGGCGAATGGACAACACCTGGCGCACTGCGTCGAGCGCCGCGACGACGCCACCAGATCTGCCGCCCACCGTTCGCGGGTTCGGCCTCCAGCCTCGGCCCATCCTTAACCGGCACTTCTGGTCGCGACTACGCCACCAGATCTGCCGCTCAGCGTTCGCGGGTTCGGCCGCCAGCGGTGGCCCGTCCTGAGGTGGCACTTCTGGTGGCGACTACGCCACCAGATCTGCCGCTCAGCGTTCGAGGGTTCGCCGCTAGCCGCGGCCCATCCTTGGGAGGCGCTTTTGGTGGCGACTACGCCACCAGATCTGCCGCTTGGCGTTGACTCGCTCCCGCTCAGCCGTCGCCGACGTTTGGATCCCCACCCACTGGGTACGTGGGAGATGGGTGGCCCGTCAGGGCTGCCACTCACCGTAGGAGGAACGATGAAGACAGCACGCGACATCATGACCACGCCGGCGGAGACCCTTGCGCCCACCGCGACACTCACCGAGGCCGCGCAACAGCTCCGGGACCTCAACGTGGGCTCGCTCCCCATCCTCGACGGCGACCACCTCGCCGGCGTCGTCACCGACCGCGACATCGTGGTCAGGGGCATCGCCGAGGGCTTGGACCCGTCGAACTCCACTGTCGCGGAGGTCGCGACGGGCGCCGTGGTGACGGTTGACGTCGACGACGACGCCGCAGAGGT
>JAPUEL010000087.1:24808-39136 GCA_027492545.1 Propionibacteriaceae bacterium
AGGTCGCGACGGGCGCCGTGGTGACGGTTGACGTCGACGACGACGCCGCAGAGGTCGCCCGCATCATGGGCGAGCGGCAGGTCCGGCGCGTCCCGGTGCTCGACGGCGGCAAGCTGGTCGGTGTCGTCGCCCAGGCGGACGTTGCCCGCGACCTCGACGCCCGCACCACCGGCGACGTGGTCGAAGACATCTCCCAGCGCTGACCTCAGGGGCGACATCAGTCGCCGTTCTCGACGCGGAGTCAGCCGGCACAGCGCGTCTCCCGCCCGGTGGCGACTCCGTCGGCGCGCCTCAGAGCGTGACGACGAGCTTCCCCAGTGCGGTTCCCTGCTCCATGACGGTATGGGCTTCCTGGATCTGATCGAGGGTGAAGGTTCGGTCCAGTGGGACGACAGCTCGGCCGGCGGCCACATCGTCGAGAAACTCCTGGAGAACCTCGGCGGGCAGGTCGTCGGCCTCCCCCGAGTAGGCGGTCAGGCGGACCCCCCGGGGCAGGTAGTCGATGGGGTAGAAGTCGCGCACGGTCCACTGGTTGGACAGCATGCCGGTGAAGCAGACGACGCCGTGTACCCGGGTGGAGCGCAGGGTGTCCGGGAGCGTGGGCGTGCCCACGAGTTCCAGCGCCGCGTCGACCCCGTCCGGCAGGATGCGGCGGACCTGCGCGGCAACCCCGCCGTCGTCCACGATCACGTGGTCGACTCCCACGGCACGAAGCGACTCTGCCTTCGCCGGGTCACGGGTGGTCGCGAAGACCAGCGCGCCTCGGCGCTTGGCGAGGACTGCGGCCGCCATCCCCACCGATGAGGACCCGCCCCGGATGAGGAGCGACTGCCCCGGTTGCAGATCCAGCCCCACACTGAGGGACCCGTACGCGGTCTGAAGCATCTCGGGCAGGGCGCCGAGAGTGGCCCAGCCCAGGTTTGAACGGAACGCGATCACCTGGCCCGCGGGCACACAGGTGTACTCGGCGTAGCCGCCGTCGAAGACGCGACCCATGCCGCCCATCATGGTCACGACCTGCTGTCCCGGCTCGAACTCGCCCCCGGGCGCGAAGTCGACCACCCCGGTGGCTTCGATGCCGAGGACCCGTGGGAAGGTGACGCCCTCGGCGAGCCCCAGACGGGTGTGCAGCTCTGAGCGGTTCAGCCCGAACGCGTGGACGCGGATGCGAACCCAGCCGGGACGGGGCTCCGGGACGGGGAGCTCTCGAAGTCGGAGGTTCGAGACAGGGCCGGGGCGTTCAAGCACCACGGCGCGCATCGTGGGGGGTGTCATCGGGCGGCCTCCAAGGTGTCGCGGAGCCACGCGCGCTCGGCGCGGCTGGTTGCGCGGGCGGTCAGCATGATGCCGCGACGGTAGGGGTCGTCGATCTCCTCGGAGCCAAGGGCGCGGTCCCCGTCGTAGAAGAAGCCCACGCCCGGCTCATCCAGGAAGTCGAAGCGGCGACGCAGCACGGCGTGCTGGTGGGCCACGGACGGCAGATTGGAGAGGAAGGCGAGGACGACGAAGAACCGCCCGCCGTCGGTGATGTCGTGGCCCCGGGCGTCGCG
The DNA here is from genome assembly GCA_027492545.1 of Propionibacteriaceae bacterium. Taxonomy (GTDB): domain Bacteria; phylum Actinomycetota; class Actinomycetes; order Propionibacteriales; family Propionibacteriaceae; genus Arachnia. The sequence goes on from JAPUEL010000087.1 coordinate 26,359, forward strand.
CAGCCGTGCCCGAAGCTCTTCCAGGCCGGCGCCGGTCAGGCGCAACGTCTGCCGCTGCACGGCCCCACGACCGGGGGAGGGATCGTCCCGCCGCACGAAGCCGGCCGCCTCCAGGCGCTTGAGCGCGGGATAGAGCGTGCCATCGCTGATGGCGCGTGCGTAGCCGTGCAGCCGCTCCATCCGACGCCGCAGCTCGTAGCCGTGCAGCGGTCCCTCTGCCAGGAAGCCCAGCACCATCAACTCGATCACGAGCACACCCTACACCTCGATTCGTGTTACCTCGATTCGATATATAGACTTGGGTGTGTTCCCCGATCGGCGGGCTCCTCGCCACAAGCGTGACCAGGCCGGTCACGCTCACCGAGACGCCGGCCCCCGGCGCCTGACCGAAGGAAACCCATGCCCTTGCTCCGTACTCTCACTGCCGTCTCCGTCGGCCTTGCAGCGGCCGCAGGCCTGACCGCCTGCGGAGGCTCTGAGCCTCTCGCGAACGGGGAGGCCGAGGCCATCGTCATCGGCTCGCAGGACTACTACTCGAACGAGATCGTCGCCGAGATCTATGCCCAGGCGCTTGAAGCGGCCGGGCATGAGGTCGTCCGCGAGTTCCGCATCGGCCAGCGTGAGGTGTATGTCCCGGAGATCGAGTCCGGGGCCATCGACCTGTTCCCCGAGTACACGGGGCCGCTGCTGCAGTACTGGGAGCCGGACACCCAGGCCCGGTTGGCGGATGAGGTCTACGCCGCCCTGCAGGAGGCCACACCCGAGGGCCTGAGGGCGTTGGACCAGTCCCCGGCCACGGACCAGGACTCGTACACCGTCACCCGGGCATTCGCCGAGCAGTGGGGCCTGGAGACCATCGCGGACCTCGCGAAGGTGAGCGAGCCGCTGACGTTGGGCGGGAACTCCGAGGGGGAGAACCGTCCGAACGGCCCCAGCGGCCTGAGGGCAACCTACGGCGTCGATGTGGCCTTCACCCCCATCGAGGACGGCGGCGGCCCCCTGACCGTCAAGGCGCTGCAGGACGGCGACATCCAGCTGGCGATCATCTACACCGCTGATCCGTCCATGCAGAAGAACGACCTGGTCAGCTTGGAAGACACGGAGGGGCTCTTCCTCGCCTCCCACGTCGTGCCGGTCGCCAGCGACGACATCGATGACGAGGCAGCGGCCCTCATCAACTCGATCAGTGCGGCGATGTCTGCGGAGGATCTAGTCGGCCTCAACCTGCGCAGCGTCGACGAGGAGCTCGCGCCCGCGGAGATCGCGGCCCATTGGCTCGCCGCGGAGAACCTGACCTGAGCACCCCAGCAAGACCTGAGCACCCATCGAACCACCCGCTGCACGTTGCGGCGACCACCACCGACACAAGGAGCACACCATGATCACCCACGTCTGGAGCATGACGTTCACCCCCGACGCCACGCCTGAGCAGCGCAGCGCCCTCATCGCCGCAATGGCCGAGTTGCCCGCCAAGATCGAGGGCGTCGAGTCCTTCCGCTCAGGTTCGGACCTGGGGCTCAACCCCGGCAACGCGGAGGTCGGGATCGTGGCCGAGTTCGCCGATGAGCAGGCCTGGCGCAACTACCTCGCGGCGCCGGCTCACGTCGCATTCGTCGACGACCACGTGAACGCGGTATGCGCCACGTGGAGTGCGTTCCAGCTGCGCGCCATCTGAGGGTGGCATCGCCGGGTCTGGGGCGTGCTCGAACGGTACCCCGGGACTCGGCCGGCCACCCCGATGATGCTGGAACCCTTCCCTTGCTTGGAGGTGAGGGGTACCGTGGTCCATGTCCTGTTACCTACATTTCGGGAGGCAAAGTATGGCTTGCGCATATCAGCATCAAGAGACCATCGGTAAGGCCAATGAGGGCCCCGGCGACTTGATCGAGAACGACCAGCTTCGCCGATAGGTTCAACTTCAGGGCAGAGCGTCACTGACGCCAAGCCTGGCATTACCACTAGCGGGACGGGGTCGCCTTCGGGCGGCCCCGTCCCTTCGCTTGCGGATGTGTGACGTCAGGCGGACTGCGGCACGCGGCTCCGCTGCGTCGGCGACAAGAGCAGCACCGCGATGACGATCGCCAGGAGGATCGAGCTGCCGGCCATCACCCTCAGCAGGACGGGAACCCCGGCGACGAAGAAGGCGGGGAGGGCCGTGAGGGCCGAAATGGCGACGGTGCCGGTGGCGATGCGGTGCGCCGCGGGGTGATCCGTCCTCCAGCCGACGATGACGGCGATCAGCCCGATGACGCCGAGCACCGAACTCAACGCCAGCACGAGCAACGGCGGGCCCACCTCGCCGGTGACGGGGAAGAGGACTGAGGGGATGTTGGTCAGGGAGTAGAGGCCGGCGAGGACGAGGCCGGTGATCCTCTTGGCGCCCAGCTGGGGCCGACCAAGGGTCGAAGTGGTGGCGCTCATGGTGACATCCTTTCGTGTGGTGTGCCTCCAGCGTGCGCCGCGGACTCATCCCGCCGCGAGTGCCGTGCCTCCCGCCCGCCGGGAGTTGATCCCGCCCGATCGGGAACACCTTCCCGGTGACCACTCAGCCGGCTGACTGTCATCCTGGGGCCATGACCGTTCGGCTTGTCCTCGTCGATGACCACCCAGTGGTGCGGCGGGGCCTGCGCGCCCTGCTCGACACCATCGACGAGGTGGAGGTCGTGGGGGAGGCCGCCGACGGCGAGGCCGCGGTCCGCGAAGCTCAGCTGCTCCACCCCGACGTGATCCTCATGGACATCCGGTTGCCGGTCCTCGACGGGGTGGAGGCCACCCGTCGGATCAGCGCGGCCGTGCCGGAGGTCGCGGTGCTAGTGCTGACGATGTACGACGACGACGCCACCGTCCTGACCGCGATGCGCGCCGGCGCCCGCGGGTACCTGCTCAAGGGCGCCGAGCAGGACGAGATCGTCGCGGCTATCCGGGCGGTCGCCGCGGGTCAGGTCATCTACGGGCCGGGGGTCGCCGCCCGCATGCTCAGCCTGTTCGCGGCGCCGCCAGCATCGACCGTCCCCTTCCCGGAGCTCACCGAGCGGGAGCGCGAGATCCTCACCCTCCTGGCCTCGGGGCTGCGCAACGCGGCGATCGCCAAGCAGCTCTTCCTCTCCCCCAAGACCGTCAGCAACAACCTGACGGCCATCTTCGCCAAGCTCCGGGTCGCCGACCGGTCCGCCGCCATCATCCGGGCGCGCGACGAAGGGCTTGTGACGTGATCGACGTGGCCGAGTCCTCGGCGCTCGTGGTGATGTGCCTGGCTCTGGTCGGTTCCGGCCTCGCGCTGCTGGCCACCCCGGGCAGCCGGATCTCGGCCGCGCTGCTCATCCTGGCCGGGGCCTTCGGGGTGACGGGTGTCGCGATGGGGAGGCTGGGCCTCGATGCCGCCAGGGCCTGGACGGCCGCAGGCGTGCTCTTCCTGCCGCTCAGCCTCATCACGTACCCGAGGGTGAGGCGCAGCACGCCGGAGCACCTGGCGGTGTCGGTCAGCGCCGCCGTCGGAGCCGCAGCGGTGGCCTACCCGGGCGAGGAGGCCGTCGGTGTTCTCGCCACCGCCGCGTTGAGCGTGGTGGTGATCAGGACGTGGTGGGCGTTCGAGCGGGGGGAGGTGGGTGAGCGTGCGCCGCTGGCATGGGTCGCCTTGGCCCTCCTGGTCGCGCTCTGCGTATCGTTCGTCGGCGCGTTCGGCGGGCTCGGGCTCGTCGGGACCGTGGCGGCCACCTTGTCGCTTGCGCTGATCGGCCCCGCCATGGTGGTGGGGGTCAGGGCCCCGACCACCAGCCCGCGCGGGGCGCTCGTCTGGGTGACCGTCACCTTCACGACGGTGGCGGGGTACATCGCGGCGTTCGGCCTGGTGGCGGCGATGGTTGAGCTCCTCCTCGGAAGCCCCCCGACCGTCGGCGTCCAAGGGCTGCTTGCGGCGGCCCTGGCGCTGGGAGTCCACCCGCTCCGTCGCGTCCTGCGAGGCGTCGTCGAGGAGTTGCTCTTCGGACGGCGCCGCGACCCCCTCGACGCCGCTGCGCGGGTGGTGGGGTCGGTCGGCGACGATCCCGGGTCCGCGCTGGAGGCCATCCGTGATGCGCTCGGGTTGCCCTATGCCGCAGTCGTGGCGGACGGCGTGACCCTCGCCGAATCCGGCATCCGGGCGGGCACCGAGGCGGTCCGGCCCCTCGAGCCCGGGTCTCCGGGGACCACACAGCTGGTCGTGTGCCTCCGCAGCGGCGAGCTGCGGCTGAGCCGAGACGACGACAAGGTGTTGTCGCTGGTCGGCCCACTGCTCGCCCAGACCCTTCGCGCCCACGAGCTCGCCGCCGAGGTCCGGGCCTCCCGGGTCACGGTCATCTCCGGGGTCGAGGACGAGCGTCGACGGCTGCGCCGGGATCTCCATGACGGCCTCGGCCCCAGGCTGACCGGCATCGCGTTCACGGCGGACGCGGCGATCAACACCCTGCGCGCCGACGGCGAGGCCACCGTGGATCTGCTCTCCGACCTGCGCGCTGAGGCCGCCGCGGCGATCGTCGAGATCCGCGGACTGGTGGACGGGCTGCGGCCCCCGTCGTTGGACGAGCTGGGGCTCGTCGGCGCCCTTCGGCTCCAGCTGCAGTCGCTGCGCGGCGCATCGGGGCAGCCGCTCTCTGTGGAGCTGGACGCGCACGTGCCGAGGGGGCTTCCTGCAGCCGTCGAGGTGGCGGCCTACCGCATCGTCACCGAGGCGTTGTCCAACGTGGCGCGACATGCCGGGTCGACGCGCGCCGTCGTGCGGCTGGAGCCCGCCAACCACCCCGGTGGGCCCGCACTCCTCATCGAGGTGCGCGACGGGCACGCCGAAGGACGCTCGAGTGGCGACGTGGTCAAGGCCTGGCGCCCGGGAGTGGGTCTGGGGTCCATGCGCGAGCGCGCCGAGGAGTTGGGCGGATCCTTCGAGGCCGGTCCCACACAGGCCGGCGGGTATGTGCTGGCGGTCCTCCCGTTGAGCGCCCCAGTGCCCGCTCGACTAGGGGCGACGGCGGCACAGGAATAGTCCTCAAGCGTACAGGGGGTTGGTCGGACCGATTATCTCGGGGGTGCCGTTCCTGGGGGCCGGGGAGCATGGTTGTATTACCCCATGACAGCCCGAAAGATCGGCGTGACGGAGCTTGTACTCCGAGACGCGCATCAGAGTTTGATGGCGACCCGCATGGCCATGGAGGACATGGTCGGCGCCTGCGAGGACATCGACCAGGCTGGTTACTGGTCAGTCGAATGCTGGGGTGGCGCGACGTTCGACGCGTGCATCCGATTCCTGAACGAGGACCCCTGGAAGCGTCTGCGCACCTTCCGCGAGTTGATGCCCAACTCGCGCCTGCAGATGCTGCTGCGCGGCCAGAACCTCCTCGGTTACCGCCACTACGAGGACATGGTGGTCGAGAAGTTCGTGGAGAAGTCCGCCGAGAACGGCATGGACGTCTTCCGGGTCTTCGACGCCCTCAACGACCCCCGCAACATGGCCCACGCCATGGCGGCGGTGAAGAAGGTCGGCAAGCACGCCCAGGGCACCATCTGCTACACGATGTCCCCGGTGCACACCGTCGAGGGCTACATCAAGCTCGCCGGCCAGTTGCTGGACATGGGCGCCGAGTCCATCGCGCTCAAGGACATGGCCGCGCTCCTGCAGCCGCAGCCGGCCTACGACATCATCCGCGGCATCAAGGAAACCTACGGCGACGTTCAGATCAACGTCCACTGCCACTCCACCACCGGCGTCACGCTCGTGTCGCTGATGAAGGCCATCGAGGCCGGCGCGGACGTGGTGGACAGTGCCATCTCGTCGATGTCGCTGGGCCCCGGCCACAACCCCACCGAGTCGCTCGTCGCGATGCTCGAGGGCACCGAGTACACCACTGATCTCGACATGGAGCGCCTGCTCAAGATCCGCGATCACTTCGCCGGCGTCCGCCCGAAGTACAAGGAGTTCGAGTCGGCCACCCTGGTGGACACCGACATCTTCTCCTCGCAGATCCCCGGCGGCATGCTGTCGAACATGGAATCCCAGCTCAAGGCGCAGGGCGCGGGCGACCGCATCCGCGAGGTGATGGAGGAGGTGCCGCGGGTCAAGGCCGACGCAGGTCACCCGCCGCTGGTCACCCCATCGTCGCAGATCGTCGGTTCGCAGGCCGTGTTCAACGTGCTGATGGGCCGCTACAAGGTGATGACCGGCGAGTTCGCCGACCTCATGCTCGGCTACTACGGCGAGTGCCTGGGCGAGCGCAACCCCGAGGTCATCGAGATGGCGCAGAAGCAGACCAAGAAGGACGTCATCACCGGCCGCCCGGCCGACTACCTCAAGCCCGAATGGGACGAGCTGAACACCCAGGCCGCGGCGCTCGAGGGCTTCGACGGCTCGGAGGAGGACGTCCTCACCAACGCGATGTTCCCCGGCGTCGCCCCCGCATTCTTCAAGACCCGCGCAGAGGGTCCGAAGAGCGTGGCGAAGACGGCCGAGCAGCTGAACACCGAGAAGGTGGCCGCCGCATCGCACCAGGGCATCACGGGCCCCATCAAGTACAAGGTGACACTCGCGGGCCGCGAGCACCACGTCGCCGTCGAGCCAGTCTGAGGAGCCACGAATGCCTAAGGAACACACCATGGCCGAGCGCCTCGCGCAGCTGGCCGAGAAGCGCGCCCACGTCTACGCCGGCGGCGGCGAGGGCAAGCTGCAGAAGCATCGCGACAAGGGCAAGCTGACCGCCCGCGAGCGGATCAGCGCACTCGTCGACGACGGCTCCTTCCAGGAGACCGGCGCCTTCCGCCGCAACCGCACCACCACCTTCGGGATGGACACCGCCGACATGCCCGCCGACGGCGTGGTCACCGGCTCCGCCTACGTGCTCGGACGCCCGGTGCACCTGGCCAGCCAGGACTTCACCGTCATGGGTGGCTCGGCCGGTGAGGCGCACTCGATCAAGGTCACCGAGAGCCTGAAGGCGTCGCTGACCACCGGCACCCCGTTCGTCTTCATCAACGACTCGGGCGGCGCCCGCGTCCAGGAGGGCATCGACTCGCTCTCCGGCTACGGCAAGGTGTTCTACGCCAACGTGCTCCTGTCGGGCGCGGTGCCGCAGATCTCCATCATCTCCGGCCCCTGCGCCGGCGGTGCCGCCTACTCGCCCGCGCTGACGGACTTCATCATCCAGACCCGCAAGGCCCACATGTTCATCACGGGCCCCGGCGTGATCAAGCAGGTCACCGGCGAGGACGTGTCGCAGGACGAGCTGGGCGGCGCCGACGCGCACATGGCGCGCTCCGGCGTGGTGCACTTCGTGGCCGACGACGACGAGCAGGCCATCCTGATCGCCAAGAAGCTGCTGAGCTTCCTGCCGCAGAACAACACCGAGGACGCCCCCATCGTCGATCCCGACGACGTGGTGGAGCCCAACGAGAAGCTCCGCGACATCCTGCCGGTGCAGTCCAACAAGGGCTACGACGTGCGCGAGGTCATCACCGAGATCGTGGACCACGCGGACTTCCTCGAGGTTCAGGCCGGCTGGGCGAAGAACATCGTGGTGGGCTTCGGCCGGATCGTGGGCCGCACCATCGGCATCATCGCCAACCAGCCCAGCGTCATGTCCGGCGTGCTCGACATCGACTCCTCGGACAAGGCATCGAAGTTCGTCCGCTTCTGCAACGCGTTCAACATCCCCGTCGTGAACCTCGTCGACGTCCCCGGCTTCCTGCCCGGCGTCGCCCAGGAGCACAACGGCATCATCCGCCACGGCGCGAAGATGCTGTACGCCTACTCCGCGGCCACCGTCCCGAAGATCACCGTCGTCATGCGCAAGGCCTACGGCGGCGCGTACCTGGCGATGTGCTCGAAGGACCTGGGTGCGGACAAGGTGCTCGCATGGCCCACCGCCGAGATCGCGGTGATGGGCGCGGAGGGCGCGGCCAACGTCGTGTTCCGTCGCGAGATCGACGCCGCCGAGGACAAGGCCGCACGTCGCGCCGAGCTGGTCGAGGAGTACCGCGAGACGTTCTCCACCCCCTACATGGCGGCGAGCCGTGGCCTGGTGGACGACATCATCGATCCCGCAGACACCCGTCGCGAGATCGCCATGGCCCTCGAGCTGCTCGTCGGTAAGCGCGAAGTGCGCCCCGCCAAGAAGCACGGCCTCGGCCCGGCCTGATCGGGGTATCGACGATGGAAGACACCACGCTGCAGGAGTTGCGCGACGCAGTCGCCGCGCTCACAGAGAAGGTCGCGGTGCTCGAGGCTCGGGTCGAGTCGCTCGAGGACTGCCGCCAGATCCCGGAGGCGGACATCATCGCCATCGGCGCCGCGGTTGCCGCGTACTTCGGCCACAAGGCCAAGGTGCGGGCCATCCGCTACGGGTCGCAGACCAGATGGGCCGCGGCCAGCCGCGCCCGCGTCCACGACCGCTCCGTCCCCCACGTCCGCTGACACAGCCACAGGAGAACCAATGAAACTGAAGGTCACCGTCAACGAGACGGAATACGAGATCGACGTCGAGGTCGAGGAGGAGGAGCGCCAGGGGATGGGGCCGGTCGTCATCGGCGTCAACGCAGGTGCCAACCCCATCCCGACCAAGGCCTCCGTGTCCGCGGTCAGCTCCAACGCCGTCGTGGCGCCGCTGGCCGGGTCGGTTGCCCGGGTGCTGGTCAACGTCGGCGACGAGATCGAGGCGGGGCAGGTCCTGCTCCTCCTCGAGGCCATGAAGATGGAGACTGAGATCACCGCCCCCGCGGCGGGCGTCGTCTCGGCCATCCTCGTCGCCCCCGGCGACGCGGTCCAGGGTGGACAGGCGCTTATCGAGCTCTGACCCACCGCAGATCCACGACAGGCCCCGGGTGCGCTGAGCGCCCCGGGGCCCGTCGCCGTCCCCTCGCGGCGCGCCCTCATGCGCACGACACGCCGCCCTAAGCCGGGTCGGGGTGCGCCAGCGACCACGGGGTGCCGCCCGACCGGCGTTTCGTGCACATCGGGGAGTGAGGCCGGGGTATGGGCACGACACGCCGTCTCGACGGCGGCCCGGGTGCGGCGGCGACGGTGGGGTGCGGGTCGACCGGCGTTTCGTGCACACCCATGGCGGTAGGCCAACCGATCCCCCCGCAGAGGTGCGCACCCTGCCGATTCGATGACCGGGGACCCCCGGTCTGGCAGGCTGGGCCTATGACCGAGTTCACCTTCGCCACCGCCTCGTCGATCCGGTTCGGGGCCGGGGTGGCGGCAGAGTTGCCGCAGCACAGCCGCCGTCTCGGAGAGCGCCCGTTCGTCGTCACCGGCCGCAACACCCATCGCCACGCGGAGGTGCTGCGCGACATCTCCGACGTCGGCTCCTTCGCGTTGTCCGGCGAGCCCAGCTTCGACGACGCCCGCGCAGCCCTGGAGGCCGCCCGCTCGGCGGACGCGGATCACATCATCGGCATCGGCGGGGGAGCGGTGCTGGACCTGGCCAAGGTCGTCGCGGCTCTCGCGGCCGGCGACTCGGACCCCATGGACCACGCCGAGGTGATCGGCGGCGGCCACCCGCTCCCGCACACCTCGCTGCCGTTCCTCGCTCTGCCCACCACGTCCGGCACCGGCTCCGAGGTGACCGCCAACGCCGTCCTCACCTCCACCGAGCACCGGGTGAAGGTGTCACTGCGCGGCCCCTCGATGCTCGCGACGGTGGCACTTGTCGACCCCGCCCTCACCCTCTCGTGCCCGCCGCTGGTCACCGCGCAGTCGGGCATGGACGCCCTCACCCAGTGCCTGGAGCCGCTCACCTCCCGCTTCGCCACTCCGATGGTCGACGCGCTGGCCACGTCGGGTCTGCGGGCGGCGTCCCGCGGCCTCGCCCGCGCCGTCGCCGAGGGCGAGGACCTGGCGGCGCGCACCGACATGGCCTTCTGCTCCCTCATGGGCGGACTGTCCCTGGCCAACGCGAAGCTGGGCGCCGTCCATGGCTTCGCCGGTCCTCTGGGTGGCACCACCGGCGCCCCTCACGGTGCCGTCTGCGCGGCCCTCCTCCGGGTCACCACCCGCACCAACATCCGCGCCATGGCCGAGCGCGAGCCCGACAACCCGGCGTTGGCGAAGTACGCCCTCGCCGCGGAGGCGCTCACCGGCCAGCGGCCCGACTCGGACCCCGAGCGGGTCGGTGAGGCCCTGGACGCGTGGCTCGAGGACCTCGAGGAGCGTCTGCGGCTTCCCGGGCTGGCGGAGCTGGGTCTGGCCGAGGCGGATCACGACGCGGTGGTCGACGCGGCCATGAAGGGGAGCTCCATGAAGGGCAACCCGATCACGCTGACCCGCGACGAACTCCTCCAGATCCTGCGCGACTCCGCCTGAGACCGGCGGAGGGGCGGCCCCGGTAGGCTGAGCTAGTCAGAGGCGCCGGTCGGCCGGCGCTTCAGCGTGCAAGGAGGACGGGTGACCCACGACGAGGCCCAGCGGGACGGCGGCGCGACGGTGCCGCACGACCACCCCCATGAAGAGCAGGGGCTGCCCGGTGCCGAGGCCGGGCTGACGGCCGCCTCGGTCCCGGACCCACGCCCGGGCTCGCCGTCGGATGCCCTCCCCGCGCCGAACCCGACCGAGCCCGTGGACCGCGCGGACGTCATCGGCCAGGGGGGCCGCTGGCTGGCGCTGTGGGCGGGGCGCTTCCTCCTCATCGCGCTGGCCCTGGCCGTCATCGGGTGGGCCTTCGGCCAGTTCTGGGACGGGATCCTCCCCGTCCTCCTGGCCCTCCTGCTCACCTCGGTCCTGTGGCCCGCGACCGCGGCACTCAAGCGCGCTGGGGTCCCGTACGCGCTCGGCGCCGCCATCTCGCTCCTCGGCGGCGTCGCCATCATCGCCGGCCTCATCGCGAGCATCGCTCCCAGCGTGGCCAAGCAGTGGCCCGAGCTGTCGTCGCAGGCGGTAGAGGGAGTCCGCAAGCTCCAGGAGTGGGCGGCGGGCCCGCCGCTCAACCTGCGCGACGAGCAGCTCGACACCTGGATCACGCAGGGGCTGGACTACCTGCAGTCCCAGGCCGGTCAGATCTTCTCGCAGGCGCTCAGCCTGGGTGGCAGCGTCGGCAACGTGCTGGTCACGCTGGTCCTGATGCTGGTGCTCACCTTCTTCTTCCTCAAGGACGGCCCCAGCTTCCTGGGCTGGACCCGGAAGGTGGTGGGGCGCCGGGCAGGATTCCACGCCACAGAGCTCCTCACGAGGCTCTGGGGCACGGTCTCCGGCTACATCCGCACCCAGGCCATCGTCAGCTTCGTCGACGCCCTCTTCATCGGCCTCGGGCTGGCCCTGCTCGGCGTTCCGCTGGCGTTCCCGCTGGCCGTCATCACCTTCATGGCCGGCTTCATCCCGATGGTGGGTGCCGTCACCGCCGGTGCCTTCGCCGTCCTGGTGGCCCTGGTCTCCAACGGGTTCACCACCGCGCTGCTGGTGCTGGGCCTCATCCTTCTGGTTCAGCAGCTCGAGGGGAACGTCCTCCAACCCATGCTGCAGTCGAAGGTGATGCAGCTGCATCCGGTGGTCGTGCTGCTGGCCGTGGTGCTCGGCAGCGTGTGGTTCGGCATCATCGGGGCCTTCCTCTCCGTCCCCGTCGCCGCCGCTCTGGCCGTGATCTCGCGCTACCTGGGCGACCTCATCGACCTCAGGACGGGCGAGAGATCCGCGGACGAGATCCAGTGGGCCACGGCCGACGGCCACGTGGTGGCCAGTGAGTCCGTGCGTTCCGCCCAGTTCTTCAACGCTCTGGTGAAGTTGCGCCGCACCCGTCACGTCGAGGAAGCGGCGGCCGCGGACGCCGGGGACGTGCCTCCCGGCGGCGAGCACGCCGACGACGCCCACGCGTCGTGGATCGACAGGATGCGACGGCGGCGTCACTGACCCCGGTCAGCGCCCCTGGCGATGCACCTTGTGCTGCGCGGCCTGAGCCCGGGGGCGGATGGTCAGCCGATCGACGTTCACGTGGGACGGACGGGTGGCCATCCATGTGATCGCGTCCGCCACATCATCGGCGGTCAGCGGCTCGGCCACGCCCTCGTAGACCGCGGCGGCCCGCCCCTCGTCGCCACCGAACCGGGTGACCGAGAACCCCTCGGTGCGCACCATGCCCGGGCAGATCTCGGTGATGCGCACCGGCACGTCGTAGAGCTCCAGGCGCATGGACTCGACGACGGCGCGCTCGCCCGCCTTCGCGGCGCAGTACCCGGCGCCGCCCTCGTAGCCTGAATCCGCCGCCGTCGAGGTGACGAACACGATGACGCCCTCGGCCGCGACCAGCGCCGGCAGGAGCGCCTTGGTGACGCGCGTCGTGCCGATCAGGTTGGTCTGGAGCATCGTGGACCAGGCGTCGAGATCCGCGTCGCTCACCGGCTCCAGTCCCAGAGCGCCGCCGGCATTGTTGACCAGGACATCCAGGGTGCCGCCCACCGCCGACGCGAGCCGGGCCACGTCTTCGTCGACCGTGATGTCACACTCGACGGCCACCCCGTCGATCTCCGCGGCGAGCGCCTCGATGCGATCCGCCCGGCGGGCGGCGCAGATCACCCGGTAGCCCGCACCGGCCAGCATGCGGGCGGTCGCCGCCCCGATCCCCGAACTCGCCCCTGTCACCACAGCAGTCTTCATGGTGGTCACTCTAGGGCCCGAACGCGGTGATGGGCGCCCGGTCACCCGAGCGCCCATCTACGGTGTCAGTTCAGCGCTTGCCCTGGTTCTTCACTGCCTCGATCGACGCGGCGGCTGCCTCAGGGTCGAGGTAGCGGCCGCCGGGGGTGACGGGCTTGAAGTCCTCGTCGAGTTCGT
>JAPUEL010000088.1 GCA_027492545.1 Propionibacteriaceae bacterium
CGCGCTGGCGCACTCGAGCTTCGAGTACTTCCCGGGCGCGCCCGTGCACCTGAGCGCAGACCTCGTCGAGTGGCGCCAGGTCGGCAACGTCATCGACCGCCGGGGTCAGACCGACCTCACGGCGGGCGGGCCGTCGTCCGGCATCTTCGGCTCCACGCTGCGCCACCACGACGGTCGCTACTGGTTCATCACCACCAACATGAACCAGGTCCACGAGGGCCAGCTGCTCTTCACCGCCGAGAACCCGGCCGGCCCATGGTCGGATCCGGTGCGGATCCCTGTGGTCGGCATCGATCCGGACATCGCGTGGGACGAGGACGGCGCCTGCCTGGTGACCTGGTGCGGCTTCCCCGACGGCATCCAGCAGGTCACGATCGACCCCGCCACCGGCGAGGTGCTCGGCGAGCGCCGCCGGCTGTGGGACGGCACCGGCATGCGCAACCCGGAGGGGCCCCACCTCTACCGGGTGGGCGACTGGTGGTACCTGCTCATCGCCGAGGGCGGCACGGACCGCGGCCACAGCGTCAGCGTCGCCCGCGGCCGCTCCGCCATGGGCCCGTTCGAGGGCAACCCCGCCAACCCCGTCCTCACCCACCGCAGCACCGACCACCCCGTGCAGAGCACCGGCCACGCCGACCTCGTCGAGGGCCCGGACGGCCAGTGGTTCGCCGTCTACCACGGCACGCGCCCGCACGGCGGCTTCCCCGAGTTCCACGTGCTGGGCCGCGAGACGTTCCTCTCCCCCGTCGAATGGGTGGACGGCTGGCCGGTGTTCGTGGACCCAGACGCGGACTACTCCCCCCGTGACAACGGCTTCGAGGAGTCGTTCGCTGCCTGGCCGGACCCGCGCTGGGTCTCCCCGTCGGGCGACCTCCGGGGCGTCTCGACGGGGGTCGACGGGCTGTCGCTCACCGCCGTCGACGGGGCCCGCCCCCTGATGGTCAGGGTGATGGACCACGACTGGCAGGCCACCGCCGAGGTCGAGGGCGGCGCCCGCCTGCTGGTCTATCTCGACGACGCCCACTGGTACGGCGTGGAGATCTCGGCCGATGAGGTGTCCGCCGTGGCCCAGATCGGTCCGGTGCGGCAGGTGCTGGGCTCCTGCCCCCGCCCGGCCACGCCATCGGTGTCGCTGAGAATCTCGGCCCGCGTCCCCGCGCCGGTGGGGGGCTGGCCCGCCAGCCAGCCAGACCTGGTCACGCTGTCGGTCCTCACCGAGGACGGCTGGGAGGCCCTCGCCGAGGTCGACGGCCGCTACGTCTCCACCGAGGTGGCCGGCGGGTTCACCGGCCGGATGGTGGGCATGGCAGCCGTCGAGGGCACGGTCCTGTGTCGTCGCTTCAGCTACGAGGGCGTCCAAGCGTGATCGACCGAGGCCCTCGTCGGCGCCACCACATGGTCCTGACCGAAGCGGACCCCGGGGGGGCGGTGACCCGGAACTGCTTCTGACCTTGCGTCGGTTTCGACGCGGGCTGCGCCGCTTCGCGGCTCGGCCCGGCTCAATCAACTGTAAGTCGGGCGTGGTCACACCCTGACGAACTCGGGCGGGAGGTCGAAGAAGCGGGCGTCTCGGGCGTAGGCCCGGAAGAACGCGAAGATGAACCCCATCCGCTCGTCGAAGCACTCCCAGGTGGTCGCCGCGCTGCCGGTCACGTCGACCGTCAGCGCGTGCTCGAACCTTTCGGCAAGTTCGCAGAGGTCTGCCTGGGTGAGGTGGTCGAGTACCGCAGGGAAGCGCTGGCCGCCCAGGTACGACGGGCACGGCACCTCGCGACACACATCCACCGGGCCGTCGGGGGTGTAGACCTCGACGAACCTGGTGGCGATGCGCCCGAACAACCCGCCCAGCGGCATGGCCTCGTCGATCATCGCGTCCGCGATCCACTGTTCGTGCGCCGCGATCCTCACGTTGCCGAGCAGCATCAACTCGGCGACGGCGCGGTCGGCCTCGTCGTCGGGCTCGGCCTGCGCGGCTAGGGCCCGAAGCTCGAGCGCGGTCTGGTAGGCCGTCAGGCCGGCGGCAAGGTCTGGGGCGCCGTCGAACAAAGGATCGGAGACGGCCACCTCCAGTGCCGTGCGGGTGGGGCCGCCGGCGCGTCCCACCTCGTCGAGCCAGCGGACGAAACGGGGCCCGACGTCGGCGATGATCGCACGGTTGCCCTCAGCTACCGCCAGCGACGTGCCGAGGTCCAGGTTCAGGGGAAGGCCGTCGCCGCGGATCACGCGCCCCGCAGACCCGCTTGCCCAGGCGCCGAATGCGAGCCAGTTGACGTCGACGCGGCCGAGGAGGTCGGCGACGGCGAGCGAGAGGTCGCGGTAGCAGCTGGTGATCGCGACGTTGCGGAGGACTGGATCGGTGATCGCGACGATCCCCGCGACGTCCGGCTGCGACGGGTAAGGCATGGCTCATGTTAGGGCGACGGTGAGGTGGAGCCGATGCTTCCCCTCGCGAGCGCGCAGGTGCTGCCGGTGAGGGTGGAGGCGGCGGTGTCGGTGACCACGATTCCGAGTCCACGTCCTTGCACACCACCGACGCCAGCGCGCCCGTCGCCTTCCCGCCGACGATGACGGCGGCCCGGCTGGAGGAGGAGATGGTGGCGCCGTCCACGATGGGGGCCGCCGAGCCCCCCACCTGCAGGCCGACCTCGCCGCCGTCGATGGTGAGGTCGAGCAGGGTGGGGCGGGCCTCGTCGGCCACCGCGACGCCCACCTTGTTGCCGTCGAAGGCCGCCGTCGTCACCGACCCGTCGGCGTCACCGAGGAAGCACAGGCCGCACTCTCCGTTGCCGCTGAAGGTGGCCGAGGTGATGCTGACCCGGTGCGTGCCGGCGACGGCGAGGCCGGCCCAGCCGTTGTCGCGGAACACCACGTCGGTGGCCTCCATCAAGGTGCGGCGGTCAGTGGCCAGGTGCCGAAAACGAGTGCGAGCGAGGTCACCAGCCCGATGGCGCGATGCCCCCTGCTCCAGGATGTGGAGGAGCCGCGACGATCACCCGGTTGGGTGGTCAAGGCTGTGGGCTCCGCGTCCATGGCACCCCCTTGGTTGGGCGAATCGGGCAAGGACGGACGACTCGGACGCTATGCCCGGGCCCGGAGACCCGCAAGGCTCACTTTCGGCAGGGTTTCCACCTGGCTCCCCGCCCAGCGTGAATCGACCCTACATTCGGGGTCAGATCGCCTTGACAAGGGGCGATACCGGGATGTGGTCGGGCGACGGGCGTCCGTGACGGCGTCACACCCGCCATCCGCCGCGCGAGGATGTTTCGTGATGAGCCAAACTCGAACCGCATCATGTACTACACTCTGTCGTACTTATGCCCTGTTTCGGGCCCCTGGGAGGGCCCAGCAACCGGGCAGAGCAACGGGCTTTTCGGCAACCTCGTCTACAGTTGCTCCACCCACACCGCGACTTTGCCCGAGGAGCCACGATGCACGATGACCTGACGCGCCCGCGCGTCGCCGTCGTGGGTGGCGGCCGCCTCGGCACCGCGCTCAGCGCGGCCCTCAGCGAGGCCGGGTGGGAGGTCCTGGGCCCGCTCGGAAGGCGCGCCGATCCTCGCGGCTGCGAGGTCGTGCTGCTGTGCGTCCCGGACTCGCAGATCACCGCTGCCGCCGCCGCGCTCACGCCACGTCCCGGAGTCCTGGTCGGCCACTGCTCAGGGGCCACCGCCCTGGGGCCGCTGGCGCCCCACGAAGCCTTCGGCCTGCACCCGCTCATGACCGTCCCCGCAGGCGGCCCCACCTCGTTCGACGGCGCGACGGCGGCGGTCGCCGGCACCACCACCCGGGCCCTCGAGGTAGCTGAGACGTTGGCCAGGTCGCTGGGCATGTCCCCCGTCGAGGTGGACGACGACGCCCGCCCGGCCTATCACGCCGCGGCCTCCGTGGCGTCCAACTTCCTCCTCACGCTCGAGGACCTGGCCGAGCGGCTCGCCGCCTCGGCGGGCGTGCCGCGCGAGCGGCTCGTGCCGATGGTCCGCGCCACCGTCGACAACTGGGCCCGGCACGGCGCGGCGCCCGTGCTGACCGGGCCCGTGGCGCGCGGGGACCACCACACCGTCGCCAGGCAGGGCGCCGCCGTCGAGCGGCTCAGCCCGGCGGATCTGGACCTGTTCGACGCCATGGTCGCCGCCACCGGACGGCTCGCCGAGAGGGGACGCGGATGAGGATCACGCGGAGTGTCGCCGAGCTGCGCGAGGCGCTGGCCGGAGCGGGCCGGGTGGGTCTCGTGCCCACCATGGGCGCCCTCCACGAGGGGCACCTGACCCTGATCTCCGCCGCGCGCGACGCCAGCGAAACGGTGGTGACGTCGGTCTTCGTGAACCCCACGCAGTTCAACGACACGACGGACCTCGCCGCCTACCCCCGCGACGAGGCCCGCGATGCCCACCTGGCGCAGGAGGCCGGCACGGACGTGCTGTTCCTCCCCGCCGTCGAGGAGATGTATCCCGCCGGCTACGCCACCACCGTCATTGTGCGGGGGGTCAGCGAGCCGCTGGAGGGCGCGCATCGCGGAGCCGCGCACTTCGACGGCGTGGCCACCGTGGTGGCGAAGCTGCTCATCGCGGTGGCGCCGCACGTGGCGTACTTCGGGCAGAAGGACGCGCAGCAGGTGGCCGTGGTCCGGCGCCTGGTGGCGGACCTGGGGCTTCCGGTGGAGATCGCGGTGTGCGCCACGGTGCGCGAGCCCGACGGCCTGGCGATGTCCAGCCGCAACATCCGGCTCGGCCCGGAGGACCGCCCGCGCGCGCTGGCACTGAAGGCCGGGCTGGAGGCCGCCGCGGCCGCCCTCGCCGACGGCGCCGATGCCCGGGCCGCCGAGCGCGTCGGGATGGCCGCCATGCGCGCACGGGGCGTCGAGCCCGAGTACCTCGCCGTCGTGGACCCCGACACCTTCACCCCCGCCGAGGACCTGTCCCTTCCCTCCCTCGCCGTCGTCGCCGCCCATGTTGGCGCCGTCCGGCTCATCGACAACCTCCCCATCCCGCCCGTGACCGCCAGCCAGGAGGCCCGCTGATGCAACGCACCATGCTGAAGTCCAAGATCCATCGCGCCACCGTGACCGACGCGGACCTGCACTACGTCGGCTCCATCACGGTGGACCCAGACCTCCTCGAGGCCGCCGACATCCTCGAGCACGAGCAGGTCGCCGTCGTGAACGTCGACAACGGCGCCCGCTTCGAGACCTACACCATCGCGGGCGAACGCGGTTCCGGCCAGATGAAGGTCAACGGCGCCGCCGCGCGCCTGGTGCATCGCGGCGACACCATCATCGTGATCTCCTACGCGCAGTACAGCCGTGACGAGCTCCTCACCTACGAGCCCGTCGTCGTCCATGTGGAGGCCGGCAGCAACGCCATCGTCGACGTGGACGCCGAGGTGGCAACCCTGCTCACCGGCGCCCGCTGAGCCCGATGTCAGCCAGACCCCGCCACGGGGGTGCCCCGAGCGCCGATTCCCGCGTCACGCCGTCGGCCCTCGCCGAGATGAAGCGGGCCGGTGAGGCCATCGTCATGGTGACCGCGTACGACTATCCGGGCGCCCTCGCGGCCGAGGAGGCCGGCGTCGACGTTGTGCTCGTGGGGGACTCGGCCGCCATGACGGTGCTCGGCTACGCCAGCACCAACGAGGTGTCGGTGGACGAGATGCTCATGTTGACCGCCGCCGTGCGGCGCGGCTTGGGCGCACCGATGCTCGTCGGGGACCTGCCGTACGGCTCCTACGAGGACAGCGACGCCCAGGCCGTGGCCACGGCGCTGCGCTTCGTCGAGGAGGCGGGCTGCGACGCGGTGAAGCTGGAGGGGGGCGGCGAGGCGTCGGTGTCGCGGGTTCGCGCGATCGTCGCGGCGGGCATCCCGGTCATGGGTCACGTGGGCCTCACGCCGCAGACCGCCGCCGAGCTGGGCGGCTTCAAGGCCCAGGGCCGCACCGCGTCGGGGGCGCGACGGGTGGCGGACGAGGCGCTCGCCCTGCAGGAGGCGGGGTGCTTCTCGATGGTGTTCGAGGCCATCCCCGCGGCCCTGGCTGAGGCGATCATGCCGTCGATGGATGCCGTGGTGATCGGCATCGGGGCCGGCCCGTCGACCGACGGGCAGGTGCTGGTGTTCCACGACCTGTTGGGCATGTCGTCGGGCGGGTCTGCGCGCTTCGTGAAGCGCTACGCCGACATCCACGGCCGGGTCGTCGAGGGGCTACGGCGCTACGCCGCCGAGGTCCGTGACGGCTCCTACCCCGGGCCCGAGCACTGCTACGGCATCAACGCCGACGAGTTGGCCGCCTTCCGCGCCACCCTCCCGCACCCCGCCGGCTGAGCCCACCGCGACCCGACGCGCCCCCCACCACCGACTGAGCCCACCGCGACCCGACGCGCAGCCCTCTTCGCTGGCTGAGGTGCCGCGAAGCGGCCTCGAAGCCTAAGAAACGTAAGCTGACAAGGTCACCTTCTTCAGGCTTCGAGGCTCGTCGCTGGCGCTCCTCACACCTCAGCCAACGAAATGGGGCGGCCATCTCGGAAGACCCCCGCAACGCCACCCACCGCGACCCCAAGCCCCCCCACCACCGACTGAGCCCACCGCGACCCCAAGCGCCCGTAGCGGTGTCCTCCTGCACATCTTTCGAGGACTCGACTGAAGCCCCCGCGACGCACCCTCGCGCGAGTACCGTCGGAGGTAGCGACGGGAGGCACCATGCGTGAGACCCATCTGCGACAGGGACGGCAGACGGTCAAGCTGGGCTTGATCAAGGTGATCCATGACCTGTTCCCCGACGAGCGCCTCAAGACGTCGTACTCCATCCTCGAGGGAGTGTTCTGCAACCTCGTCGGATCGGCGTTGTCGACGCGCGAGGTACGGCTGATCGGGCTGCGGCTCAAGGAATGGGCGGCCGACCCGGCGAGCAGCATCACGTCGCTGGGTCGCGACGGCGGCTACCACGTCTACCAGGTGGGCGACGTCGTGGCGCGCGTGGTGTATCCCGCTCTCGAATCTCCGGGCGAGGTGGAGCCGTTCGAGGTGATCCCCTTCGCGCACGGCTTCATCGTCGACTTCGGGGACGTCGACAAGGGCGACGGATCCCCGCTCATCCCGCCGACGCTGCTGTCAACGGCCTACTCGGAGAGCCAGGAATGGCTGGACCGCGTCGACGTCGAGGTGGTCGCGGACGTCAACGCCTTCATCAGCGGCGGGCGCTCGACCAAGCTGATCAGCGTCGCGGAGGCGCTGCACGAGAAGCGGCTCGCTGACATCGCAGACGTGATCCTGACGCAGCGCAGGGCGCTGCGGGTGCTGGCGATCTCGGGCCCGTCGTCGTCGGGCAAGACCACCACGACGCAACGTCTGGCCACCCAGCTGGAGGTCAACGGCCTCAAACCGGTCCCGCTGTCGCTGGACAACTACTTCGTGAACCGGGAGCACACCCCGGTGGACGAGGACGGGCGCTACGACTTCGAGAGCCCCGACGCCCTCGACCTCCCACTCCTCACCCGGCACCTGGCTGAGCTGGTGGATGGGCGGCCCATCGAGACGCCCATCTTCGACTTCGTGACCGGCAGTCGGCTGCCGGCCACCACCCGGCTCCAGGTGGGGCCGTCGGAGATCCTGGTGATCGAGGGCCTGCACGCCCTCAACCCGCGGTTGGTCGAGGGGGTGCCGCGCACGGCGGTGTTCAAGGTCTACGTCAGCGCGCTGGGAGGGTTGAACATCGACCTGATGAACCGGGTCCCGACGACGGAGGTGCGGCTGCTGCGCCGGATGGTGCGGGATCACCACACCCGTGGCATCTCGCCAGAGGTGACGATCAGCCAGTGGGACAGCGTGCGGCGGGGGGAGTACGCGCACGTGTTCGTCTTCCAGGAGGATGCCGACGTGATGTTCAACTCGTCGATGATGTACGAGCTCAACGCGCTGCGCCCCCACGCTGAAGCCGCGCTGAGGACCATCCCGGACTCCAGCACGGCCGTCGACACGCGCGACCGCCTGCTGAACCTGCTCACCTTCTTCGAGCCCCTCGCGACCGACCGCATCCCGTTCAACTCGATCCTGCGCGAGTTCATCGGGGGAAGCCTCTACTTCCCCGCCCCTCCGGCTGAGGAGTGAGGAGCGGGCACCGGGTCGAGAACTGGTCGCTATCTGGGTTGGTCTACCCACCCAGATAGCGACCAGTTGGTCAGCGGATGCCCTGGAACGCGAACCTGAACACCAATTCGCCCTCAGGCAGCCGGTACTCAGGGTGCGTCATGGCGCCCCAGCTGTCGTCGCCGCCCACGCCGCGACGCATGAGCGCCGGGCGCAGCACCGTCTTCTGGATCGGGGGCAGGTCCACCGGGTGGGCCGCGTTCTCGATCTCGAACGGCGTCCACGGCAGCGCCGAGAACTCCATTGGCTCGTCGACGGCGTCGAACCTGAGCCCGGCGCCTCGCGCGTCGGTCACCGTCGCCCAGCGGACACCGGTGTGGCTGCCCGACTCCTGCGGCCGGATGTAGGGCGTGAGCTGTTCGGCCACATCCGCCGACCACACGCCGAGTCGCGCTCCGGAGCGTCGGTCCGCGTAGCTCTCCTCCGGCCCGTCGCCGTACCAGGTGAGAGTGTCGAGATCCGGGTCCGTGACGAGCATGAGCCCGAACTCCGGCATGTCGGTCAGCCCGTCGCCCGGACGCACCGTCAGCGTCACCTGCACGCGACCCTCGCCGTCGACCTGGTACACCACGTCGCACTCCCCTGACGGGCTGCTGGGCAGCTCGTAGGTGTAGCGGATTTCGACGGCGTCGCCCACCACCGAAGCCGTGGGACCGGCCTCGCTGGCCTCGGCGTAGCGGCTTGCCAGCGCCCACTGCCCGTCGCGGAACGGCATGTTCCAGCCGCGCTCGTTCGACGTCGGCGCGTGCCAGAAGTTGGGCTTCGGGATGCCGCGCACCAACTCGCGGCCGCCGTCCGAGCTCAGCCCGTACCGGTACGAAACGAGACCGCCGTACAGCTTCGAGAACAGGGCCGTGAAGTGCCGGCCCCGGACGCCGAAGTTGTGGATCCCGTCGATCAGTTGGGGCGCGTGCCGCGGGGCGGCCGGAGCCGGGTCCCCCGCGACAGTGAACACCGCCTGCTCCCACGACACCTCATGCCCCGCTGGAGCCCAGGACGACGCCTGGGGAACTCGGAACGACACCTCGACGGTGTACTCGCCCCCGGCGTCGGGCAGGTCGATCGGCAGCGGGTAACTGCCTGCCTCCCCCGGCTCCACCGATGTCTCGACGGTGGCCTCCGCCAGCACGCGACCCTCGCGCCCCAGCGTCACCACGCACTCGTAGTTCGACGTCGGCGTGAACAGCAGCCGGTTCTCCACCTCGAACGAATCGCCCGAGATCTGGATGTTGAGGCCCTGGTAGAGCTTCTTGACCTCCTGCAGCTTCGGCGACGGCGAGTGGTCGGCGAACACGATGCCGTTGCCGCTGAACTCGGCGTCGTGGGGCGCCTCACCGCAGTCCCCGCCGTAGCCGAAGTACGCGTTGCCGTGGCGGTCCGTGAGCGCGATGGCCTGGTCCGAGAAGTCCCAGATGAAGCCGCCCTGGTACAGCGGCTCGCGGTAAGCCAGGTCGATGTACTTGTCCACGGCCCCGAACGAGTTGCCCATGGTGTGGGCGTACTCGCACAGGATGTACGGCTTGTCCCGGTTGGTGGCGAGGAACTCCTCGATGGCGGCCGCCGGGGTGTACATGGTGCTGACCACGTCTGTGGTCTCCGGGTAGCGCGGGTCCCAATGGACGCCCTCGTAGTGCACGGGGCGGGTGTCGAGCGCGCGGAAGTGATCCGCCACGTCCCGCAGGTTGGTGCCGCCGAAGCTCTCGTTGCCGCACGACCACATGACGATGGACGCGTGGTTCTTGTCGCGCTCGAGCATGTTGGACGCCCGGTCGAGGAGGATGTCGCGCCACTCGGGGAGGTTGCCCGGAACGGCGCCCTCGAGCGGTACGCGGCCGACGACCACGGCGTGCCACATGCCGTGGGCCTCGAGGTTCATCTCGTCGATGACGTAGAGGCCGTACTCGTCGGTGAGCTCGTAGAGGAACGAGTTGTTGGGGTAGTGGCTGGTGCGCACCGCATTGATGTTGTGGGCCTTCATGAGGCGGAGATCCGCCTCGGTCTGCTCGCGGCTCATCACCCGCCCCTGAAGCCCGAACTCGTGCCGGTTGACGCCGTTGAACACCACCCGGCGGCCGTTGATCTTCATCACGCCGTCCTCGATGCCGAAGCGGCGGATGCCCACGCGCTGCGGGATCACCTCGACGACGGCGCCGGTCGTGTCGAGCACCTCGACGGTCAGGTCGTACAGCTGCGGATCCTCGGCACTCCAGAGGAGCGGAGCCTCGACGGCGACCGCAAGCACCCCGTCGTCGCCCACCGTCAGCGCACCGACGCCCGCCAGCCTGGCCCGCACGGAGCCCTCACCCTGAAGCGACACGGCGAGCCGAACCTCAGCCGACGCCAGATCCTCGGCCACCGGCGTGGTGATCCGCAGATCCTCGGCGTGCACCCGGGGGCGGCGGTAGAGCATCACGTCACGGAACAGGCCGGAGAACCGGTAGAAGTCCTGGTCCTCGATCCATGCCGCGCCGCTCCACTTGTACACCTGCGCCGCGAGCTTGTTCTCGCCGTCGACGAGGGCCTCGGTGAGGTCGAACTCCGACGGGGTGAACGCGTCCCCGCCGTAGCCGACGTAGGCGCCGTTCAGCCACACCGCGATCGTCGACTCGGCCCCCTTGAAGGAGATGCTGACGCGCTCGCCGTCGGCGGGCGGGGTGTCGAGCGTGAAGTGGGTGACGTAGCTGCCCACCGGGTTGTACTTCTGCGGGATCTGGCCGGGCCAGATGTCCTCGTAGCCGTCCCAGGGGTGCTGGACGTTGGCGTACTGGGGGCGGTCGTAGCCCTGCAGCTGGATGTGGCCGGGGACGCGGATGTCGTCCCAGGCGTCCGTGTCGTAGTCGAGGGCCTCGAAGCCCTCAGGCGCCAGGGACGGGTTCTTGGCGTGGTGGAACTTCCAGTTGCCGTTGAGGCACTGCTCGAAGCTGCTGGTGCCGAACGACGCCTCGTGGGCATCGGCGAACCAGCGGTGGTCCGAGTGCGCAGCCAGCCGGTTCTCGGCGAAGTAGGTGGGGTCTGCGATTCTGGTGGGATCGAATGTCACTTGATGGCTCCTGTGATGCCCTCGGCGAAGGCGCGCTGCAGCACGAGGAAAAGCACCATCGTGGGCAGGGACGCCAGGAGAACCGCGAGCATGAGTACTCCGTAGTCGGTGACGTAGCCGGCGCGCAGGTTGGAGATGAGCATCGGCATGGTCTGGTAACTGTTGTTGACGAGGATCACCTTGGGCCACAGGAAGTTGTTCCATGCCGTCATGAAGGTGATGACGGCCGCGGCCGCCAGGGTCGACCGCATCGTCGGCAGGAAGATGCGGAAGAAGATGCTGAGCTCGCCCAGCCCGTCGATCCTGGCCGCCTCGATGATCTCGTGCGGGAAGCTGCGGGAGGCCTGCCGGAACAGCAGCACGAGGAACGGGGTCGCGACGGCCGGCAGGATGACCGCGACCGACGAGTTGACCAGCCCGAAGTCCGCGAACATCTGGAACAGCGGGATCATGGTCGCGGCGAACGGGATCATCATCGCCAGCAGCAGGAACGCCATGAGGCGGTCCTTGCCGCGGGAGTGGAAGACCTCGAAGCCGTAGCCGGCGATGGAACACACGATGAGCGCCAGCACGGTGGTGCCCACCGCGTTGAGCGACGAGTACCACATGGCGGAAGCGACGTCCTGCTGCGCGACGAGGTTGGAGAAGTTTTCGAACAGTGCGGTGCCCGGCAGCAGCCGGGAGTTCAGGACGTCACGGCTGGTGTTCGTGGCCGACACCACCATGAAGTACAGCGGGAAGACCGAGGCGAGCGCGGTCAGCGTCAGGAAGATGTAGCCCGGCAGCTTGCGGGCCTGCGTCTTAGTCACGCTTGTCTCCGATCTTCATCTGGACCGCGGCCAGGACGGCGACCATGATCAGGATCACGTAGGACAATGCGGCGCCGTAGCCGAAATTGGGGTTCCGCTGGAACGACACCTCGAAGAGGTAGTGCGACATGGTCATCGACGTGTACGCCGGACCGCCCTGGGTGAGGTTCCACGACTCGTCGAACAGCTGGATGGTCCCGTTGGTCGACATGATCGCGGTGAGCAGAATCATGGGCTTGAGCTGCGGGATCGTCACGTACCAGAACGTGGCGAATGAGCCCGCGCCGTCGATCTTGGCCGCCTCGAGTGACGAGTAGTCGATGTTCTGCAGCGCCGCGAGGTAGAACACCATGTTGTAGCCGGTCCAGCGCCACAGCAGGCCGAGGATGATGACGAAGCGGGCGGTGTCGGTCTGGCCCAGCCAGTTGATAGGCGAGTCGACGAGGTTCAGCCACAGGAGCACATCGTTGACGAAGCCGTCGTTGGCGAACATCGTGCGGAACACCAGGGAGTAGCTGACCAGGGAGACTGCGGCGGGCAGGAAGATGGCGGTGCGCCACAGGCCTTTGAAGCGCAGGTTCTTGTCGTTGAGCAGGTTCGCCAACACGAGCGCGGTGACGAGCATGATCGGGACCTGGATCGCCAGATAGATGAACGTGTTGCCGACGGTGAGCTTGAAGATCTCGTCGCTGAACAGCCGCTCGTAGTTGAACCACAGCGGGTCGGCGAAGTTCAGGCTGGTACCGCGTCCGGTCTTCAGCGACAGGATGAGGGCCTGGAACATCGGGTAGAAGTTCATCCAGAGGATGAGGGCGGCTGCCGGGACGAGGAAGATCCATCCGGTCAGGTTGCGGCGCTGCTCAAGTCCGAAGCGCCGACGGCGGGAGGCGGGTGTCGGGTCCGCCGCGTCGGGGGCGGTCCTGGGGACCGTCGCGAATCGTTGTTCTGCCATGTAAGGAATCCACCTTCTCGCGCGGGTGGGGGCCGGGTGCCCGGCCCCCACCACGGATGACTAATGAGGGATCACTGCATCGCGAACTCGACGTTGTCCTGCGCCTCCTGGAGGGCAGTCTCGACGTCGGTTCCGCCCAGGATCTTGGTGACAGCGGCGCTCACGGCGTCGCGGCCCTCGTAGTAGTAGACGCCGGTGTTGTTGCTCGGCACCTCGGCGGCGAACTCCAGCGCCTGGCTGAAGACCGGCTCGCCTCCGAAGAAGTCCTGCGGCTCGCCGTAGACGTCGCTCTCACCGGCCGGCAGCCAGTTGGCCAGGGCGCCCGACGACGGGAGGATGGTGTCGTAGAACTCGGTCGACCCGGCGAACGTGCTGGCCAGGAAGTCGGCGGCCAGTTCCTTGTCGGCGTTGGAGCTGATGGCCCACGACGACCCGCCGTTGGCGGAGTAGTGGGTGGCGCCGTCGACGTCGTCGAGCTTGGGCAGGTTGGTGATGCCCCACTTGCCTGCCTGGTCCTCTGCGGACTGGATGGAGCCCATGATCCACACGCCCTGCATGACGCCGGCGACGTTGGAGTTCACGAAGGTCCCGATGAACTCGTCCCACGAGTTGACCTCGACGAAGACGCCCGACTCCACGAGCTGCTGATAGGTCTCGATCGACTTGATCAGCGCCTCGTTGCCGACGATGGTCGGGTTGCCCTCGTCGTCGAACAGGCTCGCGCCGGCCGACTGCAGCATCATCATGATGAGATCCGCCGATCCCGCCATGCCCGAGGCGAGGGGCTTCCCCGTCTTGGCAAGGACGTCCTCGCCCTTCTCGATGAACTCGCTCCAGGTGATGTCGGTGAAGTCGTCGACGGTGTAGCCGGCCTCCTCAAGGACATCGGTGCGCAGGGCGCTGATCGCGGTGCCGTTGTCGAAGGGCAGGCCGTAGTTGACGCCGTCGACGGTGGAGTAGGCGACGACACCCTCGGGGAACTCGCCGAAGTCGACGTCGGAGTCCGAGAAGTCGTTGAAGAGGTCGGGGTAGTTGATGACGTTCTTCTGGAACGCGTTGTTCTGCATGAGGAAGATGTCGGGGAGTTCACCGAACTCCTGCGACTGCGCCAGCGTGGTCAGCTTGGTCTGCAGGTCGTCCCAGGGGGTCTCGATGACCTCGACCTCCACGTCGGGGTTGTCCTGCTGGTAGATCTTCGCCGCCTCGTTGATGGCGTAGATGTTGAAGGCCGGGTCCCAGGCCCAGACCGTCAGCTTGCCGTCGCCGGTGTCGCCGCCGTCGGATCCGTTCGAGCCGTTGTCACCGCCGCATGCGGTGAGCGCGAGCGGCACCACCACTGCGAGGGCGGCGATCTTCTTCCACGTCGTCATGAGTACTTCCTTAGTCTCGTGTGGCCTGCGCCGAGGCGATGGGTCGGCGCTCCCCGAAGGGGCGTCCTCGCCCCACATCCTGGTAGATGTTTACGTAAACGTAGCACGGCTGCCAGCGAGTTGTCCAGCAGCTCGCATAACGGTCCGGTAACAGTTCATCAGGCGAGGAGCGGCCCGGTTTGCCCCCGTGGTGACGTCAACATCTTCGAAGGGCTAAGCTACCGCCATGGGCACCGTCTCGGGTCGAGGACGACGAAAGACCGGCCCGTCCATCGAGGACGTGGCACGGTTGGCGGGCGTGTCCGCCCAGACGGTGTCGCGGGTGTCGACGGGGGCGGAGGCGGTGCGGCCCGAGACCAAGGCCCGCGTGCTCGAAGCCATGGCGCAGCTCGGCTACTCGCCCAACCGCGCCGCGCGCGCCCTCCGTAATGGCTCGTTCGGCACCATCGGCCTGCTCGCGCATCGGTACGAACGCACCGGCGAGGTGCTGACCACCCGCGGCGTCGTCAAGGCGGCCGACGACGAGGGCTACACCGTGACCCTGCTCAGCATCGAGTCCGAGACCGCCGACGCCGCCGACTGGGAGTCGGCCGCGCACCGGATCTCCAACCAGGCCATCGACGGGCTCGTGATCATCCGCGCCGAAGAGGCCACGCCCGAGACGCTGACGCTGCCGGCGGGCATGTCCGTGGCGGTGTCGGATTCGCGGCTGGTCGGCCACTATCCCGCGGTCATGGGGGACCAGTTGCAGGGAAGCCGCGACGCCACCCGGCACCTGTTGAAGCTCGGGCACCGGACGGTGCACCACCTCGCGGGCCCCACTGACTCCGAACCGGCACTGATGCGCAGGGGCGCGTGGCAGCGGGCGCTGGAGGCGGCCGGCGTGCGCGCCCCCGAGGCGTGGATCGGGGACTGGACGCCGCGCTCGGGCTACGAGATCGGCAAGCGGATCGCCGAGGATCCGGATGTGACGGCGGTGTTCGCGGCCAACGACGAGATGGCGTTCGGCCTGATCCGGGCTCTGCACGAGGCGGGGCGGCGCGTCCCGGGCGACGTGTCGGTCGTCGGGTTCGATGCCATCGCGCTGAGCGAGTACTCGTATCCACCCTTGACGACGGTTCGGCACGATTTCCAGCGGATCGGGCAGGAGCTGGTGAAGCTGGTCCTGGCGCAGATCCGCTCACGCGGGGTGAGCTCCGCGCGCCACGACCGCGTCGTCGTCCCGACCGAGCTCATCGTCCGCGGTACGACCGCCCCGCCGCCCCCCGCCTGACCCGCGCCGTCGTCACCCCCGCCTGACCCTCCCCCGGCCCCATCTGCACGACACGCCGTCGCAGTGCCGCACCTACCCCGTCGGCGACGTCGAGGTGCGCTTCAGCGGTAGGTTCGTGCACGAAGAACAGGGGAGATCATGGCCAAAGAGACAACAGACGAGGCACGCCTCGCCGTGCTGATCGACGCCGACAACGCGCGCGCGCAGCACATCAGCCAACTACTGGTGGAGGTGGCCAGGTTCGGCCGCGCCAGCGTGCGACGCGCCTACGGGGACTGGACATCGACCCAGCTCACGTCCTGGAAGGCAGAGTTGCTCCAACACTCGATCCAGCCCATCCAGCAGTTCAGCTACACCACCGGCAAGAACGCCACCGACAGCTCGCTGATCATCGACGCGATGGACCTGCTCCACGCGGGCAACCTCGACGGGTTCTGCCTCGTCTCGAGCGACAGCGACTTCACCAGGCTCGCAGCCCGCATCCGCGAGGACGGCAAGGTGGTCTACGGCTTCGGCGAGCGCAAGACGCCGAAGCCGTTCGTGGCCGCGTGCGACACCTTCATCTACGTGGAGAACCTCACAGTGGCCACCACCACGAAGCCAGCGACGGTGGCGCCCCCGCGGCTGCAGAGCGACCCGTTCCTGGACAACCTGCTGGCAGAGGCTGTCGACGCGGCGGCCGGCGACGACACCTGGGCCAACCTTGGCGCTGTGGGCAGCAACCTCACCCGCCTGGCCTCGGACTTCGACTCTCGCACGTGGGGCTTCGCGAAGCTCAAGGACCTCTTCGTCGCCCACCCTGACTACGTGGTCCAGTCCAAGCCGAACGGCGCCTTCGTCCAGGCCAAGTGAGCCCGCCGACGACGCGTCATGGCCTGGGAGGCGCCCAGGGGCTGCGCGGCGGCTCGTCTCGGGGAGGCTCGGGAGTGTCCAGATAGGACGGGTCCGCATAGTCGCCGACGGCGGGCCTCGGTGGCGGAGAGGGCGGATACGCCCCCGACTGCGGCGGGTAGCCGGGCGGTGGGTAGCCCGCCGGACCCGACGGCGGTGGGTAGCCCGCGGTGGCCTGCGGGTGTGGGGGGCCGGGCGGGTAACCGGGGCCGGGCCCCTGAGGCCCGGTCGGCGGCGGATAGCCAGGGCCGGGCGGAGCTGACCACTCCGGAGATCCGGCCGCGGGAGCGCCGCGCGAGCGGTTGAGCAGCAGGAGACCCACCACCACACCCGCCGCGACAAGCAGCGCAGCCCCCAGCCACGGCAGCAACGCGAGCACCGAGTTCGCCTCGTCCGCCGTCGCCCTCAGCCCCTCGCCTGAGGCCATGTCCGATGCGTCGGTCCAGGTCACGGTGGTGCCGTCGACGGTGCTCGAACCGTTATGCGCGGTGACCTCCCCTGGGAACGTCACCGACACCCGGAAGTCGGTGAAGAGCGAGGCGATCAGCTGCTCGTCGCCACCCGTGGAGACGCCGACCTCGCTGCTGATCATGGAGAACCGGTACTCGCCGTCGGCGTGCACGACGCTCAGGTCGAGGTTCTCGTCGGAGAGCGCCGAGAGCGGCGCGCCCTCCACCTCGCGGATGCAGCCGACGTAGCCGCCCTCGTCGTACGTGCTCACGGTGCCGCCGACGCCGTCCTGCTCGCAGAAGGTGTCGACGGTGGCGGCGTACTCGTCCTGGATGGCGATCAGCATGGTCATGTCGACGGTGTCGCGGGGGGAGATGACGATGTCGGCGTCCAGCCTCACACATCCGCCCAGCAACAGCAGGAGCGGCAGCAGCGCCATCGAGAGGACCCGCCCCCCGGGGTTCGGTGTCATGATCCGACGGTAGCCGACGGCCCCCGATGTGTCGCCGCTTCGGCGCCATCCCACCAGTCCAGGACGCGGGTCCCGTACAGGGTGAGCCACGGCGACGGCTCGCCCTTGGGCACGTCCACCTCGAACCACACCTGGCCCTTGAAGCGCCCGCCCTGCAGCCACCGGCCGTCGTCACGGCGGGCGGCCCGGACCATCTCGACGGCGTCCGCGGCCCGCGGATCCGGCGGCCCCCCGTCGAACTCGGAGGCCTCCCGCAGGTAGTCCAGCGCGTGCAGCGCGGAGTAGACCCAGCGCAGCGGGTAGGCGAAATAGCCCACCCAGTCCGCCACCGGCTCCCCGGAGCGCAACCCGTAGAGGAGCCGGCGCTCCAGGAGATACTCGTGCGCGCGATGCCTGGCCTCCTTCAGCCCCTCAAGGCCCCCGACCGCCCGCTCGTACCAGAGGATCCCCGTGAGTGAGTTGAGCGTGGAGTGGAACGACGAGCGCGTGGAGCCGTCCACCCACTCGCAGTTCCAGCCGCCGTCGGCCTGCTGGTGCTCGAGGAACCAGCCGACGAGCCCGCTCACGTCTGCTCCCAGCCAGGCGCCGTTGGCCAGCGTGAACGCGTTGATGCAGCAGTCCACCTCGCCACCCCAGTAGGGCAGATCGTCGTACTCCCACCTGCTGTTGGCCGCGAGCTTCTCGGCCGTCCCGGCCAGGGCCGAGGCGTCCAGGCCCCAGCCGCGGAGGGTGTTGAGGGTCCAGGTTGTCGCGGTGTAGGGCTGGCCCTCGTCGTCGTCGGGGTGGTTGACCGCACGAGGGTCGGCACGGGTGGGGAAGTAGGCGCCGCCCGCCCATTGCCCGTCGTCGTCCTGCAGGGCGAGCAGCCGCGCGCCCATCCCCTCCGTGGCGACCCGAGCGCGGGTGGCCCGCCAGACCTCCTCCGGTTCCTTGAGCAGATCCCGCTGGACCTGCCAGCGCAACGCCGGATCGGTGTCGAGTAGCCAGCTGATGAGTTCCGGGTCGTGGGCCATGCGCTGAGCCTAAGCGCCCCTCCCGGGCACGACACGCCGTCGCGACAGATCCCCGGCGACACCCAGCGCAACGAGGGCCCACTCCCCCGGCGTGTCGTGCACACAAGAGGGGAGGGCGGCGGGGTCGGGAGCAGGAGTGGTCGGGAGCAGGAGGGGTCGGGCGGGACGCCGGGGTCGTCACGCGAGGTGGAGCTGCTCGAGGATGAGGGGACCCTGGTGGACAACCGCCCCCCGCCCCTGGGGAGGCGGTGATCAGAACCCACAGGAGTCGCCCGTGTCAGCTGTCGCTCGCGTCAACTGGACCCTGGCCCGCCTCGCCCGGGCTCCCCGCAAGAATGGGCCCATGCAGATCTTCACCCAGACCGTCGGCCACGACGCCCCCCTCACCTGCTACGTCCAGGAGCCCAGCGCGGAGCTCTCGAACGCGGCGGTCCGCCCCGCCATCCTCGTCCTCCCCGGCGGCGGCTACTTCATGACCTCGGACCGCGAAGCCGAGCCGGTGGCGCTGGCCTACCTCGCCGAGGGGTTCAACGCGTTCGTGCTGCGCTACGCCGTCGGGGCGGAGTCGCCGTTCGAGATGTCGTTCGACGACGCGAAGGCCGCGCTGGCCTGGATCCGCGACAACGCCGCCGCGCTGCACACCGATCCGACGAAGGTGGCCGTCGTCGGCTTCTCCGCCGGTGGGCACCTGGCCTGCAGCCTGGCCACCGCGGCCGACGACAAGCCGAACGCCCTCGTCGCCGCCTACCCCGTGACCCTCGAGGAGTTCGGCCCGCCGGTGGGCAAGGAGCTGATCGACGTGCCCAGCCACGTCTCGGCGGACACCCCGCCCACCTTCCTGTTCAGCACCTCCGACGACACCGTCGTGCCCATCCGCAACTCGGTCGCGCTGCTCGCCGCGCTGGCCGAGCACGGGGTGCCGTTCGAGAGCCACATCTACCTCCTGGGCCCGCACGGCCTGAGCCTCGCCACGGCGGCCACCGCCAATGGGCAGGCCCCGATGGTCGAGCCGTCGGTGGCGCAGTGGCTGCGCGAATCGGTGCGCTTCCTCCGGACGGTGTTCGGCGACTTCGCCGTCGTGGGCGAGCAGGAGACGTTCCAGACGCTCGTCGACCGCCGTCGGATCAGCCTTGACATGCCGCTCGGCCGGCTGATGGCCGACGAACGCGCGGCCGACGTGGTGCGCCGGCACGCCCCTGCCCTGGCGGCGGCGATGGAGACCGACGCGTTCGTCGGGGCGGTGTCGATCCGGCAGGCGCTCGGGTACCGGCCGGGCGCCGTCTCGGCGGATGCCCTGGCGGGGCTGGAGCGCGAGCTCGCCGACCTCGGCTGACCGACATGGACATCTCGAGGGTCCACCCCTCCCTCCGCAGCCGCGCCGGCCGGATGCCCCCGATGAACCTGGAGAATCGTCTGGCCCTTGCCGCCGCCGGCGGGATGTCCAGGATGCTTCCGGGGAAGAAGATCGACGGCGTCACCCGACAGGTTGTCCGCCTGGGCGACGGGGTGAGCCTGCGGGTCTACACGCCGGCCGCCCCGTCGGGCGCGGGCCTGCTGTGGGTCCACGGCGGCGGACTGGTGCTGGGTGCCGCATCGATGGATGACCGCTTCTGTGGCGAGACGGCCCGGGAGCTCGGGGTCACGATTGTCTCCGTGGAGTATCGCCTCGCCCCGCGACACCCCTTCCCCGCGGCCCTCGACGACGCGCGCCGCGGTTGGCAGTGGCTGACCGCCCACGCCGGAGAACTGGGCGTGTCGACGGAGCGGCTGGCCGTCGGCGGGCAGAGCGCGGGCGGCGGGTTGGCGGCCAGCCTGGTGCAGAAGCTGCACGACGAGGGCGCGGGTGTCGCGGCGCAGTGGCTGTTCTGCCCCATGCTGGACGACCGCACCGCGCTGAACCGTGCCCTCGACGCCGAGGCCCACCTCATCTGGAACAACCGCTCCAACCTGGTGGGGTGGCGCTCCTACCTCGGCGCCGCCTTCGGCGCGGGCGAGCCTCCCCGCTACTCGGTGGCAGCCCGCCGCGACGACCTCTCCGGGCTGCCGCCCACGTGGCTCTACGCCTCCGACATCGAGCTCTTCCACGACGAGGTCGTCCAGTACGCCGAACGGCTCAGGGCCGCCGGAGTGGACACCACGATGGAGGTCATCTCGGGCGCGCCCCACGGCGTTGAGGCGTGGGCTCCGGGCAGCGAGCTTGCCCGCGGCGTGGTCGGCCGGGCCCGGCAGTGGCTGGCCGGCGCCCTGGCGTAGCCAGGAACCGTCGAGCCCCTGCACTCTGCTACCCATACGGCGGCATCTGTGAATATATGCAGATGCCGCCGTATGGGTAGGTGAATGCAGAGCGGCCCCTTGCGCCAGGCCGCGCGGACGCGTACCTTATCGATTAACGTTGTTATCGAGAATCGTTAAGGAGAGTGGAGATGTTCGCAGGAGCAGCAGGCTTGGCAGCCGTGGCGGGGGCCCTGGTGGTCGCCCTCGTGGCCCTCATCGCGCGGGGCCGGGTGGGCGGAGGCGCGTCGGCGCTACGGCTGGTGCGAGGAGGGGCTGCCGTCTATGCGGTGATCGTCCTGGTGTTGACCGTGGTCGCGGTGGTGGGTCAGCTGACGCTTGACACGATCGAGGTGGCGCTCCCCGTCCAGACGTTCTGGCCAGTCCTCCCCGAGGGCGTCGAGATGACCCCCGGCGGCGACGCCCGCATCGTCGGCGGCGGATTCACCGAGACCCTGTCCTCGGTGTCAGGCCTCGGCATGGGCGCCCGGGCCCTGCTCGCCGCGGGGACGCTGGTGCAGGGCCTCACCCAGCTGGCCGTCACCGCGGCGGTCCTCCTCATCGCCCACCGTCTCCTGGCCGGGGAGCCGTTCCGGCCCGTCGTGCGCAAGGCCGTGCTTCTGGCGGCCGCCGCCCTCATCGGGGGCGGCATCCTGTGGCAGGTGTGCACCGGCGTGGGCGAGTTCATGGCCGCCAACGAGGCCCTCGGGGCCGTGGGGTGGAGCTGGGACGAGTCGCTGGGGATCGACGATCCCACCGGGCTCATGCCCGAACCACGCCTCGGCCTCACCATCGCGTTCTGGCCGATCTTCACCGGGTTCGCCCTCGCCGCCGTCGCGGCCGCGTTCCGCTACGGGGAGGCCCTCGAGCGCGACACCGCCGGGCTCGTCTGATGGTTCCCGCCGAGCCCGAGGAGGAGACCGGCATCCACTGCCGCCTGGACGAGTTGCTCGCGGATCGCGGGATGACGCTGACGCGGCTGAGCGAGCTGGTGGGGGTGAGCATGGTCAACCTCAGCGTCCTGAAGAACGACCGCGCCCGCGCGATCCGCTTCTCCACCCTGCGTGCCATCTGCCGCGCGCTGCACTGCGACGTGGGCGACCTGTTGGTCCTCGACGAGCCCCGACCCTGACCCGGTTCCGGCGCATACTGAGCCTGAGGGCTCCACCGTCGGGGCCGAGGAGGATGTCGATGACCGAGTTCAAAATCAGCACCATCGATGCGCAACAGGCCGCGGCGATCCGCAGCCGGGTGCCCATGGAGGAGCTCAGGACGGCGTTCGACACCGGCTTCTCGCAGGTGATGCGCGCCGTCACGGAGCAGGGCGCCACCCTCACCGGGCCTCCTTTCGGCTACTACCACTCGATGCCGGGAGAGACCGTCGACGTGTCGATCGGTTTCCCCGTGTCGACGGAGGTCCGGGCCGGCGACGTCCAGCCGTTCGAACTGCCCGGCGGGCAGGCGGTTGTCGGCACGCACGTCGGCCCGTACGACCAGCTGGAGGGCACCTACGGCGAGTTGATGACCTGGGTGAAGCTGGAGGGCCTCGAGCTGGCCGAGGGGATGTGGGAGCAGTACGTCAGCGATCCCTCCGCAGAGCCCGACCCCGCGACGTGGCGCACCCTGATCGTGTGGCCGCTGGCCTGACGCCCCCGTTCGTCGGGTTCGGGGCGGGGTCGCCCGCCAGTGGGAGACCGGGCGGGGGTACCATTCCGGCATGCATCCTGAGCCGCCCCGGAGCGAGGTCTACGTCCCCAGCAGCCAGCGGGTGGACGACGTCGCGCGTTGTCAGGCGCTGCTTGCGGAGGTGGGCGCCGGTCTGTGGATCACCGGAGGCGACGGTGCGCCGTCGGCCACGCTGCTGCCCACGGTCTGGGGGCAGGGGCGACTGATCGCCCACGCGTCGGCCAACAACCCGCAGTTCGACCTGCCCGACGGCGCCCTGGTGCCCTGCCGGGTCGTCGTTCAGGGCGCCCATGCGTACGTGAGCCCGCGCTGGTACCCGAGCATCCAGCCCGCCGAGCACGGGGGTGTCGCGCGCGGGCGCGCCGAGGGCCGCGCCGTCGGCACGTGGGACTACGAGCAGGTCCAGATCGCCGGGTGGCTGAGCGTCCACCGCGACCCCGACCGCCTGCGCGCCGAGGTGATGGCCCAGGCCACCGCCCTCGACGCCGACCGCCTCCACGACATCCCCGATGCGGCGGACGCCCATCGCGGCCCGTGGTCGCGCGCCGAGGCGCCGAAGGACTTCATGGCCGCGATGCTGCAGGGCATCGTCGGCGTGGAACTCGAAATCACCGACGTGGTGGGGCGGTTCAAGCTCTCGCGGAACCGCACCGACGCCGACCGCGCGGGCGTCGTCGAGGGGCTGAGGGAGCGGGGCCGTGAGCGGGACCTGAGGGTCGCGGACGGCGTGGAGCGCACCGAGCCGCTGCCCCGGGGTTAGCGGCTCGGGAGGCAGCGTTGCGGCCAGGCTTCGAGGCAGCCGAGCGGCGGCCGGGGCGCGTCAGCGGCGGAACGGCCGCGACACCGTCGCGAACCGCAGCACACGCGCCGCCACCGCCTGCAGCTCGCCGCGACCCACCCCGTCGGCCTTCGCCAAGGACCGCAGCAGCGAGCGGTCCTTCCCCTTGCGCAGCCAGTCGACGGTGGAGCCCGGCATCAGCACGTCCACCCCGGCGCGCACCCGGTAGGCCGAGTCCCAGAGCCCCGGGAAGTGCGGGTCCCGGGAGTGCTGCATCCACCAGTCGGTCATCACCATGCCGTCGTAGCCCCACTGTCCGCGCAGGATGGTGGTGACGAGCTCGTAGTTGTAGTGCGCCCAGACGCCGTTGACCTTGTTGTAGGACGTCATGATGGTCTGCGGGCGCGCCTCCTTGACACAGATCTCGAAGCCCTTGAGGTAGATCTCCCGCAGGGCCCGCTCGGAGATGCGCGAGTCGTGCTTGCTCCGGTTCGTCTCCTGGTTGTTGGCGGCGAAGTGCTTGGGGCACGCCGCGACCCCCTGGGACTGCACCCCCGCCACGACAGCAGCCCCCATCCGGCCGGTGACCAGCGGGTCCTCCGAGAAATACTCGAAGTTGCGCCCGCACAGGGGGTCGCGGTGGATGTTCATGCCGGGGCTGAGCAGCACGTCGGAGCCCTTGCGGACCATCTCGCGGCCGTGCTCCGCCGCGAGCTCGCGCACCAACGACGGGTCCCAGGTCGACGCCAGCGCCGTCCCGCACGGCAGCAGCGACGCGTAGGCGCTGAGCCGGATCCCCGACGGCCCGTCGGTGCAGGTGACCGGCGGCACGCCCTTGGCGCGCAGCGAGTCCAGGAGCCCGCCGAACACACCCGCGTTGCCGGCCGCGCCCAGCGGGCTGTTCATCCGGCCATGGCCGCGGGTGAGTGCCTCCAACTCCTCGTCGCTGAGCTGCGCGACGAACTCCTCCATCGAGCGCTCGCCCGCCGCGACGGCACCCAGCGAGATCCCGCGGTCACCGGTCACCGGCACCTCGGCCGGCAGCGCGTCGATGATCCGACGGCGGAGGTCGACGGTGCGCACCGGCACGTCCTCCCAGCCGACGCGCGGCTCGCCGCCCTCTCGTCGGATCGTCATGCGCTGGAACGCAGCGGCCGGGTCGACGGCGCACGCCTCGGCGAGCTGCTCCACCACCCTCAGCTCAGGCACCTCGAGCACGCCCACCGGTGCCGCGGAGCGCACGTCGCGGCCCAGGTGGACGGTGTAGCTCCCCGGCTCGAGGACCCAGGCCGACCGGTGACCGGTGGCGCCGCCGTCGTCGTAGCTCGCCAGCGCCGCCCGCGGCACCGTCAGCGACACCCGCTCAGACTCCCCCGGCTCC
This sequence comes from Propionibacteriaceae bacterium, assembly GCA_027492545.1. Lineage (GTDB taxonomy): Bacteria > Actinomycetota > Actinomycetes > Propionibacteriales > Propionibacteriaceae > Arachnia. The sequence continues at coordinate 24,519 of JAPUEL010000088.1, forward strand.
AGCACCGCGGTCTTCGCGAACGCCGCCAGCGAGCGGGCCGGCTTACCCAGGGCGCCGTCGGGCGCCTCGACGTACAGCTGGACCACCTCGCGGCCCGCCCGATCGCCGACGTTGCGGACCTCGACGGAGACCGCGACGTCGCCGTCGGCCGAGAACTGCGTGGCCGCCAGCTCGAACGTCGCATAGCTCAGGCCGAAGCCGAAGGGAAACTGCACCGCGTCGGGCGCGAACGTCTCGAAGTAGCGGTAACCGACGAAGACGTCTTCGGCATAGAAGTTGTGGTCGCGGTGGCCGAAGTTGCCGGCCGACGGGTAGTCCGCGTAGGCGCGGGCGATGGTGTCGGTGAGGCGCCCGGATGGGGAGACGCGTCCGGTGAGCACGTCGACGAGGCCCCGGCTGCCCTCCATGCCTCCCTGCCAGGCCAGGATGAGGCCGGCCAGGCGGTCGCCATACTCGTCGGCCCAGGACAGGTCCACCACGTTGCCGGTGTTGACGACGACCACCACGCGCTCGAACCGCGCCACCACGGCGTCGAGCATGGCCCGCTCCGCGTCGGTGAGGTTGTAGGAGCCGGGTTCGAGCACGCTCTCGCGGTCCTCACCGGCTGCACGCCCGATCACCACGACGGCGACCTCGGCGGTGTTGGCAGCCCGCGACACCAGCCCAGGGTCGAGAGGCATCTCGTCGAAGTGCCGCGGCCAGTGGCCCCAGTAGCCCTCGTCGGGCGGATTGGCCGCCGACCAGGCCTCGTAGGCGTCGGCCACCTCGCCGCTGACCAGCACCCCCGCCTCCCGGAGCGCCTCCAGCAACGACACCTCGTAGGGGGCGTTCACGTCGCCGCCCGAGCCGTAGCCGACGGCGAACCAGTCGCACTGCACCCGCCCGAACACCGCAACCTCAGCGCGGGCCGCAAGCGGCAGCACCCCGTCGCGGTTGCGCAGGAGCACCACGCCCTCCGAGGCGGCGCGGCGGCACAGCTCGACAATCCGGTCGGAGACGGTGCGGTCCGTGTCGACGAGGCCCGCCGACGTCTGGGAGAGGCCGTTGACGACGGTGTGCATCGCCTTGCGGTAAAGGCGCCAAAGTTCCTGGGGCATGCGGATCCTCGCGGGGGTTGTTGTCAGTGGCAGGTTCCGGGCCGACTACCGTCCGGTACGCACCACACTGTGCCATGCCATCCTAGGCGAAGCGTTTCGACGGCGCCAGTGGGTGACCCGTGCCCGCCCGGGCGCCGGCCCGTCAGCCCCCGCGACCGAAGACAGGCGAGGTGACCCAAAGCAGGCGACGCACCCCGCACCCCCAACGACGAGACCCCCGACCGCCCGCGAGGGCGACGGGGGTCTCGTTCAGGCCGAGCCAGGGTTCAGAGGCCGAGCAGCTTCGCCTTCGCGGCGGTGAACTCCTCCGCGGAGAGCAGGCCCTTCTCGTGCAACGCCGCGAGGCGCTCGAGCTGGGCCAGCGGATCCACCGCCTCGGCCGCAGCCGGAGCCGGGGCAACCGGTGCCGTAGCGACGGGTGCCGCCGGAGCGACGGGCTGCTGGGCGGCGACGGCGCGGGCAGCGGCGTCGTCGAGCGCAGCCTGCTGGGCCTGGGCCCTGGCGGCGGCGAGTTCGGCCTGCTGGGCGGCCTCCGCCTGCTGCTTGGCCGCGACCTTGCCGGAAACGCTGGTGGCGGTGCCGGCGATCACTGCGGTGCGGGCGGCGGTGCCGAGGAGCCCGGGGCGGCCTCTGCGTCGGATCATGATGGGTACCTCCTGGTTGTGCTGGCGGTCCCCGGCGTCCACCGGGGTCCGGGTGGCCTGGTCAGCTGCCGATGCGGGCAGCGATGAGGCCGGTGACGATGACGGACGTGATGGTCACCGTCGAGAAGCCGGCGATGATCATCTTGGGAAGGATCGCGCCCTCGATGGCCGCGACCTCTTCAGGGGTCTCGCCCGCGCCCTTGGCGGCCTCCTGCGACAGGATCATGGTGCCGGGGAAGCCGTACAGCGAGGTGAGGCCGATCGCGATCGACATGGGGATGGTGTAACCGAGCAGCTTGCCGGCGATGCCCGCGAACAGCGCGATGCCGGCGATCCCGAACGCGAAGGCGATCAGCAGCGGGACGGCGAGCGCGGCGACGTCGGCGGGCTGGACGGTGGCCAGCGGGCCGAAGACCAGAATCATGATCGACAGCATCATGAGGCCGTAGGCGTCGATGCCGTTGAGGATGCCCGGCTTGAAGATGCCGAACGCGCGCAGCGCAATGCCGAAGATCAGCGCCACCACGAAGGTGTTGAGGATGCCGCCGGTGAGGTTGTTGATCAGGATCGAGATCAGCACCACCGCACCCACCACCAACAGCGTGCCGGGCGTGGTGCTGAGGAAGGCTGGCATCTTCGACGGCGGCGCCTCTCCGGCAACAGCCGCGGCCGGGGCCTCCAGCCGGCCCGCCCGGTACTCGCCCTTCAGCCGCGCCGCCTCCTTGCGCAGGATGATCGAGGTCAGCGGGAAGCCAATGAGCCCCTGCAGCGCGGCGATCAGCACCGGGAAGATGGCCACCGTGGTGAGGCCGACGCCGAGCGCTGCGTCCTGGATGATGAGCACCGAGATGGTGCCGCCGCTGAGCGATCCGATGCCGGCCACCACGTAGTCCATGGCCTGCGAGACGCCGTCGTAGGCACCCTGGCGGCGGCCACCGCCGAAGATGAAGCCGGCGAGGTAGAGCAGGACGCCGATGCCTACCACGGTGGAGATGCCCACCACGAGGGTCTTCCACTGGCGCTTGAACTCGTCAATGCTGATCATCGTGCCGAGGTGGACGATGATGAAGCCCACCACGACGCCGCCCAGGCCCAGCAGGGAGGAACTGGCGAGCAGGTCGTCGGGGAAGATGTCGGTGAGGAAGCCGATGAAGAAGATGATCGACGCCACGAACAGCGACGACAACAGTGACTGGGTCTTCTTCGCCACCCAGTCGCTGACCGTCCACACCGCCATGACGATGGCGAAGGCGAGAACCGCGTTCATGTGAGTCAATTCCTCCTAATGGGCACAGTTGAACACCGCAACACTTGCCCCATTGAAACCCCCCGACATCACCCGTAGCGGGTGAGCCATCGGCGCGTGGTCAGAAAGTCCAGATGAGAGGGACCAGGAAGATGCCCACCAGCCCGTAGGTGAGCAGCAGGGGGAGGCCGAGCTTCCAGTAATCGCCGAACCGATAGCCGGCGGCCTCCATGACCATGAGGTTGGCAGGTGTGGCGACGGGGGTCAGCAGCGCGCCGGCCGCGAAGACCGCCACGGCGATGAGCACCGGCACCGCCGAGACGTCCAGCTGGGCCGCGGCGGAGATCCCGACCGGGATGACGATCAGCGCGGTGGCCGTGTTGCTGATCAGCTGCCCGAGCACCGCGGTGATGACGAACAGGCCGGCCAGGAGGGCGTACGGCCCGGCATCGCCGATGAGCGACACGAGCCGCTCGGCCAACGTCTGGGCGGCGCCGCTTGCCACCATGGCCGTCGAGAGCGACATCATCCCGCCCACCAGGATGACCGTGGTCCACGAGATCCCCCGGTAGGCCTCGTCGACGGTGAGGACGCCCAGCACGATCATCGCGATGGCTGCGGCGATCCCGGCGACAGGCGCGGGGACCAGCCCAGTCGCGAGCAGCACCACCATGCCCAGCAGGATGCCGATGGCCCGCTTCGCGCCCACGCCCAACGGCACGGCCTGGCGGCGCACTGTCTCCGGGGAGTCGACGGCCATGATGTTGGGGTCCTTGGCCGCGTTGTCGAGGGCGGCCCAGGGGCCCTGCAGCAGCAGGGAGTCGCCGGCGGAGAGGGTGAGTTCCTCGCGCACGTCCTGCCCCTTGTGGTGCATGGCAGCCACCACCAGCTCGCCGCTCTCGGTGACCATCCCGCGATGGACCGTGTCCCCGATGAACGACGAGCGGGGCGGGATGATGAACTCCCCCACGCCACTGCCCCGGGCCATGAGCGTGGCGTGCGACTCGTCGACCCCGTAGTGCGTGGCCAGCGTGTCTCCGTGGGTGCCGAAGTCGCGCAGCGCCTTGGCCGGGGTGCGCGTGGGGATGAGCTTGGAGCCGAACAGGATCACCATCGCGATGGTGGCCAGCAGCAGCGGCACGCCGATGATGGCGATGGTGAACAGCCCGATCCGGTAACCGGAGGCCTCCTCCACGTAGTCCGCCACCAGGACCGTCACGGGAGATCCCGTCAGCATGAGGAGGGATCCGGCATGGGCTGCGAAGGCGGTGGGGAGGAGGAGCTCCGACGGCGACCGCCTGCCCCTGATCGCGATGACCACCACCACCGGGGTCAGCGCCGCGACCGCACCGTTGGGGCTGATGAGCGCGGTCAGCACGGCCACCACCAGCATCACGATCACCATGATCCGGGTGGGGCTCTCGCCCCCGTGCCGCATGGCGAACTCCCCCACCCATGCCGTGACCCCGGTTTTGTCGAGCGCCTCGCTCACCACGAACAGGGCGGCGATGAACAGGACCGTGGGATCCCCGAGCCCCGCCGTCGCGACGCCGAGGTCCAGGACCCCGGTGGCCCAGAGGCTCAGCGGGACCAGCAGCGCCACGACGGCGACAGGAAGGCGATCCAGCACGAACAGGACCACCGTCAGGCCCAGGATGACGAGGGTGATGGCGCTGTCGGTCAAGAGTGCTCCTACTCCAAGGATCGCGACGGTGGCTGAGGACGACGCGGGGGCTGCCCGGGGATCAGGCCTCGGTGCCGGAGAGTTCCTCGGCCAGGGCCTTCTCGTCGGCGTCGGAGAGGGAGGTCTTCAGCACGGTGCCGCCGAACTCGGCCATGGCGGCCGAGAACTTGTCCTCGGTGATCTTCGTCGCCATCACGACGAGGGCGGCCTTGCCGGGGGTGAGGAGCCCGTCGACGCGGTCCCGCAGGCTGCGGTTCACGCCGGCCTTGCTGGCCACGCCGGCCAGGGCGCCCCAGGCGCCGCCGATGAGCAGGCCGAGCCCAGGCACCAGGAACAGCAGGCCGATGATCATGCCCCACAGAGCGCCACCGGTGGCCGAGACGCCGACGATGGATCCGGGGGTGTCGATGTGCTTCTTGCCGTCCTCGTCGACGCGCACGACGGCGAGGCCGGAGAGGTTGAGCACGAAGTCGCGCTGAAGTTCGATGACCTTGCCCTGGGCGCGCTCGGCGGTGGCGTGGTCGTCGTAACCGATGATGATGAGTTCTGACATGGCGAAAGGCTCCTCGGGGGTGGGCCGCGCGCCGAAGCACGCGGGGGCTCTCACTCAACCCTCCCCCTGGCCCCACCCCTGGGCATCACCCACCACGGGTAATCCGCAGTCCCCGAACCGGGGGCCATGATGGGGAGAGCGACCCGGCGCCAGCCGGGGTCAGAGAGGACCTGACGATGAGCACCAGTGAGAAACCCCCGGCCGGCTTCCTCCGCTCGCCCCGGACCTGGGTGGGGCTGGCGATCGCCGCGGTCGCCGTCGCGTTCATCCTGCAGAACAGGCAGAGCGTGGCCATCGAGCTGCTCGTCTTCAGTGTCGCGGCCCCCCTGTGGATCACGTTGAGTGGGGTCTTCCTCGCCGGGTTCGTGACATGTTGGCTGATCGCGCGCCGGCGGAGGTGATGGGCGAGCGCCCGCCGCTGGAGCTCCGGATCCACGCGGAGGGCGCGTTCGACGAGGCCCTCGTCGCCGAGCTGGGCAGGCTGGAGGTCCGGCACGTGCCGGGCGGAGCCATCCTGCACGGCCCCGTCATGGACGCCGCCGAGCTCTGGGGAGTCCTGCACCGGCTGCACCGCGCGGGGATCCGGCTGAGGTCCCTCGAACGGCTCGGCGCCCCGGACACCCACCCCGCCACGCCCGGGGTGGAGCCCGCGGAGGTCGCCGAGGTCGAGGTCCGGATCGAGGTGAACGGCTACGCGGCAGGGGTGGTGTCGGTCGTCGTCGGGAAGGCCGACGTCTTCGAGAGCCCTCCCTCCACCACCCTGGTCATGCGCCTGCCCACCGACGGTGATGTCCTCTTCGACGTCCTCGACCGCTTGGAGGGCCTCGCCTTGGACATCCGGGGGATCCGGGTGGAGGACCAGCGCTCCCTTGACTGATCGAACCTCCGCTTAGCGTCGCGGTCAGGGGGTCGCCTACGATGGCGGTAACGGCCATCCTTGGGAGGATAAGGTGAGCTCGCGCGGGCAGGTGCGGCCCTTCGGGGAGACCAGATTCCGCGTCCCCCTCCCCTCGGACCGCTTCATCCACCGCCCCCGCATCGCGGGCCTGCTCGACGAGCACATGGCTCGCCCGGTCACCCTGGTCACCGGCCCCGCGGGGACCGGCAAGACGCTCGCGGTGGCCGACTGGACGATGGAGGGGAGCCCTCCAGGACCGGTGGCGTGGCTGTCGCTGGATCGGGGCGACGCGAGCGTCTCCCGGTTCTGGGTGTCTGTCCTGTCCGCCGTCGCGGCGGCGGTTCCCGCAGCGCTGAAAGGGGTGCAGATTCCGGACACACCGGATTCGTCGCTGCTCCACGCGATCGCCATGAACGCGGGCGGCGCGCTCGTGCTGGTGTTGGACGACGTCCAGGAGCTCGACGGCGGCAGCACCATCGAATGGCTCGAGCAGGTGCTGCGCTGGCCCCCCCGAAGGGGTCCGGTTCGTGCTCGTCTCCCGCCACGACCCCCCGGTGGCGCTGCAACGACTCCGCCTGGAGGGCAAGGTGGGCGACGTCCGGGTCGCTGATCTCGCCTTCACCCGCGCCGAGTCCCAGGAACTGCTCGAGGACTCGGGCATCTCACTAACCGCCTCCGCGCTGGACCGACTGCTGGGGACCACCAGCGGATGGGCCGCGGCTCTCCGCCTGGCGGCACTGACGCTGCGGGTCGCCGACGACCCGTCGGAGGCCATCGACCGGTTCGGTGGGCTGAGCTTCCTGGTCTCGGAGTATCTGTGGGACGAGGTCTTCAACCTGCTGCCCCCGGAGTACAGCGAGTTCCTCCTGAAGACGTCGGTGGCCGGGCGCCTGTGCGCTCCGCTGGCCGTCGCCCTGACCGGCGAACCCAGGGCCGACGAGATGCTCAGGACGCTGGCTCGGGAGCAGTTGTTGGCCCACGAGGTGGAGGGCACCGGCTGGTACCGCACCCACTCGCTGCTCAACGGGGTGCTCCGCGCCCGGATGCGGGCGTCCAGGCCGGAGCTCAAGCAGGAGCTGCAGCGCAAGGCGGCTCTCTGGTTCGAGGAGAACGGCGCCTGGGTGGAGGCGCTCAGCCACGCCGTCTCGTCGCGGGACTGGGACTTCGCCGGCATGATCGCGATGCGGTCGGGGGCCGTGGCTCTGCTCAGCACTGACCGGCAGCCGGTGGTGGAACTCATCAGCCGGATTCCGTCGGCCGCGGCCGCCGACAGCCCGGAGCTGACCATCTCTCTCGCCATGTCCGCCTTCGCCCAGCACGACGGGCGCGCGCTCGCACAGCTGGCCGACCATGCCGAGGGACGCCTGGACTCACTGTCGGAGCCCCGCAGATCCGTCGCCACCCTCACGCTGAGGGCGATCCAGGCCAGCCAGGCGCATCGCGACGGGGACGCGTTCGGCATGCAGCATGCCGCCGCGGATGCGCACCGCCTGTTGTCCGGGATGACCGCGGACCAGGCCCCCGGGTGGGCGGACCATCGCGGGTTCACCATCGCGCTGCGCGGAGTCGCGGAATTGTGGGCCGGGCGGCCCGACGTGGCCTGCGACCTTCTCACCGCCGTCGTCGCCGCCCACCCCTCCCAAGCTTTCAGCGCCTTCGGTGAGGTGTACTATCGCGGGCTGCTCGCCCTGGCCCTGAGCGGAAACGGGCACCTGACGCTGGCCCGCGACAACGCAGAACGGGCCCTCGAGATCGCCCGCCGGATGGGACGCTCGCGCTCGTACGAGAGCCAGTGGGCGTGGCTCGCGCAGTCGGTGTCGCTGCTGTACGCCGGTGCCCTTCAGGGCGCGGCGGAGGCCCGCAGGCACTGCCTCGAGGCCGCGGGAAGTCGCCTCAACCCCTTCGTCGCCACCACGCTGCACATCCTGGATGCCCGGCACTGGCTTGCCGCCGGCGATGTCGGCGCGGCGCGGCGGAGCATGGCCCTGGCGGAGGCGGACATGGCGCGCCGTCCGGGCATGGTGCTGCCGCTGATCCTGCTCACCTCGCTGAGGGTGGATCAGGCTCTGGCGGAGGGCGACCAGGAACGGGCCCGGGCGGCGCTCGCGGCCTACGACGACGCGGAGATCGCACACGCTGGGCACCCGCTGCCGCGCCCGGACGCGGTGTCCAACTGTCGGGCCAGGTTCCTCCTCGCCACGGGCCGGCCGGAGCTGGTGCGGCCGACGGTGGAGCATCTCCTGGGCGTGGTGGGCGCCGAAGCGGTCCAGGCGTGGTTGTCCGTGGCAGCCGCGGAGGATCGGCTCCGCCACGATTCGCTGGCCATCGAGGCCGTGGCCAAGGCCCTGGATCTCGCCGAGTCGGAGGGCGCCGAGTTGTTCATCCTGCGTCAGAGCCGGCAGCTGGCCACCGTGCTGCGTCACCATCAGGAGGTGGTGGGCACACATCGCTCCCTCGTGGCGCAGGCGCTGGCGACCGTCTCCGGGCCCGCCGAGCCGCCGAGGAAGCGGGCCCTCACGCCGCTCACCGAGCGGGAGCAGGCGGTCCTGGCCTACCTGCCGACGATGGGGTCCAACGCCGAGATCGCTGCGGCGCTCAGCGTGTCCGAGAACACTGTCAAACAGCATCTCAAGTCCATCTACCGGAAGTTGACGGTCAACAGCCGCAGGGAGGCCGTGCGTGTGGCCCGCGACGCCGGGCTGCTCGACGGGCTGACGCGCATCACGACGTGACTCTGGCAGCGCCTCACGCGCGTCCGTAGCGGGACTCGGCGGCAACGGAGGAGGGCGAGGGATCGGCCCGCGACTGCAGCAGGTCCAGCCCCAGCCCTCTGGCGAGGTGGCGCGCCACCAGCTGGCCCTTCACGCTGTTGCCCGCATCGTCGAGCGGCGGGGCGAACGTGGCCAGGCCGCCCTTGCCCGGGGAGATGGTGACAATCCCGCCGCCGATGCCGCTCTTGCCCGGCAGGCCCACCTCGTACAGCCAGTCCCCCGAGGTCTCGTAGAGCCCCGCCGTCAGCATCACCGCGAGCACCGGGTGGCAGAGGTCCTCGTCGAGCACCCGGACGCCCGTGACCGGGTTGACCCCGCCGTCGGCCAGCGTGGCGCCCATGGTGGCCAGGTCCCTAGCCGTAACCCGGAGGCAGCTCTGGCGGGTGTACAGGTCCAGGGCGAGGTCCGGGTCCGCGCCCAGCACGCCCCGGCTGTGCAGCAGGTTGGCCGCCGCCCGGTTGACGTGATTGGTGGCCGACGCCGACGCGTAGGTCTCCTCGTCCACCTCCAGCTCACGCCCCGCGAAGGCTGACAGCCCGTCGACGATGGCGGTCCACTTCGCCTCGCCATCGCCGGGCACCAGGCTGGTGGCGGTCATGGCCCCTGGGTTGACCATCGGGTTGGTCCGGCCGTCGGGTGAGCGTTCGACGGCGGCGGCGGAGTTGAACGGCAGGCCGGTGGCGTTGGCGCCCACGCGTCGGCGGGCCTCCGCCGCTCCCAGCGCGCGGCACACGAGCGCGAAGACGAAGGGCTTGGCCACGCTCATGATGGTGAACGGGTGGTCCGCGTCTCCCGCCGTGAAGACGGCGCCGTTGACGCCCACCACACACACCCCGAACAGGCCGGGGTCCGCGGCGGCGAGCGCCGGGTACACCTGGGAGGGCTGCCCCTCCGCGGTGTCGCGGTACCGCTCGTGCGCCTCGGCCACCAGGGCCGAGACAGTGGACGCACCCGGGAGGCTTCCCGTCGAGACATGGGAGGGAATGAGGGACGCCTCCCGGGTGCGGGTCATGGGACGCTCGGCGGGTAGCCCGGCCCGAGCGGGATGCCCAACGCGAACCACGCGATGAACATGACGGTCCAGACCACCAGGAGGATCACCGAGTACGGCAGCATGAGCGCCACCACCGTGCCGATGCCGGCCTTCTTCGTGTAGCGCTGGGCGATGGTGACGATGAAGGGCAGGTAGACCATGAGCGGCGTGAGCGCGTTGACGGGCGAATCCGCGACACGGTAGGCGGCGAGCAGGGTCTGCGGTGCCACACCGAGACGCATGAAGAGCGGCACGAAGATGGGCGCGAAGATGGCCCACTTGGGCAGCGACCCCGGCATGATGAAGTCCAGCAGGACGATCACCAGCACGAACCCGATGAGCAGCGGGATGGCGCCGATGTTGGCCTGTTCCAGCAGCTCCGCCAGCGAGCCGGCGATGACGCGCGGCAGGTTGGTCCAGTTGAAGTAGGCGATGAACTGGCTGATCATCAGCAGCATCAGCACCATGCCGCCGAGGCCGGCGAACGTCTTGGTGATGGCCTTGATCACGTCCGTGCTGCCCTTGATGGTGCCTGCACCCGCCCCGTAGGCGACGCCGGAGACGAGGAAGGCCAGCATGATGATGAACAGCAGGCTGTCCATGAACGGCGTGTTGCCGATGATGTTTCCGGTCTCGGGGTCCCGCAGGGGGGCACCGGGCAGGAACGTGGCCAGGGACACGATGGCCATCACGATCAGGAATCCGATGAGGGCGAACCGGCTGCCCCGCTTGTCCGCGTCCGCCGGGATGTCGCCCGCGTCGGAGTGGACGACGGCCCCAGGCTCGGGCGTCCAGGGCCCCAGCCTCGGCTCGACGATCTTCTCGGTGATGACCGCGGCCACCATGGCCATGACAAGGGACGACGCCACCATGAAGTAATAGTTGGCCACGATGGTGATGGGCTCGCCGCCTGCCAGCGCAAGTGACTCGTTGGCGATCTCGGTGATCATCGCATCGGTGGGGGTCAACGAGATGTTGACCATGAAGATGGCCGCGACACCCGCGAACCCCGAGGCCAAGCCCGCCAGGGGATGTCGACCGACGCTGGCGAACGCCGCCGCCGCCAACGGGATGAGGATGAGGTACCCGGCGTCCGAGGCCACCGACGACACCACGCCCACCAGGATGAGGATGAACGTCAGCGCCCACTTCGGGGCGGCGCCCACCAGCTTGCGGATCAGTGACCCCAGGAGCCCTGACTCCTCCGCGACGCCTGCGCCCATCATGGCGATGAACGTCACCGCGACGACGCCGAACCCGGCGAAGTTGCTCACGAAGGAGGAGAAGATGAACCGGATGCCCTCCACCGAGAGCAGGCTCTTGATGGGAATCGTCTCCTCGACGATGGTCCAGTCCTCGTCATAGGGGGGCGTGCCGGGCGCGAGCCCAGGCTGGGTGGTGTCCTCGTAGTAGTCGTACTCCGGGGCGCCCTCGGCGATGGGCACGGCCACCTGCTCGGTGACGCTGACGCCCGCGAGGCTCAACCCCCACGACAACACGATGACGAGCAGGATCAGGTACCCGAACATGAGCACCGGGTGCGGCACCTTGTTGCCGATGCGTTCCACCGCACCGAGGAGCCCCCCGGGTGCCGCCTCCACGTCTTCCACTGGCTTCGCGGTCATGGCGCCCCCCATTCCTTCCGTCAGGCCTTGAAGTTCAGGGCCAGGTCGATCAGCAGGCGCGTGCCGAAGCCCGTGGTGCCCTTGTTGCGCCACTTGCTGGCGGTCCAGGACTGCGCGGTGCCGGCGATGTCGATGTGCACCCACGGCTTACCCGCGACGAACTCCTGCAGGAACAGGGCCGCCGTGATGGTGCCCGCGTTCGCGCCGCCCATGTTGCGCAGGTCGGCGAGCGTCGAGTCCAGCTCGGGCCGGTAGCGGTTGGCCAGCGGCAGCTCCCACACCGGCTCGTCGACTCGCTCGGCGGAGGCCTTCACCTGGTTCATCAGAGCTTCGTTGTTGCCCAGCACGGCCGCGATGTCGGTGCCGAGGGTGCGCAGCGCCGCGCCGGTGAGGGTGGCGATGTCGACGATGGCGTCCACCGGCTCCTCGGTGGCGAGCACCAGGGCGTCGCCCATGACCATGCGGCCCTCGGCGTCGGTGTTGATCACCTCGACCGTCTTGCCGCCGCGCATGACCACGATGTCGCCCAGCCGCAGCGCGGAGCCCGACGGCATGTTGTCGGTGCACATCAGGTAGCCGGTCACCTGAGCCTGGCAGCCGAGGTCCTTCAGCACCGTCATGGCGGCGAGGATGGCACCGGCGCCGGCCATGTCGTTCTTCATCACGGCGTGCACCTCGTCCCCGGGCTTGAGGGCCAGGCCACCCGCGTCGTACATGATGCCCTTGCCGACGAGTGCCAGCTTGCCGGTGGGCTCACCCTCGGGGCGGTAGACGAGCTTGATCATGGCCGGCGGCTCGACGCTGCCGAGGTTGATCCCCAGCAGGCCGCCGCAGCCGAGCTCGACGAGTTCCTCCTCGCCGAAGACCTGCACCTCGAGGCCGGCGTCGGGGCCCATCTCGAGGGCGATCTCTCCGAGCTTGGTGGCGGTCAGCATGCCGCCGGGGGTGCCGGCGAGGTCGCGGGCCAGCTTGGTGGCCTTGACCAGCAGCAAACCGCGGACGACGGCGGCCTCGGCCTCCGCGACCGCCCCCTCGTCGCAGACCAGCGCCAACGCGCTGAGCTTCGCGTCCGGGCCGTCCTCACCGATGCGATAGACGTAGCGCGCCAGGGCGGCGCCCTCGATGGCCGCCACCACCGTGTCCGACACGCTCGTGGAGGTCTGCGGAAGAACGACGGCGAGCCGGTCCTGGCCGGGGACGGCGCGGGCGAAGTGGGACACCACGTCTCGCAGAACGGTGGCGTCCGCGGTGCTGCGGTCGCCGCCGCCGACCAACACGGTGAGCGGGCCGTCGGGGCCGACGAGGACCAGGGTCTTGCCGACGGCGGCGTCGAAGCCCAGCGAGGCGGCGCGCTCGGCCGAGATGCCGCTGGCCGCCGAGGGCTGCTCGCCGGAGAAGACGATGTGAGCGGCCGCGTCGATGCCGTCGGGCAACTCGCCGACGGTGACCGCCAGCTCACGGGTGGGGAGGGAGAACGGGGGGTACGGGGCTGCGTGGGTCATGGAGTGTCCTTGCGTCTGGCGATGGTGTGGTGTGGGTGCGCCGTCAGGCGCGGGTCAACTGGACGGCGATGGCGTCGTCGGCGGTGCGCATCTCGAGCATGTCGCCCTCGATGCTGTAGGTGGCGGCACTCTCCAGGGCGGCCACGATGGCAGCCTCCTGATCCATGAGGCCCTCGGGCGTCATGCAGGCCATCTGGGTGGTGGCGATGGTGCCGAACGAGATCTCGCCGTCGCCTGCGGTGTACGAGCCGAGGAGGCGGTTGCAGCCGCCCGTGCCGGACAGCGTGCCGTCGTCGGCGAAGGTGAGCTCGGTCTCCGTGTCGGCCAGCGGGCTGACCGCCGCCGAGCCGTCGTTGTAGGAGGTGATGGCCCACGTGGTGTCCGCCAGCTCCTGCGACTGCGCGGCGAAGGTGCCGAGCGCCTCGCCGCCCTCGTCGTTGAGGGTGAGGGTCTCCCCGTCGACGGCGAAGCCGCGGGCCTCGGTGAGCGCGGTGAAGAAGGCTGTCTCGAGAGACATCACGTCGTCGGCGCAGGCCATCATGGTGGAGGGGAGGGCGTCGCCGACGGTGAGGGTGGCGCCGTCGACCTCGAAGGTGCCGGCGAAGCGGTTGCAGCCGCCGGAGCCGAAGAGCGCTCCGACCTCGGTGAAGCGGACCGTGACCGGGGACCCGTCCACGGGCGCCTCGCCCGCCAGATCCTCCAGCAGCCAGGTGATCCCCACGATGTCCCCCTCCGAGGCCACCTGGGAGGGGGTGGAAGCCGGGGTCGCGGATGCGCAGGAGGCGAGCAGCAGCGAGGCAGCTGCCACCGCCGTCGTCGTCCAGAGTGCCTTCGCCATTGATGTTCTCCTTCGTGGTCGGCCCAGCCATCGTTTCCCCCGATCCGGCTCGGGACATCACCCGAACTGGGTAGTCCGCGCGGGCTCGGGGAGCCACGGACGGATCAGTCTGCGTCTCCTTCCGCCCGCAACGGGCGATCTGACGTGCCTCAAGCAGCCCGTCCCGATCCGGGCACGACACGCCGTCTCGGTGGCACGTCGGTGTCGCATGCGACGCCGAACCCCGCCCCAGACGGCGTTTCGTGCACACCCCGACGGCGGGACGCAGACCTCGCACCCACCAACGCAGCCCGACCTCCGCCCCAAGCCCACCCACCCGGTCCATTCCGGGCACGACACGCCGTCTCGGTGGCACGCCGGTGTCGCATGCGACGCCGGCCCCCGCCCCAGACGGCGTTTCGTGCACACCCCGACGGCGGCTGCGGCGCCGGTCAGTCGCGCGTAGGCTAGGCCGTATCTGGAAGGACGGGCGATGAAGGCCGTTGTTG
>JAPUEL010000089.1:0-2813 GCA_027492545.1 Propionibacteriaceae bacterium
AGTACCGGCGGCCCCGCCGCGGGCCCGGCGAGCCGGGTCCGCAGCGGTCGACGCCACGCTCTTGGGTGCGATGGTCATGGTCACAGGTCCGTCTTCAGCCTCAGGCGAGGATGACGTCGGCCTCGGCGAAGAACTGGTCCACAGCCTCGTCGACGGTCACCGCGCCGAGCCCGAGGGCCTTGCCGAGGTCCCAGAACTTTTGCTCCAGGGCGCCGTAGCCCACGACGGGGACCGGCGGGGCGTCGCCGATGCGATCCTCGACGGAGGCCAGGAAGTCGGCCACCTGCTTGTCCGGGCCCTCGAGCACGGCGCCTTCGAGCTTGCTGCTGGAGGCTGGGAAGCCGAGGGTGGTGCCGAAGATCTCGCCGGCCTCAGGGCTGTTGACCACGAAGTCGAGGAACAGCGCGGCCGCCTCGGGGTGCTCGGTGCCCTCGGAGATCGCCATCTGCAGGCCGGCCTGGCGGTAGAGGTCCTTCGAACCCTCGACGGCGGTGGGGGGCGCGATCATGGAGATCGAGGCGGCGCCGGAGTCGGCCAGGTAGCCGCCCAGGAAGTTGCTCCAGCTGGTCTCGCTGATGGTGAGGTTGGCGCCGAAGCCGGACTTGGGGGAGATCTCCTCCAGCTTGTTCTGCGGGATGCCCGCGCCGTCACGCATGACTGCGCCGGACTCCCAGAACGCCTTCAGCTCCTCCTTGGTGAAGCCGAGCTCGCCCTCGTCGGTGTAGAGGTTCTTGCCCTCGGCGCGCAGGGCCAGCTCGAAGGTCTGGATGCGCTGGGTGATATCGGTGCCGCCGTAGACGGCGCCGCCGGTGGCGTCGGTGACCCCGGCCATCCAGTCGATGAACTCGTCGAACGTGGTGCCGCCCTCAGGAGGCTCGACGCCGTTCGCAGCCGCGAGGTCGTCGTTGACGAAGTTCGCCCAGGTGCTGTAGCCGGTGGGCAGCGAGTACTGGACGCCCTCGAGCTGGCCGGTGCCCTTGAGCCCGTCGTCGAAGGTGTCCATCGTGATGTAGTCGGAGACCGTGCTGAGGTCCAGGAGGTAGCCCGGCTCGGCGTACTGGCGCAGGTAACTGTCGGAGAACTGCCAGACGTCCGGCAAGCCGCCGCCGGCGGCCTCGGTCTGCTTCTTCTCCCAGTAGGAGGGGAAGTCGGTGAAGGTGCCGTTGATCTCGATGTTGGGGTATTCCTCGTTGAACGCCGCGATCAGCTGCTCGTAGCGGGCGGCGCGGTCGTCGTTGCCCCACCAGGTGAAGTTGAGCGACACCGCGGCCTGCGGGTCGAAGGATTCGGTGGCCTCGGGGGCGGTCTCTTCGCCGCCGCTTCCGCAGGCGGTCAGGGCGAGTGCCGTGCTCGCGAACAGCGCCGCAATGGCTCGCTTCTTGGGGAACATCAGGTGTGTCCTCTCGGGTGGGAACGTCGTCGTTCTGGTGTGGCGCGTGACGGCATCTGGTTGTCCATCACGCTTGGAAAGCGCCTTCCCAAAAGCTAACACCGGTTGAAACGTTTTCGCAAGAGCACCCCGGAAGAAATCTGGTCACACTTCGGTCACGTTGACAGGACAAAAGCCGTAGGCAGCGCGGTTTGGGGTAGCCAGCGGGCTGGAATCGTTGCCACGCATCGGCGCGGCGACTCGCCGGGCAGGGCGGTCGCGGCCACCCCCTCATGGACGCCCGCTGCGCGGCGCTACGATGCCCGGGGGCAAGCGTTGTCCCTGACCGAGATGCGAGGGCGAACCATGACGACCACCACGTCCCCCAGCCGCTGTTCCGCCGCGCTGGAGTACGTGTCCGGCCTTGTCGACGGAGGCGGCCTGCCCACGGCGGTGCTGGGCGTGGCCACCGCCGACGCGGTGGTGACGCTGGAGGCGTTCGGCACCTCGGGCCCCCGCACCATCCGCACAGGGGACCACTTCCGGCTCTTCTCGATTACCAAGCCCCTCGTCGGCCTGATCGCGGCCCGCGAGCTGGAGCTGGGCACGCTCACCCTCGACACCCCCCTGACCGACGCGCTCCCCGGGTTCGGCACGCGGCGCGACGACGTGGTGCGCCTCCGCCACCTCGCCTCGCACACCTCGGGGATCACCGAGCCCGAGCTCGACGACCCCCGCCCCCTGCGCGAGGCCCTGCTGAGCGCTGGCCGCGGCACCCCCGTCGGCACGCTGCGTCGCTACTCGTCACTGGCGTTCGAGGGCATCGCGGCGCTGATCGAGCACGCCTCCGGCGCCACGTGGGAGGTCGGCCTCGACGGCCTCAACGCGACGCTCGGCACGCGGTTCACCCTCGACGAGGAGGCTGATCCGCCGCCGGTCCTGGGCCTGGACGGCTTCCATATGGACCGGTTCGCCGCACAGCACCACCCGGGGGCGGGCGTGATCGCACGGGCCGAGGACCTCCTGGCCGTGGGCACGTCGCTGCTGGGCGGCGACGGCGCCGTCGTGCGGCCCGAGACGCTGGAGCTGACGCGCCGCCCGCTCACCGTCGGCATACCGGTGCACGAGCCGCTTCCGCAGGACGACGGTGACGAGTACGGCTTCACGTGGAAGCTCCCAGGATGGGGCGCCGCCGACGGCGTGTTCGGCCACGCCGGATGGTCAGGCACCGAGTTCTGGATCAACCCGACGGCGGGGCTCGCCTGGACCCTGATGACCAACCGACCCGAGCGGCCCGGCTTCGACGTCGCCACGCTGAACCGCCTGGTCACCGGCGGCTGCTGAACCGAATGGTCACCGGCGGCTGCTGAACCGCGCCCCCGAGCGTGCCCCGTCGACCCTGTCGGTCCGCCGCATGCCTGGCGCGGGTGGAGGGAGTTGAGCA
>JAPUEL010000089.1:2913-13510 GCA_027492545.1 Propionibacteriaceae bacterium
CCCGTCGACCCTGTCGGTCCGCCGCATGCCTGGCGCGGGTGGAGGGAGTTGAGCAAATGGCACAGCTCGCGGCGCCTCCCACGCTCAGCTCACGCTGGAGTTTCTCCGCGACCCGTGCCATTTGCTCAACTCCCATCCCGCCCAGCCGTTGACCCTAGGCGGAATGTGCAGACAACTGGGGCCCACTGAGCCGCATTGATTGCCTAAGAAGAACCACGCGACCCCCTATTGACAGTACAAAGGCGGAGATCTAGGCTGAGGGCAAGCTCAAGGATGAGCAACCCCGAAAGGATGACGATGGCTGTCGACAAGAGCCGCAACACAGACCCGCGCTACTCCAAGCTGACCGTCGGCGTCTGTCCCGACCAGTGGGGTGTCTGGTTCCCCGAACACCCGGACCAGATCCCGTGGGAGCAGGCCCTCGACGAGATGGCCGAGGCCGGCTTCTCCGTCATGGAGACCGGGCCCTTCGGCTACTTCCCCACCGACCCCAAGCGCCTCATGGAGGAGATGGGCAAGCGCGGCTTCCGCGTCGTCGCCGGCACCGCCTGGGGCATCCTCCACAAGGAGGAGGCCTGGGCCGACACCGAGAAGACCTTCCGCGCCGTGGGCGAGACCCACGCCGCAGTCGGCGCCGAGTACGTGGTGCACCTCCCCCCGATGTTCCGCGACGAGATCACCGGTGACTTCACCGACGACCGCCACCTCGACGGCGCAGCCTGGGATCTCTACATCAACAACGCGAACCGCCTCGGCCGCATGATGAAGGAGGACTACGGCCTCAAGATGGTGCTGCACCCCCACGGCGACTCGCACATCGAGACCCGTGAGGACATCGACCGCATCTTCCAGGCCACCGATCCCGAGTACGTGGGCTTCTGCCTCGACACCGGCCACATCGTCTACGGCATGGCAGACAACATCGCGCTGATCCAGGACTACCCGGAGCGCATCAGCTACGTGCACATCAAGGCCATGGACCCCAAGCTGGTCAAGCAGGCCCACGACGAGGACTGGCCGTTCGTCAAGGCCGTCAAGGCCGGCTGTTCCGTCGCCCCGCCGGAGGGCGAGCCCGACATGCCCACCCTGGTGGAGGCCCTGGCGGATCTCAACAAGGAGCTCTACGTCATCACCGAGCAGGACATGTTCGGCTGCGACCCCGGCTACCCGCTGCCCAATGCCATCAAGACCCGCGAGTTCCTGGCCTCCTGCGGCCTCGGCCTCCTCTGATCCGCGAAAGACTGACTCACATGACCCTTCGTATCGGAATGATCGGCCCTGGCGGCATGGGCAAGGCGCACATCGAGCGCATCCACACCGTCATCTCCGGCGGCCGCGTGGTGGCCGTCAGCGACGTCAACCCTGACAACGCCGCCGCGGTGGCCGAGCAGATCGGCGGCACGGCGTCCGCCACCAGCGCCGAGCTGATCGCCTCGCCCGACGTGGATGCGATCATGATCGCCAGCTACGGCCCGGCCCACAAGCCCGACGTGATCGCCGCCATCAAGGCCGGCAAGTACGTCTTCTGCGAGAAGCCCCTGGCGCCCACGGCGGCCGAGTGCGTCGAGATCATGGACGCCGAGCAGGAGGCCGGCAAGAAGCTGGTCACCGTCGGCTTCATGCGCCGCTTCGACGCCTCGTACCGCGAGATGAAGAAGATCCTCGACGACGGCGAGGTGGGCGAGGCCCTCATGGTGCACAACGCGCACCGCAACCCCACCGTGCCCGAGATGTACACCTGGGACATGGCCATCAACGACACCGCCATCCACGAGATCGACACCATGCGCTGGCTGCTTGGCGAGGAGTTCGTCTCCGCGCGCGTCGACAAGCCGAAGAAGACCTCGCTGCGCTTCGAGCACCTGCAGGATCCGCTGGTGCTGATCCTCACCACCGAGTCGGGGGTCCGCGTCGACGACGAGGTGTTCGTCAACTGCCAGTACGGCTACGACATCCAGTGCGAGCTGGTGGCGGAGCAGGGCATCGTGCGCCTGGGAGACCAGGAGTTGGTCGTCCGCGCCGACAAGCTCGGCCGTCACAACCGGCTCACCATGGACCACAACCAGCGCTTCGGCCAGGCCTTCGTCACCGAGGTCCAGGAGTGGATCACCGCGGCCGCCGCGGATCGCCACACCGGCTCCAGCTCCTGGGACGGCTACGCCGCCGCCGTGGTCTGCGACGCCGGGGTCAAGGCGCTGACGGAGGACGGCGAAGTCCCGATCTCCATGATCGACCGTCCCGCGCTCTACGCCTGACAGACCCTGAGCACCTCCCCGGACCCGATCCTGAGCCACCCCTCTCGAGCGTTCACGTCGACGACGAGTCCGGGGAGGTGCTCACACCCCTCTCCCACCCCAGCACGCCAAGGAAGCCGCCATGGTCAAGATCCTGCTCGACCCCTCCATGTACCACCCCCACCTCACCGTCGCCCAGGAGTGCGAGAAGGCCGCCGACCTCGGCTACGGCTACATCGAGCTCTCGCCCCGCGCCGACTTCCACGAGTGGCACCACTACCCCAAGGTGGACAACGCCGAGATCGCCCGGGTCAAGAAGGCGATGAAGGCCACCGGCGTCAAGATCGAGACCTTCAACCCCGTCTTCAACTGGGCCTCCCCGAACGAGCAGGAGCGGCAGGCGCAGGTGCGTAACTGGCGACGCCTGCTCGAGATCGCCGAGGAGCTTGAGGTGCCGATGATCGCCACCGAGTTCTCCGGCGATCCCACGCAGCCGCTCGCCAGCGAGCACCAGTTCTACCACTCCATCGAGGAGCTGATCCCGGACTTCGAGAAGCGCGGCATCGAGTGCGTGGTCGAGGCCCACCCCTACGACTTTGTTGAGACAAACGACCGCGCGGTGCAGGTGGTCCGCGGGGTCAACAAGGACTGGTTCAACTACCAGTTCTGCCTACCCCACCTCTTCCACCTGTCGCAGGGGCGGAGCAACCCCCGCGAGCTCATGGAGTACGCCGGCGAGCGCCTCCGGCACGTCCACGTGGCCGATGTGTGGAACCACCTGGCCAACGTCGGCAACCGCTACATCATCAACCCACCAGGCGTGGATGCCCGCATCCACCAGCACAACGAGATCGGCAACGGCGAGGTCCCCTGGGACGAGGTCTTCGGCTACCTGCGCGAGATCGAGTACGACGGCCGCCTGTCGGTGTGTGTCTTCGGCTGGGAGGAAGAGGCCGATGCCATCCACGTCCGGATGCGCGAGCGCCTCGAAGCCGAGTTCACAACAAAGTCATAACAACGGATCAATTGTCTTGACATAGATTGTCCACTCGCGCCATCATGACTGTGTCGCGACGATGCGACGCTCCTCCGTGCGGAGTCACCCGACGCCCGCACCCACCCTCGGAAGAGAGACTGCAATGAAGCAAGGAATCAAGCTCGTCGGCCTGTTGGCCGCCGGCGCCCTCACCTTGAGTGCCTGCGGTACCACCGCCAGCACCACCACCTCCTCGGCCCCCACAGACGGCTCGGAAGCCCCCTCGTCGCAGGCCATCGAGACCGTGAACTTCGAACCCGGCGAGGTCGTGAAGCCCGCCGACGGCGAGGTCATCAAGATCGGCGTCACGTTCCCGATCCTGGACCAGTTCCTGCAGACCGTCGCCGACGGCATCGAGGCCCGCGCCGCAGAAGCCGGCGTCGAGGTGACCATCGTGGCCGCCCAGGAGAAGGCCGACGTCCAGCTGGGCCAGGTGGAGAACTTCATCTCCCAGGGCCTCGACGGCATCATCATCATCCCGGTGGACACCGACGCCGCCGGCCCCATGACCGAGAAGGCCATGGACGCCGAGATCCCGCTCGTCTACGTCAACCGTCGCCCCTCGGACCTGCCCGCGGGCGTGCCCTACGTGGGCTCCAACTCCCTGGTGGCCGGCCAGCTCCAGATGGAGGCGCTCGCTGAGCTCGCCGACGGCAAGGGCAAGGTGGGCATCCTCATCGGCGATCCCGCCAACGAGGCCGCGCGTGACCGCACCGAAGGCTGCAAGCAGATCCTCGAGGAGTACCCGGAGATGGAGCTCCTGCGCGAGCAGGCCGGCAACTGGTACCGCGAAGAGGGCCTGGCCATCACCGAGAACTGGATCCAGTCCGGCGACGAGATCGACATCATCTGCGCCAACAACGACGAGATGGCGCTCGGCGCCATCCAGGCGCTGAAGAACGCGGACAAGCTCGACGACGTGCTCGTGGGTGGCGTGGACGCAACCGCAGATGCGCTGGCGGCGATGGCAGCCGGCGAGCTTGAGGTGACCGTGTTCCAGGATGCCGCCGGCCAGGGCGCCGGTGGCGTGGACTCCATCATCAACCTGTACAACGGCGAAGAGGTTGCCGGCGTCATCGACGTGCCGTACCAGCTCGTCACCCCTGACAACATGGCCGACTTCGAGAAGTGACCCCAACGGGTGGCCGGGCGCGATGATCGGCCCGGCCACCCCCTTCGCAGGGAGATTGGAAGAAATGCAAGAGGTAATTCTGCGGATGCGCGACATCCGCAAGACCTTCCCCGGCGTGGTGGCCCTGGACGGCGTGCAACTCGACGTGCGGAGCGGCACCGTCCACTCGCTCATGGGTGAGAACGGCGCTGGCAAGTCCACGCTGATGAAGTGCCTGATCGGCATGTACACCCCGGACGCGGGCACCGTCGAACTCGCCGGCGACCTGGTGAAGTTCAAGGACACCAAGGACGGCCTCGAGCACGGCATCTCCATGATCCACCAGGAGCTGTCCCCCGTGCCGGAGATGATGGTGGCCGAGAACATCTGGCTCGGCCGGGAGCAGCGTGGCAAGTTCGGCCTCCTGGACCCCAAGCTCATCATCCGCAAGACCCAGGAACTGTTCGACGAGTGGGACATGAAGATCGACCCACGCGCCAAGATGAAGGACCTGACGGTGGCCCGCCAGCAGATGGTGGAGATCGCCAAGGCCATCAGCTATGACGCGAAGATCATCATCATGGACGAGCCCACCTCCGCCATCCCCGAGCGCGAGGTGGACCACCTCCACAAGATGATCAAGCGGCTCACCGACTTCGGCGTGGCGATCGTCTACATCACCCACAAGATGGACGAGGTCTTCAAGATCTCCGACGACATCACCGTCTTCCGCGACGGCAAGCACGTCGTCTCCCTTCCTGCGAAGGAACTGGACCGCAACAAGCTCATCCAGCTGATGGTGGGCCGCGAGCTGACCAGCCTCTTCCCGAAGCTCGACGCCGAGATCGGCGAAGTGGTCCTGTCGGTGAAGAACCTCAACCGCGGCAGGCTCGTCCGCGACGTCAGCTTCGAGGTGCGCCGCGGCGAGATCCTCGGCTTCGCCGGACTCATGGGCGCCGGCCGCACCGAGGTGCTCGAGACCATCTTCGGCATCGAGACGGCCGACAGCGGCGAGATCTTCGTCGACGGCAAGAAGCTCACCGTGCGCGAGCCGAAGGACGCCATCGCGGCAGGGATCGGCATGCTGACCGAGGACCGCAAGCACAACGGCATCATGGGGGTGCTGTCGGTGCGCGACAACATCACCATCGCCGCGCTGCCCAAGTACAGCCCCAAGGGCTTCCTCAACATGGCCCAGATCAAGAAGGACAGTGAGGCCCAGCGCCAGGCGCTGCGCATCAAGACCCCCACGCTCGAACAGCTGATCAAGAACCTCTCCGGCGGCAACCAGCAGAAGGCGCTCATCTCGCGTTGGCTGCTCACCGTCCCGGAGATCCTCATGATCGACGAGCCCACCCGAGGCATCGACGTGGGCGCCAAGAGCGAGATCCACCGCCTCATGTCGCAGCTCGCGCAGCAGGGCAAGGCCATCATCATGGTCTCGTCCGAACTGCCCGAGGTGCTCGGGATGAGCGACCGCGTCATCGTCATGCACGAAGGCCGCATCTCCGGTGAGCTCTCCCGCGCGGAGGCCAACCAGGAGTCCATCATGCAACTCGCCACCGGCGGCACCGCGGCCGCGTAGGAAGGAACCACTACACATGTCTGACACCACAGTTGAGGCCAAACCGAAGTTCGACGCGACGGCGGCCATCAAGAAGTACGCGATCCTCCTGATCCTCATCGGGTTCATGGTGATCCTCACGCTCGTCACCGGCGGCACGTTCCTCAGGGCACAGAACCTCATCAACGTCGTCGTCCAGGTGGCCCCCATCGGCATCGTCGCCCTCGGCATGATGTTCGCCATCATCACCAAGGGCATCGACCTCTCGGTCGGCTCCACCGTCGCCCTGGTGGCCGTGGTCTCGGCCAGCCTCGCCCAGGTCCAGAGCGACACCATGCTGCTCCCCGGCCTCCCGCCGCTTCCGATCTTCGTCTCGATCCTCGTGGGCCTGCTCGTCGGCGCCATCGTGGGCGCCATCGTCGGCACACTGGTGGCCTACTTCCGGATCCCGCCGTTCGTCGCCACCCTCGGCATGATGACCGCGGCCCGAGGCCTGGCCAACATCTACACAGGCGGCCGCCCCGTCTCCAACCTCGCCGACGGCTTCAACTGGCTCGGCCAGGGCGCCATCCTCGGCATCCCGGTGCCGATGATCATCTTCCTTCTCGTCGCCGTGGTCATCTGGGTGGTGCTCAACCGCACCCGCTTCGGCCGGCACACCTACGCCATCGGCGGCAACGAGCAGGCCGCCCGCGTCTCGGGCATCAGCATCGGCAAGGTGCAGTTCATGATCTACACCCTGATCGGCATCCTCGCCGGCCTCGCCGGCATGATCCTCGCCGCACGCATCGGCTCGGGCCAGCCCACACTCGGCGTCATGCTGGAGCTGGACGCCATCACCGCGGCGGTCATCGGCGGCGTGTCGTTCAACGGCGGCATCGGCGTCGTCTGGGGCGTCGTCGTCGGCGCGCTGATCATCGGCGTCATCAACAACGGCCTGGACCTCATGAACGTCTCCCCGTTCATGCAGATGGTCGTCAAGGGCGCCATCATCGTGATCGCGGTCATCATCGACGAGCGCAAGAACCGCTAGTCATCTTCACGCAGCAGGGGCGGGGCCGGTGCGGCTCCGCCCCTGTCGCATGCTCCCGCTACGGTGGAGGCATGCGCCTGATCCTCATCCGCCACGGAGAAACCGAGAGCAACGTCAACCGTCAACTGGACACTGCTCACCCCGGGGCACCGCTCAACGAGAACGGGCTGGCACAGGCGGAGGCGCTCGTCGAGGCCATCGCGCACGAGGAGATTCACGCGCTGTACGCCTCCACCCTCACCCGCGCGCAGCAGACCGCCGCCCCGCTGGCGCGGGCGCGCGAGCTGGAGCTGATCATCGCCGACGGAATCCAGGAGATCGCGGCGGGCGTCGAAGAGATGAACACGGACTGGAGCGTATACGTGGGCATGCTCAACTCGTGGGCCCCACACAACCTGGACGCGGGTCTGGAGGGTGGGGAGACGGCGCGGGAGTTCCTCACGCGGTTCGACAACGCGGTGGCGGCCATGGAGCAGGCGGGCGACGAGGTGGTGGCGTTGGTCAGCCACGGCGCGGCGCTGCGGGTGTGGGCCATCTCGCAGGACCCGTCGATCGGGTTCGAGAACGCGCACCCGCTGCGCAACACCCAGTGGATCGTCCTCAACGGGTCGACCACGGATGGTTGGAGGATCGAGCGGTGGGGTGACTACGTGACCTCCACCGACGACACCGACTGACCCCTCCCGGACGGTTGATCCCGTGCAGGCATCGCCGGCTCGGATCTGGTGATCTGCTGCATGCCTCCCCCTCAGCCTGCTGACGCCGGGTTGGCTGGGCTGGGTCCGCGCTGGCTGAGGGGGACCGGCCTCGCCCATGGGGCGCCCCGTCGGCAGGCCCAAAAACCGCCGCCTGCCTAGCCCCTACGCCCGACCCACCGCGACCGGTCCCCCACAGCCACCGCTCAGTTGTCACCCTGCGCCTCAGCGCAGTCGCCAATGGGAGTGACCGAACGTGGGATGCCCACGAGGGTGGGTGACGGCAGGGCGGCTGGGCGCAGGGATGCCCAGCCCGAGGGGCACCCAGAAGAACCCGCCTGAGACAGACTCACACCAGGGCCGACCTGCCGGCACACGCCTGAACCGAACCACGCCACGCAGGGACGAGTGCGGGGAGACGTGAGACGAGGCCCGGGCGGCCTCAACTACCTGACCCGAGACCGGCTCGCCGTCGAGGAGCAGAGTGTGGTCAAGGGCCGCCCGGGCCTCGTGTCAGGGCTCCCGGCACCGGACGCCGAGGTGCATGGACTCAGAGGCGGACGGTACGACCCTCGCGGGCGCTGACGGTGGCCGCCTCGGCGAGCTTGAGCGCCTCGACGCCGTCGATCACGTTGGGCGAGATGTCGCCATCGGCCACGACGGCGTCGATGAAGGCGCCCAGCTCGTCGCGGTAGGCAGCCTCGTAGCGGGACAGGAAGAAGTTGAGCGCCGGTCCCCTGGCGTCGGTCTGGGTGGCGCTGGCAGCCCGCACAGAGGTCGCGGTGAGGTTGTCGGCGGAGAGGGCGCCGTCGGCCCCGAACGCCTCGAGGCGCTGGTCGTAGCCGTATGCGCAGGTCCGCGAGTTGACGATGGTGGCCAGGGCGCCGTCGGCGTTACGCAGGAGGACCATCGCCTGATCGAAGTCACCGGCGGCCTTGATCTCCTCGTCGGCGTTGGTGCCGAAGGCGCTGACCTCGACGATGTCGCCCAGGAAGAAGCGGACCATGTCGAAGTCGTGGATGGTCATGTCCTTGAAGATGCCGCCCGAGCCGGCGACGTAGCTGGCCGGGGGGCCCTGCGGGTCCCGGGAGGTGACGGTCAGCTGCTGCAGCGCACCGATCTCCCCTGCCGCGACGCGGGCGTTGACCTCGGCGAACGACGGGTCGAAGCGGCGGTTGAAGCCCAACATGACCCGCGACGCCTCGGCGCCGAGCTCCTCCTGGCACCGCAGCGCCTCGTCCATGCCCAGCGCGACGGGCTTCTCACACATGACGCGCTTGCCGCCCTTGACGGAGCCGAGGATCTGCTCGACGTGCATGGCGGTTGGCGAGCCGATGATGACGGCGTCGACGTCGTCGGCGTTGTACACGTCCTCGACGCTGAGGGTGTAGCGGGCGCCGTGCGCCTCGGCGAGCGCCTTGGCGGGCGCCTCGAAGGCGTCGTAGACGAGGGTGAGGACGGCCTGGGGGTGCGAGGCGATGGCTCGCGCGTGGACCTGGCCGATGCGTCCGGCGCCGATGATCGCGAAGCGGATCATGTGTACTCCTTGAGTCAGGCCGGGCAACAGCGCACGGCAGTATCAATGTCAGCACATAGCAGGCCTCACGTCCAACGCGGGGTCGGGTTTGCGCGGGCTGGGCGCACCCACGAGCCGGACACGGCTTTCGCGGGGGCACGTTGAGCCGGACACGGCTCTCGCGGGGGTGGTTTGAGCCTGAACTCGGCCTCGCTGCGCCTTGAACGATCAAATCCGGCGGATCCGACGTCGAGTCCGAAGTCCGGCTCAAACCACCACCGCGGGAGCCGTGTCCGGCTCAAACGGCCCTCCCACCCCAATCCAGGGGCCGGCTTCCGCCGCGAAGTTTGGCAGGACATAATGGATCCATCGAGTCGCGCACGGCGGCTCAGCCGCGAAGGAGCTGCACATGAAGATTGCTGGCGCACCCATCAGCTGGGGAGTATGCGAGGTGCCGGGCTGGGGCTACCAGATGTCACCGGAGCGAGTCCTCACAGAGATGAAGGAGATCGGCCTCACCGCCACGGAGTTCGGCCCCCAGGGATGGCTGCCGGTCGACGCGGAGGAGCGCGCCGCCGTCGTCTCCCAGTTCGGCCTCAAGCCGGTCGGCGCATTCTTCCTCGCCGTCATGCACGACCCTGACTTCGACCCCATCCCCATGGTGGAGGCCGAGCTGCGTGCGTTCGAGATCGCCGGCGGCGAGTTCCTCGTCCTGGCGGCCGACTCCGGCCAGGACGGCTACGACGCCCGCCCCGAGCTCGACGAGCAGGGCTGGCAGACGCTGTTCACCAACCTCAGCCGGATCAGCGACGTCTGCAAGGCCAAGGGCGTCACGGCCGTCCTCCACCCCCACTGGGGCACCATGGTGCAGAACGTCGACGAGGTTGAGCGCGTCCTCGACAACTCCACCGTCGGCCTCTGCCTCGACACGGGCCACCTCGCCTGCGGCGGCGCCGACGTGGTTGCGCTCGTGGCCAAGTACGCCGACCGGGTGGGCATCGTCCACGCCAAGGACGTGCGCATGGACATGGCCGCCAAGCTGCTCCCCGGGGAGATCAACTGGTCCCAGGGCATCAAGGGCGGCATGTTCGTGCCGATCGGCGACGGCGACATCGACTTCGCGACCATCGTGCGACTGCTGGACCAGGCGGGCTTCGATGGCTACTGGGTGCTCGAGCAGGACATCATGCTCGACGAGGAGCCCCCGGCCGTCGGCGGCCCGATCAACAACGCGGCCAAGTCGTTCGAGGCGCTCAAGGCCCTGGCCTGAGCCACTCCCCCACGACGACGGGGCGGCCACCCTCACAGGTGGCCGCCCCCGCGGGCCGGGCGGGCGTCGGGGGTCGGCAGCGGGTGAATTACCCGAAGGCGCGCGCGGC
Source organism: Propionibacteriaceae bacterium (assembly GCA_027492545.1). Lineage (GTDB taxonomy): Bacteria > Actinomycetota > Actinomycetes > Propionibacteriales > Propionibacteriaceae > Arachnia. Next base: position 13,482 of record JAPUEL010000089.1, read on the forward strand.
GATCGGTGCCCCGCCGCCGCTTTGCTTGA
>JAPUEL010000089.1:13520-25314 GCA_027492545.1 Propionibacteriaceae bacterium
CACACCGCCCGGGCCTGTGCCACCCCCCCCCGCCGCGGGGGGGGCCACCCTCCCCGGGGGCCGCCCCGTCGTCGTGTCAGGCGGTTCGAGCGTCGTCAGAGGCTCATGTCCACGATGCCGCGGCCGGACATGGTGCCCGCGCGCAGCTTGTCGTAGCCCAGGTTGACGTCGTCGAGGCTGAAGACCTGGTGCACCACGTCGTCGACATCGATGAGTCCGCGAGCGGCCATGTCCACCACGGCGGGCAGGTCGACGCGGGTGCGCGCCCCGTAGGAGCCGATGATCGACTGGCTGCGACGGACCGTGCGGTTGATCTGCACCTCTGCGGACTGCACCCCGGCGCCCAGGCCGATCGGCACCATGCGGCCGCCGTCGGCCAGGATGTCCAGGGCGGTGTTCCAGGTGGCCGGCCGGCCGAGCGCCTCGAATGCGACGTCCACGCCGTAGCCGCCGGTCATCTCCATCACGGCCTCGCGGGCGTTGGTGGTGAGGAGGTTGACGGTGTGTGTGGCGCCCATGGTCCTCGCCGCTGTCAGCTTGTCGTCGTCGACGTCCAGCGCGATGACCTGCCGGGCCCCCATCACCTTGGCGAACTTGAGGATCATGCTGCCGACGCCGCCGGTGGCAACGACGGCGACCGTCTCCCCGAACCGGAGGTCGGCCCCGCGACGAACCGCGCCGTAAGCGGTCATGGCGGCGCAGCCGAGGATCGCGGTGTTCTTGGGAGAGAGGTTGTCCGGGATGGGCGTCACCGACGTGGCCGGGACCACGCAGTACTCGGCGAGTCCGCCCATGGAGTACATCCAGATGGGGTTGCCGTCGCGGTCCGAGAGGCGGGTCTCGCCGTCGTACAGGACGCCCTTGAGGCGGTTGAGCTGGAAGAACGGGTAGCAGAGGTCGTCGCGGCCGGCTCGGCACGCCTTGCACTGGCCACACGGCATCAGGAAGGCACCGGCCACGTTCTGGCCGACGGCGAGCTCACCGGTGAGCATGCCGGGGCCGAGTTCGACGATGGTGCCCGAGACCTCATGGCCGAGGACGCAGGGCGTGGGGAAGGCGATGGCGCCGCCGAGCACATGCAGGTCCGAGTGGCAGAGGCCGCAGGCGGCGACCTTCAGCAGCACCTCGTTCGCGCGGGGCCGCGGGGTGGGAATGGTTTCAATCGACAGCGGTTCACCCGGAGCCCGAAGGACTGCGGCGCGCATCGTGGCAGGAATGTCCATGGTGGCTCCTCATTGACTTTGTGTGGACAAACTCAGTATGGCCCATGGAGTACTGCAAGTCACTAGCGGGTCGAGATAAAACCGGCGAATTTATTTGTTCTTACATGGAATGATTTGTGGAATCGTTCACACCCAGTGCGGACGCCACGAACGCGGAGACCACGGAGATGATCAGGGAGCCGAACACCGCGCTCCAGAACCCGTCGACGTTGAAGCCGAGGCCCAACTCACCGGCGAGGTAGGAGGTCAGCAGCAGCATGCCCGCGTTGATCACGAAGAGGAACAACCCGAAGGTGAGGATGATGAAGCAGGCGCCCAGGACGAAGGCGAACGGGCGGACGACCGCGTTGATGATGCCAAGGATCACGGCCACGCCGAGGAGGGTCAGCGCCTTGTCGAGGTTGGTGTCGGCGGTGAGGGTGATGCCGGGGAGCAGCCACACGGCGACGGCGGTCGCGACGGCGGTGGCGACCAGGCGGAGGAAGAGGTTCATGCGCTGAGCGTAGTGCGCCGCCCTTCTCAAGCGCCCTCGGTGAACCCCCGGGATCCACCCCGAGCGCGAGCATGCCAGCGCGAGCGACACCGCCCCGCTGGCTGAGGAGCGGGCAGCGCAGCGACGAAACCCTCGACCGGCGGGGTTGGCCGCTGTCGCCCCGGGGACGGTGGACAGCCCAGGCCGAACGCTCCGGCGAGGGGTGGCCGACGGGGGCCGGTCGCGGTGGGTCGGGCGTTGGGCGAGGCACGCCGGCGTTTTGGGCGTGCCAAGGGCGCCCATGGGCGAGGCCGGCCCCCGTCGGGCACCCCGGGGGCCCACCGCTGCAGGCCCACCGCTGCAGGCCAACGACGGTTTCGACACGGGCTGCGCCGCTTCGCGGCTCGGCCCTGCTCAACCAGCGAGGAGAAGGGTCAGAGGCCGAAGGTGGTCACCGCCTCCACCGTCGGCACCTCGTGCCACTGGCCGTCGGCGGCCGACGCCACCACCGCCTCGTCGATCTCTGCCGCGGCCCAGCCGTCGCCGGCCGACGGGGCGACCTGCTCCCCCGTCGTCACGGAGATGAGGAACTTCGCGGCCTCAACTGCCTTGAGATCGTCGAAGCCCATGGACGTTCCGGCGCCCGGCTGGAAACGGTCGAAGTCCGGCATGCCCGGCCCTGCCATGACGCGCGTGTAGCCCTGGATCGGGCCGTCGCCTCGGCCGATGCACACGTCTAGGTGGTTGAGCGATTCGAAGTTCCAGCGCACCGAGCCCTCCGTGCCGTATACCTCGACGATGTACTCGGCCCGTGGCCCCACGGACACGCGGCTTGCCTCCAGGACGCCGACGACGCCCCCCTCGAACCGGGTGAGCACCGCCACCCAGTCCTCGTTGCCGACCGGACCCTTCTCCTCGCCGACGGTGTAGCCGCTGTGCCCCACGCCGCCCGAGCCGATCGGGATGGGCCGCTCACGAATGAAGGTGTCCGTCATCGCCGAGACCGACGAGATACGCCCCACCAGGTACTGGGCGAGATCGGCGCCGTGCGACAGCAGGTCCCCGACGATGCCCGCCCCTGCCCGCTCGCGGTCGTAGCGCCAGGTCAGCGGGCCGTCGGGGCTTGAGGCGTAGTCGGCGATGAACCAGACCCGGCAGTTCGTGATCCGGCCGAGCCTGCCGTCGCGGATCAGTTGGCGCGCGTACTGGATGGCGGGGACGTGGCGGTAGTTGAAGCCGACGGCGGTGGCCAGCCCCTCGGCCGCCGCCGCCTGGGCGATCTCCCGCGACTGAGTCGCGTTCACCCCCATCGGCTTCTCGATCCAGAACGGCTTCCCCGCTGCGGCCGCGGCGAGCGCGATCTCGTGATGCAGGAAGTTCGGCGCGCAGATGGAGACCACCTCCACCTCGGGATCGGCGAGCAGGTCGTGGTAGTGGGCGTAGGCGCGGCGGAACCCCGCCACGTCGACGGCCCATGTCCTGGTGCCCTCTACGGGGTCGCAGGCGGCGACGAGGTCGCAGCCGATCCCGAGTTCGGGGTATCGCTCCGCGAGCGCCTTGTAACTACGGGTGTGCAGGCGGCCCATCCATCCGAGCGAGATGACGCCGACGCCGATGCGCTGGTTCATGACGAGTTCCTTCTTCCGGCGCACTGCGCCACGGTGACGAGCGACCCTCACGCTCGTGGTGAGGTGCTCAGGTGTGGGAGGGGGTGGAGTGTGAGCACTCTCCCGGAGTCGAAACCCAGTGGATCGTGCAACGCTGCCCGATCGGGATCGACTCCCGGAGAGTGCTCATGGTTGGGTGCGGCAGGAGGCCGCACGGGGACTACTTGGTGGCGACGAAGTCCAGGCCGATCTTGCCGTGGCTGCCGGAGCCGGCCCAGCGCGTCGTGACCACCTTGGTGCGGGTGTAGAAGTTCACGCCCTCCTGGCCGTGGATCTTGTGATCCCCGAGCAGGGAGTTCTTCCAGCCGCCGAAGGAGTAGTAGCCCACCGGCACCGGGATGGGCACGTTGATGCCCACCATGCCCGCATTGACGTCGAGCTGGAACTGGCGCGCCACCTGGCCGTTCTCCGTGAAGATCGCCGACCCGTTGCCGAAGGCGCCGGAGTTGACGATCTCGATGGCCTCCTCGTAGGACTCTGCCTTGATCACCACGAGCACCGGCCCGAAGACCTCCTCGCAGTACAGCTGGGTCTCGAGGGGCACGTTGTCCACGATGGTGGGGCCGACCCAGTTGCCGGCCTCGGTGCCCTCGACGGAGGAGGAGAAGCCGCGGCCGTCGAGCACCACGTTGGCGCCCTTGGCCTCGGCGTCGTTGATCCAGGACAGGATCCGCTCGCGGGACTTCGACGAGATGACCGGCCCCAGCTCGTTGGCCGGGTCCGTCCCCGGCCCCACCTTGAGCACCTCGGCGCGGGCCTTGACCTTCTCGATGAGCGGATCGTGGGCCTCGCCCACCGCGACGACGACGGGCAGCGCCATGCAGCGCTGGCCCGCGGCGCCGAACGCGCCGGAGACGATGTGCTGGGCGGCGAAGTCCAGGTTGGCGTCGGGCATCACGATGGCGTGGTTGTTCGCTCCGCCGAGAGCCTGGAACCGCTTGCCGGAGGCCGCGCAGCCGGCCGCAACGATCTTGGCCACCGGCGTGGAGCCGACGAAGGAGACCGCGTCGATGCCGTCGTGGCTGAGCATGTGGGAGACCACCTGCTTGTCACCGCAGACCACCTGGAACAGGCCGTCTGGCAGGCCCGCCTCCTGGTAGAGCTTGGCCACCATGAGGGAGACGGAAGGCACCGGCGTGGCGGGCTTGAGGATGACTGCGTTGCCGGTGGCCAAAGCCATCGGGTGCATCCACATGGGCACCATCATGGGGAAGTTGAACGGCACGATGGCCCCGACGACGCCCACGGGCTGGCGGATGTTGTGCACGTCGACGCCGGTGGCGGCCTCGATGGTGTGCTCGCCCTTCAGCGCGTTCTGGATGCCGCAGGCGAACTCCACGATCTCCAGGCCGCGCGCGATCTCGCCGAGCGCGTCGCCGCGGGTCTTGCCGCCCTCGCGCACGATCGTGTCGGCCAGCTCGTCCTGCCGCTCGATGAGCAACTGGCGGAAGTTGAACATGACGCGGCTGCGCTTGGCCAGCGATGCCCGCCCCCACGCCTTCTGGGCGGTGCGGGCAGAGGCGATGGCGCGGTCGATGAGTTCGATGCTGGCCTCGGCGACGCCGCCGATGACCTCGCCGGTGGCCGGGTTGTCGATGGGGAGGACCTCGGCACCCTCTTCGACGTACTCGGCGCCGTCGATCCAATGGGGCATGGTGATGGACATATCAGTCATTCCTTTAGTCTGCGGTCTCAGAAGAAGCGACGCTGGGCCTTGACGGCTTCCGCGTACTCCTCGTAGGCCTTCTGGGTGGACTCGAGTGTGGAGGCGGCCGTCACGGGCACGTCCCACCAGCTGGTGCCGGGCGGGTTGGGCCCGTAGAGGTCGGTCTCGATGTGGATCATCGTGGCCTTGTCGGAGGCGGCGGCGGTGGCGTAGGCCTCGCGGAAGTCAGCGATGGTGCTCACCTCGATGACGTCGATGCCCCACGACCGCGCGTTGGCCGCGATGTCGACGGGGATCAGCTCGTCGCTGCGGCCGCCGTCGGCCGAACGCATCCGGTACTTGGTGCCGAACCGCTGCGACCCGCGGGACTCCGACAGCCCACCGATGGACGCGTATCCATGGTTCTGGAGCAGCACGAAGATCACCTTCGCCCGCTCCTGCACGATGGTGGCGAGTTCCATCGGCAGCATCTGGTAGGTGCCGTCGCCGACGATGGCCACCACCTCGGAGTCCGGGGAGGCCATCTTGCAGCCGAGCGCCGCGGGGATCTCGTAGCCCATCGTCGAGAAGGCGTACTCCACGTGGTACTGGCCGGGGGTGCGGGCGCGCCACAGGCACTGCAGGTCGCCGGGCATGGAGCCCGCGGCGTTGATGACGATGTCGTCGTCGCCCATCAGCTCGTTGAGGGCGCCGAAGACCTCGGTCTGTGCCGGGAGGGGGCCGTGGCCGAGGTGGTAGCACGTGTCCGTGGCCTCGGCCCAGGCGGCGCGCTCGTCGGCGATCTTCTGCGAGTAGTCGTCGTCGACCCGGTGGCCGGCCAGGGCCTCGGTCAGCGCCTCGAGCGCCTCGCGGGCGTCGGCGACGAGCATCTGGGCGCCCTGCTTGGCCGCGTCGAACGAGCCGACGTTGATGTTGAGGAACTTGACGTCGGGGTTCTTGAACTGGGTCTGCGAGCCGGTCGTGAAGTCGGAGTAGCGGGTGCCGATGCCGATGATCAGGTCGGCCTCGACCGCGAGCGCGTTGGCGGAGCCTGCGCCCGTGGAGCCCACGCCGCCGACGGCGCGCTCGTGGTCCCAGTTGATGCCGCCCTTGCCGGCCTGCGTGTCGGCGACCGGGATGCCGGTGGCGGTGGCGAACGCGCGCAGCTCCTCAGTGGCGCCGGAGTAGATGGTGCCACCGCCGGAGATGACAAGGGGGCGCTTGGCGGCGCGGATGGCCTCGACGGCCCGCGCCAGGGCGGCGCGGTCCGGCACGCGCCGGTCGATGTGCCAGACCTTCTTGGCGAAGAACTCCTCGGGCCAGTCGTAGACCTCGGCCTGCACGTCCTCGGGCATGCACACGACGGCGGCGCCGGTGTCGGCCGGGTCCGTGAGCACGCGCATGGCCCGGGGCAGGGAGACCATCAGCTGTTCGGGGCGGTTGACCCGGTCCCAGAACTTCGAGACGGGCCGGAACGCGTCGTTGGCGCTCACGTCGGGGTTGGTGGGATCCTCCACCTGCTGCAGCACCGGGTCCGGCATGCGGTTGGCGAAGATGTCCGAGGGGAACAGCAGCACGGGCACGCGGTTGGTGGTGGCCAGCGCGGCGCCGGTGACCATGTTGAGGGCGCCGGGGCCGATCGACGAGGTGACGGCCAGGGTTTGGAGGCGTTCGGTCTGCTTGGCGAAGGCGGCGGCCACGTGGACCATGCCCTGCTCGTTGCGGCCCATCCAGTACTCGAAGGGCTCGTCGAAGGCCGGGTCGACCTCGTGCTGCAGCAGCGCCTGGCCGATGCCGGCGACGTTGCCGTGACCGAAGATGCCGAACATGCCCGGGATGAAGCGCTGCTCGACGCCGTCGCGCTCGGTGTACTGGTGCGCGAGGTACCGGACGATTGCCTGGGCAACCGAAAGGCGGATGGTGGTCATGTGAGGTGTCTCGCTTTCTCAGGCGTCGAGCCGATTGGGTGCGTAGGGGAGGCGGGGATCGACGTCTGTGTCGTCCCAGGTCTGGCGGAGCCAGCCGTAGCAGGGGTCGTCCACGGAGAGCCACTCGGATCCGCCGGGGCCGGCCATGACGTTGAGGTAGTACAGGTCATAGCCCGGCGCCGCGACGCAGGGGCCGTGCCAACCGTGCGGGACCAGGGCTGTGTCGCCGGTGCCGACTCGGAGGGCCACGTCGATGGGCCGCTCGGGCGTGCCGTACGTGGAGTGGAAGGCCATGCCGGGCCCGTGCTCGTCGGCCTTGATCTCGAAGTAGTAGATCTCCTCGAGCTCGCGCTCGTTCTCGGAGGTCTCGTCGTGCTTGTGGGGCGGGTAGCTGGACCAGTTGCCGCCGGGCGTGATCACCTCGCAGACGAGCAGGCGGTCGGTATGGAGGGTGTTGTTCAGTGCGTAGTTGGTCACCTGCCGCGACATCGAGCCCGCGCCGCGAAGCCCGACGACCACCTCGTCGGCCGGGCAGTAGCGGGGCTCGAGCGTCTCGCCGGCCACCGCGCTGGGCAGCGCGTAGCGGCCGCCGGCGACGGAGGTGATGGTGGCCTCCGCCCCCCGGGGGAGGTAGAGGTAGTCGGTGACCTCGCCGAAGATGGTGGAGCGGCCCTCCAGCTCGAAGGTGGCCCCGCCGACGGTGACGGTGGCCGCGCCTTCGAGGGGCAACACCAGGCACTCGGAGTCGCCGGTGGCCAGGGCGTAGGACTCGCCGGCCCCCAGGACCGCGATCTTCAGGCCCGAGTAGGTCCAGTTCGCCGACTCAGGGCTCACGTCGACGGCGAGCGGGGCACGGCCGGTGGTGCCGGCGGGCAGGACATGGGTGTGCATCAGTTCTCCTTGACGCGGTGGCGGGTCTTGGTGGCGACGGGGTTGCGGCGCACGGCCGCCAGGAGTTCGGGCTCGCTCGGCATCGCCGTCGAGCATTCGAGGCGGGTGGCGACGAGCGCGCCCGCTGCGGAGGCCGCCACGAGCGTGTCCACGAGCGGCCACTCCTTGATGAGGCCGAAGCACAGCGCGCCGCCGAAGGCGTCCCCGGCGCCGAGGCCGTTGACCACCTCGACCGGGGTGCCCTCCACCTCGATGACGCGCTCGGCGTCCATGGCGAGCACGCCGTCCTCGCCGCGCTTGACGACGGCGACGTCCACGCCGCGCTCGAGGAGCGCCTCCGCGGCGCGCTCCGGGTCATACTCGCCGACGGCGACCCGGCATTCGGCCGCGTTGCCCACGACGATGTCGACGTAGGGCAGCACCTCGGCGATGGCGTCGCGGGCGGCCTCAGGGGAGGACCAGAACTGCTCGCGGTAGTCGAGGTCGAGGATGGTGAACGGGCGACGGCCCCGCGCCTTGAGCGCGGCCAGGTGCGTGGCGCGGCTGGGCTCGCGGCTCAGGCCGGTGACGGTGATCCAGAAGACCTTGGCCTGCACGATGGCGTCGATGGGCAGGTCCTCGGTGCGCAGCCGCAGATCCGGGGCGGTCGGGCGGCGGTAGAAGTAGAGGGGGAAGTTGTCGGGCGGGAAGATCTCGCAGAAGGTGACCGGGGTGTTGAGGTCGCCGTCGACCTTCACGTAGTCGTCGAACACGCCCAGGCGCCCCATCTCAGCCCGGCAGAACCGGCCGAAGGGGTCGTCGCCCACGGCCGTGACCACGGCGGCGGACCGGCGGAGGCGCGCGGCGGCCACCGCGACGTTGGTGGCGCTGCCGCCCAGGAACTTGCCGAAGGACGTGACGTCCTCCAGGCCGACCCCGTGCTGGTGGGGATAGATGTCCACGCCGATGCGACCCATGGTCAGCACATCGACGGTGCGCGTGCCGAAAAGTCCCATGCGTGTTCCCGCTTCTTCGAGGTGGTCCCCTCCATCGTAATCGGGAAGGCGAGTTTGTCAAGACAAACCGACAAGGCCGGTCCAGACGTGGCCCCGAGTCGCTCCTGGGGGGCGAACGTCTCCACTCAAGGCGAAAACTCCTGACAAAGCCCTAGCCGGGACGGGGAATTGGCCGTACAATGCACAGCACAACGACGTGAGAAGACGACATGCCACACAACCCCCCCTACATCGCGCAGATCGCGATCGACCGCACCAGCTCCACACCGCTCCACGCCCAGATCGCGGAGCCGCTCGCCAAGCTCATCGAGGACGGTGCCATCGAGCCAGGGACGCGCCTTGAGGACGAGGTCTCGATGGCGGAGCGGCTGAAGGTGTCACGGCCGACCGCCAGGCGTGCCATGGAGACCCTCACCAACCGGGGGCTCATCGTCCGACGGCGGGGCGCCGGCACCCAGGTGACGCCCACCCGCGTACACAGGCCCATGGCGCTCAGCTCCCTCAACGACGACCTCGAGAAATCAGGGGTGGACCCCCGCACCACGGTGCTCGAGTGGGAGATCGAACAGGCCGCGCCCGGTGTCGCGGCAGCACTGAACATTCCCGTGGGGTCCGACGTGGTGCGGATGCGCCGCCTGCGGATGCTCCGCGACGAGCCGCTCGCGATCATGAGTAATTGGCTGCCCGCGGGGATCGCTCCGACCAGGGATGAGCTCGAATCCGGCGGCCTCTACGGGCGCCTCAGGGAGCGGGGCATCAAGGTCGCGGTCGGGTTCCAGCAGATCAGCGCCCGCCTGGCCACCGCCGACGAGGGCCGCCTCCTCAACGAGCCCACCGGGGCCGCGCTGCTGACCATGCAGCGCACGGCCTACGACGAGCAGCACCGCGCCGTCGAGTTCGGCATGCACGTCTACCGCGCGTCGATGTACTCCTACGACCAGACGGTGCTCGCCTAGGAGGCTGCCGAACGATGCTTCCTCCGGCGAGGACGCATCAGGCGGGTTGCCCGACGCGGGCCGAGGGCCGGCCGTCGACCGGTCGCACTCTGGGTGGGTAGACCAACCACGATAGCGACCAGTTCCGGACCCGGCACCTCCCCGGGGCGGCCATCTCGCGTCCCACCGTCCAGCCCGTCAAGTTGCCTGAAGATTTGTTCTGACATATCCTTGACAGGACAAACCAATGTGGTGTCCAATGGGGACATGGCCTCATCGTCGAGACCACACACCGTTCGAAAAGGAAATGGCATGACCATCGAGTACACCGACGGACCGCTCCTGACCGCGGCCCGGACCACGCCTACCGCCCTGTGGAACGACTCGGCCGACCTGGATGAGCTGCGCCAGTCGATCTCGTACGGCGGCGTGGGCGCCACCTGCAACCCCGTCATCGGGTACACCACCATCAAGCAGCGCAAGGACATCTGGGGCCCCCGGATCCAGGCCATCGCCGCCGCCAACCCCACCTGGGGCGAGTCGGAGATCGGCTGGCAGGCCATCAAGGACATGTCGGTCGAGGCCGCCGCTCTGCTCCTGCCCATTTTCGAGGAGACGAAGGGCCGCAACGGCCGCCTGTCCGTCCAGACCGACCCCCGTCACCACCGCGACGCCAAGGCGCTGGCCGATCAGGCCGAGGAGTTCCACAACCTCGCGCCGAACATCATCGTGAAGATCCCCGCCACCAAGGTGGGCCTTGAGGCCATCGAGGAGGCCACCTACCGCGGCGTCGTGATGAACGTGACCGTGTCGTTCACCGTCGCCCAGGTGGTCCGCTCCGGTGAGGCCATCGAGCGCGGACTCCAGCGCCGCGTGGCCGAGGGCAAGTCCATTGAGGACATGTGGCCCGTGGTCACCCTCATGGTGGGCCGTCTCGACGACTGGATGAAGGCCGAGGCCGAGCGCACCCAGCTGTTCATCGATCCCGGCCACATGGAGTGGGCGGGTGTCGCGGCCATCAAGAAGGCCTACCAGATCTTCCAGGAGCGCGGCTTCCGCTCCCGCGTGCTGTCGGCCGCCTTCCGCAACGTGCTGCAGTACAGCGAGCTCGTCGGCGGCGACCTCGTCGTCTCCCCGCCGTTCAAGTGGGCCAAGCGCATCAACAACTCGGACTACGTGGCCGAGAGCCGCATCGACGTGCCCGTGGACCCGAAGATCATCGCGTCGCTGCAGCGCATCGAGGACTTCAACCGCGCCTACGAGGAGGATGGCCTCAGCATCGAGGAGTTCGAGACCTTCGGCCCCACCCGCAAGACGCTGCGCCAGTTCCTGGGCGCCGACTGCGACCTCGACGCCCTGGTGCGCGACTTCCTCATCGCCCCCGCCTGATCCATCCCCACGATCCGGGTCTGACCCCGAATCCGAGCCCCGTAGGCCCCGGTCCGCTCCTGACGGACCGGGGCCTACGTGTGCCTGGCTGGGTGGGTCTGCGTGTGCCCGGGGTGGGTGGGGTTTGAGCAAATGGCACGGTTCGCGGAGCCGTCTCCGCTCGCACTGAGCGTGACCCACTCCGCGAACCGTGCCATTTGCTCAAACCCCATCCCGGCCGGGGCCCCCACCACTCAGCTGGCGCGGGGGTCGTCAGAGGGCAGGGCCCGCTGCAGCTGGCTGAGGCGGGTGTTGATCTGCTCCAACAGCTCAGCGGTCTCGGCGTTGAGCGACTTCATCGCCTTCCGCCTTGTCCCGCCCGAGTTCGCCCCCCAGATGAGCTCACCGCGGACACGCAGCGCCTGCGCGTGGCGGTGCCAGCCGGCGGGCTCCGTCGCCTCGGGGAAGGCCAACGCGACGGCGTCGGCGGCGGTATCGATGGCCGCCATCTTCGCGTCGAAGCGGAGCTTCGCATTGTTCGGATCCGTGACTGACTGGAGCTTGCCCACCAGGTCGTCGAGGCTCTTGGCGATCTGCGGATTCTCGCGCAGCGCGGAGACCAGCGTCACCGTGGTGGCGACCGCCGCGCCGGTGGTCTTGAGGATCATGC
>JAPUEL010000089.1:25414-34162 GCA_027492545.1 Propionibacteriaceae bacterium
GAGACCAGCGTCACCGTGGTGGCGACCGCCGCGCCGGTGGTCTTGAGGATCATGCTGAGCTTGCTCATGCGGCCAGTCTAGGTTCGGCACCCGAACGTGCGGTGCCCGATCGCCCCGACCACCAAGTCTGCGCCACCCGTCGACGGGGTAGCGGGGGTCGGGATGACCGCCTACGCTGGCCGACATGCGACGACGCCTCCGCACCACCGCGCTCCTCTGCCTCCTGGTGCCGCTGGTCGCGGCGTGCGCACCGGGCCGGGAGCCCGCCGTCGAAACCACGCCCACCGTCGGCGTCCAGCTGTTCCAATGGCCATGGCGCTCGGTGGCCCAGGAGTGCACCGAGGTGCTCGGCCCGCACGAGTTCGGCTTCGTGCTCCTCTCCCCCGCGCAGGAGCACATCGACGGCGAGGCCTGGTGGACCTCCTACCAACCGGTCAGCTACCAGCTGGAGTCCAAGCTGGGCACGCGCGAGGAGTTCGCCGAGATGGTCGCGGCCTGCGGGGAAGCGGGAGTCGACGTGATCGCCGACGCCGTGATCAACCACATGGCGGGCGTCGACGGGGGCACGGGTGTCGCGGGCACCGACTTCACCCACTACAACTACCCCGGGCTGTACGGGCCGGAGGACTTCCACACGTGCACGCTGACCGCCTCGGGCGACATCGAGAACTACTCGGACCAGCAGCAGGTGCAGGAGTGCGAGCTGGTCAACCTCGCGGACCTGGACACCGGCAGCGAGAAGGTCCGCGACACCATCGCGGCCTACCTCAACGACCTCACCGAGCTCGGCGTGGCCGGGTTCCGGATCGACGCGGCCAAACACATGTCCGCGACCGACGTGGAGGCCATCGTCGGGCGCCTCGACGGGGAGCCGCTGATCATCTCCGAGGTCATCCGAGGCGGCGGGGAGCCGATCCAGCCGGAGGACTACCTCGACGCAGGCGCCGTGTTCGCCTTCCAGGTGGCCAAGGACATCTCCGGCGTGGTGCCGGGCGGGGCGATCGCCAAGGCGCTGGAGCTGCGCGACGGGGAGGTCCCGTCGGATCAGGCGTTCACCTTCGTGACCAACCACGACACGGAACGCAACGGCCAGACCCTCACCTCCAAGGACGGCGACCAGTTCAGGGTGGCCACGGCCCTGCTCCTCGGCATCGACTACGGCACCCCCATCGTCTACTCCGGCTACTCCTTCTCGGACCGCGACGCCGGCGCCCCGCAGACCGACGGCCGGGTCGACGACGTGGCCTGCGCCGAGCCGTCGGAGGACCCCGTCGACGGGGTGTGGTTGTGCCAGCACCGCGATGTCGCGGGCCTGGCGGAATGGGCCGCGGTGGTGGGCGACGCCCCCGTCGAGAACGTGTGGCGCGAGGGCTACGCCGTCGCCTTCGACCGTGGGGACCGCGGCCTGATCGCCGTCAACGACACCAGCACCCCGGTCACCGCCACGCTGACCACCAACCTGCCCGACGGCGCCTACTGCGACGCCGCGGCCGCCCCCGCCCCGCCGGGCACGGAGGGTCGCTGCGAGGAGGGCCCCTTCGTCGTGACGGACGGGAAGGTGACGGTTGAGATGCCTGCGATGGGCGCCGTCGCGCTCCACCTCAACCTCCGCGCTGCCGGTTGACCCCTGGGCATCCGTTGTTGTCGATCTGATCATGTCCCGGGCATCGCCTGCCTTTCGCCTCGACGCCTGCCTTGAGTCCGGACGCCTGGCCGGCCGCCCGTCTTGTGTTCAGCCGCCCACGCTGTAACGCGGGCGCCCAGACTTAACGCAGGCGGCAACCTGGGGGCAGCGGTCGGAGGGGGGCCGACGCGTGACGCGGGATGGGCGCGAGGGTGGGGGACGGCAGGGCGGCTGCGCGCAGTGATGCCCAACTCGAGGATCGCCCCACTGGCGTCCCGCCTGAGCAGACTGGTGCCAGGGCCGCCCTGCCGGCACACGCCCGAACCCGGCCACGCCACCGGAAGACCGGTGCGGGGAGACGTGGGACGAGGCCCGGGCGGCCTCAACTACCCCACCACAGCGGACCCCCCGGCCAACAAGCAGACGGCGGACAAGGGCCGCCCGGGCGTCGGGCCAGGGCTCCCGGCACCTGACAGCGAGACCCACGTGGCCGGGCTTCCTGCGCCTGAGGTCAGGCTAGGACGGCCTCGAGGTCAGCAGTCACACCGTCAGTGGAGGGGTGCTGTCGCGCAGGTTGACTTCCAGGGGCAGCGGGGACGGGGTCCACTCGGGGTCGATGGCCGCCCGGACCGCCTGGTACCCCACCTCCTCGAGGGGGATGTGGACCGACGTGAGCGCCGGGGTCAGGTCACCGGAGGCGGGGATGTCATCGAAGCCCGCGACCGCGACGTCCGCGCCCAGCTGACGCCCCTCCTCGCGCAGCTCGTGCACGGCCCCCAGCGCGACCGCGTCACTGAGCGCGAACACCAACGTGCCAGGCTCGATGCCTGCAGCGAGCGCCTCGCGCATCGCCTCCGTGCCGCCTTCGCGGGTGAACGCCGCGCGGTGCACGCGCTCGATCCGACCGCCGCCGGCAGTGAAACCGTCGGTGAAGCCCGCCTGGCGCTGGTCCGTGGTGATCAGCCCGCGCGGGGCTGCCAGCACGACGGCGCGACGATACCCACGACCCGCGAGGGCCAGCCCCAGCTGCCGCGCCCCGCCCCAGTTGTCGATCAGGACCGAGCGCAACTCTGCGGCACCGGGGCCGAGCGCGATGACGCGGCCGCCCATGCCGTGGATGGCGTCCACCTCCAGCTGCACGGGCTCGAAGGGAACCGCCATGCGCGATGCAGCCAGGATCACACCCCGGGGACGCTGGCCGCGCAGCACGCGCAGCAGGGCCGCCTCGCGTTGAGGGTCCCGGCCGGTCGTCGCGATGGTCACCAGGAAGCCCGCCTCGTCGGCCGCGCGGGCCACACCCGATGCCACTTGAGCGAAGTAGGGGTCCGCGATGTCTGCCACCAGCAGAGCGATGAGGGCCGACGCCCCGCTCGCCACTGCCTGCGCCGACACGTTGACCGTGTAGCCCAGCTTGTCAGCGGCCGCACGGACCCGCTCGCGGTACGACTCCGCGACCTTCCGGGTGGACCCGTTCAGCACACGCGACGCGGTCGCCAGCGAGACGCCCGCCTCCTGGGCGACGTCGACGAGGGTGGCTGTGCCGTAGCGGCGTTGCTGTGGGCTCACCTGCATGAGTCTAGGGCCGCAGATGGGGCGCGACCCACCGCCCGAACGCGTCAGCGGTCTGTCTCGCCACCACCTCGAAATCCGTGCCCCAGATGGCGGCGTTGAAGATCTCCACCTCGACGTCGCCGTCGTATCCGGTGGCCTCGACGGCCCGGGTCAGCGTCTCGAAGTCGATCACGCCGTCGCCGGGCTGATGCCGCGACAGCAGCACGTCCGCCTCGAGTGGGGCACGCCAGTCGCACACCTGGTACGCCGCGATCCGCCCCTCCCGTCCAGCACGCTCGATCTGCGGCAGCACCTCCGGGTCCCACCAGATGTGGAAGGTGTCCACCGTCACCCCGGCCGCACGCGGGTCCAGCCCCGACACCAGGTCCAGTGACTGCCCGAGGGTGGAGACGACGGCGCGGTCCGCCGCGTACATGGGGTGCAGCGGCTCGACGGCGAGCGTGACGCCCGCCGCCAGGGCTTCCGGCGCCAACTCCTCGAGCGCGTCGCGCACGCGGGCCCGAGCCCCGATCAGGTCACGCGACCCCTCGGGCAGTCCCCCGGCCACCAGCACCAGCACCGCCCGCGATCCCTCCGCCCCGGCGGCCGCCAGCACGGCCGTCTCCTCGATGGCGCGGCGGTTGTCGTCCATCGACGCCCGCCTCTCCGGTCCCGCCACGGCGGTGAAGAACCCGGCGCGGCAGTAGGAGGACATGCGCAGGCCCGACGCTGCGAGCATGGAGGCCGCCGTCGCCAGTCCGACGTCTGCCACAGGCTCCCTCCACAGCCCGATGGACTGCATTCCGGAGCCGGCGGTGACGGTCAGCGCGTCGCGCAGGGTGGCGTGTTTGATGGTGGCCTGGTTGATCGAGAGGCGGGGGTGCGCGGCGGTCACGGGTCAGCCCAGAGGCGATTCGTCGAGGACAACCTTGCGGCCCTCGCGGCTGGAACGCAGCGCCGCCTCGGCCAGCTGGACGCCGCGGGCGCCGGCCAGCAGGTCGAACGGGTACTGGGTGCCCTCGACGTAGCTGGTGAGGAACTCCTCCCATTGCTGCCGGAAGCCGTTGGCGAAGACCTCGTTGGTGGGCACCTGGGCCCAATCAGCCGCGTAGTCGTGCTCGTCGGCCAGGTCCGGGTTCCACACGGGCTTCGGCGTGGCGTTGCGGTGCTGCATCTTGGCGCCGAAGAGGCCGACGACGGCGGAGCCGTGGGTGCCGTCCACGTGGAACTCCACCAGTTCGTCGCGGTTCACCCGGACGGTCCAGCTGGAGTTGATCTGCGCGACGACCCCGCCCTCGAGTTCGAACACGCCGTAGGCCGCGTCCTCGGCCGTGGCCGTGTAGTGCTCGTCGTTCTCGTCCCAACGGTCGGGGATGTGGATGGACGCGTGGGTGTAGACGCTCTTGACCTCGCCGAACAGATTCTCCAGCACGTAGTTCCAGTGCGGGTACATGTCGACGATGATGCCGCCGCCGTCCTCCGCACGGTAGTTCCAGCTGGGGCGCTGGGCAGGCTGCCAGTCGCCCTCGAAGACCCAGTACCCGAACTCTCCGCGCACGGACAGGATGCGGCCGAAGAAGCCGGAGTCGATGAGGCGCTTGAGCTTCTGCAGTCCGGGCAGGTACAGCTTGTCGTGCACCACCCCGGTCTTCACGCCGGCGGCGAGGGCGAGCTTCGCCAGCTCGAAGGCCTCCTCGGCGCTCTCCGCGGTGGGCTTCTCGGTGTAGATGGTCTTGCCTGCGGCGATGGCCTTGCGGAGCGCCGCCCCGCGGGCCTTGGTGACGAGGAAGTCCGAGTAGATCTCCCACCGCGGATCCGCCAGGGCCGCGTCGAGGTCGGTGGTGTAGTCCTCGATGCCGTGCCTGGCGGCGAGCTCGGCAAGCTTCGCCGCGCTGCGGCCGACCAGCAGGGGCCGGACCGTGACCCGGGAACCGTCCGGCAGCTCGATGCCTCCCTGGTCACGAATCGCAAGGATCGACCGCACGAGGTGCTGCCGGTAGCCCATGCGCCCGGAGACCCCGTTCATGATGATGCCGATCTCGCGCACGGGGGAGGATGCCTGCGCCGGGTCTGCCGGCAGAGGCTTCAAAGTGGTCGTCACTCTCGGTTCCTATCTCTCGCGTTTGGACGTCGTTGGGTAAACGCTTTCCTCAATCCTGACACGCCACAGGCCTGTCCCGCAAGGGGAACCGCGCACTTTCGCCCGGGGATCTGGGAAAACGCTTGCCAAGCGCCGGGGATCAGTGAACAATGGCGGGCATGAATCGTGTCGCCGTGGTCACGGGAGGAAGCAGGGGCATCGGCCTCGGCATCTCGCAGGCCCTCATCAACCAGGACTTCCGCGTGGCGGTGGTCGCCACCCGCCCCGAACCCGCAGGGCTGATCGACGGGCTCGGCGGACCGGGAACGGCGTACTTCCAGGGCCGCGTCGACGACGTCGACTCGCACGCTGATCTGGTGGCCCAGATCGTCGCCTGCTTCGGCCGCATCGACGTGCTCGTCAACAACGCCGGCGTCGCCCCCGACGAGCGCCGCGACCTGCTCGACGCCACCCCGGAGAGCTACGACCGCGTGATGGGGATCAACCTGCGCGGGCCCTACTTCCTGACCCAGGCCGTCGCGCGCCAGATGCTGCAGCAGGAGTCCGCCGACCCGACCGTGCGCGGTGTCATCGTCAACGTGTCGTCGATATCGGCCACGACGGTGTCGACCAACCGCGGCGAGTACTGCCTGTCCAAGGCCGGCGTGTCGATGGCCACCCGGCTCTGGGCCGCCCGGCTCGCGCCGGAGGGCATCCTCGCCTACGAGGTCCGGCCAGGCGTGATCGCCACGGACATGACCGCAGGCGTCCGGGAGCGCTACGACGCACTGTTCGCGCAGGGCCTCTCCCCCATGCCCCGCTGGGGGCAGCCCTCCGACGTGGGTGGCACCGTCGCCGCCCTGGCCTCCGGCGCCATGCCCTACAGCACCGGAGACGTCATCCACGTCGACGGCGGCATGCACCTCCCCCGACTCTGAAGGACCTGCCGTGACCGCACCCCACCTGACACACCTGAGCCTGGGCGACGAGCGCGTCCCCGTCCTCACCACCACCAGCCTGGTGATCGGCACCGGCTCGGCCGGGTACTGCGCCGCCGAGCGGCTGGCCGGGTTCGGCGCGCCCGACGTGGTGATGGTGGCCGACAAGATCCGCGCGGGTGCCTCGCGCAACGCAGGCTCGGACAAGCAGACCTACTACAAGCTGACGCTGTCCGGCGGTGAGCCGGACTCGGTGCGCTCCATGGCGGAGACGCTGTTCAGCGGCGGATCCATGGACGGCGACAACGCGCTGGCGGAGGCAGCCCTGAGCGCGCGTTGCTTCTTCCACCTCGTCGAGGCCGGGGTCCCCTTCCCCGCCAACCACTCCGGCGAGTTCGTCGGCTACAAGACCGACCACGACCCGCGTCAGCGCGCCACCTCCGTCGGCCCCTTCACCAGCAAGTCCATGGTGGAGTCGCTTGAGGCGCGCATCCACACGCTCGGCATCCCGGTGATCGGGAACTGCCGGCTCATCGACCTCCTCACCGAGGACGGCGAGATCCGCGGGGCGCTGTTCCTGCGCACCGACGTCGGGGCCAGCCGCAGCCCTGCCCTGGAGGAGGAGACCGTCGAGACCAACCGCGGCGAGGCCCCCGCTCCCGAGCCGGACGGCACGCTCGTCCAGCAGCTCGCCAGGGAGACCTCGCGCTTCCTGGTGATCCGCGCCACCAACGTCATCCAGGCCACCGGCGGCCCGGCCGGCATGTACGCCGACTCGGTCTTCCCGCACGGCCAATGGGGCGGCGCAGGTGCCGCTCTGCGCAACGGCGCGCGCGGCCACAACCTCACGGAGTGGCAGTTCGGCCTGGCGTCGATCAAGCCGCGCTGGAACGTCTCGGGCACCTACATGCAGGTGGTGCCGCGGTTCGTGTCCACGGACGCCGACGGCGGCGACGAGCGCGAGTTCCTGTCCGACGTCATCTCGGACCCCAACCTGCTGGCTAGCCTCGTGTTCCTCAAGGGCTACCAGTGGCCTTTCGACATCCGCAAGGCCCGCGACGGCTCGAGCATCGTCGACCTGCTGGTCTACCGCGAGACCGCGATGCGCGGCCGCCGCGTCTTCCTCGACTTCCGCGGCAACCCTGCGGGGGCCCTCGACGCGGCCCAACTCGACGAGCAGGCGCGCGTCTACCTGGAGCGGGCCGGCGTCGCCGACCTGGCCGGCACCACGCCCATCCAGCGGCTCCGCCACATGAACGAGCCGTCCTACCAGTTCTACCTGGGGCGCAACCCTGGCGTCGACCTGGAGACCGACATGCTGGAGATCGCGGTGTGCGCCCAGCACAACAACGGCGGCATCGCCGTCGACGACTGGTGGCACTCCTCCGTCATCGGCGGGCTCTTCCCCGTCGGCGAGGCTGCGGGCGCCCACGGCGTCTACCGTCCGGGCGGGGCGGCGCTGAATTCCGGCCAGGTGGGCGCCACGCGCGCGGCCCAGTACATCGCCGCACACCGGGCCACTCCCCCCGTCATCGACGGCTTTGACGCGGTGGCCGTCCCCAGCCTGGAGCGGGCGACGCGCCTGCTCGCGGACGCCGTCGGCCGCTTCCGGGCGGGCGCCGAGGACAACACGGGCAGCCTCATCACCGAGGTCACGGAGCTGATGAGCCGCAACGCCGGCCTGGTGCGCTCCCGCGCATCGGTGCTGGAGGCGCTGGAGCGGGTCAGCGGGTGGCTGGAGCGTTACGAGCAGTTCATGGTGGTCGACGAGTCGTCGAGACGCAGCGTCAACCGCCTGTTCCTCATCCACGACATCCTCACCAGCCAGTACGTCTACCTGCACGCCATGCGGGACTACCTGGACCACGGCGGCAACTCGCGCGGCTCGGTGCTCTACACCGCCCCCGCGGGTGACCTGCCGTGGCCGGATCAGGATCTGGGGCTGCCCGAGGAGTTCCGGTTCGTGCTCGACGCCGGCGCCCTCGACGGCGTGACCCAGGAGGTGGACTGGGCCGGCGAGGGCGTGCCCGAGTTCACCTGGCGCGACGTCCGCCCCATCCCCAGCGACGACGACTTCTTCGAAAACGTCTGGCGACGTTTCCGCACCGACCACGGGGTGCCGTCGCGCCGGGCCTAGGAAACGACGACCTCACCCCGCAACGTGCGGACCGACGACACCCCCACCGGTGGGCTGAGGAGCGAGGAGCGCAGCGGCGCCCCCACCCCGCAGGCTGAGGCCCGAGGAGCGCAGCGACGCCCCCACCCCGCGGGCTGAGGCGCGAGGAGCGCAGCGACGCCCCCACCCCGCAGGCTGAGGAGTGAGGAGCGCAGCGACGCCCCCACCCCGCAGGCTGAGGAGTGAGGAGCGCAGCGACGAGCCTCGAAGCCTAAGAAACGTTCCTTGTCAGCTCACGTTTCCTAGGCTTCGAGGCCGCTCCGCGGCACCTCAGCCAGCGGGGAACAGCCGGTCAGCGCCCAACGTCTCGCATGTCCGCGACGGGGCTCGCGAACCCGTGGCGGTGCGTCGGGTGGCCGGCCAGGTCGGCAGGCGTGAT
>JAPUEL010000089.1:34262-38473 GCA_027492545.1 Propionibacteriaceae bacterium
GGCTCGCGAACCCGTGGCGGTGCGTCGGGTGGCCGGCCAGGTCGGCAGGCGTGATGACGGCACCGTCGGCGGCGGCGGAGGCGTAGATCGCGGCCACCATCTCGAACGAGCGGGCCGGCTCGTCGGCCGTCGGCGGCAGCGGCCGGCCGGCCAGCAGCGCGTCGAAGACGTCGCGCAGCAGCGGCGCATGGTCACTGCGCTCCTCGTGCTCCGGGAACTGCCACGCGGCAGCCTCGTCCTCGAACCCTGGAGCCGGCGTGATCTGCCAGTTCTCGTGCCCGTGGCCGTAGAGATGCTCGACGGAGACCGTGGCCTTCTGCGTGTCGATGCGGACCGCGCTCACCTGACGGGGGGAGACGGCGCTGGTGACCACCTGCGCCACCGTGCCTCCGGCGAAGGTGATGGTCGCGGTGGACGCGTCCTCGGTCTGGGTCTCGCGGTCGAGGCGCCACAGGCGTGCCTGAACGCTGGCCCAGTCGCCCAGGAGGAAGCCCAGGAGATCCAGCTGGTGGATGCCGTGGCCGAGCGTGGTGCCGCCACCCTCGGTCTCCCACTTCCCGCGCCACGGCACCGCGAAGTAGTCCGCGTCGCGGAACCAGAGCGTCTGGCAGACCGCGATGAGCGGGCGCCCCAGGGCGCCGCTCGCGAGTAGGTTCCGGACATGCGCGGCCGCGGTGCCGGTCCGCTGCTGGAACACGACAGCCAGTTCCTTGCCCGCCGCCACGGCAGCGGCGCGCATCTCGTCAAGCTCGTCGAGCGACGGGGCCGGTGGCTTCTCGACGATGACATGAGCGCCTGCGGCGAACGACGCGAGCGTCTGGGCGCGATGCACGGCCGGCGGCGTGCAGATGAGCACCACGTCGGGGTGTTCGGCGGCCAGCAGTTCGTCGAGGGTGTCGTAGACGGACGGACTCCCCCACTGGGCGGCGAAGGCGTCGCCCTTGGACCGCGTCTGGTTGGTGACCGCGACGAGTTCGGCGTGGGGATGGGCCTCGACGGCCCGCGCGTGGAAGTGGGCCACTGCGCCGGTGCCGACGATCGCGCACCGCAGGGTCTGGGTCATTCGGATGCCTCGGATTCGCGGGCGGGAGCCTGGCCGACCGACCGGAGCTCGGCGACGAGTTCCGCCCCCGCGCCGGATGCATGGGCGGCCACGTCGGCCGTCCCGACGACGACCGCCGCGGACAGGACCAGCGTCTCGCCCCGCGGCAGTCGGGTCTCGGTGAAGAAGAACGGCGCCGGATTCAGCCCCGCGTACTCCTCGCTGCGGGCGAACCACGGGTTCGGCTCCTCCGCACCGTCGAGCATGAGGACCCCGGCGGACCGGTCAGGGGCCGTGAAGGCCAGCCACGGGCCCGGCTCGCCTCGCGCCTCGTCGCCTGCGGGCCCCGACGGTGACGTGATCTCCCCGCCGGTGAACGAGGTGGGCCCCCGCCAGAAGATGCCGCAGTAGCCGGCGTTCTCCCTGCCCTTGGACGTGGGCGACCCGAAGCCGAGCGCTTCGCCCGAGACGTTCGCCAGTGCGCTGCGCCAGGTCAGCGCCCAGGTGTCGCCGTCGACGGGGCGAGCGGTGAGTCGACGCTCCTCGGTCAACACCAGCGAACCGTCCTCCGCCACCCAGTCCAGGTGCTCCACGACCTCGGCCTGGTCGCCGCCGGGTCCGAACTCGAAGGACCGGTGCACCTGGGCCCCGTTGTTGGGCAGCTGCACGTAGCCGCTGCCGTGGACGTAGGTGGGGCCGCCCCAGAAGTTGTGGGGACCCACCACGGGGAGCGCGAGCGAGAGGCCTTTGTGCCAGACGTGATCGTCGGGGCGGTAGGCGGTGACGTCGGTGCCGGAGCGCGTCCGGAGGAGCGCGTAGGGGCGCGGCGACTCGAGCTGCGCCTCCGTCGGCTCGAAGACGTACTCGGCGACGGTGGCGTCGCCGTCGACCAGCAGGAGCCGACCCGGCCCGGCAGTGAACTTCATGGGACCTCCACGGTGAGGATGGGCTTGACGCCCGCCTCAGCGGGCAGGAACCACACTAGAGGAATCTGTGGGAAAGCGCTATCCTGAATGGGACTTCACACCATGCACGCCAAGGAGGGCTCATGCACGTGGCCGACAATCGGATCATCCCTGTGGTGGTGATCAACCGGGCAGACCGCGCTGGGGCGCTGGGCGAGGCGCTGGTAGCAGGTGGCATCCCGATCGCCGAGGTGACCTTCCGCACCGAGGCGGCGCCCGCGGCGATCCGGCGCATGTCCACCAACGCCGATCTGCTGGTGGGCGCCGGCACCGTGTTGAGCGTGAGCCAGGTGGACCAGGCCGTCGAC
Source organism: Propionibacteriaceae bacterium (assembly GCA_027492545.1). GTDB lineage: Bacteria > Actinomycetota > Actinomycetes > Propionibacteriales > Propionibacteriaceae > Arachnia. The sequence goes on from JAPUEL010000089.1 coordinate 36,578, forward strand.
GCCGGCGCGCAGTTCATCGTCAGCCCCGGCTTCAGCGCCGCCGTCGTCCAGCGCGCCCAACACCACGGGCTGCCGGTCTTCCCCGGCGCGGTCACCCCGACGGAGATCATGGCCGCCCTCGACCTCGGCCTGACCACCCTGAAGTTCTTCCCCGCCGGTGTGTACGGCGGGGTCCCGGCACTCAAGGCCCTCGGCGCCCCGTTCCCGCAGGTGCGATTCATCCCCACCGGAGGGGTCTCAGCGGACAACCTGGGCACCTACCTCGCGCTGCCCAACGTGGCAGCGGTCGGCGGCTCCTGGATGGTCCCGGCCAGCACTGTCGACGCCGGCGACATGGACACCATCCGACGTCTATGCACCGAGGCCTCAGCCGCGGTCGCCTCGTTCGGAAAGGCGGCCTGACATGGGCACCCTCACCCTTCGCCCCGCCGACGAGTGCCGCTACCAGGCCGTCTCGCTCGGCGAGGTCATGCTCCGCCTCGACCCAGGCGACCTGCGCATCCGCACCGCCCGCTCCTTCACCGCCTGGGAAGGCGGCGGCGAATACAACGTCATCCGCGGCCTCTCCCGTGTCTTCGGCCTCCCCACCGCAGCGGTCACCGCGCTCGTCGACGACGAGGTCGGCCACCTCGTCGAGAGCTTCATCCTCGCCGGCGGCGTCGACGCCCGCTGGATCAGTTGGGCGAAGAGCGACGGCGTCGGCCGCACCGTCCGCAACGGCCTGAACTTCACCGAACGCGGCTTCGGTGTCCGCGGCGCCAAGGGCGTCTCCGACCGCGGCCACACCGCCATCTCCCAGCTGCGCCCCGACCAGATCGACTTCGACCGCCTCTTCGGCGAGCAGGGCGTGCGCTGGCTCCACACCGGCGGCATCTACGCCGCCCTCTCCGAGCAATCCGCCGCCACCGCCCTGGCCGCGGTGAAGGCCGCCAAGAAGCACGGCACCGCCGTCTCCTACGACCTCAACTACCGCCCCAGCCTGTGGCAGACCATCGGCGGCCAGGCCCGCGCCCAGGAGGTCAACCGCGAGCTGGCCGAGTACGTCGACGTGATGATCGGCAACGAGGAAGACTTCACCGCAGCCCTCGGCTTCGAGGTCGAGGGGGTCGACGAGAACCTCGCCGAGCTGCCCATCGAGGGCTTCAAGGCCATGATCGAGCAGGTCGCCGAGGCCTACCCGACCATGGCCGTCATCGCCACCACCCTGCGCACTGTCCACTCGGCCTCCACCAATGACTGGGGCGCCGTGGCCTGGTCGGCCGACACCGGCCTGGTCCAAGCCACCCACCGAGAGGGCCTGGAGATCCTCGACCGGGTCGGCGGCGGGGACTCCTTCGCCTCAGGCCTCGTCTACGGCCTTCTCACCGGCGAGCCACTGGCCACCTGCGTCGAATACGGCGCCGCCCACGGCGCCCTGGCCATGACCACCCCGGGCGACACCTCCATGGTGACCGCCGCCGAGGTCCTCAAGCTCGCCGGCGGCGGCAACGCTCGCGTGGATCGCTAGAGAAAGGGGATCGGGGGCCGAGGTGCCGAAGCGGCCTCGAAGCCTCAGAGAAGTGACCTTGTCAGCGCACCTTTCTTAGGCTTCGAGGCTCCTCGCTCCGCTCGTCACTCCTCAGCCAGCGGGTGGGCTCGTCGCTCCTCAGCCAGCGGGTGCAATTGGTTACCCGTCAGCTCCCGCCTGGATGGGCGGTTCCAACGGCGCGGCTCAGGGCACCCACCGAAGAGGGAAAGGGGATCGGGGGCCGAGGTGCCGCAGCGTCCCTCCCCGCGGGCTGAGGTGCCGCGCAGCGGCCTCGAAGCCTCAGAGAAGTGACCTTGTCAGCGCACCTTTCTTAGGCTTCGAGGCTCCTCGCTCCGCTCGTCACTCCTCAGCCAGCGGGTGGGCTCGTC
>JAPUEL010000090.1 GCA_027492545.1 Propionibacteriaceae bacterium
TGAGTCAACAATCCCGCCCATCGACCCAGATCTTTGGGAGACACGCCCTAGCCGCGGACCAGGTTCGGGTCCCGCGTTTGTTGCTGATGCCGGGAGCCCCTCCCGCGGGGTGAGCCGCGCCGAGCCGCGTGCGGCGCCGCGCGTGTCGAAGCCATCTCGTGCCCGGCGCAGGAATCCCGCCCCCGGGTCTCGGTTGCTGGTGTCGGGAGCCCCTCCCGCGGGATGAGCCGCGCCGAGCCGCGTGCGGCGCAGCGCGTGTCGAAGCCATCCTGCGCCCGGGGCAGGAACCCGTCGGCCGGGTTTCGGTTGCTGGTGTCGGGAGCCCTGAGTCGAGGCCCGGACGGCCCTTGTCCACCGACTGTTGGTCACCGCGGGCTGATCCGGGGTCGAGTCGAGTGAGGCCGCCCGGGCCTGGTCTCACGTCTCCCGGCACTGGTTCGTGTGTGGCATGGCCGGCTCCGGGCGTGCGCCGGAAGGGCGGGTCTGCTCAAGCGGGACGCCAGTCGGGTGACCGTCGGGTTGGGCATCACTGCGTCCAGCCGCCTCGCCGACCCCCATCCTCCTGCCCACCTCGCGTTCCGCACTCCTTGCGTGGCCTGCTGCTCCGCTGTTGTGTCCCCTTCTTATCCCGCGCTCCTTGTGCCGCATGCTCCCCCGTCGTTGTGTCCACCTGGGGTGTCTTGCCTTTGGGTGGTCGTCGGGGTGCATCGTGTTGGGAGCGCCATCTCGCGGGATGCCTGTCGGCAGGATTCTGAAGAGGTGAGGCGTCACTGAAGATCGTCCCCATCGTGCTTCTGGAGTCTGAAAGTCTGGGGCGCGTTTCACGTGAAACGCGACACGCTGACTTCGCGTGGTTCCACGGGCTTGGGTAGAGTCGTCGCGGACACCGAGGAGGCCACGGATGGCGCTGTTCTTCCGCAAGCGTAAGACGCAACCCACGAACGATGATGAGCTGTGGAAGACGCACAGCAACGTTTCACGTGAAACGGGGTCACTCCCCCGACGTGCCGCCAACGACCCGGGCGCCAGCGTCGAATCTGAGTACGGGGATGAGTACGTCGACTTCGACGCGCCGAGCACGACACTCCCCCGTCCCGCGCGACCGCGCATCGTCGTCGTGGCGAACCAGAAGGGTGGCGTGGGGAAGACGACCACGACGGTCAATCTGGCACACGCCCTGGCGCTGGGAGGGCTGAACGTCCTCGTGGTGGACAACGACCCGCAGGGCAATGCGTCGACTGCCCTCGGGGTGGCGCACACGCCGGGGACAAAGGGCACGTACGAGGTGCTTCTCGAGGGCGTCGGGATCATCGAGCACGCGCAGCCCTCGCCGCACTCGCCGAATCTCCACGTTCTGCCCGCGGCGATCGACCTCGCGGCCGCGGAGCTGGAACTGGTGAACCTGCGCGGGCGCGAGCACCGCATGCGCGACGCCATCCAGCAGTACGTGGACGAATCGGGGGTGGACTACATCTTCTTCGACTGCCCGCCGTCGCTCGGGCTCCTGACACTCAACGCCCTGGTCGCCGCCAACGAGATCCTCGTGCCGATCCAGACGGAGTACTACGCCCTCGAGGGCGTCACCCAGCTCATGCGGACCATCCAGCGCGTCAAGGGCAATCTCAACGACGACCTCGAACTCAGCACCATCCTGCTCACCATGTACGACAGCCGCACGAACCTCTCGCGTGAGGTCGCGGAGGAGGTGCGGAAGCACTTCCCGGACCAGACCCTCACCAACGAGATCCCTCGGTCGGTCCGGATTGCCGAGGCACCGAGCTTCCAGCAGACGGTGCTGACGTATCAGCCAAAGTCGCCTGGCGCCGTCGCGTACTTCGCCGCGGCCAAGGAGATGGCCGAGCGTGCCACGAAGGTGGAGGAGTGATGGCCGCCATGAAGAAGAGCGCCCTGGGCCAGGGACTGGGCGACCTGTTCGCCCGTACCGACGATGACTCGCCCGAGGAGCTCAGCGACGGCTCCACCTTCGCGGAGCTCCCGCTCGGTCAGATCACACCGAATCCACAGCAGCCTCGCACAGTCTTTGACGAGGACGACCTCGCGGAACTGGCAGATTCGATCGCCGAGTTCGGCGTTCTGCAACCCGTCGTGGTCCGGCGTCGGGGGAGTGACAGCTACGAGCTGGTGATGGGGGAGCGGAGGCTGCGCGCCAGCCAGCTCGCCGGCCGCGACACCATCCCCGCCATTGTGCGCGGCACCGACGACACGGCGCTCCTCAGGGACGCCCTGCTCGAGAACCTGCACCGGGCCAACCTCAACCCCATCGAGGAGGCCAACGCCTACGCCCAACTCCTCCAGGACTTCGACTGCACCAAGGAGGACCTCTCGCAGCGGATCCACCGATCCCGCCCCCAAGTGTCCAACACCCTGCGGCTGCTCAACCTCCCCCCGAGGGTGCAGACGAAGGTCGCCGCGGGCGTGCTGTCAGCCGGCCACGCCCGGGCGCTGCTCGGCCTTGCCGACGCGGAGCAGCAGGAGCGCCTCGCCGAGCGGATCATCGCCGAGGGGCTGTCCGTGCGATCGACGGAGGAGATCGTTGCGCTGGACCGGGGGAGTGCGCCCCGGCGGCCGGCTACGCGGGCCCCGCGCACGCCGTCGGAGCAGGAGCGGGACCTCTCGTCCCACCTCAGTGACCACTTCGATACCCGCGTGAAGGTGGCCATCGGCCGGCACAAGGGGCACATCACCATCGAGTTCGCCTCCGGGGATGATCTGGAGCGCATCATGGCGATTCTTGACGGCACAACGGTTTAGCCATAAAACGCTCAACCGACATATTATTTTGACGACAAAACGACTGATTTACATGACGAGGTATCGATGACCGCCGAGACACCCACCGCCCCTGCCACCGTGGACGCGGCCGACATTCCGGCGATTCGCGGAGCGCTCACCCGCTACCGGGTCATGGCGTACGTGGTGGGCATCCTGCTCGTGGTCCTGGTGTGCGTCGGGCTCCCGCTCAAGTACATCTGGGGCGACGGGCGAGTGGTCACGTGGACGGGCATGCCGCACGGATGGCTGTACATGATCCTCCTCATCACCGCCTACGACCTCGGACGCCGGGTGAAGTGGTCCATCAAGTGGTTCCTGCTCATCATGGCGGCCGGCACGGTGCCGTTCCTGTCCTTCGTGGCGGAGCACTTCGCGACGAAGAACGTGCGCGCCACGATCGCGGCCAGCCAGGCCACCGTCGGTCAGTAGCGGCTCAGGGATCAGGACGTGGGCGCCTGGGACTCCTTGAAGCCCCGGGCCACGTAGAAGCCGAACGCGACCGCACCCGCGGCGAACACCCACCACTGGAGGGCGTAGCCCCGGTGGGTGGCCGACCCCTCGGCCGTGGGCAGCACCAGCTGCGCCGCAGCGAGCCCTTGGGCCGCGGAATCCGTCTCTGACAAGGTGACGTACCCCCCCACAAGCGGGGACGGCCAGGACTGGGCGAGGGCCTGCACACGAACCGATCCCAGATCCGCGCCCGCCGCGACACCCTCAGCCGCGAAGTCGGAGGCCAGGAACACCCCCGTCACCTCCTGCGGCCCCGTGGGCGCCGGCCCCGCCGCGACACCGGGCTCGACGGCGCCACGCACCACGGCCACATGCCGGCCGTCGTCCATCCGGAAGGCCGTGACCACCCGCAGTGGGGGCTCCTCGCCGACGAGCACCTCGTCGGCGGTGAAGGAGCCGGTCAGCGTCACGCGACGCCCGTACACGTCCGCGACCTCACCGTCCGCCGCGACACTCTCAGCCAGCGGGACAGCAGCCTCCGCCGCCCGCTCGGCGGACACGTCGCGGGTGGACTCCTGGTACGACGACATCTGCCACAGGCCCAGCATCAGCATCAGCCCGGCGACGACGAATCCTGCCACCACCGCCACCACCTGCTTGGCGCGCACTCCCACGACGGCCTCAGCCGCGCGCGAGGTCGACCAGCTTGGCGAACACCTCGCCCAGCTCCCGACCGGCGGCCTCGAAGGCCAGCGGCGCCAGCGACGTCTCGGTCATGCCGGGCGCCACGTTGCCCTCGAAGAACACGGGGCGGCCGGAGGTCTCTACGATCATGTCCACCCGCGACAGGTGCCTGAGCCCGAGCTCCCGGTGGACGGCCACGGCGAGGTCTCCCGCCGCCGCGAGCACGTCGTCGGCCAGGTCCGGGGGAGTGACGAAGCGCGTGGCTCCGGCCGTGTAGCGGGACTCGTAGTCGTAGACCCCGGACTCCGGGCGGATCTCGACGGCGGGGAGCGCGACCGGCCCGTCGCCCTCGTCGAGCACGGTGACCGCGATCTCGGTGCCGGACAGGTAGGACTCGATCACCGCGACGGACCCGTAGGCGTAGGCGGCCACCAGGGCGGCGGGCAGGCCGGACGGGTCGTCGACCTTCGTGACCCCGAGCGCCGAGCCGCTGCGCGACGGCTTCACCATGAGCGGATAGCCGAGCTGCGCCCCGATGCCCTCCATGAGGGCGGGGGCGCCGAGCTCGCGGAAGATGTCGTGGGGAAGGGCGATCTGCCGCGGGGTGGCCAGGCCGGCGCCCCGCACCACGGACGTGGCGATCGACTTGTCGAACGTCAGCCGCGACGACGCGCCGGCCGGCCCCACGAAGGGTACCTCCAGCACCTCGAACACCTCGCGCAGCGCGCCGTCCTCCCCGAGGCCGCCGTGCAGCATCGGCACCACGACGGCGCCCGCCGTTCGGCGGATGAGCGGGATCAGGTCTGCGTTGACGTCCGCCTCGATGACCTCGCGGCCCACGTCGCGCAGGGCCTGCGCCACTCGTCGGCCCGAGCGCAGCGACACGTCGCGCTCGTGGCTCAGCCCACCGGCAATCACGATGATCGTCATGGATAACTCCTTGTCAGCTGATGTCAGGTGATGTCCGGGCCGGGACCGGTCGGACGACGGCGGGCTGTGGGGGACGCCTCGATGCCGAAGGTGGTCATCACCTCGAGCTCACGCCGGACGACCTCGGCGAAGCGCTGGACGCCCGTCTTGATCCGGTCCGGCGGCGGAAAGCAGTACGACAGGCGCACGTTGCGGGCGCCCTGACCGTCGGCGTAGAAGGCGCCGCCCGGAATGAACGCCACCCGGGCGTTGACGCCGCGCGGCAGCATGGCCTGCGAGTCCAGGCCCTCGGGCAGCGTCAACCACACGAAGAAGCCCCCGGCCGGGTGGGTCCAGGTGGTGCCCTCCGGCATCTCCTCCGCCAGGGAGTGCAGCATGGCGTTGCGGCGCTCGCGGTACATGCTCCGGTAGACCTCCACCTGGCCCTTCCAGTCCTGGGTGGAGAGGTAGGTGGAGATGGCGAACTGGCTGAAGACCGGCGGGCAGAGGGTGGCGGACTCCTGCGCCATGACCAGCTTCTCGCGCACCGCGTGGGGGGCCAGGACCCAGCCCACCCGGAAGCCGGGCGCGAACGTCTTCGAGAACGATCCCAGGTAGATCACGTCCGCGTCGACGGAGCGCATGGCCGCGATGGGGTCCGCGTCGAGGGTGAGCAGCCCATAGGGGTTGTCCTCGACGACGAGGATGCCCAGCTCCTCGCAGGCGGCGAGGATGTCCAGGCGTCGCTGCCAGGGCTGGGTCAGTCCGGACGGGTTGTTGAAGTTGGGGATGGTGTAGAGGAACTTGATCCGTTTCCCGGCCTTCTGCAGGGCGGCCACGGTCTCCCGGAGCGCGGCCGGGTCCAGCCCCTCGTCGTCCGAGGGCACATGGACCACCTCGGTCTGGTAGCTGAGGAAGGTGCCGAGCGCGCCCACGTACGACGGCGACTCGGCCAGCACCACGTCGCCCGGGTCACAGAAGATACGCGTGACCAGGTCCAGGCCCTGCTGCGAGCCGGCCGTGATCACCACGTCGTCGGCGTGCGCGGTGATGCCCTCGAGCGCCATCACGTCGAGGATCTGCTCCCGCAGCACCGGCTCGCCCTGGCCGGAGCCGTACTGCATCACTTGGGTGCCGTTGGTCTGGATCATCGTCGACAGCGACGCGGCGATCTCGCCGAGCGGCAGATCCTTGATGTTGGGCATCCCGCCGGCCAGCGAGACGATCTCCGGGCGGTTGGCTACGGCGAACAGAGCTCGGACGGCGGAGACCCGCATGCCGTTGGTGCGCTGTGAGTAGCTGTCGACGAACCGGTCGAGCCGGGTGTCGTGCCGGGAATGTTCGGTCACTGTCGTTTACCTTGCCGTCCGGGGCGCATCCGCCGTCGACGGCGCGCCCGCGCGTGGGAGTTGCTCCGCTCACCCTATCCCGTGCCGCAAGGCGGATCGGGAAGACGGGGGCCTACGGGGTGACGGCCGCGTCGAACTCGCCGAGGAGGTGCAGGACGGCCGGCTCGGTCTGCTCGGTCACGGCCAGCAGGAGAAGGGCCGTCTCCTCCTTGATCCGGCCGCAGGCAGTGAAGGTGGTGTCGATCGAGGTGCCGCAGAGGGTGCCGGGCTCCGCCTCGTTGGCGCTCTGCACCCCCGCATCGGTCACGTAGGCTGACAGGTCCTCCTCCGGCCAGGTCATCACGAAGATGAGCTTGTCCGCGCCGTCGGAATAGTCCGCCCGCACGATCCGCTGGTTCTCGGGTGCGGGGCCGGTGCTCTCGGTCACCTCGCCGCGCACGAACTCGCCCACCTGGACGGGGGGGTCCATGGAGAGGGTGGGGGAGGGCTCCGGCTCCGGTTCGGCTCCGCGGAGACCGCCCAGCCCGGCGCCGATGAGACCGCCGGAGATCACCAGGGCGGCCGCGATTGCGGGGCCCAGGAAGCGCGACCACGCCGGGGCCGGTGGCTGCGCATCGGCGTGGTCGGCGGGGACGGCCGTCCAGGTGCCGGGGGCCTCCGGCGACGGTGTGCTCATCAGAGCAGCTCGTTGATGGCCTTCTTCAGGGCGCCCTTGGTCTTGCCGCCCGACAGTGACTTCGCCACGCGGCCGCCCTGGAAGAACTGGAGCGTGGGCAGGCTCAGGACTCCCTGCTCCGCGGCGAGGTTGGGGTTGGTGTTGGTGTCCACCTTCACGAACTTCACCGCGCCAAATTCCGACGAGAGCTCGTCGATGATCGGCGACATCTGCTTGCACGGCGCGCACCAGTCCGCCCAGTAGTCGACCACTACGAGCCCATCGGCCATCAGGACCTCGTCGACGAAGGTCTTCTCGGTCACGTCCATGACTGCCATGGTGCTGCCTCTCGGTTGAAAGCTCGGTCACGTCAGTTTATGCGGTTGCGCGCGGGTGGCCCGGATTTCAGTCGTCGAGCGCCTGGAGGTACTTCTCGGCGTCCAGCGCAGCCGAGCACCCCGTGCCCGCGGCGGTGACGGCCTGGCGGTAGGTGTGATCGACGAGGTCGCCGCACGCGAACACCCCCGGCAGGTTGGTCGCGGTGGAGCGGCCCTCGACCAGCACGTACCCCTCGGCGTCGGTGTGCACCTGGTCCTTGACGAGCGCGGAGCGGGGGTCGTGGCCGATGGCGATGAACACGCCCTGGACGTCGAGGTCGCGCAGCTCGCCGGTCTTGGTGTCCTTGAGCGTGATCGACTCGACGGACTTCGCGCCGTTGATGGTCTCCACCACCGAGTTCCACGCGAACTCGATCTTCGGGTCGCGCATGGCGCGGTCCACCATGATCTTGGAGGCGCGCAGCTCGTCGCGGCGGTGCACGATGACCACCTTCGAGCCGAAGCGGCTGAGGAACGTGGCCTCCTCGACGGCGGAGTCACCGCCGCCGATCACGGCGATGGGCTTGTCGCGGAAGAAGGCGCCGTCGCAGGTGGCGCACCAGGACACGCCACGTCCGGAGAGGCGCTCCTCGTCGGGCAGACCGAGCTTGCGGTAGCCGGAGCCCATGGCGAGGATGACGGACTTGGCGTGGTACTCCACGTCGTCGGAGTCCTTGACCACCTTGATCTGGCCGGTGAGGTCGACGGCGGTGGCGTCGTCGGTGATGAGGGTGGCGCCGAAGCGCTCCGCCTGCTTGCGCATCTGGTCCATCAGGTCCGGGCCCATGATGCCCTCGGCGAACCCGGGGTAGTTCTCCACCTCGGTGGTGTTCATCAGGGCGCCGCCGCCCTCGAAGGAGCCCTCGAACACGACCGGCTTGAGGTTGGCGCGGGCGGCGTAGATGGCGGCCGTGTAGCCGGCGGGACCGGAGCCGATGATGATGACGTCGTGCACGGTGGACATGATTCTCCTTCGCGGTGGCGGTGAGCCGCACCCATCGTAGTGCGCTTCCTCCTGTACTCCGCCCGCGGGTCAGGATACCCCGGGGGGCATAGGGATGCCGACGGGGTGTCCCAGGAGTAGCCTCGGAGCCATGAGTGAGGAGCTGTCCCGCGAGGAGCTGCACGCCGCCTTGGAGGTGCGCCGCGAGATGGGCGATGAGATCGAGCCGGCGTTGGTGGACTCCCTTGCCGCGAAGGTCGAAGCCACCGTGAGGCGGCGCTACGAGGCCGAGATCGCCGCCGCCAAGGAGCAGAGCGCCATGGACAAGCAGGGGCAGGGCGGCCGGCTCGCGCTGGCCATCGTGTCGTTGGTGATGGCCATTCCGCTGACCGCGATCACCGCGCAGTTCGGGTTCGCCGCGATGCTCATGGTGTGGGTGGGCATCGTGCTGGTCAACGTCGCGATGGCGTTCAAGCGGCCCGGCAGTCCCTGACTCTTCAGTAGGCGAAGACCCGGTCCACCTCGTCGGCCGGCACGTCCTCGAGGGAGGCGTGACGCCAGGCCGGCGCGTTGTCCTTGTCGACGAGCAGGGCGCGCACGCCCTCGACGAAGTCACCCGAGGGGATGACCGTCTCGGCCAGCCGCAGGTCCTGCGCGAGCACCTCCGCGAGGTGCAGCCGGCGGGCCCTCACGAGCGCGCGCATGGCCACGTGAACGCTGAAGGGGCTCCGGGCGCGCAGGTCGCGGGCGGCCGCGCGTGCCTGCTCGGACGGGTGGCTCTCGAGCGCGGCGACGACCTCCAGCACGTCGTCGGAGGCGTAGCACTCATGGATCCAGGCCGCGGACTCGTCGAACAGCGGGGCCGGGAGGTCGCCGTCGGCGGATTCGTCGGCCAGGCCCATGAGGAGCGCGTCGCCGCCGGTGAAGGTGGCCGACGTGAGGGCCACGTGCTTGCCCACCGCCCCCGCCCGGGACAGCTGGTACATGACGCCCGCGTCCGGGAAGAAGCCGATCTTCGTCTCCGGCATCGCCATCACCGTGTCGGCGTAGACGATGCGGCGGTCCACGTGCGCGCCGATGCCGAGGCCGCCGCCCATCGCGATGCCGCGGAGGAAGGACGTGACCGGCTTGGGGTAGTTGGCGAGCATGATGTCCAGCGCGTACTCGGTCTCCAGGTAGCGCAGGAAGGGGCCGCCGTCGCGGACGGTCTCGGCCAGGGCGCGCACGTCCGCCCCGGCGCAGAACCCGCGGTCGCCGTTGCCGGCGAGCTCGACGGCGGTCACCGCGTCGTCGTCGTGCCAGGCGGTGAGCGATTCGTACATCGCGATGAACATGTCCTCCGTGAGGGCGTTGATCGCGCGCGGGCGGTTCAGCGTGATGCGGGCGATCCCGTCCTGCACCTCGGTGACGATGAATTCAGACATGGGGGCAAGACTAAGTGAACCCGGGGACGGTGTCAGGCGGCGGGCTACTGCAGGCGCATCCCGGGCTTCATCCGATTCAGGACGGCGCGGGCGGTCTCCGCGTCGATCACCAGATCCGTCGCCACCCCGGCGCGCAGCGCGCCCAGCACCGAGGCCGTCTTCGACAGCCCGCTCACCACGCAGATCCGCCGCGGCACACCCTGCAGCTCCGCCGGCGTCATGCCGGTGGCGCGCTTGTTGATGTTGAGGTCGCGGTAGCTGCCGTCCTCGCGCAGCATCACCGTGCACACGTCGCCGACCACCTTGGAGTCGCGGAGCTGCTTGAGGTCCGCCTCGCTCAGGTAATTCGACGAGTAGACATGGCTCTGCAGCTCCGAGTGCAGCCCGCCCACCCCGAACAGCGCCACGCGGCAGTTCGCCCGCACAGCCAGGATGTGGCGGGTGCTCTGCTCACGCCACATGGCCTCCTTGGTTGCCGGGTCGTCGAAGAAGGCGGGCAGGGCGAGGAGCTGCTCCTGGCCGCCGAACGCCTGGGCGAACTTGTGCAGGATGCTGCCCACGTAGGGCAGGCCTGTGGTCTGATGGTTGGCGCCGCCGTTGAGGCCGATGACCGTGATCCCGCTCAGGTCCCTCGGGCGGAGGTGCGTGGCGATCGCGGAGACGGTGGTGCCCCAGGCGATGCCCACCACGTCGCCGTCGTGGACCGCGTTCCCGAGGATGCCTGCCGCCATGCGTGCCACCTGGTCCAGGCGGAAGATGCTGCTCGCGCCGGGGCGGACGTGGACGAGGTGGGCCTGGACGTTGAAATACTTCTCGAACAGCTCTGCCATGCGGTTGAGCGGGCGGTCCGGGTCCACGATACTCACGCGCACCAGGCCGCGGTCTCGGGCCTCCTTCAGGAGCCGCGACACCGTCGACCGCGACACACCCATGTGGTGCGCGATGGCGTCCATGGTTTCGGACTGGACGTAGTACATCCGCGCCACGGTGAGCAGCGAATCGCTCGTCTTGGTGACCACTCGTCCTCCTTGGGGACACGTCGTCGTTGTGTCGGACCGGCTGTCAGGCCAGTCTAGGGCACGAGCTGCACGAACGTGCACGGACGGTGGCATAAGCGTGCAGGCCTATCGGCCGCGCGACACCTCCGGCAGGCGCCACCCCCACACCGCACCGAGGACGCCCAGGACGGCGAGGAACAGCAGCGCCCACGCCACCCCGGCCAGCGCCAGCAGCGAGCTGATCGCGCCCACGACGAGGAGGACCACACCCATGGCGGTGTTGGACACCGCCACGTAGAGCGTGCGCGTGTCGCCGTCGGCCATGTCGATGACATACGTCTTGCGCCCCACCCGCACCCCGGTGTGAAGCAGGGTGAGCAGGAAGTAGCCGCCGATGAGCACGACTGTGCCCGCCGTCGTGGCGCCGTCGAAGCCCGGCACGGAGACCAGCGCCACCAGGGCCAGGACGACGGTGGAGGCGGCAGCACCGCCGAAGGCCATGAGCCGACGGCTGGAGCGGTCCGCCTGGCGGCCGAAGATCCGCCCGCCGATGAGCGATGCCACGCCCGAGGCTACGACGAAGCCGCCGAGGCCGGAGAGTCCGCCGGCTCCTGATGTCGCGGCGAGGGTGACGACGAACGGCGGGCTCAGGGCGGAGACCAGCAGGAAGCTCCTGGTGGTGACGAAGCGGCGGAACTCCCTGTCGTCGCGGAGGAGGCGGAGCACCCCGGTGGGGGAGCCGTCGGCGTCCTCGTCCGCTTCGTCGGTGGGCTCGCGGAGCCCGGCCTGGACGGCGGCGCTGGCCACCCACATCGCGGCGCCGCCTGCCAGCATCCAGGCGATCTGTCTCGCGGTCAGGTCCTCGCCGCCGAAGACGCGGATGGCCAGACCGAGCGTGATCGCCACGATGCCCGCGGCCGTGGTGCCCAGCCCGTTGATCTGACCGCGCTCGCCCTTGGGAACCGTGCGGCCCTGCACGTCCTTGGACGCGATCGACGTCAGGCATCGTCCGAACGAGAACACCGTCAGCGCCACGATGATCGCGATCCCCGCGGCCAGCCCTGAGCCGACGGCGGCGGTCAGCGCCATGGCTGCCACCGCCACCGCCTGAATGAGGGACCCGACCACCAGCACCCATTTCCGGTGCCGGAACCGCACGACGAGGGGCGTGAGGAACGCCTGAGGGAGCATGGAGCCAGACTCGCGGATGGGGACCAGCAGCCCGATGAGGGCCGCCGGCGCGCCGAGCGCGAGCATCAGCCAGGGGAGGACGGTGGAGGCGTTGACGGTCTGATCGCCCGAGGACTGCAGGGCGCTCGACGACACCAGCCTGAGCCCATTGCCCGCCACGTTCCGCCGGGCCTCGTCGGGGAGCTTGCGCTCTGCGTCGGGGTCGCGGTGGACGAGCTTGGAGTAGAGGGCGTCGGTCAGGCTCACGAGCCCGACATTAGGACACGGGCTCGGGGTACGTGCCTGGACCCCTGGCGCCGGAGGGGGAGGGATGCCGGCTTCGCACGCCCACCGGGTCCGTCGAGAGGTCCAGTGCGGGTTCAGCCGGGTAGTCGCGGCCAGAAGTGACGCTGGAGCCGCCCGCAGAGGTCTCGTTGGTGGCCCCGGCACGGCCTGCCCTATACTTGCCGTCGATCCGGGGCATTAACTCAATTGGTAGAGTGCCACCTTTGCAAGGTGGAAGTTAGGGGTTCGAGTCCCCTATGCTCCACGGCCGAACTCCCTAGTCAAACGCCCTTGACTAGGGAGTTTGTATGTTTCACCTCGGACTCAAGTGCCCTCAGAGGGACAGCAGAGAGCTTTCTCGTTGCACGTTCGTTGCACGCCTCGGCCGCGCGTTCGAGGGGTTCCTACAGCCATGAGACGTTTTGGATTGATCCGACGGTTACCCAGCAAGCGGTACCAAGCGAGCTTCGAGCATCCTGATCTGGACGGGCGCAAACGGGTGAAGGCACCTGTCACGTTCACGCACAAGAGCGACGCCGAGCACTGGCTGCGACTCCAGCAGAGGGCGATTGAACGAGGGGAGTGGCTCTCCCCTGAAGAGGAAGCGGCCCAGAGGCCGGAGTTTCACACCATCCAGGAGACCTATGACCGCTTCCTGGCGCAGCGCCCGCGGCCGCTGGCCCTGTCCACGCTTACCGCGTATGAGCAGGACTGGCGGCTGCGGATCGTCCCTCACTGGGGGGCCGAGCGTGACGTGAAGACCATCACCCACGACGACGTGTGGCAATGGCGCCAGGGCCCTCTAGCTGCTGAGCGCCGCCGCGACCGGTCGACGTTGGCCTTGTTCAGCGAGTTGCTGGCTAAGGCGGCGCATTGGGGATGGATCGACAAGAACCCCGCCGCCGGCGTGGGCATCCCGCGCCAGACGAAGGCGATGGAGCAGCGTCACGTGTTCGACCTGGACGACGTCCGACGCTATCTGCAGGCCGCCGAACCCCAGCATGTGGCGATGTTGGCCACGGTGGCCCTGGGCGGGTTGAGATCCGGTGAAGTCCGGGGTCTGCGTCGGATGGACCTCGACCTTGAGGGGCGGCGGATCCTCGTGCGCCAGGCGATTGAGCATGGCAAGGACGGCGATGCCTACCGCGTGGGTGTGAAGGTGCCCAAGACGTCGGCCGGCATCCGCTCGCTGCCCATGTCGACCACCTTGGTGACGATCCTGCGGGATCACCTCACGTTGCATCCGAGGTCGCCTGAGCAGCTCGTGTTCACCGTCGCGGATGGCAAGCCGATGGGGCCTGCCGAGGCCGACCGGCGGCACAACAGGGCGCTGGCCAACATGGGGTTGCGGACCCCGGAGGCGGAGCGGCGCCGGTTGTGGCGGAAGGGTCTTCCTGTGCCGAAGGAGGACCACATCACGCTGCACGACCTTCGTGCTTCGTACGCTGCATGGCTCTTCAGCGAGGGATACACGATCGCGGAAGTCATGCTGCTGCTGGGGTGGAGTGATTCGCGCATGGCGCTGGAGTACGAGTCGAATGTTGCCACTAGTCTTTTGGTACGTCTAGGCTTGTGGCATGGTGGGACTGTCGGTGGCTGAAGCAGCGGAACGGCTCGGCGTGAGTCGTCAACGTGTTGTGCAGTTGATCGGCGACGGGCGTCTCCATGCGGTTCGACTGGGTCGAAGTTGGGCCATTGCCGAAGGGGAGTTGGCGAGCTTTGAGGTGGCGCGTCGGCCGAGTGTGAGGCCGATGTCGGCACGGATGGCTCGGGCAATGGTGGATCTGATCGGCCAGGGTTTCGGTGAGCCGGATGGTGTGTCGTGGCAAGGGCTGCCGGATCGGGAGCGTTCGCGCCTGCGACGACGGTGGGAGCAGTTGCGGGCCAGCCAGGAGCCTGCGTCGTTATTGCGGGCATGGCTGCCGCGTCGCTGTGATGTGGGTCGGTTCTCCTTTCAGGGGGACGCTGCGGAATTGTTCGCGGATTCTCGGCTCAGCCCCGGTGGCGCCGCGCATCCTGCGCTTGGTCTGGCGGGTGGGGCACTGCTGGAGCCGCACGTCGCGGAGTCCGATCGGGAGGGCGTGATCTGGGATCTATTGCTCGTGGCGGTCCCGGACGGAAACGTGCTGTTGCGTTCCGAGCCGGTGGTCAGGGTGGATCTGGCGGCGTGTCTAGTCGATGTTGCCGATGCGGGTGGGGGCAGGAACGACCGGGCCGTTGCTGAATGCCTGTCCGAAGTAGGGCGACGGTGACTCCTCTGCGGCCAACGGTAAGGATGCCGGAGTGGGTGCCGTCGGCTCAGCGCGAGGCCTGGCTGCTGGCCGGACGGCTCTACCAGCGCGTTCCGGGTGGATGGACGATTGTCGGTGGCCAGATGGTGCAGTTCCATGGGTGGCGCGCAGGGACTGTTCCGACCCGAACGACAACCGATCTTGACGCCGGGATTGCCGCCCGGGCCAACCCGTCGGCGTTTCCGTCCATCTCGGGCGCGGTCCAGGAGCTGGGGCTTCGGCCGGTTCTCCACCCCAGCGGTGTCGAGCATCGGTGGTACAAGAAACTCGACGGTGGAGGCGAGGTTCGGGTTGACCTGCTGTTGCCATCGGGCCTCGGGGTGCGTGGCCAGCCATCGGCCAACGGGCGTCCCGGTGTTCAGTCGCACGGAGTCCAGTGGGCTACGGACCTGAGCCGACTGTGGATCTTGGCGGTGGCTGATCAGCATCTCACCGTGCCTGTCCCGTCGCTGCTCGGTGCGGTTGTGGCGAAGGCCTCGGCGTTGCTGAACGTCTCTGATCGGGATCCCGCGCGCCACCTCTCAGACATCGCCTTCCTTGCCGGCATCGCGACGGCGGAGGACCTCTCGGAGAACCTGACGAGTGCGCAGGCCGCTCGCGTCATCGATGCGGTGGCGCGGATCACCAGGCCCGGAGTGGCAGTCCTCCGGCTGAGGATGGCGATGGAGCGCGTCCTGCGAAGTGAGCGCATGAAGCCGTAGCGCGCGCCGTGTCTTGCTCCCCTCAAATCGACGGGACGTGGCCATCGGCGGGGACCTCCGGTGTGTCGTGATGGACGTCGTAGGAGTGCGGGCCGCGGCCGGGATGATGGCTGATCGACGTGCGGCTCGACGGCGTAGGCCACCGACCGCGCGGTGCCCGTCGTGTGCTGCAGGATCCGCCAGAAGAGGGCCGCGGCGGGTCGCTCTGCGGGGAGTGGTCCTTCTGCCAGCGCGTTGGCTACGAGGGCCCCAGCTGGGATCCCGCGTTCGCCGAGCAGGGTGAGGTGCCTGGCCAGCCCGATGACGCCGGGGTCGTGGTCCAGGCCCTGACCCAGGGCGCGCAGTTGCGCGACGCCCAGGCTCGGTATCGCGGTCAGGAGCTCCCTGTCGAGCTGGTCCTGGTAGTGCCGCGCGGCTCCGGCCTGCGCGCGTCCTCCGGTGGGATGGCGGTCCTCGGGGTCGACGTCCGTGGCGGCTCGCCACACCGCCACATCGCCGAGCAGTCGGTCTGGGAGTTCCGTGTCGCTGGGTGCCCAGCTCGGGTTCGGGGCCTGCAGCGCGTCGAGGCGGACCTGTGCGGCGATGGTGGTCACGTGCTGGGCGCGGGCGTCGAGGTAGGGACCCCAGCGTTCGTCGTCGGCAACGGAGGCCGGGATGCGGGGGAGCCAGGGGAGGGGCCCGTCCGTGGGTTCGGGGATGAGCGTGGCCAGGAGGGCTGCCGGGTCGGCGAATTCCTCGAAGCGGTGGCCGGCTGCGATCCGGCGCAGCTCATCGAGCGGGGCGGTACCGTCGGTGGCGGCGAGGAGCCGGTGCCGGAGGGTTGGCCAGGCGTTGGCGTCGACCAGGCCGGGGACGACGTCGTCGGCTCCATGGTCGAGGATCTCCAGCTCGGGGGCGTGGCGGTGCTCGAGGGCGACGGTCAGCGCGTCGCGGTACCGGCTGACCGCATCCCTGAGCCGTACGGCCGCGTCGTGGGCGTACGCGATGTCGCTGGTGACGGAGCGGGCGGCGCCGTCTCGGGCGAGTACGGATTCGAGGATCTCGACCGCGGTGGGGGGACGCAGCGTCTCGGGCGTGAAGGCGGAGTGTGGGTCACCGTGCCCGACGGTGGTGACGTAGCTGTGGTTCGCCTGCCGCCCTCGGGTCATGGCGACGTAGAGAAGTTGGCGGGTCTCCGTGCCGCTGAGGACGGTGTGGGCGGTGTCGACCGTCGAGCCCTGGGCGGTATGGATGGTGGTGGCGTAGCCGAGTTCCGTGTGGTCGGCGACGTAGGCAGCCGGTAGCCACGCGCGGTGCCCGGTGGTGCGGTGCCGAACCAGGAGCCCGCCGTCGCGGTTCACGGCCTGGACGATCCAGCGGTCGCCGTTCATGACGAAGCCAGTGGTGGAGGTCCGGAGACGTCGATCGTTGCGCCTGGTGAGGATCACATCGCCGACGCCTGCCAGGTTCCCGTCGGACAACCGCACGCCGCCGGCATCCTCGCCCGCGAGCACCTGGCGGGCACGGCGGTTGAGTTCGGCGACGTCCTGCCGGGTGCTGGCCAGCATCAGCGAGTCGAGGCCCCGATCGGTGTCGGCCTTCCAGGCTTGGAGCGCGCCGTCCAGCGCCGTTTCGGAACTGCCCGCATGGATGCGGCCATGGTCGAGGTACCAGCCCAGAGCGGTGGGATCGCCGCTGCGGAGGGCGAGGGAGGCGGCCTTCTCGCCGTTGTCGACGAAGCGCAGCACCTCGTCGAGCTCGACGGCGCCGTGCACGCGGCGCAGGTCGCGCAGCACACCGCCGGCGCCGATGGCGGAGAGTTGGCGGTCGTCGCCGATCAGGCGGATGGAGGCGCCTCGGGGGAGGGCGAAGTCGAGGAGCTCGGCGAGGGAGAGGGTGTCGGCCATTCCTGCCTCGTCCACGATGATCAGCGTCGCCGCATCCACCTCGTCGGTATCGCCGTGGTGGAGGTCCCAGAGCAGTTTGGCGATGGTGGTGGCGTCGCCTGTCGCCTCTGCGAGGACCGCGGCCGCGGCAGCCGACGGCGCCAGGCCCAGGACTTTGCCGCCTGACTCCTCCCAGGCCCGGGTGAGGACCCGCATCGCGGTCGTCTTCCCCGTGCCTGCGGCGGCCAGCCCCAGCTGCAGTTGGGCCCCGCTGGTGACCATGGCCCGCACCAAGCGTGCCTGTCCGTCATTCAGCGAGACGCCGTTGGCGGTCGACTCCAGCAAGGCGATCTCCACCGCGAAATCGGGAGCCCGGCGGCCAGGGGCGAGCGAGCCCGCTGCCACGATTCGCCGCTCCGCGTCGAGCACGGCCTGCGAGGTGTAGAGGCGAGATCCGGCGACCTCGAACATTGAGGAGCCGTCGACTCGGCGCAGCTCTGGGGGCTCTTCGATCCCGTCCCCGACGACGGTCAAGGGAACCGAGATGGCGAGTGCTCGGTCGAGGAGTTCCTTGGTGAGGAGTTCAGCCTGCGCCGAGGTGGTGGCCGGTTCGCGGGAACGCCGGGACGCCTCACCGCGCAGGTGCCAGACCTGCCACGAAGCCCGCGACCGGGCGACCCGGCCCACCACCTCCCGCGCCACGCGGTCCAACAGGACCTCCGTGATGTCGACGCGCGACGTAGTGGCGCGACCAAGCGAGTGGGTGAGGGCGCGCCCGATCCCTTCCACGCCGATCGCTGCTTCTGCCTGTGCCCGCCAGGTTCTGCGTTGCTCCTCATGGGAGCGGGGTGGGTGCTTCGCTTCCCTGGTTTCGAGGGTGGCCTGCTGGGCCAGCCGGATCGCTTCCGCCGGCGTGGGAGGACGATCATGGCGCGTCTGAAACTCAGCCGCAAGCTCCGCCTGTCGAGACTCGATCAGCGCTCTGCGTGAGGACCACAGTTCCACCAGCTCGGAGGGAATCCCAACAACCTCCCGGACCGCTCGTCGCTCCAGCGTGCCGGGCTCGCGCTCGACGAACTCCAGCCCGAGCGCCTCGCGCAGGTGTGCCTCCAGCTGCGTGTTGTAGGTCTCGCTCACCGCCACCCGAGCCTGGTAGATGAGGCGGCCGTCGATGGAGCGCCACTTCCCGTCCAAGCCCTGCACCTTGTTCGCAATCGCGACGTGGGTGTGAAGGTTCGGATCGCCGGCGCGGGAATCGCGATGTGTGAATGAGGCTGCGATGAGGCCCAGGACGTCGATCTGCCGCACACCCGCGTGACCGGCGCGCGAGTACAACGCCTCGTCCTCCATGAAACGCAGCGCGTCATCGACCGCTGCGTCGTGGGCCCGTTCGATCGCCTCGGCAACGTCACGCGGGGCGATCGCCCAGAGTGCCGAGACCGACTTCACCGGGGTGAACGTCATGTCGAATCCGGCGCACGCGGTCGACGGTTGCCGGCTCAACCGGGACACCTCCGCGGCCAGTTCTGGGGTCGTTGGCAGGCGGCCGATGCGCGCCTCGAACGTCTCCCTCGCGACGTGGTTCACGATGTCGGCTCGGACGTCGGTGGGCACCGTTGCCGTTGTCGGCACCCCCTCCGAGACGCGCCATGCTGCGGTGCGCTTCTCCACCTCCAGGCGGAACTCGTTGACCGCCCCGTGCACAGGGAAGGGCTGGCCGAGGCGGGCAGCCTCGGTAACCATCGCCTTTGTCGCGTCGCTCGGCAATGCGGACAGGCGGGCCTGCATGTTCGGGTGGAAGCCGGCGCCGAACAGGGCGCTCATCTGCTCCGCTGTGACGACGTCACCGACGGGGAGGTCGCCGAGACCCGCGAGCCCACGGCCCCGCCAGGACCCGGGCGCCTCGCCGCGTTCCGAGTAGTAGGAGGCCAGCGTCGCGTGGCCCTTCTCCGTCGTGTCGTGCGCAGCAACCTGCCGGGTCAGGTAGTCGTACCCCGACCCGGCGGTGAGCTTGTGCAACGACACAACCATGCCCACTAGAACCCCGGACTCGGCCGCCTAACGCGCACAGACCCTCCGATGGTGCAGTGGGTGTGTGGCACTTCAGTCTCGGGGTACGTCAGCCACGAAGATCCGTGCCGTGGTCGGGTTCTCATTGCCGACCTACCGGTTCGGTTTGGGCTGGCCGTGAGCAGGCGTCGACTGCCGCCGCAGCGAGCCGTGCGCTTCTTCTCTGGCTAGGATCGACTCGTGACCGATGCCGCCCGCCTTGCCGCTGAGCAGCGGGCGCGTGTGCTCATCGACGAGCAACTCCAGGCGGCCGGTTGGGTTGTTCAAGATGGCAAGTCGATGAACCTGTTCGCAGATCAGGGCATAGCCGTGCGCGAGGTAGTGATGGCGCCGGGCCACGGGCGCGTCGACTACCTCCTCTTCGTGGACAAGAAGGTCGTCGGCGTCATCGAGGCCAAGCCCATCGGCACGACCCTGTCGGGTGTGGAGTGGCAGTCGGCGATGTACGCCACCGGGCTCCCCGAGTCCCACCGTAGGCGGGCACGGTTGGTCGACGACCGCCTGCCGTTCGTGTTCGAGGCCTCCGGCAGCGAGACGCACTTCACCAACGGGTTCGATCCCGACCCGCGATCGCGGAAGGTGTTCGCATTCCCCAAGCCCTCGACGCTCGCCCGGATCCTCCGCGATGCGGACGCCGATCCCGAGCGCCCGACGTGGCGTGCGAAGGCCCGCGCTCTTCCTCCGCTGGATGTAGCGGGGCTGAGACCGGCGCAGATCGTCGCGATCAATGGCGTCGAGCAGTCCCTGGCCGAGCAGCGCTTCGACCGATCGCTCATCCAGATGGCCACCGGCGCCGGCAAGACCTACACCGCCGTCACGCTCGCCTACCGACTCATCAAGTTCGGCGGCTTCTCACGGGTCCTGTTCCTGGTGGACCGGAACAACCTCGCCGACCAAACCCTGGCGGAGTTCCAGAACTACGCCACCCCCGACGACGGACGCCGGTTCTCGGAGATCTACAACGTCGACAAGCTCACGGGTGCCGGGATGCTGGCCAGCTCCAACGTTGTCATCTCCACGATTCAGCGGGTCCACTCGGTGCTGCGCGGTAACGAGGTGGCTGACGCGGATGATCCTCAGCTGGATGGGTACGTCCCCGAGCAGCCGGTCACCGTGGCCTACAACCCGGAGTTGCCGCCGGAAACGTTCGACCTCGTGATCGTTGACGAGGCGCATCGCTCGATCTACGGCGTTTGGCGTGGAGTATTGGAGTACTTCGACGCCCACGTCGTCGGTCTCACCGCAACACCGGGCAAGCAGACGTTCGCGTTCTTCCGCCAGAACCTCGTCTCCTCGTACACCTACCAGGAGTCGGTGTCCGACGGCGTCAACGTCGACTTCGACATCTACCGCATCCGCACCGAGATCACGGAGCAGGGCGCGAGGATCGAGGCGGGCACCTTTGTGCCAAAGCTCGACAAGCGCACCAGAGTGCAGCGCATCGAGGAGATCGACGAGGACATCGATTACGCCGGCGGCCAGCTCGACCGTGCGGTGAGCAACCCAAACCAGATCCGACTGGTGTTGGAGACCTTCCGCGACAGGCTGTTCACCGAGATCTTTCCAGGTCGCTCGGCCGTCCCGAAGACGCTCATCTTCGCGAAGGACGACAACCACGCCGAGCAGATCGTCACACTGGTGAGGCAGGTGTTCGGCAAGGGCAACGACTTCGCCGCCAAGATCACTTACACCGCCACTGATCCCAAGGGGCAGCTGCAAGCCTTTCGCACGTCCCCGAAGCTGCGTATCGCCGTCACTGTGGACATGATCGCCACCGGCACGGACGTGAAGCCGCTCGAATGCGTGTTCTTCCTCCGGGACGTGAAGACCGCGCAGTACTTCGAGCAGATGAAGGGTCGCGGCGCCAGGACCATCGCGGCCGCTGACTTCCAAGCAGTCACCCCTGATCCGAAGGCCAAGCAGAAGACCAGGTTCGTGATCGTCGACGCCGTCGGCGTCACCGAGCACGACTTCGTCGAGCCGCCGCTCAACCGGACCCGATCCATCTCGCTGGATCAGCTGCTCAAGAAGGCGGCCAACCTCACCATCACGGAGGACGAGACCGCGACGCTCGTTTCGCGGCTGTCGGCGCTCGAGTTGCAGCTCACGCCAGACGAACGCACGGAACTCGACAAGGTGGCCGGGCAGCCGCTCAAGGCGATAGTGCGTGGGCTCGTCGACGCTGTGGATCCCGATGTGCAGGCGGCGGCTCTCGAAGCAGCGGGGGAGGGAGCCGATGTCGCGACGGTGGTGGCGCAACTGATTGAGGCGGCGATCGAGCCGTTGGCCGCCAATCCCGAGTTGCGCACCCGCATCATGGAACTGCGCCGCACCCACGATCAAATCATCGACGAGGTGAACGCCGACCGGCTCCTAGCCGCCCACGGGGTCGTGGACCCAGAGGAAGCCCGATCGCTGGTTCGCGACTGGAAGGAGTACCTAACGACCCACCGCAACGAGATCACCGCGATCCAGCTCATGGATGAGGCCAAGACGCGGCGCATCCCGTTCGACGCGATCAAGGAACTCGCCGACCGCATCGCCCGACCGCCCAGGAACTGGACGCCAGACATGGTGTGGACGGCCTACGAAGTGGTAGATGAGGGCAGCGTGCAGCACCGGGACCGATCGCGGCTCACTGACGTTGTGTCGCTGATCCGCTATACGCTCGAACTCGACGACGAACTCATCCCGTTCGCCGACACCGTCCAGCGACGCTACGCGGGCTGGCTCCTGTCGCAGGAGCAATCGGGCGCGACGTTCAACGAGAAGCAAAGGTGGTGGCTCGACCGCATGGTCGACGTGATCTCGAACTCGGCCGGCATCACCGCCGATGACCTCGACGAGGCTCCATTTGACGAGCGTGGTGGCATCTATGGAGCTCTCCGTGATCTCGGCGACGGGGCCGGGGATCTTCTTGACGAACTGAACCGGGAGCTAACGGCGTGACCGCTTGGCCAACGGTCACCCTTGAGTCACTGAGCGCTCCGTTTCGCGGAGCCATCACCGACGGGCCATTTGGGTCGAATCTCACGAGCGCCCATTACACGGAAGCTGGACCGCAGGTTGTGAGGCTACAGAACATCGGCGACGGTGTGTACAACCAAGCCCCTGCGCACATCAGCGAGGAGCATTTCGAGTCACTTCGTAAGCACGAGGTACTTGGGGGTGACCTCGTGGTCGCGTCGTTGGGACAGCAATTGCCCCGGGCCTGCCTGGTGCCAGAGACAGTGGGCCCAGCGATTGTGAAAGCGGACTGCATCCGTGTACGCCTCAAGCACGACGTCGACCCGAGGTGGGTCATGTACGCGCTGCGACGTCCCGAGGCGCGCCGATGGGCAGAGCAGCACCTTCATGGCGTCGGCCGCCCGAGGCTTGGCCTCAAACTCATCAAGCAGATCCCTGTGCCGCTCCCCTCGCTGGATGTGCAGCGACGGATCGTGGAACTCCTAGAGACCCACCTCTCTCGCTTGGAGGACGGGTGTTCCTCAGTAGCTCAGTCGGCGGATCGCCTGCTGGCACTCCGTCAGTCCCTGCGGAAATCGGCGATCGAGCGGCTCAAGGGTGAGACTGTTCCGCTAGGCGAACTTGTCGCCAAGATTGAGGCCGGCAGATCCCTGGGCAAGTCTGCCCCTTCAGCTACTGAGTCAGAGTGGGGAATCATCAAGGTCAGCGCGATGACATGGGGGGAGTTTCGACCGGACGAGAATAAGCGGATCCCCGCTCACTTTGCAGACCCGCGCTACGAGATCAGGCGAGGCGATCTGCTAGTTAGCCGGGCCAACACGTCTGCTTACGTGGGCGCCAGTGTCGTGGTCGGTGACGTTCGGCCGCGGCTGCTTTTGAGCGACAAGAGCTTGCGACTCGTTCCAAAGCGCTGGGTTAATCCCTGGTGGCTCAATGAAGTGCTGCAATCACCTAGCGTCAGAGCACAGATCTCGGCGCTCGCAACTGGGACGAAGGACTCGATGCGCAACATTTCCCAGGGAGCCTTGCTTTCCGTGCAAGTTCCCAAAGCCAGCGCTCAAGAACAGGCAGCCATGCTGCAGCATCTCGAGAGCCTGGCCCTTGCGGTGGAACGCTTGGAAGTCGAGTTGGAACGAGCCCGGCACCAAGGACAGCAGCTACAGCGGGCCCTACTAAGTGCGGCGTTTTCTGGTCGGCTGACCAAGTCATCCCATGGAGTCGATGTGGAAGAGGGGGCGTTGGCGGGATGACCGCGACTTGGGGTGTACATAACGACACGCTGACTGAGGAGCTCGTCGACGACGGGTTCATCAGCGTTGGCTGGGACGAGATGAGCGACCTTCGTGCGGTCCCGCACGGGCGGGAGGGGCTGAAGGAGGCGCTTGCCCGAGTGATGCCGAACGCCAAGCCAAGGGCCATCGCAGGATGGGCAGGCATTCTGGTTCGACTTCGGGACGAGATGCAGCCGGGCGACATCGTCGTCGCGCCATACAAGCCGGACAGCACGATCAACATCGGCATCATCACCGGCGAGTACGAGTTCGCAGCCGACGCACCCACCCACCGCCATCGGCGGCCGGTCGAATGGCGCAAGATCGGGCTCTCACGGACGATCTTCACGCAGCCAGCGCTCTACGAGCTGGGGTCATTCCTGACGATCTTCCGTATCCGCAAGCATGCTGATGAGTTCCTCGCGGCGCTCCGCTCCGGCGATGAGTCCGTCGATGAGATCACTCGCGTGGTCGAGGCCGTCGCCAAGGATGATCCTGACGACGAGGCAGCCGACGAGCCGCGGGCGTCTCGGATCGAGCGTCACACGCGCGACTTCGTGCTGGAGGCGCTGCACAAGGAGCTCTCCCATGCCGAGTTCGAGGAGTTCACGGCAGATCTGCTCCGCGCGCTCGGCTATCAGGCCAGGGTCACGCAGTACAGCCAGGACGGGGGAGTGGACGTCATCGCGCACCGCGATCCCCTCGGCGTCGAACCGCCCCAGATTAAGGTGCAGTGCAAGCATCTCACCAGCACCGTCGGGGCGCCCGAGGTACAACAACTGATCGGCACACAGGGCTCGGGGGAGTACCTCCTCTTCGTGACCCTCGGCAGCTACAGCCGTGATGCCGTGTCGATTGAACGCCAGCGCTCGGGTCTTCGGCTGGTCTCCGGTGAGGACCTGGTGACGCTGTTCCTGGAGAACTATGCGAAGCTGCCGGAGCGCTGGAGGCTACGCATCCCGTTGACGCCGGTGCTCGTCGTCGGCGATGCCGCCGGCGTCTGAGGAGTCGTGATGGTGAGAGAGGTGTTCGGTGGCTGACGCGCGTCGGTTGGTCGACAAGATCTGGTCCTACGCCCACGTTCTGCGTGACGACGGCGTCGGGGTACTTGAGTACACCGAGCAGCTGACGTATCTGCTGTTTCTGAAGATGGCGCACGAGCGCGCCACCCGGACACTGCGGCCCGAACAGATCGTGCCGGAGGAGCTCTCCTGGCAGCGTTTGCTTGATGCGGAAGGCGTCAAGCTTGAGACTGCCTACACCGAGATCCTTCAGGGGCTGGGCAAGCAGCCGGGTACCCTCGGCACGATCTTCCGCAAGGCCCAGAACCGGATCCAGGACCCGGCCAAGCTCAAGCGCCTGATTCACGACCTCATTGACAAGGAGCAATGGTCATCGGCTGGCACCGACATCAACGGAGACGCCTACGAGTCACTGCTCGCGAAGGGCGCCTCCGACAAGGGGTCCGGGGCTGGGCAGTACTTCACGCCGCGCTCGGTGATTGCGGCGATGGTGGACTGCGTTCAGCCGACGGTGACGGACTCCGTCGTCGATCCGGCGTGCGGCACCGGCGGCTTCCTGCTCGCGGCCCATGAACACGCCTCGCGCGGGGCAGAGACGATGACGCCGCCGGAGCGCAAGCACCTCAAGGAGACCTTCGTCCATGGCGTCGAGCTTGTCGACGGCACGGCACGCCTCGCCGCGATGAACCTCCTCCTGCACGGGATGGGTGAGCCCAATGGTGAATCGCTGATCGAGGTCCGGGACTCTCTGGCTCACGACCCTGGGGACCGCTGGTCGGTCGTGCTGGCCAACCCGCCGTTCGGAACGAAGTCGTCGCTGACGATGGTTGGTGCCGATGGCCGGGAGGTGTCCGAGGACCGCGCCGTGGAGCGTCAGGACTTCGTCGTCACCACGTCGAACAAGCAGCTCAACTTCCTGCAGCACATCATGACGATCCTGGAGATCGACGGCCGGGCGGCCGTCGTCCTGCCCGACAACGTCCTTTTCGAGGGTGGCGCGGGGGAGACGCTGCGGCGTCGGCTGCTCAACGACTTCGACTTCCACACACTCTTGCGGCTGCCCACCGGATTGTTCTATGCCCAGGGCGTGAAGGCCAACGTCTTGTTCTTCGACCGCAAGCCCGCATCAGAGACCCCCTGGACCTCTCGGCTCTGGGTCTACGACCTTCGAACCAACCAGCACTTCACCCTGAAGCAGAACCCGCTCACGCGCGCCCACCTCGACGAGTTCGTCGACGGCTTCATGCCCGGTGGGGCGCGCGACGAGCGTTCCGAGAGTGAGCGCTTCAAGTCGTTCGGCTACGACGAGCTCATCACGCGTGACAAGGTGAACCTGGACATCACGTGGCTCC
This sequence comes from Propionibacteriaceae bacterium, assembly GCA_027492545.1. Classification (GTDB taxonomy): domain Bacteria; phylum Actinomycetota; class Actinomycetes; order Propionibacteriales; family Propionibacteriaceae; genus Arachnia. Next base: position 25,577 of record JAPUEL010000090.1, read on the forward strand.
GAGACGAGACGCTCGAGGACCTGGACAACCTGCCGGCCCCCGAAATCATCGCGCGCGAAATCGTCGAGGATCTAACCGCCGCCCTGGAGGAGTTCGCGGCGGTAGCGGACGCCCTTGAGGCGTCGAGTGGCCTTAGCCACCCTAGCGCGGAGCGCGTCTGAAAGTCGCAAACCTGCAATCGGTCAATTCTCGTTCCGGTCGTAGTACCTACAGCATCGGTCTTTTGTGACCCGTCCGGTCTCGTCATAGTCAGCGAACTTCGAGCACCTCGATGCGTGGAAGGGGCTCGTGACAGGGCGCGTACCCCCGACGTCATGGACGCCTGACTGGTCTTAGGTTACGCGGACATCCTGCGGATCGCCGGAGACGTAGACGATCTCAGACTGGCTCGCGGGGAGCGGGTGCCGCCGGGTGGGGCGTCAGGCCGGCTCGCCCTTCGGACCTGAGGCGTCGAGGTCGCCGAGATATAGGTGAAACTCTGCGGTACTGCTGGCGGCGGGTTCAACTCACGTAATGCGATAGGAGACGTCAGGCGCTCCGCCTCACCGACGACGATTGCCACCGCACTGGTCGCTTTGCCGTAGTAAGCGAAAAACGCGTCCTGCTCGATAATCCCGACGGTTCCGTAACGATCCCAAATCTCCTGCGGACTTGCTCTTACGACCTCTTCAACGGTGAACCGGCCGATTACCTTACTAATGGGGGCGGTCGCGTAGACCCAAACGGTCTGAATGTCTTCCGCGATCCGTCGCTTCCGGAACTCCACGCGTTTGATGCCGTCCATGATGGCGTCCGCATACTCCCTGTGAATCGCCATCAACGCGACGCGTTGAGTTGTTCCTCGATCCACGTCATTCCCTCCGGGTCACGGACACGCATCACCGACTGCGGCGGTCTCGTGAACACTCTATGGCCTATCAGCTCATCCACCCGCCAGGGTGGCTCGACGAACCGGTCGTGTCGGAACAAGATAGTGAGAACGGCGCTGCCATGCCCGTGCAGGTCGATGACATCTGCCTCTGTGTAGACAGTGCGCTTGAACGACTCTCCAATGGTCACGAGCGGGTCGGTCGTCTTGATCGACCCCTCGGCAACTCCGACTGCAACCACCGCTCCGTCGCCTGCCAGGCGACCTTGGCTACGGTAGAACAACAAGGTCGAGCCCTCAGGGACCTCTTTCGTCGGGCTCCGACAGAGGTATGCCTTACGGATCGCGTTGCCGTGCGCTCGCGGCTCAGGATTCGTCCCCGGTAGCGGGATCGTCCCCGTGGGGCTCAGCGTCTCAGCGTCCGGAAAGAGATCCTCGTACCACTTGGGGATGATCGGGACGACGAATATCGGCTGGCTGGCACGGATAGCTGGCGGCCCAAAGGTCTTGTGGTGCGCAAACCCATCGAGGCACGATCCCACTGGCGGCTCCAGTGCCTTCAGCCAGACTTGCTCCTGGGGATCGCCCACCTTTGTCGCCACCATCGTAAAGCCGAAGTCTTCGAGGAAGTCTAGAAGCCGCTCACGAGTCGCCCTCACCTCAACGAACATCTCGGGAGGACGACCCGGCTCCTCTGCAGCCCACCGCAGGACGGTCTTGAGAAGAAGCTCGCCGAGGCGGCGGCCAGAGCCCGCATCGGCCACCTTGAACGTCGACAGCTTGATCGCCGTCCTCCCAGTCTTGGAGGGATGCGCGTCACTCATCTTCACTATCGCGATGGCCTCGTAGACGCCAGCCGAGTTTCGCACTATCCAAGCGCGCCGCGTCGCGGCTTCCTTCTTAACCTTGCCGATCCAAGCGTCGAAACCCTGGTAATCGACTCGAAGGGCATCGAAGATCTCCTGGGAAGTATCCAGGGCGTACGGCTTAACTTCCTCAACCGCGGGAGGGGGCGACGGTGCGTCCGGGTGCCACGCTGCCAGCTGCTGTGCCGCTTCTCCGGGACCTAGGACACGGAAGTCGTGGCCGAGCTGGATCGCTCGTTTCCGTAGCTTTCGGTCGCTCGTGACAAGGAAGTGCACAGCCCCTGCGTCTAGCGCTGTGAGAATGCGTGCGTCACGGTCGTCATTCGGGCACCTGGGCGACGGGAACACCGACGAGACGTGCGCCGGAACGTCGATTTCTTCGAGCGATGGGTACTTGCCATAGGCCGCGACGTTCTGAGTCCGGTGCGTCGCATCTTGCGTCTCTTTTAGGTCGTCTAGAGTCGCTGGGTGCACGTACACCCTATGGCCATGCTGCGCGGCCAGACGAAGAAAGGAGCTGATGACGGGCTGCAGCTCTTCAAGCCGTCCAGCGAACGGCTCCGCGGTGATCACCACATTGGAGTCGATGAGAAACGACAACGGTGTATGCACGCAGCCTCCTTTGCGAGGATTCTATGAGTAAGTAGGCGCCAAAGGGAGATAGTCAACGTATGTCGCCCTCCGGCTGACGTGAGAAGCCTGGACGGGGTCAAGTACACGGCGCAGCACGGCACGCCTCCGTGACGCTGATCTGCGCCCGCAGCGACGCAGATGCTCGAGCACAGCTGAACTCCGCAGCTGACCCACCACGACGTCCGCCTCCCGCAACGCAGCGACGCAACGGTGACTTGCGGCCCGCCCCGCCTCCTCCCCCCAACTGAATGCTTGGGGAGACGGGCGCGTCCCAACCGAGCCGTCGCCCAACCCGCCACCGGAGTTGGGCGCCCATGTGGTTGGCCTTGACTGGGAGACGGCTCGCCGACCTGCGTCCCCACTGGTCCGTCCGTGCTCAGCCATGGTGCCCCAGGATCAGCGGAAGCCTGGCTGACTGCTGGGACTGCGTCGTCGAATGGCAGCCGGAGCGCGTGTGTCCATCGCGGCATGAGCGGACGTCCTTTGCGCCGAACTCTGGCTGAGGCTGATCAACCTAGGCCGCGCCTCTTCGAGGCATGACGTGAGTGAGTGACTGTGGCCCCTCAACCGCGCGCCCTGCTCCGCGCCCCATAATGGATGCGGGTCGCCTGGAGCAACAGCGCCAGCATGGCTTCCGAAGATCCCCCGTTCGCCGGATGGATGCATGGAGTTGGCGTTTTGCCTCGACGCGGAACTGTGACGGTTGCTGATGTGCCTCGCATGTCAGCGCTGTACTCGCCGGACAACGCCGTGCCAGCAGCCACTGTTGCCAAGTACTCCAACAAGCGGTTCCGCTGGAGATGCCCTAAGGGAGAGGACCATATCTGGGAGGCGCCCGCCGCGAGCATAGCGAACTCATCCGCTTCCGGCTGCCCCTACTGCGCCGGTAAGCGCCCCTCCGTCACCAATCGCTTGGACCTACTTCACCCAGACTTGGCTGCTGAGTGGGACCCCATCGCGAACAACGGCCCAGCCACCATAGTGGCAGGCTCGGAGCGCAAGGCGTGGTGGCGATGCAGCCAGGGACACACATGGCAAGCCAACATCCGTAATCGCACGGTTCTCGGAGCAGGTTGTCCCCGCTGCGCCCATGCCGCGGGATCTGTCCGGCGATCAGCACCGTCGCCTGGTGGTTCGCTTGCAGACCTACACCCGGAGGTCGCCGCGCAATGGCACCCGACTCTCAACACGGAGATCACTCCAGTGGAGGTGAAGCCCCTGTCGAACCGACCGCGCTGGTGGCTATGTGAGGCCGGGCACGAATGGCAGGTGTCACCGGCTGGCCGGATCAGCAAAGGCGGCGCTGGTTGCCCGTACTGCTCCGGCAGGTTCGCGACAACAGAGTCAAGCCTTCTCGCCCAAAGACCGGATCTGGCTGCCCAGTGGCACCCGGAACTGAACGGGCCGCTCACACCGGAGGCCGTGAAGCCCGGCTCGAGCAAGTTGGTCTGGTGGCGATGTCCAGAGGGGCACGACTACCGAAGCCTCATAAGCAATCGGGCCAGTCTCAACCGGGGCTGCCCATACTGCACCGGACAACGGGTGGGATACGGCAACGACCTGCAGGCAGTCTTCCCAGAAGTCGCCGGCGAGTGGGCCTACGACCTGAATGGCGCACTCAAGCCCGACGCTGTGACCGCTGGAACCCACCGCCGTGCCTGGTGGCGCTGTCCGCGCGGGCATACCTGGCAAGCGAGTATCGCCTCCAGAGCAGGCGGAGGCGTCGGCTGTCCGGAGTGCGCTGCGGGTTGGCGCCGCTCATGGCCAGAGGTGGTGCTCCAGCACCAGTTGTCTCATGCGTTGGGCATTCAAGTTCTGGGTGACTACCCCGTGAACACTGACGACCGCACCTATCGCGTGGACGTCGTCTGTCCGGAGTTGAGAGCCATTGTGGAATATGACGGCTCCTTCTGGCACGCCGAGTCACTCAGGAGCGACACTGAGCGGACTCGAGAGCTTCTCGCATCAGGTTGGCTGGTCGTGCGAGTCCGAGAGGAACCCCTGCAGCGGATCACGGACCTCGATGTCGTTGTCCAGCCCGACCGGCGTGATCTGTTCGCCATGACCGCGGACTTGCTTTGTGCCCTCGCCCGAGGAGCGCAAGAAGTGCCTGACGACCACCCCGCCACCAGACGATCGAACTGGCTAGCTTCGATTGAAAGGAACTACCGCGCCGGCGGAGCGCTCTTGCAGCCGCAAACGCTCAAACGGCTGTCCTGTGAGCGCCGACGGCTAGGCACCGAGGACCCGTCTCCGCCACCTCCCCGGCCGCTTAAGGGTGCCTCTTTGGCTGAGCGCTCGCCAGCAATCGCCGCTGAGTGGCATCCAACAAGGAATGCGCCTCTGATTGCCGCCGACGTGGCCAATGCGCGTAACGCGTCAGCCTGGTGGATCTGCTCAAAGTGCGGCAAAGCATGGGAGGCGACCGTAAACGCCCGGGTCCGGCATCAGCGAGTCCACTGCCCCGAGTGCAATCGTAAAGAAGGAGCACGCCGAAGGGCAGCTCCACCCGCGGGCGGCTCCCTCGCTGACCTACATCCTGAGATTGCCGCAGAGTGGGACTGCGATCGCAATGGAACCCTCGGACCAGACCAAGTACGACCTGGGTCTCATCAGCACGTCTGGTGGAAGTGTGCGCTCGGGCACTCATGGCAGATCGCCATCTACAACCGAACGGCGAAAGGAAGCGGTTGCAGGGATTGCCGCAAAGTGGGTCGATAACTTGCGCGAGACACGATCCCGTTGATGCGTTTCTATCAAGCCGTAAGTGCCCCCGACTGTCGGCTATACGCAGATGCCTCAGCCGTCGGCTGTGGGGCTCCGTCCGCGACGCGGCGTGTCCCGATGTTTCCCCGCTGGGCTACGGTCGACCCCATGGGACGGAAGGACAGCGACGAGGCCTACGTCCTGGCGCTGTGTGACTCTGTATTGGACGAGATCGGGTGGCGCCAGCATCGGTTTGACTGGCTGCGCGGTGACCCCGGCACGACCGGTCGGCAAGTGAGACTGCCGGTCGACGGCTACTGGCCCAACGCGAACGTGGTCGTCGAGTATCGAGAACTGCAGCACCTTCGACCAGTGCCACATTTCGACAAGCCTGAGCGCCTCACCGTGAGTGGAGTACATCGAGGCATCCAGCGAGCCCTCTACGATGCCCTGCGTGAAGAGTTGATCCCGCAGCACGGGATCCGCCTTGTGATCATCACGGTGCAAGATCTCGCGTCTGATTCACGTGGGCGTCTACGGCGAGAACGAGACGAAGACTTGCTCGCCGTCAAGCGACTCCTGGACGCCCGAGCCGTCGGGTAACTCGGCGATCAGCGGCAATTGCGGATGTTCCAGAGGTGGCTCAGGAGGCCTCTGAGAGGCGTTGCACGACGTACTGGTTGAGGCTGAGATGCTCTTCGGCAGCTTGGATCGCGAGGCGGCGGTGCAGGCTTTCACCGACCCGGAGGTTGAACTTGCCCGAGTAGCTCCGCTCCGACAGCGGTTCGGGGACGACCTCACTCTCCGCCACCAGGTCGGCCACGGTGTCGGCGACCAGGTCAACCAGTCCCTGCAAGGCCGCTGGCTGGGAGTCGGCGAGCCACGACAGCGAGGGGAACTCGGCGCAGGTGGCGACGAACTCGTCGTCTTCGACCGACCACGTCACTCGGTAGGTGTAGCGGGACACGTCGGCCGTTTCGGTGTGGGACATCACTTCGCCTCCTTCTTGTCGATCGCGGCCAGCACCTGCCGCACCTGGTACGGCTTGGCCTGGCCATTGCTGTTCTGGATATTCACCCGTGGATCACACCCTCACCGTCCTCGACAGCACCTGAAAGAGGCCCATGACCCGCCCCGACAAGCCGAAACACCCCCCGGGACCTTGGAATCCCCGCCCACCGGAGCCACCTCCGGCAAACTGTCACACGCACCCGGCAGAATCAGACCACGACGGTGATCCTCAAGCCGTCACAACGACTCAGCCGCCGCACGAAAGATCGAGGTTAAGCTGAGATCCGGGAGCCGCCGCGTCCAGGCGCTTTCAGATGAGAATCTCTGGCAGCCCACTGGCAGTCCATATGGGGCGAGGCTCTGGTTGGTCCTGGCGACCGATGCTAGCTTAGGGCCACCAGTAAACGAACGATCGCCGTGAGTGTGCGTCGCGGCAGGGGGTGCCAATGAGTACGGGGAAGTCGGATTTTGATCAGCTGGTGGGACCTGTGTGGTCCTTCCTAGCTCCGCGGGCCGAACCGAGGCAGGTCGATTCCATTTTCGTTTTCGGCGGCTTGGGATTGGAGATACCGGCACGTGCCGCAGAGCTCTATCTTGGCGGGTCTTCGAGACATGTGCTGATCACTGGCGCGTCGGGGCCCCTCACGCAAGGAACGTTCACAAAATCCGAAGCCGCTGTCTTTCGTGACGCCATGGTTGAGCGCGGCGTGCCTTCCACATCGATCATCGTTGAAGAACAAGCCCGAAATAGCGGGCAGAACGTTGAATATGGGATGAAGGCCCTCGCAGAGGCGGGAATCCACCCCAAGAGGCTTGCATTGGTTTCGAAGTCCTTCATCATGAGGCGTGCCGTGGCAACTTTCGGTAGCCAATTCCCAGAGGTCAAGACCGTGCCACTCCCTCCCGAGGGCCCAGCTTCCATGTACATCGATCGGCCTCCGAGAGACTTTGCTCAGAGGCTCCTCGACGAACTCGCGCGACTCGATGACTACCAAGCCAAGGGTTTCATTCGACCTGTAGAAATCCCGACGGACGTGAAGCGAGCGGCCGAGACAATCAGGGTCTGGCTGGAGCATTAGTGAGGTCAGTCCAAGTACGTCGATTCGCGTCCGGCCTCCACACACTGTTTTCCATCGCGCTGATCTTCATCGGTTGCACTTTCCCCCCCTCGTTCATATTGGAAATCCCTCCCGCCGACAGAGCCATCTACTATTCCGCATGCATCACCCTCACTGCCACCATCGGCGGCTTGATAGCCGTCATCTATTTCATGACAGCCCAAACCAGGCCCATGGGCGTCAAAGATGCTGCAGTGGGCGCTCTTTACCGTGATTCCACCTTCACCGTTTTGCTCTTGGCAATATCATCAGCTCTCCTCGCCTCGCTCCTAGGTTTGGTTTCCACCATCCCCCAAGACATGCAGCCAAGGTTGCTCGTGATTTCGAGCGTCGCATCCATGTACGTTGCGCTTGGAATACTGCCGACGGCGGCGATCCAGTTCGAGAACATGAACTCGTCCGCGATCGCGGCCAAGGTGTTAAGGGAACTGTCCCCCGCGACCGTTCGTGCCTACGGCCTTGTCGAGGTGGTGCGTACGGATCAGGGAGAACAACGCGTTGAACTGAAGACGAATGGCCTCGACTATGATAGACGAGATCCGCTCCGGGCATTCCACGAACTGGTCGAGCGGGCCATCGCTAACCAGGATCGCCTTCTCCTGGGGAAACTACTCGGAGCCCTCTTCGAACGCGTCTGCTACGTGCTCCAAGTTCACTGGCCGGCTGAATCATCCGCCACGCGGGATTGGAAGCCGCGTCAGACACTCGTAGCGCATCTTAGGCCTGTTACGGATGAGGAGCTTGCAGTTGCCATACACGCGTTGCACTACGCCGTCCGGCTAGCTCGGAATCTGCATAAGGCGTGGTCAGGGCTCGATGTAGGGAGACATAGCGCTCAGTATCAGATAGCCAAGCTCATCACAGCCATTGCACCTCGTGACGGGGTCGAGGTGGTTTCGCGGGTCGCCCTTTCCGCTGAGGCGCGCATCTCCCTTGCATTTAGGGATGTTGAACCCTACGGGCGCGTCGAACCGCTCAACGCTCTGGCTACTTCCGTTGCGCAACTTGAACGTCACCGGAGAACCCTCGAGGTAGGATATGCACTCTGTGTTCTCGCTGGCATCTCACATGAAACCTCACAACTGAGTGGGGACCGGGGCGCGCCGCTGAGGAAGCTGCTTTCGCAGGAGAACCTGGCCAGGCTTGAGGCGCTCGAAAGTAAGGCTCTCAATGGGAGCATCCGTATCACCGAACCCTCGTTCGATCCATGGATCACCAGTGCAAAGTCTACCGAGGAGACCGGTAGAGCGACTTCTGAGTCGAGGGTCCCCCTATGAAGCGTTACACCGCACGGCAAGCCCAGGCGTATAGGGAACTCCGTCCCGGCTACCCGGAGGAAATCTACGACTGGATAGGGTCATTCATTGGCCTACCGAGCCCTCGAATTGTGGAAATCGGATGTGGTCCCGGAAACTTTTCGCGACTGGCCCTAACTAGGTGGAAGAACAGCTCAATTTACATCGCAATCGACGCCAACATGAATATGTTGCGCGAACTTGAACTCTCAACTAGCGGAGGTTCCGCAGTCCAGGCCATCAGTACCTCCCTTCCGATAAGCGACTCCGCTTTGGACTTGGTTGTATGCCCCAGTTCGCTGCACCAGTTTCCCTTGCTCGAAAGCATCGCTGAGATTTGCAGAGTACTCAGACCGGGTGGCACCCTCGTAGCTCTCTGGAATCAGGTTGGCCATTGTACGTCGGCTCGCGTGCCAAGAGCTCGTCTCCGCACCGCCGCCCAATTGGACCGAACGCGGGGGCTCAGCTATGGCGGCGAGATGCACTCGCCATTCATTCATACTGTTCCGCACTCACTGTTCGCCTTGCACGAAACGTGCGATAGTCCACTCGAGCATACGACTCATGTTTCGTACACGTGCCGAGCGTACGCCTACAGGAAGGATACCGAATGAGACTCGATCCCGAGACCGAGCCCCCCCGTCACAGGCCCCACCGTGGTGGGGTGACCTCGAATCGCATGGGCCTTCAGGTCCTGCGGACTGTCGGCGGTCACGTGTTGTCTACGTCTGCTAAGGGTCGACCCTCCACACCAGAGGAATTGGCCCTCGCCCAGCGAGGGTTCGCCGTAATTGCAGATGCTCTTCCGGAACCGTCGGCGGCCAGTATGCGACAAGAGATTCTTGATCTTCGCGGACGATATTGGCGGAGCCCACCGGAGGGTGTGCGCCTCAACACTATGAAGTATGACATCCACGGGCACGATGCGTTTGCGGGTCTTCTCCAGTCGCAAAGAGTTCTGGACATCGCCCGATGGTTCCTGCGGAAGCCGGTTTCGAGCGCCCCTAATGCGTCGCTCTGGGTTCAGTCTGCCAGCACGGCGACCAGTGCTGCGCAGGATTTCGTACGGTCGGTTTCCGCAAGCGGGGACGTCGAAGAGTGGCTCACTAGGGACCGCCAGGATCAGTGGCACGCGGACTTGTCTCGACCTGTCCTCAAGTTCTTCTACTTCCCTTTCGGCTCCACGCTGGACCAGATTCATCTCCAGTACTTAGATGGATCGCATCGACTTAGTGCCCGCAAGATGCGCGAGGAGTATCACTCGAGTGTGCTATCTGCACTAGAGAGGAGGCGGCTGGGATCCCCTCGCACCGTGCGTGTATGCGCAGATCCCGAGCGGCTAGAGAGGTACTCGAACACCTCTTCGTTCGGCGAGTTAGAGCCAAACACTCTGCTCGCCGTCAACACTTGCGGTTACCATCGGCGGTCTCTTCGCGACGTCGGCGAGCGTACGATGTTGGTGTTGAGCTACAAATACGCAGTGCCTCCATTGTTGTGGAAGTAGAGGCGTTCGGCCGATGGGCCTGCAGGGAGTGGGGCCTCGGAGAGCAGTTTCGAGCCATCGACCTCGGGGGTAGCGTCGATAGAACCACACAAATCACTACCCCGGGCGGCGAGTTCTTTGCCAAACGGTGGAGTCTCCTCCGTCATTCGCGTCAAGATGTGGAAGCCGTCTGCCGAGCAGGCGCGTTATTGTCATGGCCGCATGTGGACACACAATCGAGCAGGTCCGCCAGGCTCGTTGAGCTGTATCGTGATGGTGTGCCGGTGAGCGTCACGAAGGGCGCGGGGGAGCCGATCGCAAGGGCTGGTCGGATTGCGGCTGGGGATCCCGTTCTTGGTTGGGCGAGTGGATTCACCTGCAAAGTGGCCATGAATGCACTCCCCACCTGGGACCTTGCCCATTTCGAAGCTGTTTACTCGCTATCCGCTCGGACCGACAAACACATCTGGGAGCAAGTGGGTCCATGGGCTGAGTGCGCCTACGGTCGCGCGTCATTCGGTTTGATTCACGGCGACATCGCCCCCGGTAATATCGTGGTAGACGAGGCGGGTGTCGCGCGGCTATGCGACTTCGGACACGTTGGCAACGGGCCCCTTTGGCTTGAACTCGGGAACTGGGTAACGGCGGCGGCTCTGGCATCCTGGCCTCCAATCAACTCGGCGCGCCTTCGCGACCACGCACTTGCCCTTTCTTTACGCTTCTTCCTCGATGTTGAAGATGTGATGTTGGGCGCAGCGTTGCGCGCCAGTAGAGGTATCGCCATGATGGCGCAGTATCGGAGTATCACCTCATCAGGAAAGCGCTACCTCGAGTCGTTGCGCAACATTTGCATGGCTGTTCTGCATTGGCGCACCGAGAGGTTCTAGTGGCTTGTCGTTGAGACATATTTACGTTTCCGGTCTATTCGGTCAAGAATCTGGTCTGGGGTTTTGGTGGGTCCACATGAATGGGTGTTTGCGTCGGTTCCATCCGTTGATGAAGGCGCGGATTTTGCCGGTGAGGTCGCGGACCGAGGTGAAGGTCCCGCGCCGGATGGCTTGGCGTTCGATGATCCCGAACCAGACCTCGACCAGGTTCAGCCACGAGCCGGAGGTCGGGGTGAAGTGCACCCTGATCCGCGGGTTCGCAGCGAGCCAGTCACGAACCTCGGCCTTCTTGTGAGTGGCGTAGTTGTCTGATCTCATGGTTGTTTGGTCTCATGGTTGTTTGACTCTCAGTATCGGCGGCCGGCGGAGAGCCGACCGTCGAAGGTGATCTCGAACGCGTTGAGGGCGCCCTTCCAACGCTGTGTCCAACGTGCTCTGCCTTTCCCTGTGGGGTCCAGCGCCATCACGGCGAGGTAGACGCACTTCAACGCGGCCTGCTCGTTCGGGAAGTGCCCCCGGGCCCTGACCGCCTTCCGGATCCTGGCATTGACCGACTCAATAGCGTTGGTGGTGCACACGATCCGGCGGGATCTCCTTGTCGAACTGCAGGAACGGCACGAACTCGGCCCACGCGTTCTCCCACAGCCGCACGATCGCCGGGTACCGGGCGCCCCACTGCTCGGTGAACTCCAGGAACCGGTCCTCGGCCGCCGACACGGTGTCGGCGGTGTAGATCGGCCGCCGCGCGCGGGCCAGCTTGTCCCAGTCCTGCCTCGCCGCGTACCGGAACGACCCGCGGATCAGGTGCACCACACACGTCTGCACGATCGTCTTGGGCCACACGTTGCCCACCGACTCTGGCAAACCCTTCAGGCCGTCGCACACCAGCATCAGGACGTCGGCGACGCCGCGGTTCTTGATCTCGGTGAGCACCTGCTGCCAGTACTTGGCGCCCTCGCCGCCGTCACCGGCCCACAGCCCGAGGATGTCGCGGTTCCCGTCGACGGTGACCGCCAACGCGACGTAGATCGGCCGGTTCGCGACCTGCCCGTCACGGACCTTCACATGGATCGCGTCGATGAACACCACCGGATACACCGGGTCCAGCGGCCGGTTCTGCCACTCGCCCATCGAGTCCAGGACCTTGTCGGTGATCGTCGAGATCGTGGTCTTCGACACCTCCGAGCCATACACATCGGCCAGATGCGCCGCGATATCGCCGTGGGTCAGCCCACGCGCCGACAGCGACAACACCACATCCTCGATCGCCCCCAGACGCCGTTGCCGCTTCGCCACCACGACCGGCTCGAACGACCCCGCCCGATCCCTCGGCACAGCGATCTCGACCGGGCCAGCCTTCGTCAGCACCGTCTTCGACCGCGTCCCGTTCCGGGCGTTCTCGCTGCCCTCGACCCGCTCATGCTTGTCATAGCCCAGATGCGCGGTCATCTCGCCCTCCAGGGCCGACTCCAGGACCAACTTCGTCAACTGAGCCAGCAGCCCGCCCTCGCCCTCCACAGACAGCCCCAGCCGCTGCGCGTCGCCCACCAGCTGCGCCACCAAATCTCTGTCCACCAGCGGGGCCGTTCCCGTCGCCGTCACCTGATCCTCGACCTCCATCACGACCGCCTCAGCGACCGGCTCAACCTGCATCCTCATCGGGTACCTCCTACATCGGAGTTACACCGGAAAACGTACAGTCCCCTTAGGCCACCGTCCGCAGCGCGGCAATTGAGGGCGTCCTGAAGGGGTCATCCGCCAGCCACAACGAAGGAGGTG
>JAPUEL010000091.1 GCA_027492545.1 Propionibacteriaceae bacterium
CCGGCAATGACATGGCTGGCATGTGTGGCGAGTGCGACGACGAGTTTGAGCACGAGCTGCGGGAGTCCCCAAGGCCCGGATGCCACCTTCCCTGCCACCCATGGGCTGATTCACCCGTCGCAGCACGCCATCCCAAAATGGGACCCATGTTGGTATGATCGGGGAGTGACTGTACAGATCGCGATCCGACTCCCCGACGACATGGTGGCCTTCCTTGACAAGTCCGTCGCTGCTGGCAAAGCTGCCAGCCGTGCTGCACTTGTGGCACGTGCCGTCGAGCGCGAGATGCGCCGTCAGGTTGCAGAGCAGGACGCCACCATCCTGCGCGAACAGGGCGCCACTGACGAACTCGACGACCTGGTCCAGTGGTCTGTCGCACACACCACCGTCGAGGACTGACTCATGCGAGAGATCTGCCTGGTGCGGCTCGACAAGACGCGACCAGCAGTCGTCCTGACTCGCGAGGCCGCGCGGGCGGCCATGACCAAAGTCACAATCGCGCCGATCACCTCCACGATCAAGGGCCTGTCCAGCGAGGTCCCGGTCGGTCCTGCCAACGGCCTCGACTACGACGGCGTGATCTCCCTCGACAACACCGTCACCGTTCCGAGCAAGCTGCTTGGCCGGACCGTCGGGTTTCTGACCTACGCGCAAGAGGCCGAGCTCGCCCGGGCGGTCGTCCTGGCCTACGACCTGGACATCCCGCTACTGGATTGAGGAACTCGAAGGCCGCCCCGATCACACCGGGCGCGGCGTGTCAGTGCGTTCGGTGGAGCAGGTGCACCTTGGCGTGGTGGCCGCCGCTGTCGAGCTTCGCGTCACAGGTGTACAGCGGTGCATCCAGCGCCTCGGCCAGAGCGAGGCACGCGGCGTCGTAGCTCGTGTACTGGTGACGCAACTGCCAGATCCGATCAGCCAATGGTGAGACCTCGTAGCGATTGATAGCGAACGCGAAGTGGTCACGGCGAGCCTCCTCCGCGACAACGGGATCGAGTTTGCCGCCCAGGAGCAAGCCCCGCAGTACGGACAACACCTCGACGTCGAGCAGGTGCGGCGCGTGCACGTCGCCGGTGAGAGCATCCAGCAGTTCGTCGGCGACCTCGCCGCCGATCAACGCCTCGACCATCGCGGAGGCGTCCAGCACGATCACCGACGGCCAGCCTGCACGGCAGCGACGATGTCGTCGGAACTGGGCCCACTGGAGCGGTCCCGCGCCCTGAGCCGAGCAACGATCTGCTCGTTGGTGGGCCGTGTGGCGATCTTGGCCAACTCGGCGGCGACGTAGGCCGACAACGACATGCCTTCCGCCGCCGCCCGTTCCTTCAAGGTAGCGGCGACATCGTCGGAGACGTCACGGATATACAGGGTCGTCATGAGAACATGCTAGCACTCTGCAAGCAGCGCAATGAACATGACCAAGCGACTCACCGCGGCATGACCGGATGTTGGTCAAGTCAACCTCTGACGATCTGGGCGAGGCCGTGGAACCAGCGCTGAAGGTAAGGCGTCTGGCCGCGGCTCAGGGCGCGCTCGATGCCGTTGAGGACCATCTCCCGGCTCCAGTGCCCGCGCTGCACCAACTGCGGGATGACATAGTTGTCGAGCCTCCGACCGGACCAGGGGGTGGCTTCATCCCGCTGCGCCAAGGAGGCGCCCTTCACACCGTCGACGTCGAAGATCCGAGCGAAGGTGACCTTGATGAGACATGGCCGCTCTTCCAGGTAGCGCAGTAGGTAGGTGCCGCTGCGGGCGCCGGGCACACCGGTGGCCAGGCAGAGCACCGCGCCCCGCTGGGTCGGGGCGGGCACGAGGCCTTCGTGTGCCCAGTCGAACATCGCGTCCAGACCGCGGATGCGGTCCGAAGCCTTCGGGTTGCGCAGGAAGCGAGCCGACCATTCCTCGACGAAGGCATCGAGGTCGTCGGGGAACAAGGCCCTGGGCAGATCGACGGCGTCCGGCATGTCCAGCGGCGCATACTTAACCGCTTGCGACAGCGTGGAGGAGGCCAGAAGCGCGGCGGCGGCCGCAGACCGGTGTCCTGACCGGAGAGGGCCGAGCCACTCTCGGTCAGGGGCGCGAGCACCGTCCGGGTATCCGGTGACGAAGCGTTCATGCGCGCGCACCGCCGTTCTCAGGCGCTGCCGCTGCGCTGAGGACATCCCCACTAGCACTTCGATGGCCTCGTCGCGGTGACCGCGTCGCATCGCCGACCACAGTGCGGCAGTCTGAAGAACCTCGCCCACCTCCCAGAGGATACCCAGGACGCGGCTCGCGGCGACTCCCTCCCAACGCGCACTGGACTCCTCGGCATGATCGGTCTCGACCAGCTCGGCGTACGTCCGACCATGGGCATCAGAGCGATGTCGTGACCATCGGCAGTTGAGCGAGATCACGATCCTGGGCGTCAACACACGACCGACTCTGGGCATGTGCGGACGGCGGCGAACCGGGGAAAACAGCCGACAGGCTGGCCTTGCACACCGCCATGAGCGGGAGTTCTTGTCGCGTCAGTCAGGCTCTACTCAGCCAGCGTCGCGGTCCGGCTGCTGCCGCTCCAGGAGTCCGAGGATGTACCTCACCGAGTCCCCTGCCCGCAATCGCTTGGCAACGGTCCAGCCCTCAACCTCGATCCCGAGCTGGCTTGCCATCAGTCCGGCGTCGCGAAGATAGCGAGCCAGCTTGGCCTGTCCCGTGCGAAGTCCCTGTGCGACCCACGCGTCCCGCTCTGCGTCCGAGAAACCGTAGAGCTGCCACGACTGCTGGTCGAAGCTCGGCGAGGCGTCGTCCGCGCCCGATCCGAGTCCCAGCGACTTGTCGGGGGGTATGAAGCGGGTTCGCGGCGGCTTCGAGGCGAGCGACGCAGGGCGCCGCGAGCGGGCTGGCTTGTGCGGCTTGTCGTTGGTCGGCTTCAGTTCCCACGGGGTGACTGGCTTGGTGGGCTCAGCCACGAGGGTTCGACCGAGACGATCGGCCACGTCGCGCGCCGTCACGCTCTCGATCGAGTGCGTCCGAGGCGACGCCACGTAATGGCCAAGTTCATTGAGAGTCGCCATGATGTCTTCGACACCGACACCCAGTTCGGATGCGAGTCGATAGGCGGAGCGACGGCTGGGAGGTTGGGGCTGGGAAAGCTTCGTCGTAAAGACCATCTGATCCTCCAGGACGGTGGAAACCACATGCCGGGGACAAGGGACCAATCTGGCAGAGTGCCCCCGTGTCTCCTGGGATGACTCTAGGTCATCCCTCCGACAGTTCCGCCGTCCCCGGCCGGCCACTTCAGCCGCCCCCTTCTCCGTGGGACCACCTCTGAGCTCGAATGTCCGCCTGTTCACTATGAAGTCTCAGGTATGTCGCGTTCCTGTCGATAATCGAGGGCGACGTTCGGGTCGCGAGCATCACCAGTCGGCAAATGCGACTTTTCCGGCATGGCTAGAGGTCATACCCCTGGGAGTCCTCCTCAACGGATCATCAACTTCAACTTCCCAGATCGGCCCCGGTCGGGCGAGGTGAAACACAACGCACGGTCAAAGGTACGTTGAATCACGACGACCGCGACAACTGCGACTGCCCTAGGATCGGTCCACCCGCGACCGGAAGTCACCTTCGCAGACCGCCATGCGAGTGAAAAGGCTGCACGCCGGATCGTCGGCGCCGGCTTGGTTGGGCTGGCGATCTACCAGCACGGTGGTCGATACGGGGGATGGTCACTCGTAGAACCGTCGATAGACTTCGTCGCCAAACATGTATCTCACGTCACCGCCCACAATCTCGTCAGGGGCTCGATGACGCACTTTCCTCCTCCTGAATCCGGGAATAGTTGGAAAAGAATCAGATTGCCTCAGAGAGGCAAGGACTTCGCCAATCAGGTCCAAATGGGCGACGAGACTTGCACGTCCACGCCGTGTGTATCTCCGTCCCTCCCCGCGACTGAACACTTCCAGCCCGACCCCAGCATCCGAGAAACCAGCAGACCCCATCCAACGATGTTCGACATCGCGGAACGCGAACTGAACCTGGCCTGGTGACGTGTCGAAGGCGCCGATAATCACACCCCGTTGCGCTAGCCTCTGGGCGAACGCTTCTAGGTTGTGAGCGTCGACACCCGGCCTGTCAGGTGAATAGTCAAGAATGGCGGCGACGAGCCACAGCGCAAAAGGATGAGCATCGATCGTCTTGTGCTGCACTGAGTCCGCGATCTCAAGCATGGCCCTAGTATCAGACATCGAGACCAGCTGCGTCAGATGCGCGACATCAAAGTGTCCCTCAGCAGGCGTGCCTAGGACCACATCGGCGAGTGAACAAATTGACCCGCCATCCAGATAGGCGAGGACCGTATAGCCAACTGCTTGGGGCAAGATCCCGGCGTCGACCGGATCTGAGATCGCTTCAAGCTCTAGAAGCAGCTCTCGAAACCTTCCATCCTCTACGACCGCATCGCGTAAGGGGTCACTCTCCCTCGGCTCCTCAAACCAGACCTCTTGAACCCGGAAGTCCGACCTTTCGGTTCGCGTCAGTCCCTCACCCCACCTACACCAACCCCACGGCGGATAGTGCCCGTCATCTTCCAACGCGACCTGACGACCTCGTTCGATTGCCCAGAACCCACCTCGCCGCCAGCCCCGCGCCGCAACTTCTTTCATCGTCGCCTCGTAATCCTCCACGCTCTCCACAACTCTCGCCAGATGGTCGAGGTGGGGCGCTTGTTGTCCCAATGTAGTGCCGCTCCCCAGTATTGGGGTTTGTGGCTCATCACAATCCACGGTGTAGTTGAGGTCTGAACCGCCGGTCCCGAAGATAGATCGGGCGGTTCATTCCGCGCAAGGCAAGTCCATCCGCAGCATGGCCACGGAGATAGGTCTCCTCGACTTCTATCGGCAGGCTTATCAGGCTTATCAACAGGCCAGCGGCGTCGCGCACTCCGAGGGGTGGTCGATTGAAGCCCACGCGATGGAACGGTGCCTCAACGTCCTACGCGGCCTGCACCTCATCTCGAACCTCTCGCTCAGCAGGGGCGGCAACGTACAGCTCGGAACTGCATGGGGCGACCAGTTCTACTCACTGATCGGCACCGCCTTCCGCCTCCTCGACACCGATGAGCGAGCGGTCTCCTCGGCGCTTTCCTGGCTCAAGGAGTCGGAGACCGTGGAGACAGCCTGATCTCGCACTCGGCTTCGTGACGTGGAAAGGGGGAGTTGTGCCCGCTCATCGGCAGTGTCGGTCGGTTCGTCTTGGCGGCATGCCTTTCGGGTCTCTGCGTCGATGCTACTGCTCTGGCCTGGGCTATGTGCCGGAGGCCATGTAGGCGGCGAGGATGTAGTTGGGATGGCGGTC
>JAPUEL010000092.1 GCA_027492545.1 Propionibacteriaceae bacterium
CCCTAAACCGCTCGCTGTCGACGCCTGCGTTCGGGGCGGAAGTTGCAGGGAGTTGCCGTCTGTTGTCGAGCCGGGCCGGCCAGAAGAGCGGTGTGGGCGGCGGGTCCGCGGCAACGATCCCCCAGTGACCGGCACCACGCTCAACGCGCCACGGGGACACCGCCACTGGAGGAGCGTCGCCGCGGTCCGGCGGCGACGCCTTTGGCATGATCGACCGGTGACCACCGACCCACTCCACCACCGCCTCGCGGCGTGGTACGTCGAGAACGCCCGCGATCTGCCGTGGCGCGCGCCCGGCACCACGCCCTGGGGTGTGCTGGTCAGCGAGGTGATGTGCCAGCAGACGCCCGCCGCCCGCGTGGCGCCGCAATGGGTGGAGTGGATGGACCGCTGGCCGGCGCCGTCGGACCTCGCGCAGGCCCCCACCGCCGACGTGCTGCGCGCCTGGGGGCGCCTCGGCTATCCGAGGCGGGCGCTGCGTCTGCAGGAGGCGGCGCGCGCCGTCGTCGAGCACTACGGCGGGGAGGTGCCCGACGACAAGGCCGCGCTGCTCGCACTCCCGGGCGTCGGGCGGTACACGGCGGCCGCGGTGCGGGCGTTCGGGTTCGGGCTGCGCTCCCTGGTGCTCGACACCAACGTCCGCCGCGTCCTTGCCCGGCTCGACGGGGGCGTGGAGTTCCCCCTGGCGCACGAGACGGCCGCGGAGCGGCGCCGGGCGTGGGACTTCGTCCCCGACGATGACGCCGACGCGGCGCTGTGGTCGGTGTCCGCGATGGAACTGGGCGCGTTGGTGTGCACGGCGAAGACGCCCCGGTGCGGCGTGTGCCCCGTCGCCGATGCGTGCGCCTGGGTGGCCGCCGGCCGGCCCTCGTGGGACGGGCCGGAGCGACGGGTCCAGGCGTGGGAGGGCACTGACCGGCAGTGTCGCGGCAGGATCATGGCGGCGTTACGCGGGCACGGGGCGGTGCGGCTGGTCGACGTGACGTGGCCCGACGCCGCGCAGCTGGAGGCGTGCGCGGCATCGTTGGTGGCCGACGGGCTCGCGGTCCCCGTCGACGACGGGCTCGCCCTCCCCTGACTCCTGCCTCCCAGCCCGCTCAGGTGGGGGGCCGGGTCAGTGGACGGTGAGGGTCCAGGACGTGACCGGGGCCGAGCCGTCGAGCAGCCTCGCCGAGACCTCGCCGGCCTCGTCCGCGACCACCTCGAACCGCGACACCGAACCGTCCGGCCTCGGCACCTCCACCGTCCGCGACATTCCAGCCTCGAACCCGTAGGCCCGCAGCTCCACGCCCTCGGCCCAGTCGTAGTCGGGCCGGTCCGCGACGGCGCCCCACGGGATGACGGACCCCGGCCGCGCGAGGAGCGGCAGCGAGTCGAACCCGTGCCTCTCGGTGCGCCACCCCGGACCCTCGACGACGCCCCCGTCGAGCACGCGCGTCCAGCGCCCGCACGGCACGTAGTACGACACCGCGCCGTCGTCGGAGAAGATCGGCGCCACCAGCAGGGAGTCGCCCAGCATGTACTGCAGGTCCACCGTCGCCGCCCCGGGGTCCTCCGGGAACTCGAGGAACATCGGCCGCATCACGGGCAGGCCCTCGAGGTGCGCGATCTCCCCCAGCTGCCCGAGGTACGGCATGAGCCGCATCTTGAGCCGGGTGAACTGGCGCGCCACGTCCACCGCCTCGTCGTCGAACGCCCAGGGCACCCGGTACGAGTTGGAGCCGTGCAGCCGGCTGTGGGAGCTGAGCAGGCCGAAGGCCAGCCAGCGCTTGAACACGGCCGGGTCGGGGGTGCCCTCGAAGCCGCCGATGTCGTGGCTCCAGAACCCGAAGCCCGACGCCGCCAGGGACAGTCCGCCGCGCAGCGACTCCGACATGGCGGAGAAGCTGGACTCGCAGTCACCGCCCCAGTGCACGGGGAACTGCTGCCCGCCCGCGGTGGCGGACCGGGCGAACACGACGGCGTCGCCCTCGCCGCGCTCCTCCACCAGCAGGTCGAAGACCGCCTTGTTGTAGAGGTGCGCGTAGTAGTTGTGCATCCGTTGCGGGTCCGACCCGTCGTGCCAGACCACGTCGGTAGGGATGCGTTCGCCGAAGTCGGTCTTGAGGCAGTCGACGCCCTGGCGCAGCAGGCCGCGCAGCTTGCCGACGAACCATGCCGTCGCGTCCGGGTTGGTGAAGTCCACCAGCGCCATGCCGGCCTGCCATAGGTCCCACTGCCACACCGATCCGTCGGGGCGCTTGACCAGGTAGCCGAGCTCGCGGCCCTCCTCGAAGAGGACCGAGCGGCGCGCGATGTAGGGGTTGATCCACGCGGAGACCTTCAGGCCGCGATCGTGCAGCCGCGCGAGCATGCCCTCCGGGTCCGGGAAGGTGGCCGGATCCCACACCAGGTCGGTCCAGTGGAACGCGCGCATCCAGAAGCAGTCGAAGTGGAACACCGAGAGGGGCAGGTCGCGCTCGGCCATGCCGTCGATGAACGAGTTGACGGTGGCCTCGTCGTAGTCGGTGGTGAAGCTGGTCGACAGCCACAACCCGTAGCTCCAGGCGGGCACCCGGGCGGGGCGGCCGGTGAGGCCGGTGTAGCGACGCAGCACGTCGGCGGGGGTGGGGCCGTCGATGACGAGGTACCGCAGCCGGTGGCCGGGCACGGAGAACTGCGCCCGCGACGCGAATTCCGAGGCCAGCTCGTAGGAGACGTGGTCCGGGGTGTCGACGAAGACGCCGTAGCCGCGGTCGCTGAGGTAGAACGGCACGTTCTTGTACGCCTGCTCACTGGAGGTGCCGCCGTCGGCGTTCCAGATCTCGACGCTCTGCCCGTTCTTGATCAGCGGCCCGAACCGCTCGCCGAGGCCGTAGAGGTGCTCGCCGGGCGCGATCGCCAGCTGCTCGCGGACATAGCGGCGCCCGTCGGGGGTGGTCAGCGCGGACGGGGACCGGCCCGACGAGGAGGTGAGCGGCCCCCCGGCGCCGACGAAGGAGAGATTCCACGGCACGTCGCGGCTCAGCGTGGCGGTGAGGGAGCCGCTGGTCAGCGAGACCTCGTCGGGGCCCTCCACCACCGACACCTCATGCCCCCCGCCGGACAGCGCGAAGCTGGGTCCCGTCGAAGGCTGGTCCCAGTGCTCGATGGTGACGCCGATGACGCCCTCGGCGGGCGAGTCGACGGTGATGATGAGGGCCGGGCAGTTGAGGGTGTCGCCCCGGGTCTCGATCACCCGGGTGGGGGTGTGGG
Source organism: Propionibacteriaceae bacterium (assembly GCA_027492545.1). Classification (GTDB taxonomy): domain Bacteria; phylum Actinomycetota; class Actinomycetes; order Propionibacteriales; family Propionibacteriaceae; genus Arachnia. Next base: position 3,235 of record JAPUEL010000092.1, read on the forward strand.
CCACCATGGCCGCGTCGCGCACCACGATCTCCGCGATGCTGCGCGGGCTGAGCGCCGTGACGCCGGGGCGCATCTGCCAGTAGCCGTCGGTGAACTTCATGCTCGGGTCCTTTCTGGGTGCCGCGACACGACGGGCCGCGAGCCGAATCCGGTGGGTGAGGGGGACGGTGCGGGCAGGCGCCGGGCCGTCGCTCGTCGGGCCGCGCGCACGCGCGTCCCGCTTGGTCGAAACGCTTGCGCGGGCCTACGCTGGCCCCTGACAGGGACGTTCGCAGACGGCGCCAGCCCATCGGGCTGCAGGGGTGAGAACCCACCGCTCCCGCCCTGGGACAAGGGGTGATGATGGCGGGTATCCAGGAGGTCGCGCGCAAGGCGGGCGTCTCGCAGTCCACCGTCTCGTACGTGCTCAGCGGCCGCCGACCCATCTCCGACTCCACCCGGGAGCGTGTGATGAAGGCCATCGACGAGCTCAACTACCGCCCCCACGCCGGGGCCCGCGCCCTGGCGTCGTCCAAGACCCACGTGCTCGGGCTGGTGACGCCGCTGCGCCCGGGCGTCAACGTGGACGTGATCATGCAGTTCGTCGCGGGCATCGCGACGCGGGCCCGCCACTACGAACACGACGTCCTCCTGGTCACCGAGCCGGACGCGTCGGGCATCGAGGGCGTGTCGCTGCGGTCCATGGTCGACGGGTTCATCGTGATGGACGTCGAGTCCAGGGACAGCCGCCTCCCCACGCTGGCGGCGCTGCGGCAGCCCAGCGTGCTGATCGGCATGCCGGAGGACCCGGGGACCCTCAGCTGCATCGACTTCGACTTCGAATCGGCCGGCTCCATGGCGGTGCGCAAGCTGGCGGGCCACTCGCGGATCGCGCTGATCGGCTCGTCGCCGGCCGTGCACAGCCGCGGCACGTCGTACGCGGTCCGGCTGGCTCGAGGTGCCGAACGCGAGGCCGCAGCGCAGCACATCGAGCTGCAGCGGCTGGCCTGCGGCGACGACCCGATGGAGGCCTCGCCGCTGATCGACGAGCTGGTCGAGTCCGGCATCACCGGCCTGATCGTGCACAACGAGGCGGCGCTGCCCGGGGTGATCAGCGCGCTGGCCCGACGGGGGCCCGGGGCGGCGCACTCCATCCAGGTGGTGGCGATCGGCCCGAAGTCGCTGCTGCTTGCGCCGTTGCTGCCCATGACGGTGATCGACATCCCCGGCACCACCATCGGGTCCACCGCGGTGGACATGCTGATGGCCCTGGTCAACGACAAGTCGCTGCCTGAGCGGCGGCTGGTGGCGCCGCGGGTCGAATGAGCCGCGGCGGGCGCGCACGGCCTCCCCGTGCGGCCCACGCACCGGCACCCGGACATCCGCTCTCCTTCAGCCCGCCGTCGGGCACTTTGAGTCTGATCGATTCTTCGTCGAATCATTTCGATAAAAGTAGACCACGGAGGCGGGCCCTCTGGCAACCTCGACGCCAGACTTCGTGACCAGTCTGGCATCCGACGCGGCTATGAGGCATGATCGGACGTGACGATCCCGGCAGGCACCGCCGCCCCGAACGCATCGAAAGGCTTCGATCATGGCACCTGAGACAGCCCCACACTCGCCGGTCACGCGCGCCAGCCTCGACGACCTGGTGACCGCGACGCTCGCCCGGCTGACGGACGACGAGTGCGTCAGCCTGCTCCATCAGGTCAACCCCGCCATGCCGCACCACGGGCTCGCCGAGTTCCACACCGGCGCCGAGGCGCTGCACGGCGTGGCGTGGACCGGCGCCGCCACCGTCTTCCCGCAGCCCGTCGGCATGGCCGCCACCTGGGATGCGGGACTGCTCCGCGAGCTCGGCGACGCCACCTCCACCGAGGTCCGCGCCAAGCACGCGGCCGACCCCGTCGGGATGTCGCTCAACGTCTGGGCGCCAGTGGTCAACCCGCTGCGACACCCCTTGTGGGGGCGCAACGAGGAGGGCCACTCCGAGGATCCGCACGTCACCGCCGAGTGCGCCATCGCCTACTCCTCCGGACTGCGCGGCAATCACGAGGTCTTCTGGAAGACCGTCCCCACCCTCAAGCACCTCCTGGCCTACAACAACGAGCAGGACCGCTGCACCTCGTCGTCGAACCTGCCGCCGCGGGTACTGCACGAGTACGACCTGCCGCCGTTCGTCGAACCGATCGCGGCCGGGGTGGTGGGCGGGGTGATGGCCGCTTACAACCTCGTCAACGGGCGCCCGGCGCACACGTCACCCGAGCTGTTCGAGGCGGTGCGGGCCGCCAACCCGGACCTGCTGGCCGTCTCCGACGCCTACGCACCCACCAACCTCACCGGCGCCGAGCGGGCGTACGCCACCGCGGCCGAGTCCCACGCCGCCGCGATCCTCGCCGGCCTGGACTCCTTCACCGACCACGACGCCGACTCCTCGCACACCCTCGCCGCGATCAGGGGAGGGCTGGCGCAGGGGCTGCTGACCATGGACGACGTGCGGCGGGCCGCCCGACGGGTGCTGCTGGCTCGGGCGCTGACCGGGGAGCTGACCCCGGAGGCGGACCCGTACGCCCACATCGGCGCCGACGAGATCGACACCCCCGCCCACCGCGACCTCGCCCGCCGCGCGTCGGCCGCGCAGGTCACCGTCCTGGCCAACGACGGCGTCCTCCCGCTCGCGCCAGACGCCCGCGTGGCCGTCGTCGGGCCCATGGCGGAGGTGGTCAAGCACGACTGGTACTCCGGCACCCCGCCCTACATGGTCACGCTGGCCGCCGCGGCTGCCGAGACCCACGAGGTGACCGCGCACGACGGCGCCGATCGGGTGGTGCTGCGGTCACGGACCACGGGGCTGGCGGTGTCGCGGGCGGCCGACGGCGTGCTCGTGGCCGACCAGGGCCACGATGCCGAGGCCTCCACCTTCGCCGTCGTCGAGTGGGGATCCGACGTGGTCACCCTGCGCCACGACGCCACCGGCCTGCTGTGGCGGGGCTCCGACGAGGGCATGGTGCGCATCGACTCCACCCGCCCCGGCGGCTGGGTCACGCACGAGCACTTCGTCCGCCACCTGCACGACGACGGCTCCTGGACCCTGCAGCACCGCGGCAGCCGCCGGTGGCTGCGCGTCGAGTCCTGGGGCGGCCTGGTGAGCTCCTCAAGCGACGACCTGGCCACCGCCGAGCGGTTCGACGTCGAGATCCTCAGCGGCGGCGTCGACGAGGTGGCCAGGGCCGCGGCGGACGCCGACGTCGTCCTGGTGGCGGTGGGCAACGACCCGCACCTCAACGGCCGCGAGACCGTGGACCGGCCCGAGCTGGCGCTGCCCGCGGCCCAGCGTGCGATCGTCGAGGCGGCGCTGGCCGCGAACCCGGCGACGGTGCTGGTGGTGGTCTCGTCCTACCCGTACGCGCTGGGCTCCCTCGCAGAAGAGGCGGGCGCGGTGGTGTGGTCCAGCCACGCCGGGCAGGAGCTCGGCCATGGCCTGATGGACGTGCTCGACGGCAGGGTTGAGCCCACGGGGCGCCTCGCGCAGACGTGGTGGGCGGAGGAGTCGCACACGGGGGGCCTGTTCGACTACGACATCGTCGACTCCCGGATGACCTGGTGGTACAGCCCGCACGCGCCGCTGTACCCGCTCGGGCACGGGCTGACCTACGGCGAGGTCGAGTACCTGGGGCTCGAGCTGGCCGACGGGCTCGACGGCCTCGCGGAGGTGCGCCTGGCCAACCGCGGCGCCAGGCCGGCGCACGAGCTGGTCCAGGTCTACGCGGCCTGCTCGGATGAGCGGATCGGGCGACGGCTGCTCGGGCACGCCCGGATCGTCGTCGCGCCCGGCACGGAGGCGACGGCCGAGGTGGCGCTGCACCCGGAGCGGCTGCGGATCTGGAGCGGCGCGGAGACCGGGATGGACCTGCCCGCGACTCAGTGGCGCATCGTCGCGGCGCCGTCGGCCGCGCTCAACGGGCCGGAGCTGATCTTCACCACCGCGCCCGAGCGCTCCGTCGGGCCGGCGGCCCTCCCGCTGGACGCCTGGCAGGCGCGCGACTGGTCGGGTGTCGTCGGGGTGGCTGTCGAGCCGCTCCGCGGCTACGGCTATCGGGCGCGGGCGGGGGCAGGGCGGCTGGTCTGGCCCGCCGTCGAGCCCCTCCCCGCTCGGCTGACGCTTCGGCTACGCGTCGCCACCGGCCTGGGCGGCGAGGTGGAGGTGCGCTGCGGCGGGGCCTCCACCGTCGCCATCCCAGACCCGGCACTCCGCGGCCAGTGGCACGACGTCATCGTCGACTGCCCAGACCCGGGCGCGACCACGCTTGAGCTGGCGCTCGGCGGCACGGTCGAGCTCGCGGAAATCCGGGCCGCCTGGTGACCGCGGCGGTGTCCCACGCCACGCGCCCGGACATTCCGGGCCCCCCGGAGCTGCTAGGGATGGGTCATGCAGGTTGATCCCCTCGGCAGGAACGTTCAGGGGATCACCGCGCTCCTGTCCTTCATCGCGCTCAACGTCATCTACCTGGTGACCTGCCTTCCGATCATCACCATCGGGGTGGCCACCAGCTCGCTGTTCGAGGTGACGATGCGCTACGCCGACGAGGAGCGCGGGGACCTGATCAAGGGCTACTTCGTGGCGTTGGGCCGCAACCTCGGCCAGGCGACGGCGGTGTTCCTGGCGCTGGCCGTGCCCGCGGGGCTCCTGGCGTTCGCGTCGGCGTTCTGGTTCTCCTTCGACAACCAGCTCTCGTCCATCGCAGGCATGGTCGCGGCCGTGGCGGCGGCCTACGCCGTCGCGGCCATGCTGTGGGGCTTGGCTCTGGTGGCGGCCTACACCAACACCACCAGGCAGACGCTGAAGAACGCGCTGCTTCTTCCGGTCGCGCAGGCGGTGCGCACCACGCTGCTCCTGGCCATCCCCGTGGTCTGCTTCGCGCTGGTCTTCGTCCTGCCCGGCTTCATCTACATTCTGCTCACGCTGGGCCTGTCGCTGTCGGCGTACGCGATGGCGTTCATCTTCCGCGGCGCCTTCGCCCGCCACTCGTGAAGAACGCAGGCTGACAAGGTCACCTTCCTGAGGCTTCGAGGCCGCTGCGCGGCACCTCAGCCAGCGGGAGCGGAGCTAGCACTGCGACGAGCCCACCCCCGCGGGCTGAGGCGGGAGGAGCGCAGCGACGAGCCTCGAAGCCTGAGAAACGTAGGCTGACAAGGTCACCCTTTGTAGGCTTCGAGGCCGCTGCGCGGCACCTCAGCCAGCGGGAGCGGAGCGAGCACTGCGACGATCCCACCGCTGGGAGGCCGGGTGCGCTCCGTGTGGTGATCGCGTCGGGATCGCGGGGCGGCTCAGCGGTTGGCGGGGAGTTCTCTGCTGCCGCCGAGCACCAGCGTGACCTCGGCGTCCACGTCGGCCAGGCCCGCGTCGTCGAGCCGCTCCCTCAGGCCCGCCTCCTGGATGGTGGGCGGCGGGCCGAGCGCCACGATCCGCAGCGTGCCGTGCCGCAGCGAGATGTCGTCGATCTGCCAGCCCTGCGCCGCCGCCCACTCCTCGGCGACCGGAGCCGCCCGCGACACCAGGATCTCCTGCTGGACCACCACCGCGCTGCCGACCGCCAAGGGCACTGCCAACACGGTCAGCGCCACCACCTCGACGACCACGGTCCGGGCTCGGAGGTGGCCCACGTCGACCCCCAGGGTCACGGCGGCCGCCCGGACGCGGTACAGCATGAAGACCACGGTGCCGGTGGCGATGATCGCCGTGACGTTGGTGCCGAACAGCAGCAGCGCGCCCAGTGCCTGCTCCGGCGCGCCCGACTCCAGCGTCAACCCCACGACGGCGAGAGGCGGAACGAGCGAGATGGCGATCGCCACGCCGGGCAGCGCGTCGGAGATGTCGGAGCGCACCATCGCGAAGGCCCCCACCACACCCGTCGCCAGCGCCGCGAGCAGGTCGATCAGGCGGGGAGCAACGCGCGCGGCGATCTGGGTGTTGGTGTCGGCCACCAGCAGCGTCTGGGTCACCGCGCCCAGGAGGTACGCGATGACGACGACGGTGAGCGCCCCGACCAGCACGAGGCCCAGATTGACCAGGATGAGCTGTCGGCGAGCCAGCACGATGGACAGCGCCGTGCCGAGGATCGGCGTCATGAGGGGCGCCACGATCATCGCGCCGATCACCGCGGCCGTCGAGTCCGCGATGATGCCTGACGCGGCGATCACCGTCGCGAGGATGAGCAGCGCCCAGAAGCCCGACAGCTTCGTCCGGGTGTCGCTGCCCACGGTGAGCAGGAGTCTGCCCATCATGCGTTCGACGTCGGCGCCGGTGACCGTGGGGCTGTGCGTGCCGGCGTGCTGTTCGTTGACCATGGAGGACATGATCGCGGATCGGAAACCCAGCGCGAGCGCCCGGAGCCTAAATGTCAGGCTGAGTATCGTACTCGATGCCCAGCATGACATCTAGTGGGGGGACGACGGCGGGGGTGCGCGGAACGACCCCGCGCACCCCCGGTCTCACCGCGTCGCTCAGGCGCCCGCCGCGGACTCCTGACGCAGCGCGTCCTGCTCCTTGGCGTTGGCCATGTCCACCTCGAGGACCTGGTCGTAGCCGAGGCCCTTGGCCGTCTCCTGCATGCCCGCGAGCAGCGACTCGAACTCGGCGTCGCTGGACGCGAACGACATCTTCCACGACTCCTGGACGATGATCGCCTTCACCTGGTTGCACAGGGTCTCGATCTCGGAGCTGTCCGCCGGGGCGGTGTAGCTGGCGCCGGGGGCCACCATGACCTTGTCCTCAGCCTTGAGGTAGTCCATCGTCGTGGGCGCACCACCCATCTGCGCGGACCAGTCCTCGATCAGCGGGTTGGTCGTGGCCGCCTGGAAGGTCTCCCACATCTTGTAGCTGAAGGGTGCGCCGGTGTTCTCGTCGATGTCGATGGGCAACACGAGCGTGGTATTGAGCCACGACGCGCCGTCCTCATAGGTGCCGCCGCCCCACTCCTCGGGAACGGTGGCGCCACCTCCGACGAGGGCCTCCATGCCGAACTCGGTGAGCTCAGGCGCACCCTCGGCGTTGACGTCCCAGGTCAGGCCCTGGGGACCGGCGGCGCCCATGGTCTGGCTGTTGTTCGAGTAGGTGCCCTCGGGCGAGTACAGCCAGTCGAGGAACGCGGCGACGCGCTCCGGGTCCTCGGCCTTGGAGCCGATGGCCATGACCTGCTTGCCGCCGAACGGTTCGGCGCCGTAGGAAAAGACGTTCATGTCCTGCAGGGGCGCGATCATGAAGCCCTTGCCGGCGTTGACGTTGTCGGTGGTGTTGAACGCCGACTGCCCCTGCCAGGGCCACCAGGAGAACAGCACCTGGCCGTTCTGGTACTTCGAGAACAGCGTGTCGTAGTTCTGGGTGGTGGACTCCGGGTCCATGATGCCGAGCTGGTTGGCCTCATAGAAGAAGCGCAGGTTGCGCACGTAGGCGGAGTCGGAGTCGAGGATGCTCTCGAAGTCCGAACCGTCGGCCTTGGCGTAGACGAAGCCGATCTCGTCCCAGCCGTAGAACGTGGCGGGCTGCTTGGCGTTGTTCATCATGTTGCCGTCCCAGTCCTTGAACATCGACAGCGCGTAGGTCTTCTTGCCGTTCTCCGCGGTGGGTTCGGCGTCCTGCATCTGCTTGAGGATCGGCAGCAGGTCCTCCAGCGTGCCGATCTCCGGGTAGCCGAGCTCGGCGTACAGGTCCCAGCGGAGGAACGGGCCGAACGTGGGGTCGATGCCCTCGCTCGAGTCGGTGGGCTTGAGCTGTGACACCTGCGTCGGGAAGGCGTAGGTGCCGTCCTTGCCGTCGTTGAGGCGGGTGATGGCCTCGTCGAACACGGCCGCGTTCGACATCGCGGGGTAGTACTGGGAGGCGTCGAGCAGCAGGCCGCCCTGGACCAGCTCGTCGAGCTTCTCGCCCTTGTCGGTGACGATCAGGTCACCCAGCTCGCCCGCCGCGACACGCGTGTTGTAGAGCGTGTCACCGCCGCCCGCCACGTTGGGGGCGATGATGTTGAGCTTCATGTTGAACTTGTCCTTGACGATCTTGGCGAACCATCCGGGCTGCTCGCCCATCTGGTTGGCCAGGCCGTCGAACACGTCGATGGTGATCTCCTCGGACCACTCGGTGGGGAACGTGCCGCTGGCCGCCTGCGACGAGTCGTCGGCGGGTGCCTGATCGGGGCTGCAGGCGGCAAGCCCGACGAGACCCATCATTGGTGCGACCACAAGGGCCACAGCCTTCCTGTACTGCATGGGATTTTCCTTTCTGAAGGTGGGGAGCCGGTCCGTCAGCCCTTGACGGCGCCGAGCATGATCCCCTTGACGAAGAACCGCTGGAAGAGGGGGTAGATGAAGATGATCGGCAGCACGACGATGACCGACACGGTGGTGCGGATCGACGTCGCCGTCTGGGAGGTGGCCGCGGAGGCGACGGCGCCGAGGTTGCCCCCAGCCTGTTGGGCCGCGGCCGCCAGTGAGGCGGCCTGGTTGATGAACATGTAGAGCAGGAACTGGAGCGTGTAGAGGCTCTGGTCCGTGATGTAGAGCAGCGTGTCCTGGAAGCTGTTCCACTGCGCGACGGCGGAGAAGATCGCCACCGTGGCGAGGATGGGGGTCATGTTGGGCAGCACGATCCGGAAGAAGGTCTGGAACACCGATGCCCCGTCGACCTCCGCCGCCTCCTGCAGCGAGTCCGGCATGGACTCGACGTAGGTCTTGACCAGGATGATGTTGAAGGGTTGCACCACGAACGGCAGCACGTAGACCCAGAAGTTGTTGGTCAGCCCGAGGGTCTTCATGATGATGAAGACCGGGATGAGGCCGGCGTTGAAATACATGGTGATGACCACGAGCCGGTACCACAGCTGGCGCTTCCACAGCCGCGGCTGGGTGAACATGAAGCCGAGGAAGGCCGAGGCCATGACGGTCGCGGCGGTGCCCAGCACCGTGCGGCCGATCGAGACCAGCGCCGCCTGCGGCAGGCCCGGCAGGCTGAACACCTGCGCGTAGTTCTGGAGCTGCAGGCCGACCGGCCACCAGCGCACGTCGCCCTGGGCCGCGATGTCGTTGGCGCTGATGGAGTTGATGATCAGGTAGTAGAAGGGGTAGGCGCAGAGGAGCGCCAGGAGTGCAAAGACCAGGACGTTGATCCCGTGGAAGACGAAGGATCCCTTCTCCTCGACGATGCGGGTGGGCTGATGCGCGAGTGCAGTCATGAATGTGTGCTCCGCTCAGATGAGGGACGACCCGCGCACGCGCTTGGCGAGGGCGTTGACCGACAGGAGGAGGGCGACCGAGATCAGCGACTTCAGCATGCTGATCGCCGTCGCCATGGACAGGCTGTTGCCGGTGATGCCGATGTTGTAGACGTAGAGGTCCAGGACCTGGATGTAGGTCTTGTTGAAGGCGTTCTGGAACACGTAGTACTGCTCCATGCCGTTGTTGAGGATGTTGGCGATGGAGAGCAGCAGCAGCACGAAGTACGTGGGCATGAGCTGCGGCACGGTGATGTACCACATGGTTTGGAACCGGCCGGCCCCGTCGACCTTGGCCGACTCGTACAGCGCCTGATCGATGCCGGCAATGGCGGCGAGGTACATGATGGCGCCCCAGCCCACCGTCTTCCAGATCCCCCAGGCGGCCATGGTGAGCCAGATGTTCTGGTCGGTGTCCAGGAACTTCATGGGCACCGTGATGAGGCCGGAGTCCAGCATGATCGTGTTGACCAGGCCGGTGGTGGAGAACATCGAGAAGGCGATCATGTAGACCAGCACCCACGAGATGAAGTTGGGCAGCGTGGTCAGGGTCTGGATGGCGTTGCGGAACCACGGGGCGCGGATCTCGTTGAGGAAGACGGCGAACGCGAGCGGGAGCACCGAGGACGCGATGCCGAGGAAGCTCATGCCCAGCGTGTTGGCCATCACCTGGCCGATCTGGGCCAGCTGAGTGGGAGATCCGACGAGGAGCTGGAACCACTGGAGCCCGACGAACTCGCTGCCGGACAGGCCGAGCGCCGGACGGTAGTCGTAGAGCGAGTAGATCCATCCGTAGAGCGGGAAGTAGGAGAACAGGAAGACGAGGATGAGGAAGGGCAGGATGCTGAGGAACATCGCCTTCGACGGCTTCCGCCGCGACGAGGTGGACGGTGGGGCGTCGTTGCGACGGAGCTTCCGCTTGGCGGAGGCCACCACCTCCGGCTTCGGTGGCTGCACCGGCGCCGCGACCGTCATGCCCGCCTGACCTCTGGCCGCGAGGCCGGCGCGAGCGCGTCGGTGCCTGGATGGTCACCCGGTGTGGGCGCTTGTTCCTGGTTCATATTCACACTGCCTCCGTTGGCGAAGCGTTTCGACGACTCATAGTAACCCGAGAGGTTCTCCACCGCAATAGCCCTTGTGGAGCGCTCTCAAAGTCTCGAAGCGCCGCGACCACGGCTCCACCGAAGGGCACCCACGCACCCGGCTCCGCCTGCGCTGGGCTTGGGGCTGCCGGCGGAGCTGCGGTAGCTGTTCCTCCAGACCTAGGCCGCCCGAACCCCAGCCTGGAGGAACATCAGCCGCAGACCTCCGACCACAACCGCTGAACACACGTGCGCGATAGCCTGAATCGTCGGCCGCGACGAGGCGGCCCCCCACATCGGCGAAGGAGCCACCCCCATGCGTATCGGCGTTCCCCGCGAGACGAAGAACAGCGAGTTCCGGGTGGCGATCACCCCCGTCGGGGTGCACGAGCTCACGCAGCGCGGGCATCGGGTCCTCGTGGAACACGACGCGGGGCTGGGGTCGTCGTTCAGCGACGACGACTACCGGGCGGTGGGCGCCGAGATCGTCCGGGACGCCGACGCCGCGTGGGGCGACGCCGAGCTGGTGCTCAAGGTGAAGGAGCCCATCGCGGAGGAGTACCACCGGCTCCGCGACGACCTGATCCTGTTCACCTACCTGCACCTCGCCGCCGACGAGCACCTCGTCGACGCGCTGCTCGCCGCAGGCACCACGTCGATCGCCTACGAGACGGTGCAGCTCTCGTCGGGCCTTCTGCCGCTGCTCTACCCCATGAGCGAGGTGGCCGGCTGCCTCGCCCCGCAGGTTGGCGCGCACGCGCTGCTGAAGAACCAGGGGGGTCGCGGTGTGTTGCTCGGCGGCATCGGGGGTGTGGCGAACGCGAAGGTCGTGGTGCTGGGCGCGGGCGTCGCGGGGCAGAACGCGGCCAACATCGCCCTGGGCATGGGGGCCGACGTCACCCTGCTCGACACCGACCTGCAGAAGCTGCGGATGAGCTTCTGGCGCTGGGACAACCGCGTGCACCAGATCGCGTCGTCGACCCTGGCGGTGCGCGAGCAGGTGCTGGGTGCCGACCTGGTGATCGGGACGGTGCTGGTGCCCGGGGCGCGGGCGCCGAAGCTGGTCACCGACGACATGGTGGCCTCGATGAAGCCCGGCTCCGTGCTGGTGGACGTGTCGATCGACCAGGGCGGCTGCTTCGAGAGCTCCCGCCCCACCACGCACGACAACCCCACCTTCCAGGTGGAGGGCTCCACGTTCTACTGCGTGGCCAACATCCCGGGCGTGGTGCCGAACACGTCGACTTGGGCGCTCACCAACGCGACGCTGGCCTACGTCGAGGCGATCGCGGACCGCGGGTGGAGGGAGGCGATGCGTCGCGACGAAGCGCTGGCCCGCGGGTTGTCCACGCACGGGGGCGCGTTGACGTCGCGGCCGGTGGCCGAGGCCTTCGGGCGCGAATGGACCGATGTCGCGGCGGTGCTCGACGCCGGCTGAGGGGCCGCGCCTGCAGGAATCTACCTATGCGGCGGCATCTGCGTATATGCGCAGATGCCGCCGCATAGGTAGATTCCTGCGGGCGGTCAGGCCAGGAACGGGGCGACGGCGGACTTCGGGCGGCCGATGATCGCCCGCCGGCGGGTGCCGTCGGTGCGGATCAGGACCGGCCGCTGCGCGAGCGCGGGGTGTGACGCCAGCAGGCGCGCCACCTGATCGGCGCTGGCGACGTCGTCGTCGCTCAGGCCCAGCTCGTCGAAGGCCTTGTCGCGACGCACCAGCTCCGTCGGGTCCGCGTCGAGGATCTCCAGCAGCTCGAGCCAGGCCTCCTCGTCGAGGGGATCCTTGAGGTAGTTGCGCACCTCCAGGCTCAGCCCCGACGCCTGGGCGGCCTCCAGCCCGGCCCGCGACGTCGAGCAGCGGGGGTTGTGCAGGATGGTCAGGTCGGTCATCGATCCTCCTTGGTCAGTCCGGGACGTTGTCGCGCAGCTCCGCCAGCCACGCCGTCGCCGACACATCTGAGGGCATCCGCCAGTCCCCGCGCGGCGACAACGCTCCGCCGGAGAGCACCTTCGGCCCGTTGGGGATGGCGGAGCGCTTGAACTGGTTGCCGAAGAACCGGCGCAGGAACACCGCCAGCCATTTCTTGATGGTGGGCAGGTCGTAGGCCGTGCGGTCCGCCTCCGGGTACCCGGAGGGCCAATGACCGGCCTCGACATCACGCCAGGCGTGGTGCGCCATGAACGCGATCTTGCTGGGTCGGTAGCCGCGGCGCAGCAGGCCGAAGAGGGTGAAGTCGTGCAGCGCGTAGGGGCCGATGGAGTCCTCCGTCGACTGCGGCTTCTGCCCCTCCCCCACCGGGATCAGCTCGGGTGAGATCTCGGTGTTGAGGATGGAGGCGAGCGTCTCGTTGACGCCCGTCTCCTCGAACTGCCCGGTGGAGATCACCCACCGGATGAGGTGCTGCATGAGCGTCTTCGGCACCCCGGTGTTGACGGCGTAGTGGCTCATCTGGTCCCCCACCCCGTAGGTGCACCAGCCGAGCGCCAGCTCGGAGAGGTCTCCCGTGCCCAGGACGATCCCGCCGCGCTGATTGGCGGCGCGGAACAGGAAGTCGGTGCGGATGCCGGCCTGGACGTTCTCGAACGTGACGTCGTAGACCGGCTGCCCGTCGCCGGCCGGATGGCCGAGATCCTTGAGCAGCTGGGTGGCCATGGCCGTGATGTCCACGGTCTCGAACGTGACGCCCAGCGCCTCTGCCAGCAGGGTGGCGTTGTTCTTCGTGTGCGACGACGTGGCGAATCCTGGCAGCGTGAACGCCAGGATGTGGGTGCGCGGGAGCGACAGCCTGTCGCACGCCTTCGCCGCGACGATCAACGCGTGCGTGGAGTCCAGGCCCCCGCTGACGCCGATCACGATCTTCGGGGCCTTCGACGCGTCACCGCCGCCGATGGCCTTCATGCGCCGCTCGAGCCCGGAGACCTGGATGTTGTAGGCCTCGTAGCAGTCGTGGTGCAGGCGGGCAGGGTCGTCGGGCACGAACGGGAAGCGGTCGTGCGGGCGACGCAGCCCCAGATCCCCCGTCGGTGGCCGGACCGCGAACTCGATGCTGCGGAACTCCCCCACCCCGACGGCGCGCCGGTTGTCCTCGAACGAGCCCTGCCGGATCCGCTCCTGGCGAAGGCGGTCCAGGTCCACGTCGACGACGGTGCGCTGCGCCGCGTGCGGGAAGCGCTCGGTCTGGCCGAGGAGGTCACCCATCTCGTAGACCATCGTCATGCCGTCCCAGGACAGGTCCGTGGTGGACTCGCCGAAGCTGGCCGCCGCGTAGACGTAGGCGGAGTTGTTGCGGGCGCTGGCCGAGCGGGCCATCAGGTGCCGGTCCTCCGCGCGGCCCACCGTGATGGGGGACGCGGAGAGGTTGAGCTGCACCGTCGCGCCGGCCATCGCGGCCAGCGACGACGGCGGCACCGGCACCCACATGTCCTCACACACCTCGACGTGCACCGTGAGGCCGGGCACGTCGCGGGCGTCGAACAGCAGGTCGGTACCGAAGGGCACCTCGCCGAACTCGGCGGGCCAGCCGGGCCGGTGGAGGGTGCCGACGTCCAGGTCCGCGCCGTCGGCGAACCACCGCTTCTCGTAGAACTCGCGGTAGTTGGGCAGGTAGGCCTTGGGCACCACGCCGAGCACGTGCCCGCGGTGGATCACCACGGCGCAGTTGTAGAGCCGGTTGCCGGCGCGCAGGGGCGCCCCCACCACGATCAGCGGCAGCAGGTCCGCCGTCGCGTCGGCCAGATCGACGACGGCGCGGTCGACGGCGTCGAGCAGCACGTCCTGCAGCAGGAGGTCGTCGATGGCGTAGCCCGAAAGCGACAGCTCTGGGAACACCGCGACCGCCACCCCGTCGTCGTGACAGGCCCTCGCCTCCATCGCGATCGCGTGCGCGTTGGCCGACGGGTCGGCCAGGGTGACCGGGAGCGTGCAGGCCGCGACCCGCGCGAACCCGTGCCGGTAGAGCGAGGTGAACTCCATGGGCGTCAGTCTTGCACGCGTCGCGGGCGTCGCGGCCGGGTTCCGGCCGTCGCCTCACGCCTGCGTGCATGCCGACGCCTGCCCTGAGTGACCACTCCGGCGCCTGGGTTCCGATGCCTGCCGTCTGCCGTCGAGGGCAAACGACGCGACTTGGCGCAGGCGCGGAACCGAACCGCAGGCGGCTCGCCTCACGCTCAAGGAGGTGACGACGCGTCATCTCAGTGTCACCCTGGTGTGATGAAGGTCAGAGCAGTCCTGGTAGCTGTCGCGCTCCTCGCCGCGACCCTCGTCGTCAGCTGGCAGCAGGCGCCCCATGCTGCGGCCTGCAGCTGCGTGGCGCTCACGCCGGCGGAACAGGCCGACATGGCCGGCGTCGTCGCCCGGGGCACCGTCGTGGCGGTGGAGCGGCCGGCGCGGCCCACGTCCAGCCTCGAGGACGCCACCTACACCGTCGCGTTGGCGGAGGTGTGGAAGGGCGATCCGCCGGCGACCATCCAGGTCCTCACCGCCGTCGACGGCGCCAGCTGCGGCTGGGAGGGCATCGAGGAGGGGATGGAGATCATCCTGTTCGCCCAGCCCGACGGCGCCGCCTGGCGGTCCACCCTGTGCGACGGGTCCGCTCCGGCCGACGACGGTGTCGCGGCCGAGCTGTCGGCGCACCTGGGTGAGCCCGCAGCCGTGGCACCCTCCCCCGCCGACGGGCCGTCCGGTGGGGGCGCCGGCCTGGCCGATCCGCGGCTCGCCGGGATCATCACCCTCACGCTCGTGGCCAGCGGGCTGGGCGCCTGGTTCGTCTCGCGGCGACGCTAACCGGCGTCGCCGTTGCCCCAGCGGGCCTTGAGCCACTCCCAGCCGCGCTTGATCCGCGACATCAACACCCAGGCCAGCCACATCATGATGATGAGCAGGACGAGGGCGATGCCGGCCGCGACAACCGGGAGGAGCACCGCAAGCGTGGTGACGCTGACCACCCCGACGTCGCCCGCCACCGACGCCGCGACGTTGGACGCCGGCTCCGGGGACGTGTTGATCGCCAGCCGGATGCCGGCCTTGGAGAGATGGCTGAGCAGCGCCGTCACGCCACCGACGGCGGCCAGGGAGATGGTCAGCAGGTCGCCTTGGGCGCCCGCGATGAGCGCCCCGATGACGGCGCCGGCGACGGGACGGATCACCGTCGAGGGAACGTCCCAGATGGAGTCGACGACGGGGATCTTGTCCGCGATCAGCTCCAGCAGCGCGAGGACTCCCATGATGATCAGCACGTCGGTGCGCATGAAACCCTCTGGGACGCCGCCGGTGCCCGCGTAGCGCCCGAGCAGGCCGAGGATGAACACCGTCGCATAGGCGTTGATGCCGGAGGCCCACCCGGAGGCGAACGTCATGGGGAGCAGTTCCATGCCGCCCATTATGGGGGTTGGCTACCTGTCGAGCTCAGAGTCGAGGGCGAGCTTGAGCGTGACAATCAGCGCTCGGGCCCCGTTGGAGTGCGGCGGCGACGCCGGTGCGGGCGCCGGGCCGACGGCGGGTCAGGCCGCGGCGGGCTCCCACCCGGGCGGCATCATCACCCGGAGCGCCTGGGGCTCGACGTGCACCGACAGCGACACCACCTTGCCGAAGTAGTCACCGTCGAGCTGGATCGACTCCGGCTCCCGGAGCCACACCTCGATGCTGCGGCACCGCTGGTACCTCAGCTCGCCCTGGCCGCCCTCGCGGTTCCGGCGCCCTCGCAGGATGCCGTTGTCCACGACCACACCCCAGGCCACGCGCACCCAGCCGAACAGGCCCTGTGGCTCCATCGCCAGCACGTCGAGCACCCCGTCATCGACGGCGGCATGGGGCATCAGCATCACGTTTCCGCCGATGGACCCGCAGTTGCCCACCAGCACCGTGTGCACCCTGGCGCGCTGCGGGGGTTGGTCGTCGAGGCGGAACTGCAGCCGCATCCGGTGATTGCGGCGCAGCTTCTCCACGCCCACCTTCACGTAGGCCAGCATGCCCACCCGCTTCTTCAGGTCCTCGTCGGTGCTGGACATGATCTGCGCGTCGAGCCCCATGCCCGCCATGACGACGAAGACCCGCTCCTCGTGCCCGCCCCCGGGCCGCACCCAGTCGACCACCCCGAGGTCCACGGGGCGCGAGACCCCCTGGAACGCCGCGGCCACCGCGCCATGGAGATTGCCCAACGGAAGGCGCAGGTTCCTGGCCAGCAGGTTCCCGGTGCCACGCGGACAGAGGCCCAACGGCACCTCGCTCCCCCTCAGCCCCTCGGCGACGGCGCGGATGGTGCCGTCGCCGCCCACGGCCAGCACGAGGGCGCAGCCCTCCTCGACCGCCTGCCGCGCCATGCCCGCCCCGGGGTCCTCGGCGGAGGTCTCCAGCCAGAGCGAGAATCCCCACCCGGAGGCCCGCTCGGCGTCGGCAACCGCCTTCGCGAGCTCGGCGCGGTCCACCTTCGTGGGGTTGAACACAACGGCGGCGCGCTTCGCATGGGCGGCGTTCTGCTCGCTCATATTCAGTCCTTCCACACGGGGATGACCCGCGAACCGTCGGGCTTCGGCTGCTCCTGCCACACGATGACCGACCAGGCCGCAACGGTCGCGGTCTCGGACACGATCAAGCCCTCACCCTCGTTCCAGTAGTTGCAGGCAGGCTCCGCGAAGGTCGACGTGTCGATGAGCCGCCGCCACACGTAGCCCTCCAGGGGCGGCGGGACCTTGAACTCGATCTCGTGGTCGGCCATGTTGATCATCACCCAGAAGTCGTCCCCCGGGGAGTCGATCTGGATGGAGACCGCCCGGTCCCCCTCCATGGGGAACCCCTCGCCCGACGGGGTGTGGAAGAGGTAGGACACGTCCTTGTCGTCTGCCACCATGTCCCCCCAGCGCCTCTGCTGGAGCGCCTCGTGCCGCTGGCGGAGGTTGGCGAGGAAGGTGGCGAAGCGGAACTGCCCGTTGACGTGCGGGGGCGTCTCGTACTGCCCAAGATTGTCGTGGTACGGCTCGTCGACGCCGTCGGCCACCGGCACCCGCTGCGGGGCGTTGGTGGGGATCATGGCGTAGTTGTTGCGCATCGCCACCGAGTCCAGCGCCCACGGGTTGTTGTTGCCGTTCTGGGTGCGGCCGAACTCGTCGCCGGCCACGATCATCGGCACCCCACGGGAGAAGAACAGGATGGTCCAGAGGTTGCGCAACCGCTGGCGGCGCAGCGCCTGGGAGCCCCCCGAATCCCACGACAGGTTGTCGTCCGACCCGCCGTCGGAGGGACCGAACGGCGGCGGCTGGTGGTTCTGCTTCTCCTGGTAGGACACCAGGTCCGCCATGTTGAAGCCGTCGTGGGCGGTGATGAAGTTGATGGTCTTCTGCGCGCCGCCGCTGTCGTGGAAGTGGTGGTAGTCGCCGTTGAACATGTCCGTGAACGCCACCATGTTGGCGTCACCCTTGGTGAAGCGGCGCACAGCGTCGCGGTAGCGGCCGTTCCACTCGCCCCAGCCGCGGGGGAAGTTGCCCACCTCGTAGCCCCAGAGGTCCCACGCCTCGGCGATGACGTCGATGTGCTCGGCCTTCGCCATGGCCGCGATGTCCACCAGCAACGGGTGGTCCGAGAAGAACCGCTTCTGCCTGGCCCAGTCGTCGGCGGCGGCCTCACCGGGCAGGCGGCCGAGCACGGTGGCCAGGTCGAACCGGAAGCCGTCCACCTGCATGTCCTGCGTCCAGTACTCCAGCGAGTCCAGCACCAGCTTCCTGGCCGCCTCGGAGGAGTAGTTCATCTGGTTCGACGTGCCCGTGGCGCCGTCGACCAGGATCTTGTCTGGCGTCATCTGGTAGTACTCGGCGCAGGCGAACCCGCCCAGGCTGGTGAAGCCGGTGGCGTTGACGTCACCGTTCCAGTTGCCGCCCTCGGCGGTGTGGTTGTAGACCACATCGAGGTACACCTCGAGGCCCGCGTCGTGGAACGCGGAGACCATCTCCTTGAACTCGCGGGTGGGCCCGCACCAACTCTTGTCCGCCGCGTACTGCCGGTTGGGCGCGAAGAACGACAGGGTCATGTACCCCCAGGCGTTGACGGCGCCGTGCCGCGCCGACTCCGACGCGTTCGTCTCGTGCACCGGCAGCAGCTCGACGGTGGTCACGCCCAACGCCTTGAGGTACGGCGCCATCATCCCGGCGCCCTTGTAGGTGCCCTGGAACTCCGGCGGGATGTCGACGACGCCCTCGAAGCCGGGCTCGCGGCTGAGCAGCTCGGACAGCCGCGCCACCGACGGGTGGCCGGTCAGCTGCTCGACCTGCACCTCGTAGATGACGTTCTTCTCACCCG
Source organism: Propionibacteriaceae bacterium (assembly GCA_027492545.1). Taxonomy (GTDB): domain Bacteria; phylum Actinomycetota; class Actinomycetes; order Propionibacteriales; family Propionibacteriaceae; genus Arachnia. The sequence goes on from JAPUEL010000092.1 coordinate 21,846, forward strand.
GGATCCGCGGCTTGGGCGTGACCGGCGTGTAGTCGGCGATGAGCACGCCCTTCGGCGCGTAGGGCCCGGTGTCGATGTTGCGACGGGGGACGCCGTCGACCAGGTCCCCGCCGGTGCCGAACACGCCGTCGTTGACGCCGTAATCATGCAGCTGGTCGGTGAAGACGTTGTGGGTGACCTCGCGGGCGTAGGGATCGAAGAGCACCTTGTTGGGGTTGAACCGGTTGCCGTCCTTGTCCAGGTCGGAGACGAATCCCAGGTCCGAGCCCGGCTTCCAGCCCTTCACGTAGCGCCAGTTGCGCCCCCAGGCGCGGAAACCGATGAGGGCCCCGAACTGCAGGCCCTGCAGCCAGGCCCTCCAGACGCCGTCGCGGCCCTTGACGAGTTGATAGGTGCGCTCGGCCGGGGCTCCCATCGCTTCGGGGTAGATCTCCAGCTGGACTCGCGTAGCAGCCGGGGCGTAGATCGCGAAGGTGACTCCCTCAGCGTGGGGATGGGTGCCCAGAGGCCAGGTGGCCTTGGACCAGGAGCGCCGGTCCAGCGCTATCACGCGTGTCATGGCGTCGATTCTGACACGCCACCCCGACACGCACGGCAACGCGCTTGCGAGATCACTTCCCAAGTGCCCCCGACAGGAGGATCGTGTGGATCATGAAGACGCGCCCGAACCTGGTCCTTGCCGTAGTGGCAGGGCTGGTGGTGCTGCTCGCGATCGTCGCGGGCATCCTGGCGGCCACGCGGGAGCAACCCGCCCTCGACCCCACCACGCCCGAGGGAACCGCACAACTCCTGGCCCTGGCCGTCATCGACGGCGACGACGAGGAGGCCGTGTCCTACCTGGACCCCGCCCTCGGCTGCTCGGCCCCATTGCCCGAGATCTACCGGCCAACGCGGCTGAGCATCGCCGTGGTGGACACCACCGTCGACGGCGACAGGGCCACCGTGGTGCTCAACGTCACCGAGTCCAGCGGCGGGCTGCTCGACTCCTACGATCACCGCGAGGTGATCGAGCTCAAGGCCGACGGCGACGGCTGGCTCGCCACCGGCAATCCGTGGCCCGTCTATGCGTGTAAGTGAGGTCCTGCGATGCTCGGGGTGTTCGGCGTGCTGTTGTCGCTAGCGGTCCCGGTCCTGGTGATCGTGCTGATCGTCTCCGCGGCCCGACGTGGAGGACGCGGCGTCGACGCCCATGGCGTACGCCGCTTCTTCCAGTACGCGGTGCTGCTGGCCCTGGTCATCGTCGTGGCCATCGGGGTCGCGGACCTGCTGGGGATGCTGCTCGGGGCTGAGATCCCGGAATGGCAGGACCCCGACGCCGAGCTGGCGCGCGGCCTGGCGTTCGTGTTCGTGGGCGGGCCCTTGGCTGGGCTGATCGCCTGGTGGACCAGGCGCACGCATCGCGCTGACGTCGAGGAGCGGGAGTCCGCCCTCTACGCGCTCTACGTGACGGTGGCCGCGCTGGTGGGCGCCGCCGTCGCAGCCTCGGCGCTGCCGGAGATCGGCTCCGTGGCGCTGGGCGAGGGCGACCTCGAGCGCGAGGCGCTGGCGAGGCTGGTGGCGTTCGGCGGCGTGTGGGCGTTCCACTGGTGGCTGGCCGCGCGGACCCTCGACAGGGAGCGCAACACCCCGCATCTGCTGCTCGGATCGGTGATCGGCCTGGTGCTGGGTGTCACCGGGCTGGTGCTCACCCTCGGCGCCGCGCTCGACCTGCTGATGAGGCCCGACACGATCGGCAACCCGCTCCGGATGCTCGGCGAGGGCGGAGGGCTGCTGCTGGGCGGGGCCCTGGTGTGGGTCCGCTACTGGGCCACGGCCGCCATCGCGCTGCCGCGACGGCCCCTGTGGCTGGCGGTGGTGCTGCCGCTGGGCGTGGGCGGCGGGCTGATCATGGCGCTCGTCGCCGGCAGCCGGCTGCTGTGGAGCGTGCTCGTCTGGTTCCTCGGAGACAGGCAGGGGTCGTCCCTCACCAACCATTTCGACTCCGCCTCGGTGGAGATCGCCGCCGCGCTGGTGGGCGCCCTGGTGTGGTGGTACCACCGCACCGTCCTCGGCGAGGGCGAGGAGCGCACGGAGCCACGACGCGTCTACGAGTACCTGGTGGCGGGCATCGGGCTGGCGGCGGCCGCCGTCGGCGTGGGCACGGTCATCGTCGCCCTGATCGAGGCCGTCACCCCCGGCATCGACGTGGGCATGACGGTGATGAACACGCTCTGGTCCGCGGTCACGCTGCTGGTTGTGGGCGTGCCGGTGTGGTGGATCTTCTGGAGCCGCATCCGGCGCGCCGCCGCGACGGGCGACGCCGAGCTCGGCTCCCCCACCCGTCGCGTCTACCTGGTGGTGCTGTTCGGGCTCGCGGGTGTCGCGGCGGTGGTGGCACTCATCGCGGTGGCCGTGATCCTGCTGCAGGACGTGGTGTCCGGCTCGGTCAGCGGCGTCACCCTGCGCTCGATGCGCTACGGGCTGGGCACCCTCGTCGGCGCCGCCGCGGTGTCGGCGTATCACGGCTCGGTGTTCCGGATGGACCGCGCCACCGGGGCCACCACGCGGGTCACAGGCCCGCGGACGGTGCTGCTGATCGGCGGCGTCGCACCGGAACTGGATCGCGACCTGACCCGGGCCACGGGTGCCAGGGTCGAGGCGTGGGGGCGGTTGGATGCTCCCGTCACGGACTGGGACGTGGAGGCGCTGGCCGCCGCGCTCTCGGCCTACCCCGGCGCCGATGTCGTGGTGGTCGCGGAGGGGGAGGGCTTCAGGATCGTGCCCGTCGACCCGAGCGGGCGCCGCGCCGCCTCGCCCGCACCGGGCTCGCCGCCGGCGGTGCCCGCCTGACGACGGGTCAGTCGTCGTCCACCTCGCCCGCCAGCGCCTTGGCCGCCAGGTTCTCCTCCTCGGCCACCTCCCAGACCTCCTTGGCCGCGCGGACGTTGAGGGCCACGATGCCGAGGCCGAGGATCAGGTCGGGCCAGCCGTTGGGCACCAGCGTGAGCGTCAGGACGCCCATCGCGATGATGCCGAGGTTGATGATCACGTCGTTGCGGGCGGCCAGCCACGCGGCGCGCGTCATGGAGCCCCCGTGGTCACGCTGCCGCAGCAGGAGCACCGCGCAGATCGTGTTGATCACGACGGCGCCGCCGGCGGTGAGGATCAGCGACAGCGGGTCCGGCGCCTCCGGGTTCTGGAACTTGGCGATCGCCTGCCGGAGCGCGGCCACGGCGGGGACCAGGATGATGACCGCCATCACCTTGCCCGCGACGGAGCGGTGGGCCAACGGCCAGCCGAGCGCCACGAAGATCAACAGGTTGACCGCGGTGTCCTCCAGGAAGTCCACAGAGTCCGCGAACAGCGACACCGAGCCGATCGCCAGGGCTACCGCGTTCTCCACGAAGAAGTAGCCCAGGTTCAGCAGGGCGACGATGAGGACGGTGCGCCTCAGGGCGCGGACGCGGGTGGGGTCGATCTCGTGCACGGTCGACAGGCTATCCGCCTCCTGCTCCGCATCCGCCGTGGACCCGTGCCGGCGGCGGACGCTCCGCCCCTTCCGCGACACCGCCGCATCGCGTAGGCTGAGTTCACCCAAGAAAGGTCAGGACAAATGAGTCTCTCCATCGGGGTCATCGGCGCGGGCATCATGGGCGCCGATCATGCTCAGAACATCCATCGTTTCATCGCAGGCGCCGACGTCGTCGCCATCGCTGATCCGGACAAAGGTCGCGCCGACGCGGCCATCGCCGGCATCCCCGGCGCGCGTGTCCTCTCAGACCCGGATCAGCTGATCACCGCCGACGACGTGCAGGCTGTCGTCATCGCCTCGCCCGACTTCCTGCACGCCGATCAGGTGAAGGCCTGCCTGGAGGCGGGCAAGCACGTCCTGGTCGAGAAGCCGCTCGCCTACGACTCAGCCACGTGCGCCGAGGTGGTCGCCGCCCACCGCTCCGCCGTCGCCGGCGGGACGCCGCGGGCCGCCGTCGGCTTCATGCGCCGCTTCGACCCGGGCTACGTGGCCATGAAGGCCGCCATCGGCTCCCGGAAGCACGGGCGTCCGCTGATGATCCACTCGGTGGGCCGCGGAGTGAGCTCCGGCCCGGGCGCCACCAACGAGTCCGTGATCTTCAACTCCGCCATCCACGACCTCGACCTGATCCCCTGGCTGCTCGACGCACCCGTGACCGAGGTCAGCTGGCACGCAGGGCACCCCAGCTCTACGGCCACGGACCTGGCGGACCCGTTCCTCATCCTGGTGCGCACCGCCGACGGCTCGCTGAGCACCGTCGAGGTGTTCCTCAACGCCCGCTACGGCTACGACATCCGCTGCGACGCCGTGTGCGAGACCGGCGTGCTGACGGTCACCGAGCCGGCGAAGCTGCTGGTCAACGCAGACCTGGCCACCTCGTCGCCGATCGCGGCGGACTGGCGGCCCCGGTTCGCCGACGCCTACCGTCTCGAACTCCAGGAGTGGGTGGACTCGGTGCGGGAGGGCAGGCCGTCGACTCTGGCCACCCTGGAGGACGCGGAGCGGGCCACCCTGGTCGGCGAGGCGGTCGTGGAGTCGATGCACGGCGGCGGGCTCTTCGTCGAAGTGGACCGGTGAGGGCGCTCCCGGAGCCGCGACCAGTCGGCGACGTGCCCAGCCTGCGCTGGGGCATCCTCGGCACCGGCTGGATCGCGCACCAGTTCGTCGCCACCGTGCTGGCCCGGACCGGCCAGCGCGTGGTCGCGGTGGGGTCGCGCAGCGGTGAGCGGTCCCGCGAGTTCGCCGGCGAGTTCGGCATCGAGCAGGCCTTCGGCTCCTACGAGGAACTCGTGGACGCCGATGTCGACGTGGTCTACGTGGCGACGGGCCACCTCGACCATCTGGCGCACGCCACGCTGGCGCTGGAGGCGGGCAGGCCGGTGCTGGTCGAGAAGCCGATGACGCCGCGGGTGGCGGACACGGAGGCGCTGGTCGAGCTCGCGCGGTCGCGGGGGCTGTTCTGCATGGAGGCGGTCTGGACGCTGGCGCTGCCGCGCTACGACGTGGTGCGCCAGATCCTGGAGAGCGGGATGCTCGGCGAGATCCAGTCGGTTTCGGCGGACATGGGTGAGTACCTCGTCGACCACCACCGCGCCATGGACCCGGCGCAGGGCGGTGGCGCGATGAACGACCTCGGCACCTATCCCCTCATGTTCGTGGGCTGGGTGCTCCCGTCGGCCCGCGTGGTGGGGGCGACGGGGCAGCGGCACCGCCGCAGCGGTTCGTTCGGGCAGTTCGCGGCCCTGCTGGTCGACGACGAGCACCGGCAGGCGGTGGTGCACGCGTCGATGGTGGCGGACACCCCCACGACGGCGGTGATCGCGGGCTCGGAGGCGACGCTGGTCCTCGACGGCCCGTTCTATCACCCAGGGCCGGTGGAGGTGCGGTTCCGCGACGGCGAGGTGCTTCGCTGGGAGGAGGACCGCGTCGCGCACGTGGGGCTCTACCACGAGGCGCTCGAGGTGGCTCGCTGCATCGGCGCCGGGTTGACCGAGTCACCCATCCGCCCCCTCGACGCGACGCTGGCCACAGTGCGGCTGATGGAGCGGGCCCGCGACCTCATGGGCGACCCAGTCCGGTGAGGCCGGCGGAGGTGGTCGCTCCCTGGGTTGGTCTACCCACCCAGATTGCGACCAGTTCCCGGAGGCTCGGCCCGGGAGCCCTCGAGCCGCCGGGCTCGCCTCGTCATCCCGTCGCCTAGGCTCGCTTTCATGTACCGACATGTGATCTGGGACATGGGCGGAACCCTCGTCGACACCTATCCGGCGCTGGACGCGGCTCTCGCCGAGGTGGTCCGCGCGCATGGGGGTGACGTGGCCGTCGGGGAGGTGTCGCGGCTGACGCGCGTCTCGACCGGGCACGCCGTCTCGACGCTCGCCGCCCGGTTCGGCGTGCCCGAGGCCGAGTTCGAGGCGGCGGAGGAGTCGCTGAAGGCCCGATGGCGCAGTGATCCGGCGCCGGCGATGCCGGGTGCGCACCGGCTATTGCATGCCGTGCGGGCGGCGGGAGGGCTCAACCTCGTCGTCACCCACCGCGACCGGGGCAGCGCGCAATCCCTCCTGGACGGACTCGGTCTGGAGGCCGACGACCTCATCTCCACCGCGGACGGCTACCCGCGCAAGCCGGACCCGGCGATGTACGTCGCGATGCTGGAGCGGCACGGACTGGATCCGGCGGACTGCCTCGCCGTCGGCGACCGGCCCATCGACGCGGACGCCGCCGCAGCCGCGGGGCTCGCCACGGCGACCCTCGAGTCCCCCGAGGCGCCGGTCGATGACCGCGCGGACCACTCCGTCGCCTCGCTCGACGAGCTCCGACCGCTGCTGGGGCTCGCGGCGGTGGCCTAGTTGAAGATTGGATTACCTTGGCGCCGCGGCGTAGACTGTCGGCCGTGAACCACCGACTCCTCCTTGTGCACGCCCACCCCGACGACGAGTCCAGCCAGTCCGTCGCCACGATGGCGCGCTACCTCCACGAGGGCGGCCAGGTCACCCTGGTCACGTGCACGCTCGGCGAGCTGGGCGAGATCATGCTGCCCGAGTGGCAGCACTTCACCCCCGCGGAGCTGGGCCAGCACCGGCGCTCGGAGATCGAGCAGGCCCTCAGCGAGGTCGGGGTCACGGACCACGTCTATCTCGGAGGCGCGGGCCGCTACCACGATTCCGGCATGACCACCGGGCCCGACGGCCGCGCGGCCGTCCCCGACGACATGCCCGACAACGCCTTCTGGCGCGCCGATCTGCTCGAGGCGGCCAATCACCTCGTCGAGGTGATCCGCAGCCGGCGTCCGCAGGTGGCCGTCACCTACGACCCCCACGGCAACTACGGTCATCCGGACCACATCCAGGCGCACCGCGTGCTGATGTACGCGAGCGCGCTGGCCGCGTCGCCGTCGCACCGCCCGGACCTCGGCGCGCCCTGGCAGATCCGGCGGATCCTGTGGAACACACACAACACGCAGCGCTGGGTGGAGGCGTACGCGATCGCCAAAGAACGAGGCCTGGAGCTCTGGACCGAGGAGGAGCGCGACGCCGACAGCTTCGGCCCCGATCCGGCGCAGATCGTCGCGCTGATCGAGACCGGCCCCTGGCTTGACGTGTGCCGCCGGGCTCTCGGCGCCCACCGTAGCCAGGTGAACATCGAGCACCCCTTCTGGCAGTTCTACAGCATCATGCAGGAGCTCCCGGGCTCCGGCGAGGCCTACCTCCTCGGCGCGGGCGAGCCGTTCCCAGACGACGCCTCCCCGGCCACCTGCCTCTTCGACGGCCTCGACGGCGCCCCGTAGGACCGCACAGACGACGACGGCCCCGCGATGTCTTGCATCGCGGGGCCGTCGTCGGTGCGGGCCTCAGCCGGCGAGCAGCTGCTCGAAGGCGACGAAGCCCACCGGCTCCCGCGACGTCGAGCGCCGGCCCGCCACCGCGTCGGCCAGCTCGGACGCCCCCCGCGACACCCGCGAACGCAGGCCGGCCGAGCCCGCTCCGAAGTCCGAGGTGGCGGCGAAGATGGCCGTGCGGACTGGCTCCGCGCCCAGGTAGCTGAACAACGGGCGCATGGCGAACTCGAGCATGAGCGAGTGCCGCTCGGTGCCGCCGGTGGCGGCGAGGAGGACCGGCTTCCCGTCGAGGGTGCCCGGCTCGAGGATGTCGAAGAAGCTCTTGACCAGCCCGCTGATGGAGGCGGAGAAGGTCGGCGAGACCACCACGAGCGCGTCGGCCGAGGCGACGTCGTCGACGGCGCGCGCGAGCTCCCCCGTCGGGAAGCCGGTCAGCATGGCGTCGACGATGGGGTGCGCCAGCTCCCGGAGCTCGACCACCGTCTCCTCGAGGGCCTCACCGCGGCCGGCCAGGTCGTCGCGGAGGTGGGCGAGGATGTCGTCGGCCAGGACTCTGGTCGACGACGGCATGCCGAGGCCGCCGGAGATGACGACGATGCGGGACATGGACGTTCCTTTCAACCGAAGTGCGGTGGGGGTTGGGGTGGTGGGGGTGGGCGTGAGCAATTGGATGGGTTCGCGGATTCTTTGATCGATCAACTGAGCCGATTCGCGAGTCGAGCCCATCCAATTGCTCACGCCACCACCCGCGCCGAGCGCGAGCGAAGCTCAGAGGCGGTTGCCGTCCTCGGCGCGGGTGCCGGTCCAGCGGTCGACGGCGGGCTCGACCCGCTCCGGCGCGTCGACGAAACCCCGCCCCGCCACGAGCGACGCATAGGTGGGCGCGTCCGGCACGTGAGCCGGCTTCAGCGCGGCGAACTCCTTCCGGAGCACCGGCACCACCTCCTCGCCCAGCAGGTCGAGCTGCTCCAGCACGGTCTTCTGCGGCAGGCCGGCGTGGTCCATGAGGAACAGTTGGCGCTGGTAGTCGCCCGCGTACTCCCGGAACCCGAGCACCCGCTCGATCACCTGCTGCGGTGACCCCACGGTCAGTGGCGTCTCCCGGGTGAACTCCTCGAGCGACGGGCCGCCGCCGTAGACGGGGGCGTTGTCGAAGTAGGGCCGGAACTCGCGCACGGCGTCCTGCGAGTTCTTCCGCATGAACACCTGCCCGCCGAGCCCGACGATGGCCTGGTCCGCGCGGCCGTGGCCGTAGTGCTCGAAGCGACGCCGGTACAGGTCGACCATGCGCCGCGTGTGGCTCGGCGGCCAGAAGATGTTGTTGTGGAAGAAGCCGTCGCCGTAATAGGCGGCCTGCTCTGCGATCTCGGGGGAGCGGATCGAGCCGTGCCACACGAACGGGGGCACGCCGTCGAGCGGGCGGGGCGCGGAGGTGAAGCCGTGCAGCGGCGTGCGGAGCTTCCCCTCCCAGATCACCGCCTCCTCGCGCCACAGCTGGTGCAGCAGCGCGTAGTTCTCCACCGCCAGCGCGATCCCGTCGCGGATGTCCTTGCCGAACCACGGGTACACCGGCCCGGTGTTGCCGCGACCCAGCATGAGGTCGACGCGGCCCCCGGACAGGTGCTGCACGTAGGCGTAGTCCTCGGCCAGGCGCACCGGGTCGTTGGTGGTGATCAGCGTGGTGGCCGTCGAGAGGATCAGCCTCTCGGTGGCCGCGGCCAGGTAGGCCATGAGAACGGGCGGGTTGCCGGGAGCGACGAACGGCGGGTTGTGGTGCTCGCCGGTGGCGAAGACGTCCAGCCCCACCTCCTCGGCCTTCTTCGCCAGCTCGACCGTGGCCCGAATCCGCTCGTGCTCGGTGGGCGTGCGGCCGGTGGTGGGGTCCGTGGTGACGTCCCCGATGGTGAAGATGCCGAACTGCATGTCTGCTCCCAACTCTGTGTTACCTCTACGGTAACCCAAACAAGTTGAAAACGAAACTATTCCTGCCCGGCCGGCTGGCCCCGCCCCTCGGCCGCGCGGCGCCCCATCAACCACATGACCCCGCCCGCCACCAGGAGCACCGCCCCCGTGCCGCCCACGATGACCGCCCCGATGAACGCGCGGACGGCGCCGACGTCGTTGCGCACGTCCAGCGGCGGGCCGACCACCACGCCGTCGCCCTCACCGCACACGATGATGTAGTCGCCCGTCAGCTCGCCGGGGCCGCCCATCTTGCCGATCGACTCGTACGTGACGTTGTCGAGCGGGAAGGTGTAGAAGCCCTCGAGGGCCAGGTTCGGCACCGCGTCTGTGGGGCCGTAGACGTCGCACGTGGGCACCACCCCGGCGGGCGCGTAGACCACCTGGATCTCGCCCTCCGTGACGGGGACGACGGTGTCGCCGTCCACCCGGATCACCCCGGCCGTCTCGGGCACCACCCGGGTCAGCCCCTGGCCGGCGGTGACGCCCCAGAGGATCCCCGCCAGCAGGAGCAGCGACCCGATGAGGGCAAGGATCGGCGCCACCTTGCCGTGCGGCTGGGTGCTCATGCGTGCCTCAGCAGACCTTGCGGGTCCAGCCGAACTTGTCCTCGGCGCGCCCGAACTGGATGTCGACGAGGTGCTGACGGATGGCACGCGTCTTCGGGCCCGGCCTGCCGTCCGCCACCGTCTGCACGCCGCGCTGGGGCGAGTTGAAGCCGGTGATCGGCGTGACGACGGCGGCCGTCCCGCAGGCGAACACCTCGGGGATCTGGCCGGACTCGACGCCGTCGAGCACCTCGTCGACCGAGATGGGGCGCTCGACGGGGGTGAGCCCGTGCTCGGAGGCAAGCGCGAGGATGGACTCGCGCGTCACGCCGGCCAGGATGGAGCCGAGGGCGGGGGTGACCAGCTCGTCGTCGGCGGTGACGAACATGACGTTCATGGTGCCGCACTCCTCCACCCACTTGTGCTCGGCGCCGTCGGTCCACAGCACCTGGCTGCAGCCGTTGGCGTAGGCCTCCTGCGTGGCGACGAGGCTGGCGGCGTAGTTGCCGCCGCACTTCGCGGTGCCGGTGCCGCCGGGGGCGGCGCGCGTGTAGTTGGGCGTGATCCAGAGCTTGACCGGCTCCGAGTAGTACGGGCCCGCCGGGGTGGCGATGACGGCGAACCGGTAGCTGTTGGCCTCGCGGACGCCGAGGTACGGCTCCGAGGCGATCATGAACGGGCGCAGGTAGAGGCTCTGCTCGTTCTCGCCCACCGGCACCCAGTCACGCTCCAGCTTGACGAGTTCGGCGACCGAGTCGAGGAACAGTTCCTCGGGCAGCACCGCCATGCCCATCCGCTGCGCGGACTGCATGAAGCGGGCCGCGTTGCGCTCGGGCCGGAAGAGCCAGATGGAGTCGTCGTCGCGACGGTAGGCCTTGAGGCCCTCGAAGATCTCCTGCCCGTAGTGCAGGACCGCGGCCGCGGGGTGCAGGGCCCACTCCGTCATGGGCACGATCCGCGGCTCCTGCCAGCCGTCACCGGCCTGGAAGTCGATGACCGCCATGTGGTCCACGTAATAGCGACCGAACCCGGGATCCGCGAGCGCGGCCAGGCGGGCGGCGTCCGACGTGGGCGTGGTGGTACGGGTGAGCGAGAACATGGCCATGGTCACTGATGGTAGACCCCCCGTTTTCCGTCGCCCTCAGTGTCCACAGGTTCGAGCGCCACCGCGATGGAGCCGTCTGGATGCAGCTCCAACCGCCTGTCGACGGCGAGGCGGGCGAGGAAGTCGTCGTCGTGCGAGACCACCAGCAACCCGCCGCGATACTGAGTCAAGACGTCGACGAGGACCTCGGCTGTGGCGAGGTCCAGGTTGTTGGTGGGCTCGTCGAGGATGAGCAGTTGGGCCGGCGGGTCGGCAAGGAGAAGCGCGGCCAGCGCGGCCCGGAAGCGCTCGCCGCCGGAGAGGGTGCCGAGCGGGCGAAGCACGGTGTCGCGGCGGAGCCCGAACCGGGCCAGCCGGTTCCGGATGGTGGCCGGGTCGACGGTGGGGGCGGCATCGCGGACGCAGTCAAGGACGGCGCGCCGGTCGTCGAGGTGGTCGAGGCGTTGCGGGAGGTACCCGACGCGGGCGCAGATCGAACCACGTACCTCCCGTTGATCGGGCCGGGCAGAGCCACTCACCGGCGCAGACCGCGTCGAATCCCTCGTCGGGATCAGGCCCCCCACCATCGACTCGATCAGGACCGTCTTCCCGACGCCGTTGGGGCCCACCAGCGCGACCCGCTCCGGCCCCTGGATGACGTGGACCGCGCCTGCCGCGTCGACGATCTCGGCCAGTCGTCGGCCGCTGCCCACACCCGGGTCGGGGAGGTCGATCCGCACCCGCTCGTCGTCGCGGAGCCGCGACTCGGCGTCGTCGACGGCGGAGCGGGCTGCGGCGATCTTGTCGTCGAACTCTCCTCGCGCCTTCGCGACGGCCTTCTCGGAGCGGTTGGCGTAGAAGTCACGGGCGGCCTTGCTCACCCCCCGCGCGGCCGCCGGCTTACCGGCGTTTTCCCGCCTGGCAAGGCGCTTCTCCGCCTCGACCTTCTGCCGACGCTCAACGCGCAGCTGCTGCTCGGCCGCCCGGAGGGCACGCGCGGCGGCCTCCTGCGCGATGCCCACCGCCTCGCGGTACACGTCCCAGTTGCCGCCGAACAGCTTTGCGCCGCCGTCGCGGACCTCGACGATCGACCCGACGCGGCGCAGCAGCTCGACGTCGTGGCTGACCACCAGGAGGGTCCCTCGCCAGCACTCGACGAGGGCGTACACCCGGGCACGGGTGTCGCGGTCGAGGTTGTTGGTGGGCTCGTCGAGCAGCACCACGTCGAAGCGGCGCACGCTCAGCCCCACCAGAGCCACCAGCATCGCCTCACCCCCTGACAGGGTGCCGACGGGGCGGTCCAGGCCCAGGTCCAGGCCGACTGCGCCCAGCTCCTCCGCGGCGCGCGACTCGATGTCCCAGTCGTCGCCGACGGCGTCGTAGTGGACCGGATCGGGGTCGCCGGCGACGATGGCGCGCAGCGCCGCTACTTGGCGACGGATGCCCAGGAGGTCGGCGACCGTGTCGCCGGTGCGCAGGATCAGATTCTGCGGCAGCACGCCGACCATCCCCTCGGCCGTGACCGAGCCCGCCGTCGGGCGCAGCTCGCCGGTGATCAGCTTGAGGAGGGTGGATTTGCCCGAGCCGTTGTCGCCGACGACGCCGGTGACCCCCGGCGGAAAGGCGACGGTGACGTCGTCGAGGCAAGAGGAGCCGTCGGGCCAGGCGAGGTGAACGTGGTTGAACGTGACAGAAAACAAGGGGTACTCCGATCGATCAGCCGGGGGGGCGCTGAGACCGGAACAAAAGAACTCCGGCTGCTCAGCAGTGCGCTGAGGCCGGAGCGGACAGCTCGACGGCGTCAGCGCAGGGGCGCGGTGCCGATCAGATCTGTCACTGGAGTCACTCCTCGTGCGGGAATACGTCCCGCCCATGATGCCATGTGAGCGGGCCAGGAAGCCACCGCTCGACGAAGCGGATGTGGGATCCGCGCGAGGGTGGGGGACGGGGGAATCGAGGCACGGCCGAGGGCGGCGCAGCAGTCAGGGAGAGCCAGGAGACGCGACGCGCGCAGGAGGGTGGGAGACGGGAGGGCGGCTGGGCGCAGGGATGCCCAGCCCGAGGGGCACCCAGAACGACCCGCCTGAAGCAGACCCTGGCCAGGGCCGCCGTCCCGGCACCGTGTGCCCGTTGGTTTCGACACGCGCTGAGCCGCAGGCGGCTCGGCGCGGCTCAACCAGCGGGAATGGCGCGGCTCACCCGGCCGTCGGGAGGATCAGTCCTGCGGAATGCGGCCCTCGAGCGCCCAGGCGAGGAACTCCTTCAGGTCGCCGGTCTCGCCGTCGCGGCCTCCGCGCCCGATCACCAGCGGCGCCAGCGTGGGCTCCAGCTTCACCCCGCGCAGCCGCTCCATCCATCCCCCGGGGACGGTGAGCGAGTAGTAGTTGCCCTCGGTGTCGATGCCGACGGAGTGGTTGGTGCGCAGGTACCAGCCCACCTTGTCGGTCTTCACCACGTGCCCGCTGAGCGTCTTCGCCTGCAGCGGCCGCGGCTCGAGCCCCTGGGCCCGCGCAGCAATGATGAACTCGTCGATGAGCACCTTCGCCCGTGCGGCCTCTGCCCGGGCATGCCCCTCGGTGAGCTCGTGCCGGATCTTGGCCGCCTTCTGGCGTTCGCTCAGTTCCTCTGCCACGCCCCCAGCCTAACGCCCGAGCCTGCGGCTCAGATGGTGAAGCCGCCGTCGACGAGAATCTCCTGGCCGGTGATGTAGGCCGCCTCGTTCGTCGCGAGGAACGCGACCGCTGCCGCGACCTCCTCCGGCTCCCCGAACCGCCTCGCGGGGATCGTCGCCATCAGCCGCTGCGCGTCTGCCGCGTCCGTGTGGAGCCGCTTCAGTCGTTCGGTCGCGGTGTAGCCCGGCGCGACCGTGTTGCAGGTCACCCCGTCCGCCGCGACCTCCATTGCCAGCGTCCGCAGATGATTGGTCACGGCCGCGCGCATCGCGTTGCTCACCGGGAGCGTGAGCGCCGGGCGGCGCACCGTGAGGCTCGTGATCGCGACGATCCGTCCCCAGCCCCGCGACCGCATGCCCGCCAGCACGCCGTCGACCAGCCGCACCGTCGACATGAACGTGGTCTCGAACCCGGCGCCCCAGGCGTCCTCGGTGACCGCGCTGGGCAGCCCAGGCGGCGGGCCGCCCGCGTTGCTGACCAGGATGTCCACGTCGCCGGCCCGGTCGACGAGGCGGAACACGTCATCCACGTGGCTCACGTCCGCCGGCACCCACGAGGCTCCGATCCGCACCGCGGCAGCCTTCAACTCGGCCGCGTTGCGCGCCGCGATGGTGACCTCGGCCCCCATCTCACGCAGCGCCTTCGCCGTGGCGAACCCGATGCCCCTGCTCGCGCCCGTGACCAAGGCGCGCTTCCCCTCGATCCTGAACATGCCCATGACACGACGCTACTCCGCCCATGGGGAGGCGAGGAGCCAAACCGCGACCCCCACCGTCCTCGCGGTGACCCGTCTGAGAAACTGGCACGGACGGTTCCTAGGAGGTCCCCATGCCGGAGTTTCGCTACGTTGACATGCTGCCGATCGGGCACGACGAGACGCCCTACCGCCTGCTCACCACAGAGGGCGTGGAGGTCGTGGAGGGCCCCGAGGGCCGGCGGTTCCTCAAGGTGGCGCCGGAGGCCCTGACCCTGCTCGCCGAGACCGCGATGCACGACATCGCCCACTACCTGCGCCCCGCGCACCTCCAGCAGCTGCGCACCATCCTCGACGACGAGGAGGCCAGCCCCAACGACAAATTCGTCGCGCTGGACCTCATGAAGAACGCCAACATCGCCGCCGGCGGCGTGCTGCCGATGTGCCAGGACACCGGCACCGCGATCATCATGGGCAAGCGCGGCCAGCAGGTGCTGAGCGAGGGCACCGATGAGCGCCCCCTGTCGATGGGCGTGTTCAACGCCTACACCAAGCTGAACCTGCGCTACTCGCAGAACGCACCTCTGACGATGTGGGAGGAGAAGAACACCGGCTCCAACCTGCCTGCGCAGATCGAGCTGTACGCCGACACCGCTGAAGGCCACGAGAACACCTACAAGTTCCTCTTCATGGCCAAGGGCGGCGGCTCGGCGA
>JAPUEL010000093.1 GCA_027492545.1 Propionibacteriaceae bacterium
CTGAAGCACTACTTGAGACCGTACGATCCCTGAGCCTGTCGAACGATCCCTGAGCTTGTCGAAGGGTCGTTGGACCCGGGCCGTCCCTATCTGCCCTCCAGCACCACCCAGCTGGCCCGCTGATCGCTCACCCACGCCTCGCACCTCCCGAGATGCCCGGACGGCAGATACCCCGCCTGCAGATCGGTGCGATCGACCGGAATGGCCCCGATGATCGACCCGAGCGACCGCCGATCCCCGCCCGGCAGCGCGACGGGCAGGCAGCTGAAGACCCCCTGCACCCAGTTGGCCCGCAGCGTGGCCAGCACCTCGACCGCGAACCCCGGCGCGACCACCACCAGCGGACGCCCCGCCTCCCGGGCCCGCTTCACCGCCGGCAGCAGCTCGCGCATGGCCGCGACCTCGTCCGTGCAGATCACGATCACCGGATCCTCGACCACACACCAGTTCGTGGTGGCGTCCGTGACGAACTCCTTGGTCGGCCACCCGGCCGGGAACTGCGGACTCCCCGGCAGCAGCCCCTTCAGCCGAGCCCGCGCCTCCTCGCCCAGATCCGTGGCCGCCAGATGGTCCGGCCGCGTGGCCGCCTCAAGCTCGCTCAGGTACTGCGGACGGATCTCGTCCGCCTTGAACCGCGGGATCTCCCGCTCGGGTGGCGCCTGCATCGCCTCGGCCCGCCGCCGATCCGCCGCCCGGTCGGTGAACCAGCCGTAGGCGACCACCGCCGTCCCGATGACCAGGACGGCCACGATCCCCCAGATGCCAGGCTCCACACCCCCAGTGTGCACGCCCCGCCCAGCCCTCGATACGATGCACCCAGGGCCTATAGCTCAACAGGCAGAGCAACGGACTTTTAATCCGTGGGTTCTGGGTTCGATTCCCAGTGGGCCCACGAGGGCCAATCCTTTTGTGGCTAGGTGTGACACCGCGTCCTAGCCCTTGTTCACCGCCGTCTTCGCCGCCTAGGTATAGCCTATCGTCGCGCCCACGGCCAGGACATGTTCGCCTAGCTGCCGGGTGCCCTTCGTCGCTGCTGCTCGACTCGGTAGCCGTGGTCGTACATGCTTGCGGGGGCGGCGCCGGCGAGGGTCGTGAACAGCTCGGCGGGGTCCCATGGGACGAAGCCGGTGACGACGTCCACTCCGTGCTCGAAGAGGGTCGGGCTCAGCGGAGTGGACGGGCCCAGCACGACAGTCGTCGCGTTGCGGGCGAGCCGGAGCAGCCGCGGCATGGTCTTGTTGACGAACGCCGAGCCGGAGATGAAGACGTAGTCACTGTCGGGCAGCAGGTACTCGCACGCCGAGTCTGGATAGTCGCCCGACTGGGGATTGCGCTCGAGCACCCGCAGTTCCGCGGCCCGCGAGAGCGGTACGGGGGCGAACGGGAAGTGGCCGATCACCGACACGACCTTGCCCGCCACGGCATCGCTGTAGGGGTGGAAGACGCGCGCGAAGGTGTTGTCCGCGCACGGGACGAACCCGTCGCGCTCGGCTTTGTCGGGGTGGGAGTGCCACGCGTTGACCGCGGCCATCCCGATCCCGGCTTCGACGAAGTTCCAGCTCTTCGCCAAGGCGGCGACCTTGCGCAGCGGCGTCCCCACCAGCTCCGCGTCGTCGTGCAGCGCCGGACGAGAGCGGTCGGCGAAGCTGAAGGCCATGCCCAAGCCGCCCTCGGACGACAGCACCCGGCACCACTGCGGGCCGATGCCGGCAGCGACAACGGTCACGTTCGCAGGGATGGCTTCGATCAGCTCGTCGTACAGCCGCCACGGATCCGTCACCTTGGCTCCTTCGCTCATGATGCCTTCGCCAAGTGGAAGCCCGCGCTCCTTGCGTGCGTCCTTGAATGCCACGCCAGGCCCCTTGTTAGTGAAGCCTTACCTTACCGTTTGCAGCGCGCTCCCGTGTTAGGGCAGCCCGGCGCGGTCAAACTCCTGTTGCAGGCGGGGGCGTCGGCGGTGGGTTTCGCGGAGGTCGGCGATGAGCTGATCGACCACGGTCGCCTCAGGGCAGCCGCGAACGAGGGCGCGCATGTGGGCCAGGCGGCGGGCGGCCCAGCGGTAGCTTCGGGCGTCCGCTCGCTCGAGGGTGGATTCCACCTGTTCGCTGTAGATCGGCAGGACGGCGAGCGGGTCGATCTTCTCGTACCTGGTGGCGACGGACTCCCAGAGGTCGGAGCTGTCCAGGCTGAGCGAATGCGCGAGCTGCCAGGCGAGTGGCACGTCGTCCAGTGAGTGGAGGGCGAACGCCACGGCCTCGCGAGGAGCCTGCTCAAGCGTGGCCATCACCTCGCCGGCGTAGCTGGGCCAGGCATCGCCGGCGCGGGTGTGCAGCCGTCCGGCGTGGATTGCGGTGGGCCAGCGCCGGAACACCTCGAGCCGGGCATCCAGTTCGGTGTCGGGCTGGTGTTCGGCCAGGAGCGTGCACCAGTACTCGGCCGCCTTGACCGACTGGTGGCCGTCGTTGAAGTCGGTCGCCTGCTTGGCCCAGTCGATGGCCAGGTCGAACTCGCCGATCTCGGCCAGCGCCTCGGCGGCGTCCTCCAGCCATGCGGCGACCTTTCGGTCCCGGGAATGGGTCGCGATGATGGCGTCGATGTCGCGATCGAAGACCGCAAGGCGTCGTGCGTTCCACTCCAGCAGGAACCGGGTGTATCGGTCGGACGCAGCGCGCTCCCATTGAGCGCTGCCGATGCGCTGGTTCTGCCACGAGGCCCGTTCCTCTTCAGGAGTCGGCTCGGGCCTGAGGCTGGCGGCGATGTCGTCCAGGTTCGCTCGGTAGGCGGCCATGCCCTTCTCGCCGAGCGCCGGACCGTAGCCGCCCGGATCGATCGTGAAGAAGTCGCACTCGTTGTCGAACTGGAATCGGATCATCCAGGCGACCAGCTTAGCCGCCGGCGGGTGAGCAAGGCAGGCGAGCCGGACGTGCAGCGTCAGCAAGTCTTGGATCGCGCCGCCGATGATCCCGCTGGAGTCGTCGGCCCGCATGATCACCTTGCAGGCGCTTGCGATCGCCTTCTGCGTGACGGTGAGCACCTCGGACGCCGGCTGAGTGTCCGCCGCTTCCTCCAAGATCTCCACCGCCTCGTAGAGGTCGTGGCCGTAGGCGTTGGAGGCGCGCCAGCGATGGAGATCCGCGCGATTCCGCACCAGCGGAAGCACCTGTTCGGCGAGGGACATGGAGCCATTCTGACTGTTGGCTGGACGGGATGCGATCTTGGGGTGGGCCACGAACGGCGCGAGATCGGTCTGTGAAGGCCCATGATGTTCGTGTTCTGGACGCGGACCAGCCGTTCCCGCCGCCCGGCAGGCAGCACCGCAGTGTCGAGGTCGACGCCGTCGATGCTGAATCCGTGCTGTTCCTCGAAGGGCGACCATTCCCCAGCGACGCCCTCGATCAGATCTGCCAGCTCGCCGGTCGCGGCGTTGGTCTCGGCGATTGGCAGGACGTCGACCTCCACCGACATGGTTGCCTCGGGCGGCAGTTGTTCCTCGCGGAAGCTGCCGAGGATCGTCTGTGATCCGACGATGATCACCTCCGGGTGTCCGATGATCTGACAGGCCGCCCGGATCGCGTGCTCCAACTGGTCGCGCCTTATCGTCCGGGCGCCAGCGCCTTCATGCGCTCAGACTGCGGCAGGAGCCCGCCGAGTGGTGAGACCTCCCGCATCTGGACGGAGTCGGTGTCGAGGCCAGTCATGGCGCGCCGGATTCCGGGAATGTCGCGCTGGTCTACCAGTGATTCCCAGTGGTTCAGGTTGGACGTGTGCGGCTCGCCCTGAGTGGATTGCCTTAGCTTTTCCAGGTTTCGGGTGATCGTGGGTATCCAGTCTTCCAGCGCGCGAGGGTCGAGGCTGGTGACCAGCTGACGATGCAGGCGCCAACTCCGCAGGTGGGAGCGATCCAGTTCGGCCTTTACCGGGCGGCGCACCACCTCGAGTCGGTACCCGAGACAGGACAGCAGTCGATCGAGCATCTCGTCGCTCATCTCGATCTTGCCGGACATAAACTGGCTGATGCTCGGCTGCCGCACGCCGCTGATCCGCGATAACTCCGACTGGGAGGTGCCCGTCTCGGTCATCACGTCCCGTAGGGCTGTGCGGCCATCCATGCCGCAGACTATAGCACTATGAACTATAGTTTGTGCCGCGGGGCTGCGGTGTTTACGAAGTCAGTCAAGCCCGTACCGCGCGCGGGTGCGGGCGACGAGTTCGGCAGAATCAGCCTTGCCGACGATGTAATCGGCAGTGTCCTGACGGAACGCGTCGGACGGGGTAAGCCCCTCCATCTCGGCGCTGTGGGTCGCCTGGGCGACGGCGCGCTCGCGTTCGGCGCGCTCGGCCGCAGTGATCGTGGTCACCGTCATCGCAGGGCCTCCGTTCATCGAACCCGAGGTTGAAGTCTACCTTTCCAGCCTTGGCGAGATGGTTCTTCCCCGGCGTGGATGTCGCTGTGCGATCCTTGGGATCGTTCCCCTGGACGACAGGAGTCTCGCTGTGGCGACGTCGGTGCCTGATCAGCCGTCCTTCGTCACGGCGTCGGAGCGGGAGGTGTGGCAGAAGCTCGTCCGCCAGCTGGGCGACGACTGCGTGCTGCTCGCCAACTACCGGCTCTCGGACAAGCAGAAGGACCACGAGGCGGACCTGGTCGCGCTGATGCCGGGCTCGGGCATCGTGACGATCGAGGTGAAGGGCGGCCACGTCTGGGTGGAGCCCGACGGGCGGTGGATGATCACCCGCCAGCACGGTCCGACGCGGACCCGTCCGGTCGATCAGGCGCGGGACGCGACCTATGCGCTGCGGCACTATGTCGAATCCGATCCGCGGTGGAGCGGGCGGAGCCGGATCCGCTGGAGCCATCACGTGGTGCTCGCCCGGACGAACCTGGCCGACGACTTCGCGACGCCGGACTGTCCGCGCTGGCAGATCTCCGGTCAGGGTGACCTGGCCGACCTCGGCGTCCGGGTCTGGGACACCACCTCGCTGCATCGCAACGACGCGCGTCCGCCGGACGCCGACGACGTCGCGCTGATCCGGGAGGTCCTGATCGGACGCAGTCTGCCGGCGCGCGACCCAGTGGCGGTCGCCGAGGACCGCCAATCGCTGGCCGACCGGCTGACCATGGAGCAGGCCGAGCTGCTGCGGGTGACGCGGCTGCTGAACCGCGTCGAGATCCGCGGCGGCGCCGGGAGCGGCAAGACGGTGCTGGCGATCCGGCAGG
>JAPUEL010000094.1 GCA_027492545.1 Propionibacteriaceae bacterium
GGTATGCACCGTGTAGCCCCGCATGAAGTGCATCAGATACGGGGCTGACTTCCAGAACACCATCGGATCCCTATCACCGACAGCTTTGAACAAGGCATCAGCGGCCATGTACTGTTTGACGTCTGCGCCCTTCACTGTGATCTTGACGCACGGCTCCTCCACCATCGCGTCGCGGTCCTCGCTGGCCGAAATACGCTCAGTGCGCGCCATGATCGAGCGAAGCACCTTCTCGACCGCCTTCTTCGCCGGCACGACGGCTACGGTGTTTCCCGAGGCTGCATGCTTCAGCGCAAGCCCGAACTCTGACAAGCATCGCTGCAGGCTGGTGACCCGCTCCTCGTCATTCCCCATGAGGAATCGGCTTGTGGCCAGGAAGTCTTCATAGTGATCCTCGTCCTGGATTTCGGCATCGGCCGTGTAGAGCTTGTAGGGAGTGGCCGACAGCAAGAGCGTTCGAACGGGTTGGCCTTCCGGCGTTTGAGCGCCGAACAGCGTTTGGGCGAGGATGGCGGCTTCATCACGTACATCCTCTCGTGTTTCGAGAAGATTCTTGAAGCGCTGGAATTCGTCGAGGATGACGAGGTCGGGCTCCAGCGCGAGCACACAGACCTTCGCCAGCATCTGCCGGAGCTGGCTGATGACGTAGTTTCGGGGCTGTCGGGCCTCGAGTGGCCAGCGGTCCCGATGGTAGTGATACCACTGTTCGATGACGTCGTTGATCGATGTCAGCAGCGCAGTGTCGGCATTCAGAGCCGTTCGAAAGTTGGTGGCGATCGATGGGTCGAGCGCGATATCCGAGTTTTTTAACCGCCAGCGCCAGTTGTCTCGGTTTGAGATTCCAGCTTGCAGCAGATTCATCAGGCCGGTGCGCGCTTTGACCACAGGCTCGAGCAGCCGGAACAGCACGACTCGCTCCTCCGACTGCCCGGTTGCCTTACCCATGTCGAAGGAGGTCCCTGGGGTGAAGCTGACGAAGTTCACCTTGCTCGCCGCCAGCCCAGGCTTGCCTGCTCGCGGCGCGAGCTCGGTGGCGAGCATCGTAAGACGCGTTGCGAGGGCGAAGGAGCGGTCACTCGTTGCGCCGACGTGAAGCTTCGGGAGGTTCGCCCGCGCGATGCTCCCGTTGCTGCAGATATACACGATGTCAATGCGCTTAGCCGTGTCCCATAGATGCTCGATCGTCCGAGCAATGAGTCCCCGGGCAACAAGTGTTTTACCCAGTCCAACCTCATCGGCGACCAGAAACCGACTCGTGCTGTCCTTGGCCAGGAACAGTCGATCGAATGCATGGTCGACTGTTCGGCGCTGAAAAGGCTTGAGCGATGCGAGGACAACCTCAATGTCGGAGCGGTTCATGCGGTCTCCTGTGTGATTAAGGCCTGGTCGACGACTGTCCAGATCTCGTAGAGCGCGTCGGGCACGATGAGGCGTCCTTCTTCGGTGGCGCGGAGGTCCGCAATCAGGTTTCGGATAGGGGTCAGGCGTGACGGATCGCGCGAGGCTGCGCGTACGAGATCTTCGAGCAAGGTCTCGCCGCCAAGCCCCTCCGCCCACCAACTGCCTCCAGTTCCGCTTCCATTGCCCGCCGGCAGTTCGGTCAGACCTTCCAAGCCACCGAGCAATGCGCGCAGGAAACGCAGGAAGCGCTCCGGGCTGTCGATCAGACTGCGCAGGACGTGCGCTACGCGACCGTCCGGCATGCCCTCAGTCGGCAGCTTGAGCGTGATTCGAACGTCGTCCCCCCCCGCTACCGTGCAGGAAAGCTTGAATGCGACAAACGCGGTCAACCTTGGGAGCGGGACAATCCATATCGACGGAGAAACAAGCTGGCGGGCTTGATCTTCGCCTAAGGTGATGGGCCAGGTCTCGACTTCGATGCCGGGCGGTGGCACGAAGTCGCCCACCACCGTCCACGTCCAGCTGTCCTGACTGCCGGCGGCACACACCACGCGAAGAGGTGCTGCAGCCAGGGCCTTTCGCGTTACCTCCAGTGACGCATGAGCGTCCTTCGCCAGTTCGTCGAGCAACGGCTTGCCGGGCACGTACGGCTTGCAAATAGCCATAAAGCCATCTTCCATGAACCTGTCGATACCGCCAGCTTCTCGGCGGCTCTTTTTGCCGGTCAGCGAGACCATCATCTCCACGTTTGTCCCGGTGAACGCGGCGGCGGTGAGGTTCGCCGAACCAACGAACCACGTCACGTCCCAGCCATGCTCAATCGCGATCGCCTTGGCGTGCAGGCCAGAGGGCCGGGGACCCGTTCCATCTTCGGGCTCTTCCGCAGCAGCGTCTGCGAGGACGAGGACAGACTGCCACGCATCCAACGCGCCGTTCGGCAGGTCGTCAAGAGTCTCCTGACGACTGACCAGCGTCCGATCCGCAGCGGTGATAGCAGTGAGGACGTCGAGAGCGGTTTTGTTGGCAAACGGAGCGATGGCGAGGAGTCTGCCGCCATCGTCGCGTGGCTGCCATGGCTTGCGACGACGGGGCCCGAGTCCTAGCGGGTGAAAGTGAACTGCGCCGTTGAAACCGGCCGGACTCGCAAAATTGGTTCGTTCTGCTTCGTCCGCCAGCGCCAGAAGGTCGGCGGTCAACTGTTCAGATACGCCCTGGGTCGAAACGCGCGGCAGCGAGCGGAGCAACTCGCCGAGGCCACGACTCGCGGCAGACATCTGCTTTCCGCGGGGCGATCCGTCCGTCGCGAGGGCGATGTCCCAACATCGGTCAAATGTAAGGTTCCTCGACAGCACGGCGACACGGAGGACGGGAGCCCCGGCCGGGTCCAGAAACCGGGCGACCCACACCTTCGGATGAAACGCTCCGCCATGCGGTGCGCGAACGGGATGGACGCTCGCCTCCAGCATGGCGTAGAGCGGCCGGGCACCCGCCGGGATGGCGATGGCGCCTTCGTCCACGAATACTTGAACCTTCTCTCCGGATTGTCGAAGTGCCGTGAGCAGGGTGAGGGGGTCGGCGAGCATTTCCTCCAAACCGCCGTCGCTATGCGTGAGCACGGCGAACGGAAGCGCGAGCAAGGTTTCGAGGTCGAGGCTGTAGGTGGTCAGCACCACGCGATCGAGAGTGTGCTCGGGGGGTGGCCGGAGGAGGTCGACCGCGACGGTACGGGCATCCGGTGCGAGCATCAGGACTTCAGCCCGCCATGAAGGTCCGTGAGAAGTTGGCGGACACGAAACCAGCGAAAGCCCATTCGACCGACGCCCACGCTGCCGCTCCAGTCGAGCAACCGGTTGGCGTTGGCCAGGCGGGCGCGTCGTCCTTTGAGCTTGAGCTCGCGCTGCTCGATGAGGTTGCGAAGGAACGGGTCGTCGGGGACAGCAGATGCACCACTGGAGCTGATCCGCTCCGACCAAGCCTCGACGAAACGGCGCTGGGGGTCGGGAAGGCTGGCCCCTCGTTCGGCGAGGAAGGCCCAGAGCGGGGGCGATTCGTACGCTGCCTCGGCGGATTCCTCGGCTGCCCATCGGGCCAGCTCGGACCGATACGCGTCGCCCCGGGCATCGTCGCCACCGCCGTTGCGCCGCTCGGCCAGTAGCAGGTTGTACAGGAGCGGCGCCCCTTCCACGTGTAGCGAGAAGCGTCGCGCCAACTCGACGATGCGGCGTACCGCCGAAGGCGCCGAACATGTGCCGGGGTCGTCCCAGAACTGTGCTGCGGGCGTGGACGACCCTGCGCGTGCGAGCCAGGCCAACAACGTGCCCGTACATCGCTCCTCGAATCGTCCCTGTAGAAACGTCGCTTCTTCCTTCGTCAGTCGAAATGAGGCACATCCCGGAAAGTCAGCGGGCGCCGTGGGTAGCCGCGGATGCCACGTCGGCTCCCGCGTCCACACCACACCGGGATCGTCAGCGCGAAGCACCTCGCTTTTGCGACGGGCGAGCCCGGCAAAGTGGGTGTGGTACCAGGACTGGCTCTGTCCAGGCACGAAGATACCCCAGCGATTCAAACCTGCCCAATAGACCGAGCTGGGCAGGCGGGAAAGCGTCTTGCGTGCGGAGATCCCGATCACGCCGAAGGTGTCGTCGCTGGTCGCGAGAGGCTCGATCAATCCGGTCTCGGCCTCATGTGCCGCCGTGCGGACATCGTCTACGGGTCTGGCTTCCAGCCGCTGGTAGAGCCACGGGACGAACAGCGCGTATCGAAGCCGCGTCTGGATTGATGAGGTGCCCGGAAACAGCGCGTCCGACAGCGCATCGCGTAGGCTCCCGAGCCCCATTTCGTCGACCGTCCCCTGCTCACTGAACAGGTCGAGCACGCCGCGCATCTTGTCGCGGTCGCGGGAGGTGAGGTCGAGCCACGTAAGCGTTGCCATCAGATTGAACTTCTTTGATTCTCGAGTTTGCTCATCAGCCGGTTTGTCAGCATGTGTGCCAAACAAATCCGCGGCCCACAGTACTCCCTCCAGCTTACCGCAGTCAGATGCCCCGAAAGCTCGCGTTATCGCTGTGTACAGAAGCCCCCGCGGCGAGTCCTTCAAGGGACGCCCCAGTCGCCGAGAATTCCGCGGGGCAACTTCTTGTATGTTACTCGCCTAATCTGCCCATAACCTGCTTTCCTTACGGCCAGGATACGCGGGTGATCCCGTATGACTTCAGCCGCCGCGACCACCACCACCCTACCAGCGACACCGGGCTGGCGTCAGACTGCTTTAAGAATTCTTGAAGCGATTGCGCATCGTGCGAGTTGAGGGAGTCTTTGGTGGTTTGGGCGAACCCGTCAGGTGGGAATGTCATCAGATACATTTTCTTGATACATTTACGCACCTACAGACAATCAGGCACGCCATGACCGACAATCTGTTCTCCATCTGTGAGCCGCGACCTGATGTCCTGCAAGGGGCGTTGCGGGAGAGCGACTTTGCTGCGGACCTCTCGCAGGTGTTGCGGGGAGACGCTCCCGACGAGTACAAGCGCCCGGAGCTGTTCTTTGCCAACACCTACCCGACCAAGGGCATCAAGAACGTCCTCAAGCTGGTTGCGCTGCGGGTCAGTGGCCATCCCGACCAGATTGGCGCCATCTTTCGTCTCGACACCCAGTTTGGCGGCGGCAAGACGCACGCTCTGATTGCGCTCGCGCACGCCATGCGCGACCTCTCCGAGGTGGCGAACGCCGACGAGTTTCTCGATGCCTCCCTGCGCCCCTCGGCACCGGTGCGCAT
>JAPUEL010000095.1 GCA_027492545.1 Propionibacteriaceae bacterium
CCGCCACCGCCCGCTGCGCCAACATCGCCGGGTCCGCCGGCGACGCCGGCCCAGGAGGCGGAGTCAGCGCCCAGAACGTGTAGTTGAAGTGCGTGTACGGGTTGGCGCACAGGTAGATCATCCCCTGCGGATAGTGCCCAGCCCACTTCTCGTGAGTCGGCGGGTACGCATCCGGCTGCGGCGTGATGTAGCACTCACCCCCCGGACTCCACCACGCACCGTTCACCGCGCACGGAATCTCCTCCTTGTCGAAGTGGCACTTCGGCGCCGAGCCCGGTGCGGTCATGCCGGGAAGCGCCGATGAGGACCCAGCGCTAGGAGACGTCACTGTCAAGAAGCACCTCGCCTCCGACTTGCTCCACTGCTGTCCCGGCGGACAAGCAACATCACCATCAGCCCACGCGACTCGTGGAGCCATCGGTGACCACACAAAGCAGATGCAGAGTGTCAGCCCGACCAAGAGTCGTCTCAACATGTTCCCGTCACCTGTTCTTTGGTGACGTAAAACTTGGCTCCATCCTTGATGACGGAGTACGTGTAGCCGTACCGTGGCGCCCGGCTGGGACTGACAACTGACTTGCCGCTCTTGTCGACCACGTCCGTGCCGGAGACGTCGATACACGCTGTCACGCTCCAAGTGGCAATCCCCGCGAGCACCGCGTGCGGATCAAGCACCTTGCTGGAACCAACTTGCACGTAACCGTTCTTGTGATTGTGGATGAGGACCGACAACTCGTCATTGAAGGCGTCATCGCGGGCCACCATGTCGACGTCACCGATGTCGGCAGTCGGGTCCTGAGCCAACGCATCTGTCTTCGCCACAAGCGCCACGATGGCCTGCTCTGCCCCCCGAAGATCCTGAGTCGCCGGATCGAGCGACGTCGCGCTGGGGGACGGCGTGGAGGGTGACGACACGGGGATGATGCTTGTGGGCGCCGACGGTGTACAGGCATTGGCAAGCAGCACAGCGGCCGCGACCGCCAATGGGACGAAGAGTCGACGCACGGTAAGCCTCCTGGGGTGGAGACAGCATTATCGCCCGGATTCCCTGCGACTGCACGAGTTGTGCACAGGCCCTGGTCTGGATCG
The DNA here is from genome assembly GCA_027492545.1 of Propionibacteriaceae bacterium. Lineage (GTDB taxonomy): Bacteria > Actinomycetota > Actinomycetes > Propionibacteriales > Propionibacteriaceae > Arachnia. The sequence goes on from JAPUEL010000095.1 coordinate 1,090, forward strand.
CCCGGGACCAGCAGTACCCGGGGCGCCGAGACCGACAGGCAGCCGGCAGCCACCACTACTCACACGTACTCTAAAAATGTTAGAGTATCTGCATGTATGCAGCCGAGGTCGACCACGCTCTGACCCTGCCGCGCGCCGAGGCGATCCACGAGTTGTCGACGCTTCCCGAGGGTCAGTGGTTCGAGCGCAAGTCGGGGCGCATCACGCCTCGCGACCTCGCGATCCCTCTCGTGGCGTTTGCGAACGCAGAGGGCGGATGTGTCCTCGTAGGAAGCCATGACGGCATGACGGACGGCGTGCCCGCCGCAAGGATGAATGCGCTGCGCCAGGCCGCCCAGGACTTCACGGAGCCCGTCATCAGGACGCATATCGAGGTCCTCGAGACCACCGACGGAGAACAGCTACTGCTCATCCGCGTCGATCCGGGAGAGAGGGTCCACCAAAGCGTCAGCGGAGACTGCTACCTACGCGTCGGGGATGAGTCACGCAAGCTCGGGTTCACGCAGCGGCAGGAGCTGGAGTACGACCGCGGCAGTGCACCATTCGACGGCACGCCAGTGCTCGCCGACCACGATGACCTGGACGCAGATCAGGTGCGGTCGTACCAGTCGGCCATAGGCGCATCTGGCCCCGAGTCGATGCTTCGGGCTCGGGGCTTGCTGACTCGGGAAGGACGACCCACCGTGGCCGCGTACCTTCTCTTCTCCGAGCACCCCCAAGACCAGTTTCCGAACGCTCACGTCCGCGTGCTGCGCTACCTCGACGTCGAGCGTGGGACTGGGGCAGGACTGTCGCTCGACCACGCCGGGGACGTTCGCTGCGAAGGTTCCATTCCCGCCCAGATCCACGAGGCGGCTTCCGTCATCGACTCCATGGTTCCTCAGAGAAGGGCATTGGCTGCAAGCGGGAGATTCGAGGGAACGCCCGCCATCCCGCGCGACGCGTGGCTTGAGGGTCTCGTCAATGCCGTCGTGCACCGGTCATACAGCCTGTCCGGCGACCACGTACGAGTCGAGATCTTCCCGAATCGCATCGAGATCACCAGTCCCGGCCGCTTTCCCGGCCTCGTCGACCCCAGCCGTCCTCTCGACATCAGCCGGTACGCCCGAAACCCTCGACTCGCGCGCGTCTGCTCAGATCTCGGCATCACCCAGGAACTGGGCGAGGGAATACGCAGAATCTTCACCGAGATGCGTGTCCGAGGTCTGACCGAACCGGTGTACACCCAAAGCGCCTCGAGTGTCCGCCTCTCCCTATTCTCCGCAGACGCGCTGCCCCCAGAGTTGCGATCCAGCCTCCCCGCTGGGGCGATGCGGATCCTCGACGTGCTGCGAACGGCCAGGCGACCCCTGGGCACAGGCCAGATCGTCGAAGCCCTCGGGGTGACGCGCCCCACTGGACTACGACACCTGCAGCGACTCCAGGAAGCCGGGCTCGTGACGTGGGATGGGCAGTCAGCGAAAGACCCGCGAGCCTCCTGGAGTCTCGCCTAGGCGCATCATGAGCCGGTGGTGATGACCTGGACCTCGCCGATGACGACCTGGCGGGTGCTGGTGAAGTGCAGCGGAATGGTGCCGGACTGACCACCACCAGTCCAGACCACACTCCAGTAGCTCGTGGCCGAGACCGTATACGTACCCTGCCTCTGATACCGATAGCCGCACGTCGGGGAGTCCTGCTTGCCGTACGAGTCCTGGTACGCCGTCCCCGCACCACACGTCACCGTCGACGCCGCACCCCGGCCATCGCCCATCACCCACACCACACGCTGCAGCGCCGCCGTCGCGGTCACCGAGATCCCGCCGGCCGAGACCGTACGCGACTGCGGCCCCGCCGTCTCCGCCGTCGGATTCGCCACCCACATCCACGTCGGCATCCCCACCAGGCCGACGTACGGCTGACCGTTCGGCTGGCTACCCTCCAACGGCACCATCCCGATCGAGATCGCGCGGAACGTCATCTCCGCCACCGCCCGCTGCGCCAACATCGCCGGGTCCGCCGGCGACGCCGGCCCAGGCGGTGGAGTCAGCGCCCAGAACGTGTAGTTGAAGTGAATGAAGGGATTGGCGCACAGATAGATGCCACCCTTGGGATAGTTCCCCTCCCACTTATCATCCGTCGGCAAGTACGCATCCGACTGCGGCGAGATGTAGCACGGCCCTCCGGGACTCCACCACGCATCGCCTTGCTTACAAGGAATTTCTTCCCCGTTGAAGTAGCACTTGGGCGTGGCCGCATCGCCGGATGGCTGGGGTGCTTTGGAGGATCCAGGATCTGTCGTGACTACGACCTGACACCTCCTTGTCACGATGTCAGGAGCAGAGCCATCCGAACAGGTCACGGCTCCGTCCGCATGGGCGGTCGGAGCGACGAAAAGGCATCCGAGGATCGCAGCGACAACAACGATTCGACTCAGCACGATCCAGTCACCTCCGACCGGTTGACGTAGAACTTCGCCCCGTCTCGAACGACGCCGTACTGGAGCTGGAAGCGGCTTGGCTTCGTTCTGTCGACAACTGACGTACCCGAAGCGTCCACGACGTCGGCGCCGCTGACGTCGATGCAGGCGGACACCGTCCACGTCGTCGCAGTGGCTAGGACGGCCGAGGGCACGAGCACCTTCTGCGATCCAAGCTGCTTCCACCCACTGAGCCGATACTTCTTCAGGATTTCGAGCTGAGTCGTGAACGCTTGGCCTCTCGCGACCTCATCAAGTGACCCAATATCCAAGTTCGGGTCCTGTGCCAACGCATCGATCTTCGCGACCAACGCCACTACCGCCTGCTCTGCCCCCCGAAGATCTTGAGTCGCCGGATCGAGCGACGTCGCGCTAGGCGACGGCGTGGAGGGTGACGACACGGGGATGATGCTTGTGGGCGCCGACGGTGTACAGGCATTGGCAAGCAGCACAGCGGCCGCGACCGCCAATGGGACGAAGAGTCGACGCACGGTAAGCCTCCTGGGGTGGAGACAGCATTATCGCCCGGATTCCCTGCGACTGCACGAGTTGTACACAGGCAGATACCGCTAGCGCCTGAGGTCCGTGAAGCTGTGGATAACTCAAGCGGGACATGACGAGACCCGGATAGCGTCCTGATCGAAGGAGGTCACCACCCCATGGCCAACATCCCGATGAGGCGTGCCACCGCGTACGAAGCTGCGCGGGACCGTCCCCGTACCACCGTCATGAAGTCCGTCTGATGGCCCGTATCACTGCGGCAGCCAAGGCGCTGAAAGGACCCTTCAAGAAGCTGGTGAGCAAGCTGATCCTGACGGTGCGGAAGATCGTCATCAGGAGGCCAGGGGCCCATCCGTGTACAAAGCCATCGGCCGCCCCACCGCCCACCCGGTCACTGGCGGATCCCCATTCGCTTCGCGGCGCCACCCCCGAAGAGGTTCGTCGCCTGATCCCCGACGACTGGGTGGGGAAGCCGCTCAAGAAGGGCGACGGCGTGCGGTATGCCGATCCGCGCCGGGACGGTGACATGATCGCCATCGAGACAGGGGTTCCCGGCCACACAGACCCGGTTCATTCCGGGCCCTACATTAAGATCTCGCGCAACGGCCAGACCCAACGCATCCCGTTGCGCGGCAACCCAGCCCTAGGGGGCGAGTGATGAACGATGTGAGAGCAATCCTCTGGGCCGCCATGGAGGACTACGCGGGTCTCTGGGAGTCCGTTTGGGAGCTGCGGAGCCTGCATCCAGATCTCGACACACCCACCCTCGAGGCGAGGGCGAAAGAGATCATCGAGGCCCTGTTCGCAGACGGATTTCTCGACCTGTACTGGTGCGACGAACCCTACGGCGACATGACGCTGATCGATCGGGCAGAAGGGCCGCGATTGCTGGACATCGAGCAGCACTGGCACGTGCCCGACAACGGCACCGTGGCCGTGAGGTTCAGCGCGACGGATGCAGGCGAACACAGGGCGCAGCAACTCGGTCCCGCGGACTAGATGTACTGATCGGGGACGTTGGTTAATCGGCTGATCGGGGGTTTGGCTCCGATGGC
>JAPUEL010000096.1 GCA_027492545.1 Propionibacteriaceae bacterium
TCCTACGTCAGCGGCACCGTGCTCGGGGTCACGGGCGGTCGCCCGGTGTTCTGAGTCTCAGCCGAGCAACTCCAGGACGGCTCTCTCCAACCCCGCCTGACGGGCCTGGGGGGAGCCGTACCTGCGGCCGGTGGCCTCGGCGATGGTCACCCCGGCCTCGTAGGCGTCGATCACGCGTGGGTCGATGTACGACGAGCGCGCCACCGTCGGCGTGTTCCCGAGGTAGCCCGCCACCTCGACCACAGCCTGCCTGATGGCCCGCTTCCGTGAGGACTCGGTGTCGCCGGGCTCCTCCGACTGGGCCAGCTCCGCCGCGGCGATCACTGTGGCGTGCCAGGTCCGGAAGTCCTTGGCCGTGAGCCTGCCGTCGAGCAGCTCCCGCAGGTAGGCGTTGACGGCGGCGCTGGTGAGGTCCCGCCAGCCCCCGTCGACCCGGTAGGCCAGCAGCCTGGGGCTGTCGTCGCGGCGGCGGCGCAGCCGATCCAGCACCACCACCGCGGCGGGGTCGTCCACCTCGACGGTGTGCTCCACGCCGGACTTGCCGGTGAATCTGAACACCAGCGCGTCGCCGGCCCGGCGGACGTGCCGGCGCTCCAGGGTGGTCAGCCCGAAGGAGCCGTGGGCGTCGCTGTAGGCGTCGTTTCCGATGCGGAAGTAGCCCACGTCGAGCAGTCGGACGGCGGCCGCTGCCGCCCGCTCGATCGGCATGCCGTCGAGCTCGAGGTCGCGCGTGATCCTGCGTCTGGCCGCGGGCAGGTGCTCCGCCGCGGCGGCGACCCGTTCGAACTTGGAGCGATCGCGCCGCGCGCGCCACGCCGGGTGGTACAGGTACTGGCGGCGCCCTGCGTCGTCGGTGCCGACGGCCTGGAGGTGTCCGTTGGGATGGGGGCAGATCCACACGTCGGTCCATGCCGGGGGGATGGCGAGCGCGCGGATGCGTTCCACCTCCGAATCGTCCAGGGGACGGCCGTCGGAGTCCCGGTAGCCGAAACCCGAGCCGTGGCGACGGCGCGTATACCCGGGTGCGCTCGGATCGACGCGGCGCAGGCGCATCATGCATCCCCTGGCGGATGGGGGAACCGGACACCACTGCCCCAGCCGATCTCCCAGCCTGCCGCGTCGTCGAAGTAGTCGGCCGAGGCGATCGGCAGCCGGTCCGCCACCGTCCTGGTCATGAGCTCGGCGTACCACGCGACGTAGGCGGGATCGTCGGAGGTGGGGGCGACGCCCGGCCAGTAGCCGAGGATCAGGTCCGCCACCGCGTCGGGGGAGGTGGTCGACGTGACCTCGCCTCCGGCGAAGCGGGTCAGGTCCCCGGTGGAATACCGCAGGACAGGCTGGTCGGCCCCGTGGACCGTCAGTGTGGCGCGCCAGTGCATGCCCGACGGGCTGACGCTCGGCAGGATCCGAACCCTGTGATAGCCCCGCCGGTGCAGCACCTCGACTGCCTGGAGGATGCGCATCGGAGTCCCGGCGGCCAACGCCCGGTGAAGCTCCTCGAGGATGGCCTGCGTCGGCGTGACGAGCCGGACGTCGATGACCGTCGACGGGGTCGCCGCGATCGTCTCTACGGCCGCCGCGACCGCATCACTCAGCGGCCAGCCGTATACCCCCGCACTGATGAGCGGGAACGCCACGCTGCGGGCACCCAGCTCGTCGGCCACGCCCAGCGCGCGGCGGTAGCAGGACTCGAGCAGCGCACGGTCCCGCTGGCCCGCGGCGTAGTTGGGGCCGACGGTGTGGATCACCCAGCGGGCGGGCAGGTCTCCTCCGGTGGTCCAGCCGGCGTCCCCCGTCGCCAGGCCGTCGGGGAAGCGGGCGATGCAGTCGCGCAGCACTGCAGGTCCACCGGCGCGGTGGATGGCGCCGTCGACGCCCCCTCCGCCGCGCATCCGGTTGTTGGCGGCGTTGACGATCGCGTCGACCCGCTGGGTGGTGATGTCGCCGAGCACGGCGGTGAGGGCGGCCATGCCTCCAGTGTGGCGCGTCGACCCCGGGGCCGAGCCCGGATGGTTACGATTGAAGGTGGTTCCATCGCTCATCGGAGCAGGCATGAACGTCATCGAGACGCAGAAGTTGACCAAGTCCTACGGGACCGCCCGGGGCATCGTCGATGTCGACATGTCGGTGCGTGAGGGTGAGATCTACGGCTTCATCGGGCCGAACGGGGCGGGGAAGTCCACCACCATCCGCACGCTGCTGGGCCTCATCCACCCCACCAGCGGCTCGGCGACGGTGTTCGGCAAGGACATCACGACGTTCGGTCCGGAGATCCGCCAGGAGGTGGGCTACCTGCCGTCGGAGGTCTTCTACTACGACGACATGCGCGCCATCGACCTCCTGAAGTACTCGGCCAGCTTCTACGCGGCCGATGCCAAGGCCACCGAGGCCAGGATCCGTGAACTTGCGGAGCTGTTCGACCTGGACCTCAGGAAGAAGATCGACGACCTGTCCTACGGCAACAAGAAGAAGGTCGGGATCATCCAGGGGCTCGCGCACCAGCCGAAGCTCATCATCCTCGACGAACCCACCGGCGGCCTCGATCCGCTGATCCAACAGGAGTTCTTCCACCGGTTGAGGGAGGAGAACCGGCGCGGCGCCACCATCCTGTTCTCCTCGCACATCCTGGGCGAGGTCCAGCGGCTGTGCGACCGGGTGGCCATCATCAAGGACGGGTCGATCATCAGGGTCGAGGAGATCAGGACGCTCCTGGAGAACCAGACGAAGCGGTTCCGGCTCGAGCTGGCCGGCCCGCCCGACGCGGCGCACTTCCAGCTCGACGGCGTCAGCGACCTGGCGGTCACGAACCACTCGGTCAGCTTCCTGTACCGGGGCCAGATGAACGCCGTCACCAGGGTGCTGGCGGGCCTGGACCTCGTCGACCTGCTGGTCGAGGAACCCGATCTTGAGGAGATCTTCCTCCACTACTACCAGCGGGGGGAGGAGCGGTGAACGTCTTCCTCCGCGAGCTGCGGGCCTACCGCGCCTCGACGATCACCTGGGTGGTGACGCTGTGCTCCCTGGTGGTGGTGTTCATGTCGCTGTACCCGGCGTTCACCCAGGACGTCGCCACGACGCGAGAGGTGTTCGAGCAGTTCCCCGACGTGGTCATGGTGGCGCTGAACATCTCGCTGGCGAGCTTCTTCACCATCTACGGGTTCTTCGGCTACCTGCTGGGGTTCGCGACCCTCGCCGGCGCCATCCAGGCGATGAACCTCGGCACCGGCGTCATCTCCAAGGAGACCACCGGGAAGACCGCCGATTTCCTGCTCACCAAGCCCGTCACCCGATGGGCCGTGGTGAGCGCCAAGCTGGGCGCGGCCCTGGTCCTGCTGCTGATGACCAACGTCGTGTTCTCCGGCGTGGCCTACGGCGTCGCCTCGGTGATGGCCGACGAGCCGTTCGAGGCTTCCACCTTCCTCCTTATGGCCTCGACCCTGCTCCTCGTCCAGCTGTTCTTTCTCGCGCTGGGGGCGCTGTTCTCCGTGACGATCCCCCGGATCAAGTCCGTGGTCGCGGTGTCGCTGCCCACCGTCTTCACCTTCTACATCGTCGGGATGCTCGGCGACGTCCTGGCCAACGACGAGGTCCGCTTCATCACACCCTTCAAGTTCTTCGAGACCTCCGACATCATCGCCGACGGCGCCCTCGACGGGGTGTCGCTGGCCATCCTCGGCGGCTTCTGTGTCGCGGCGATCGGGCTGAGCTACCTGATCTACGCGCGCAAGGACATCCGGTCCTCGGTCTAGGCGGCGTGCGATGAACGTGTTCAAGCGGGAGATGCGGGTGCACCGCCTGGGGCTGCTGTTCTGGTCCCTCGGCATGGTGGCCCTCGTCGGGGCCGGCATGGCGAAGTTCGCCGGCTACGAGGAGGCGGGCGAATCCGTGGAGGCGATGCTCGCCACGCTGCCCCGGGCGGTGCTCGTGGTGTTCGGGATGACCGGGTTCGACCTGTCCACCGCCATCGGGTTCTTCGGCGTGCTGTTCCTCTACATCGCGGTGATGGGGGCCGTGCACGCCGTCCTGCTCGGCTCGACGCTCGTCTCGAAGGAGGAGCGGGACAGGACCTCGGAGTTCCTCTTCGCCAAGCCCATCACCCGTGGCTCGGCGCTCACCGGGAAGCTGCTCGCCGGACTCGCCAACGTGCTCATCCTCAATCTCGTGACCGCGTTCTCGTCGTTGTACTTCGTGGGCTTCTTCGGTGACGGCAGCTCCAGCGGCACGATCCAGGTGTTGATGGCCGGCCTGCTGATCCTCCAGCTGATCTTCCTCTCGCTCGGGGCGCTGGTGGCGGGGCTGGCGAGGAAGCCGAAGGCGGCACCGTCGCGGGCCACGTCGGTGATGTTCCTGACCTTCCTCCTGTACTACCTGGTCAACCTCGACGAGAACCTCTCCTTCCTGCGGTTCCTGACCCCGTTCAAGTACTTCGACGCCGCCACGCTGCTCGCCGACGGCGCCCTGGATCCGGTGTTCGTCGCGCTGTCGGCAGTGATCATCGTCCTCGCCGTGGCTGGGACGTACCGCTTCTTCGCAGCGCGCGACCTCACGGTGTGAGACATGCAAAAACCCGGCCCACACGGACCGGGTTTGCTGGGGTGAGTAACGGGACTTGAACCCGCGGCCCCCTGGACCACAACCAGGTGCTCTACCAGCTGAGCTATACCCACCATCCGGCGCCGCACCCCGAGGGCCGCGACGACTGAGAAACAATAGCGCACCCCTGCTGGCCAGGCGAAATCACCCTGCCGCGGCGCCCGTCACCGCGCCCCGGTGACGCTCCGCGATGGCACGGAGCTCCGCCGTCGAGGGCCCAGGAGCCTTGACGAAGACGGCCTCGCGGTAGTAGCGCAACTCCTCGATGGACTCCTGGATGTCGGCGAGCGCCCGATGGTTGCCGGCCTTCTTCGGCGCCTGGTAGTGGACCCGCGGGAACCAGCGCTTCGCCAGTTCCTTCAGGGTGGACACGTCCACGTTGCGGTAGTGCACCCACTGCTCGAGTTCCGGCATGTCGCGGGCGAGGAAGGCGCGGTCCGTGCCGATGGTGTTGCCGGCCAAGGGCACCTTGCGGGCCACGGGGGCGTGCGCGCGGACGTAGTCCATGACCCGCTCGGTGGCCTCCTCCATGGTGAGCCCCGTCGGTAGAGCGTCCAGGAGCCCCGACTTGGTGTGCATGTCGCGGACGTAGTCGCCCATCTGCGCCAGCGCCTCGTCGGTGGGCCGGATGAGCAGGTCGACGCCCTCGCCCAGGACGTTGAGATCGCCGTCGGTGACCAGCACTGCCACCTCGATCAGCGCATCGTGGACCAGGTCCAGCCCGGTCATCTCGCAGTCGACCCACACCAGTTTCTCGCTCATGGGAGCCCACACTAGACTCGATGCGGTCAGCCCCAGTAGCTCAGCGGATAGAGCATCTGACTTCTAATCAGCCGGTCGCAGGTTCGAGTCCTGCCTGGGGCGCCACGCTCACAGGGACCAGTTGGCCAGCTCGACGAAGTCGAACGTGCCCCTCTCCGGCCGTACCGTCACCGAGACCAGGTGCGCCTTGCCCACCCGCACCCGGCCCAGCGCCGGTGCGCCGTCGAGGCGGGCCCTCAGCTCCTCGTCGGTCACGTCCCCGGTCGCGTAGGCCAGCGTCACGTGGGGCGCGTACGGGCGGTCCGGCATGGTGCCGCCGAAGGTGGCCAGCGCGGCCCGGCGCACGCCGTCCACCAGCGCGTCCCACCCGGGTGTCGCCTCCGCCACGCACTCGACGGCGACGTCGTGGACCTGTGGCGCCCCCAGCTCCAGGTCGAAGGCGGCGACGCCGGCCAGTTCGGCGGTGAGTGCATCGGCGAGCCTGGTCAGCTCGGTCATCGCGATGTCGTCGAACTGGGCCAGCCTGGTGACGGTGAAGTGGAGCCAGGCGCGGGGCATCGGCGGCAGCTCGGGGAGGCCCGCGAGGCGGGCCTGCAGCTCCTCGATCCGGTCGGCCACGCCCTCGTCGGGCAGAACATAGACGTGCAGCGAGCCGTCGTTGTGGTCCCAGGGCGCCATGGAGTCGAAGAAGCTCTGCATGGCCCCACCGTAACCGCATCGACCCTGGCCCGGAGACGCGGCCGGGTAGGCTGTCGCCATCATGACTACCGCGGAGATCGACACCAGGGAGAGACGGCTCAACGGGCTGCCGGTGCCCACGTCGGGCCCGTGGTACCGGCGCATGCTCGCCAACCCGCTGTTCTGGATGACGATCATCCTCATCCCGGCCTACGCCTACTTCCTCTACGCCCAGTACTGGATCCTCGCCCCGTCGCAGACGTTCGAGGACGGGACGGAGACGCTCGGCATCACCGACGAGGCGTTCCGCAAGGCCGCCTTCTGGGCGATGTGGACGGCGCTGGCCTACTCGGTCCTGTTCATCTGGCTGGACCGCTTCCGGGCGTCCTCCCCGGTGGTGTGGATCCTCACCTTCCTCTGGGGAGCGTGCGCCTCCACCTGGATCTCCATCCACGTGAACTCGTGGGCCGCCGAGATGATGGCCACCACGGAGGCCAACTCGGACACCGGCTCGCGCGCGGCGGTGTTCTCGGCGCCGTTCATCGAGGAGTTGTCGAAGGCCACCATCCTGGTGGTGCTCGTCCTGTTCTGGCGGCGTCGGATGGTGTCGCGGCTGAGCCTGGTGGCGCTCGCGGGCCTGTCGGCCGTCGGCTTCGCCTTCACCGAGAACATCATCTACTACGCGCGCGTCTGGATGCAGGCCACGCACGACATCACCATCGCCAACCCCGACGAGACCATGCTCGAGCTGGTGATGCTTCGCGGCGTCTACACCTCGTTCGGGCACCCGCTGTTCACCCTGATGACCGCCTCCGGGCTGGTGATCGGGCTGGGGGCGCGCAGCAGGATCGTGCGCGTCCTCGCGCCCGTGGGCGGGTTCCTGCTCGCGTGCGCCGGCCACATGCTGTTCAACGGACTGGCCTCCACCAACCCCATGGACCAGCTTCAGCGCGCCTGGTTCCTCGCCCTCGGACTGGTGGGTGTCATCATCATCTCCCTCATCGTCAGCGTCGTCGGCAACGGCCAGTTGATCCGGGCGCGGCTCACCGACTTCCAGCGCGCCGGGTGGTTGAGCGAGGGCGACGTCGCCGTGTTCGGCGGCCCGCTCAAGCGCACCAAGCTGCTGTGGTTCGCGCTCTTCCGCGGCCCCCGCACCTGGTGGCACACCGCCAGGTTGGTGCGCCGGGTCACCGAGCTGGCCTACCTCCGCAACTCCATGACCCGGGGCCTCGTCGGGGAGGCCGGGCACCGCCACGCGCACGACCTCATCCACGAGATCGATGCGCTGCGCGGCAAGGCGCTCACCGACACCGCAGGGCTGCGCCTCATCGAGCGGCGCCGCGGTCGCCAGCTGCCGCCGCCGCTGCCGGACGGCGCCACCCCCGGCCCCGTCATCGCAACGTACCCTCCGCCCCAGGCCCCGGGCCCGGCGGGCGTCGGCGGGAACTGGCCGCGATGAGCGGCGCAGACAGCCTCGCGCAGGCCTTCCGGCGGCTCGACGACGCACTCGCCTCGGCCCAGTACCCGCTGCCGCTCCCGGGCGCCGAGGAGCTCCGTGCGCTCACCGTCTCGCTCGGTCACCAGGTGCGCGACTACCTGCTGCCGCGTGCCGCGCGCCTCGACGCCCCGTTGTTGGCGGTGGTCGGCGGTTCCACCGGCGCGGGCAAGTCCACCCTGGTCAACTCGATGCTCAGGGCCTCCGTCACCAGGCCGGGTGTCCTGCGCCCCACCACCAAGTCGCCCGTGCTGGTGTGTCACCCGCAGGACGAGGCGTGGTTCCGATCCGACAACGTGCTGCCCGGGCTGGTGCGCACGGACGCCCAGCTGCATGACTCGCGCGCGCTCCAGATCGTGGCCTTCCCGGACCTGCCGCCCGGCCTCGCGCTGCTCGACGCCCCGGACATCGACTCGGTCGACGACGCCAACCGCAGCCTGGCCCGGCAGCTGCTGCTCGCCGCGGACCTGTGGCTGTTCGTCACCTCCGCCGCCCGGTACGCCGACGCCGTGCCGTGGGACTACCTGGCCGCGGCGGCCGAGCGCAACACCGTCGTCGCCGTGATCGTCAACCGGTGCCCTCCCGGAGCGGTGGACGAGGTGGCCGGACATCTGGCGCAGATGCTCGCGGAGCGGGGCCTGGCCTCGGCCAGGCTGTTCGCCGTCGTCGAGCGCTCCCTCCCGCACGACGGCATGCTCCCGCCGGGTGACGTGGCGGGCATCCGGCACTGGGTGGAGTCCCTCGCGGCCCAGTCCGAGGCCCGGTCCCAGGTGGCGGTCCAGACCCTCGCCGGCTCCGTGCGCTCCATCGACGCCCAGCTCGAGGGCCTGGCCGAGGGCATGGTGCGGCAGGGGGCGGCGGTCGACGAGCTGCGCGACCAGGCCGCCCGCGCCTACCGCGACGCCGCCGCCGACGTCGGGCGGGCGGCGGGCGACGGCACCATGCTCCGCGGCGAGATCCTCAGCCGATGGCAGGACCTGGTGGGCACCGGCGAGTTCATGCGCTCGGTCGAGCAGCGCATCGGCGCGCTCCGGGACCGGATCACCGGCTGGTTCACCGGCGACGAGAAGGTCGAGGCGGTCGAGGTGGCCATCTCCGACAGCCTGGCAGCCGTCGTCAAGGACGCCGGGGAGAGGGCCGCCGAGGCCACCGCGGTTGCCTGGTCGCACACCCGCTGGGGCCGCGACATCGTCTCCGCCGTTCCCGCCCTGACCTCCGCGTCGGAAGGTTTCGACGAGGTGGCCGCGGGCGCCATCCGGGCCTGGCAGTCCGACGTGCTCCGCCTGGTGGAGGAGCAGGGGCGTGGCCGGCGCATGCGGGCCCGGTTCCTGGCGCTGGGCACCAACGCGGTCGGCGCGGCCCTGATCATCTACGTCTTCACCCTGACCGGAGGGCTCACCGGCGCAGAGGTGGGCATCGCCGGCGGCGCCTCCGTCCTCGCGCAGCGGCTGCTCGAGGCCGTCTTCGGCGAGGACGCCGTGCGCAAGCTCGCGGAGCAGGCCCGTCGCGAGCTCGAGGCCCGCGTCGACGCGGTCATGGCCGGCGAACTCGCCCGCTACAGCGAGGTGCTGGACGCCCTCGCGGTGGACCCCGCGGCGGCCGGCGCGCTGGACGGTGCCCGCTCGGCGCTGCGGTCCGCGGCGCGGGCCGCGTTCGACGACCTCACCCGGCCCGTGGGGATGGACTGATGGCCACCGTGACGGAGCAGCTCGACGGGTTGCGCGAGGCGCTGGACCTGGTGGCGGGGCGGGTTCCCGCGGAGGTGGAGCAGCACACCGAGGCCGTGCTGGGGCGGGCCTCCCGGCGGTTGGCCGCGGGCGGGCAGACGGTCGTGGCGCTGGCCGGTGCCACCGGCTCGGGCAAATCCTCGCTGTTCAACGCCCTGACCGGCACCAGGCTGGCGGAGCAGGGCCCCCGCCGGCCCACCACGTCGAGCACGCTCGCGGCCAGCTTCTCGGCCACCAACACCGCCCTCCTCGACCATCTGGGCGTGGCCCGCCGCCACGAGGTGGCGCCCCCGGAGCCCCGGATGGCGGACCTGGTCCTGCTGGACCTGCCGGACCACGACTCCACGGCGTCGTCGCACCGCGAGGAGGTGGACCGCATGGTGGAGGTGGTGGACCAGTTCGTCTGGGTGCTCGACCCCCAGAAGTACGCCGACGCCGCCATCCACCACCACTACCTCCGGCCGCTGGCGCGGCACCGCGACGTGATCACCGTCGTGCTCAACCAGGCCGACCGCCTCACCCCGCCGCAGCTCGAGCAGTGCCTCGCGCATCTGGGCCGCCTCCTGGTCGACGACGGACTGGCCGACGTGCCCGTCCTCGCCACCAGCGCGGTGACCGGCGCCGGCGTCGGGGAGTTGCGGGAGCAGCTGTCGCGGCTCGCCGAGGGCAAGCGTGCCGCCGCCGCGCGCCTTGCCGCGGACGTGGCCGTGGCGGCCGGGCAGCTCGACGCGGCGGTGGGCCGGGGCAGGGTTGGCGCCGCGGACAAGGGCACGATCGGGCGCCTGACGGCCCATCTGTCTGGTTCGGCGGGCGTGGACGTCGTCGTCGGCGCCGTGCGCAGCTCGGTGCGGCACCGCGGCCAGCTGGCCACGGGCTGGCCGCTGGTGAAGTGGTTGGGGCGCCTGAGGCCGGATCCGCTGAAGAGGCTGCGCCTGGGCGCGCCCCCCGACCGTGCCGAGCTCGAGGCGCCGTCGCTCACCCGCAGCTCGCTGCCCGCCCGCTCCGCCGCCGCCGCGGCCCAACAGGCCTCCGGCCTGCGCGCCGTGGCCGCGGAACTGGGGGAGGGGATGCCCGCGGTGTGGCAGGAGGCGATCGTCCGCGCCGTGCGCAGCAACGAGCACACGCTGGGGGATCAGCTGGACCGGGCCGTCGTCGCCACGGACCTGAAGGTGTCGCGGACGCCGGTGTGGTGGCAGGTCATCCGGGTCCTCCAATGGCTGCTGATCGGCGCCGTCGTGGTGGGGCTGGGCTGGCTCACCCTCAACGTGGTGCTGTCGTACTTCGGGCTCGGGCAGTTCGCCACCGTGCCGATCGGCCCCGCCGAAGGGCCGCGGGTGCCGCTGCCCACCCTTCTGGCGCTCGGGGGTGTCGCGGCGGGCATCCTGCTGTCGTTCGGCTCACAACTGGCCATCGGCGCCGCCGCGAACCGGGCGGCCCGCCGGGCGAGGAAGGCGCTCGAGGCCTCGGTCTCCACCGTCGCGAGGGAGCTGGTGATCGTCCCCGCCGAGGCCGAGGTGCAGCGCTACGCGGCCGCCCGCGCCGCGTTGGACAGGCTGCTCTGAGGCCCACCCCGCCGAATCGGGTCTCCTGGGGATTGCTGGCATACTGGCCTGCGGTCAAATCGAAAGGCACTCCACGTGGCTGAGTTCATCTACACCATGCACAACGTCCGCAAGGCGGTGGGCGACAAGGTGATCCTTGACAACGTCACCCTGTCCTTCTATCCCGGCGCCAAGATCGGCATCGTCGGCCCCAACGGCGCCGGCAAGTCCACCATGCTCAAGCTGATGGCGGGCATGGACCGCCCCAACAACGGCGACGCGGCCCTGGCCAAGGGCGCCACCGTGGGCATCCTGCTCCAGGAGCCCCCGCTCACCGAGGGCAAGACGGTGCAGGAGAACGTGGAGGAGGCCGTCGCCGAGATCAAGTCGAAGATGGCCCGCTTCGAGGAGATCGGCCACGAGATGGCCGAGCCGGACGCGGACTTCGACGCCCTGCTGGCCGAGATGGGTGACCTCCAGACCTTCCTCGACGCGCACGAGGCATGGGACGTCGACGCCCGCCTGGACCAGGCGATGGACGCTCTCCAGTGCCCGCCGCCGGACGCCATCGTCGACGTGCTCTCCGGCGGCGAGCGCCGCCGCGTCGCGCTGTGCAAACTGCTGCTGCAGCAGCCGGACCTGCTGCTCCTCGATGAGCCCACCAACCACCTCGACGCCGAGTCGGTGAACTGGTTGGAGGGCCACCTCAAGGCCTACCCCGGCGCCGTCCTGGCCGTCACGCACGACCGCTACTTCCTCGACAACGTGGCCCAGTGGATCTGTGAGGTGGACCGCGGCAAGCTCCACCCCTACGAGGGCAACTACTCCACCTACCTCGACACGAAGCGCCAGCGCCTCCAGATCGAGGGGAAGAAGGACGCCAAGCGCGCCAAGATCCTGGAGAAGGAACTGGAGTGGGTGCGCTCCTCGCCCAAGGCCCGCCAGGCCAAGAGCAAGGCGCGCCTCCAGCGCTACGAGGAGATGGCGGCCGAGGCCGAGCGCGACCGCAAGCTCGACACGGGCGAGATCAACATCCCCCCGGGCCCCCGCCTGGGCTCGATCGTCCTCGAGGTGAAGAAGCTGACCAAGGGCTTCGGGGACCGGGTGCTCATCAAGGACCTCTCCTTCACACTCCCGCGCGCCGGGATCGTGGGCATCATCGGCCCCAACGGCGTCGGCAAGACCACCCTCTTCAAGACCATCACGGGCCTCGAGGAGCCGGACTCGGGTTCGGTCAAGATCGGCGAGACGGTCTCGTTCAGCTATGTGGACCAGAACCGCTCGGGCCTCAACCCGAAGGACAACGTGTGGCAGGTGGTCTCGGACGGCCTGGACTTCATCAAGGTGGCCAACTTCGAGATGCCCTCGCGCGCCTACGTCGCGTCGTTCGGGTTCAAGGGGCCGGACCAGCAGAAGCTGGCGGGCATCCTCTCCGGCGGTGAGCGCAACCGCCTCAACCTGGCGCTGACCCTCAAGCAGGGCGGCAACGTGCTGCTCCTCGACGAGCCCACCAACGACCTGGACGTGGAGACCCTCTCCAGCCTCGAGGACGCGCTTCTGGACTTCCCCGGCTGCGCCGTCGTGATCTCCCACGACCGTTGGTTCCTGGACCGCGTCGCCACCCACATGCTCGCCTGGGAGGGCGAGGACGAGGACGGCACGCCGCGCTGGTTCTGGTTCGAGGGCAACTTCGCCGACTACGAGGTGAACAAGCTCGAGCGCCTCGGCCCTGAGGCCGCACGCCCGCACCGCTCCACCCACCGCCGCCTCACCCGCTGACGATCCCCACCCGAGAGCCGCCCCCGACGGGGGCGGCTTTCGTCGTTTCCGGGGCTTGCGTCCCGGGCCCACGGTTGCTAGGTTAATTGGTGTAGTAACTAACTAAGGAGCGTGGGCATGTTCGACGACACGTCACCGATCTTCCAGCAGCTCGCCGACTCGCTGGCCGACGAGGTGCTGCGCGGCCTGTATGCCGAGGGAGACCAGGTGCCGTCGATCAACGAACTCGCCGCCTTCCACCGCATCAACCCGGCGACGGCCAACCGGGCCGTCGCGCTCCTCGTCGATCAAGGGGTGCTGATCAAGCGCCGCGGAGTCGGCATGTTCGTCGCCGACGGGGCCCTGACCCTCATCCGCACGGCGCGCCGCGCCGCGTTCGAGGAACGGTTCCTCACCCCGCTCCTGGCCGAGGCCCGCACGCTCGGCATCGATCCCGATTCGCTCGTCGCACTGATCCGAAAGGAAGCCTCCTCATGACTGCCGCCATCGAGGTCCACGGCCTCACCAAACGCTACGGGCCGGTCGTCGCTCTTGACGGCGTGACCCTCTCCATCGAACGCGATTCCATCACCGGGTTGCTCGGCCGCAACGGCGCGGGCAAGACCGTCCTGATGTCGCTGATCACCGCCCACGAGACCCCCACGTCCGGCACGGTCCGGGTGCTCGGGGAGGACCCGCGGGAGAACGAACGGGTGCTGGGCCAGACGTGTTTCGTCCGCGACAACCAGCGGTACCCGGACGAGTTCCGCGTGCCCCACCTGCTGGACACCGGCGCGCGCTTCTACCCGTCCTGGGACGCGGACCTCGCCGGCCGCGTCGTCGACACCTTCGAACTGCCGACGGACCGCGACGTCCGCAAGCTCTCGCGCGGGCAGTTGTCCGCCGTGGGCATCCTGGTAGGGCTGGCGTCGCGGGCACCCCTGACGTTCTTCGACGAGCCGTACCTCGGGCTCGACGCCACGGCGCGCATGCTCTTCTACGACCTGCTCCTGCGTGACTACATCGCCCATCCCCGCACCATCGTCGTGTCCACCCACCTCATCGACGAGATCGAGGACCTGCTCAGCAGGGTGATCGTGCTGGATCACGGCCGGGTGCGCGAGGACGCCGGGGTCGACGAACTCAGGGGCAGGGCGCTGCGGCTCAGCGGCCGGATGGACGCCATCGAACGTGTCACCGCCAACCATGCGGTGCTGCACCGCACCTCGCTCGGGGTGCTGGGCACGGCCGTCGTCACCGCGACGACGGACCTGGCCGACGAGGCCGCCGCGGCCGGCCTGACGACGGAGCCCGCCTCGCTGCACGAACTGGTCGCGGCCTACGGGCTGCACACGAAGGAGGTCTCGTCATGAAGCGCGTGCTCGACGTCTTTGCGCTGCACGTCTCCCGCCGGTCGACGACGTGGTTGATGCCGCTCTGGCTGAGCCTCGGGGTGGTCGCGGTCATGGTCGTCATCACGTTCGCGATGCGGCTGGCCGGCGTGGACACCCTCGACCCGGAGATCGCCGATGGGCTGCGCAACAGCCAGGGCATCCTCTGGACTCTGATCGGCTTCCTCATCGCGCTCGGGGTGCAGTCCTCGGTGGCCTGCTTCGCCTTTGCGTTGGCCCTGGGCACCACCCGTCGGCAGTACGTGATCGGGACGGGCCTGTACTTCCTCCTCCAGACCGCCTACCTCTCGGTCCTCCTCTCGCTGCTCCTTGTGCTGGAGAAGGCCACGAACCACTGGTTCATGGGCGCGCACACCCTCGACGTCTGGGCGCTCGGGGCCGGCGACTGGGGGCACTTCCTCACGGTGGTCCCCAGCGGGGTGCTGGCCAGCCTGGCCCTCGGGGCCCTGGCGGGCGCGTCCTGGTTGAGGTTCGGCAACCGTGGGCCGTTGATCATCTGTGCGGCGTTCGTCCTGCTCCTCCTGGCGGCGATCCTGCTGGTCATGCCGAGACTGGACGCGTTCCTGGCGTGGTTCTCCGTCCTGTGGGCGGGTGTGGCCCTCGTGGTGCTGGCCGCGGCCTCGCTGGCAGGGGCCTGGAGTTTCCTGAGCCGGGCCAGCGTCCGCAACGCCTGACCCACATCGCCCAAGCGGCGCTCCCCGGCCCGGACCGGAGAGCGCCGCTCGTGTGTGGCCGCTACTTGACGAGCAGCTCGAGCACCTCCGGCATCGACTTGGCGAACGAGCACTGGCCCGCGTCGTCACCTGCCAGGACCGAGCAGTTGTTGTCCATGCCCTCGAAGGTGCTGACCAGCCAGACCACGCGCTCGCCGGCCTGCATCACCAGGGTGTCGTTGAACACGCCGACGTCCTCGCCCTCCATCACGGCCATGCCGAAGAAGTAGGCCGCGCGCGTGGGCTCAGCCTCGACGGTGGACCCGTTGAACGGCAGCCTCGTGTCCTCGGCCGAGCTCACCCGGTCCCAGCCGGCCTCGGTCATGATCGTCTCGCACTCGATGGCGGCGGTGTGGATCTGTTCGTAGCCCTCGGAGGCGGCTGCCTCGTCGGCGTACCCGAGCACGATGGCGTAGGTGGGCAGCTCGCCCTCGATCCCGAACGAGCGGACCAGGGTGGTGGTGGGGCTGCCCCACTCGCCGCGGTCGCACAGGCCCTTGGCGGGCTCGCCCATCGCCTCGCTCTCCGAGAGCACCCCCACCATTGACGGGTCGTAGGGGTACATCAGCTCGACGGTGGGCACGTTGGCCCACGACGGAGGCGTGGGGAGGGCCGGTGCGGTGGGCGACGGCGCATCCGTCGGGCTCGGCGACGCCGTCGGGTCCGGCGAGGCGCTGGGGCTCTCGGTGGGGCTGACGGTCGGGCTGGGCGAGGCGGCCCAGTCGGGGTTGTCGGCCCCGCGGAGCAGGGGAGTGACGGCCAAGACGCCCACGCCGAGCGCGGCGACGGCGCCGACCGCGGCCACGGCCAGGCCCGCGCGGCGCGTGGTGCGACGGCGGTCGCCGAGGCGACGGACTTCATGAGCGGGGAGCATGGGAGCCTCCTGGGCTTGGGCCGCGAGGTCGTCGAGTTGGGGGATGTGTTCAGGCATGACGAACCTCCAGATCGGTGTTGAGTAGGCGAGCGAGGGTCTGGCGCCCGCGGGCGAGCCTGGCCTTGACGGTCCCGGTGGGGGAGCCCACCTCCTGCGCGATCTCGCTGACGCTCAGATCGCACAGGTGGTAGAGCACGATCGCCCGGCGCTGGGCGTCAGGCAGTTGTTCGAGGGCGCGGTTGATGGCGACCCGGTCCGGTGTGGGCTCAAGGGTGCGCTCGGGCTCGAGCGCCCGGTCCGGCTGCCGGAACGCGCGGCGCGCCTTGCGCCAGCGGCTCACGGCAAGGCGGTAGGCGGTGGTGCGCACCCAGGCGTCCGGACTGCGGAGCACGTCGAGTTGGCTGCGGTGGTCCCACGCCCGGATGAACGCCTCCTGGACGCAGTCCTGGGCCTCGGCCAGGTTGCCGCACATTGCATAGACCTGGCCCACGAGCTTGGAATACGAGTTCGCGTAGAACCGGTCGAATTGGGCTTCGTCCACGTCCCTCCCCCTCCTTCTTCGGCGTTGTGACTGATGTGTCCTGTCTACGCCCGGGGAGAGGGTGCCGGTTGCATTTCGGTTTCCGGCGCGCCGGGATCAGTGGGTGGCGAGCAGCTCCGCCAACGACATCGAGGACCGGCCGGCCAGGGAGGTCAGCTGGGTCTGGCAGCTGAATCCGTCCGCCAGCACGATCGCGTCCGGGTGGGCCTCGACGGCGGGCCCCAGGTCGTGCTCGAACACGGCCACGCTCACGTCGTGGTGCCCGCGCTCCACGCCGAAGTTGCCGGCCAGCCCGCAGCAGCCGCCCACCGCGACCAGTGTGGCCCCCGTGGACTCGATCAGAGCCCGGTCCTTCGCCCAGCCGATGACCGAGGCGTGGTGGCAGTGCGGCTGCGCGACGATGGTGTGCCCGGACAGGTCCGGGGCGCGGAAGTCGGCGTCGGCGGCGAGGAACTCTGCCAGGGTCAGCACCGCGCCGTCGAGTGCGGCCACGTTCGCATCCCGGGGAAGCAACTCGGGGGCGTCGCTGCGCCACACCGCAGTGCAGGACGGTTCGACGCCGACGATCGGCACCCCGTCGCGCACATAGGGGGCCAGGACGGCCGCGGCGGCGGTGAGCTGACGGCGGGCGCCGTCGAGCTGGCCGGTGGAGATCCACGTGAGCCCGCAGCAGGCATTCTCCTTCAGGACCTCGGGCTCATAGCCGAGGCGGACCAGCACCTGCACCATGGCCGCGAACGAGTTCGACTCGAAGCAGTCCGAGAAGGAGTCCACCCAGATCAGCACGCGCCCCTTGGAGCCGGCCGGCACAGCGGGCATCCGGCTCCGGGCGCTGCGGTTGGCGAATCTGGGAATGTCGCGGCGGGCGTCCACCCCGGCGCCCCACCTCAGCAGCCGGCCGAGACCCGGGGCCTTGCCCACCACGTTGACCAGTGAACCCAGCCCGGGGACGGTGGTGATGAGGCGCCCCCAGCGTGGCAGCCAGCCGAGCGCGTAGTGGTTGCGCGGCCGCAGCCGGCCCTTGTACCGCTCATGGGTGACGCGCGCCTTGTAGGCGGCCATGTCGATGCCGGTGGGGCAGTCGCGCGCGCAACCCTTGCAGGAGAGGCAGAGGTCCAGGGCGGCGTGCACCTCGGGGGAGCGCCAGCCCTGGGTGATGAGGGAGCCGTTGACCATCTCCTGCAGGGCGCGGGCCCGGCCGCGCGTGGAGTCCTTCTCGTCCCTCGTCGCCTGGAAGCTGGGGCACATGACGCCGCCGGCGGCTGTGGTGTTGGCCAGGCACTTGCCCACCCCGCTGCACTGGTGCACCTCCTCGACGAACTCGGCGTCCGACAGGGACAGCGGCGAGCGACTCGCCGCGACCATCCGAAGGTCCTGCTCGACCGGCGCCGGGTCCACCAGGACCCCGGGGTTGAGCAGGTTGCGCGGGTCGAAGATCTGCTTGACGCCGGCGAACAGCCCGATCGCGGCGGGGGAGTACATGTGCGGCAGCAGGGCCGATCGCGCGCGGCCGTCGCCGTGTTCGCCCGACATCGAGCCGCCGAATCCGGCCACGAGCGCGGCTGCCTCTTCGACGAAGGCGCGGTAACGCGCGGCGCCGTCGGGCTCGGTGAGCGGGAAGTCGATCCGGCAGTGCACGCACCCGTCGCCGAAGTGGCCGTAGGGCAGGCCGTGCAGGCCGTGCTTCGCGAGCAGGTCGTCGAACGCGCGCAGGTAGGCGCCGAGGTTCTCCGGCGGCACGGCCGCGTCCTCCCAGCCCCCGTAGGCGGGCTTGTCGAGGCTCACCCCGGCGAGGCCGGCACCGTCCGCGCGGATCTTCCACAGCTGCGCCGCCAGTGCCGGGTCGTCGACCACCCAGCCCTCGCCGGCCTTGGCGGCCCCGGCCAGGGCCTCGGCCCTCGCGCGGACCTCGGCGGCGTCGTCGCCCACCACCTCGAGGAACATCCATCCGTCGCCGGCGGGCAGCGCGGGGACGGCGGCTGCGCCCGACTTCGCCACCACCACGTCCACGATCCGCCGGTCCAGGCCCTCGCACGCGGTGGGCCTGAAGCGCAGCAGGTTGGCGATGTCGTCTCCGGCGTCCGCCATCGTCGGGTAGCCGAGGGCCACCATGAGACGCTCGGGGGCGTCGGCCACGAGCCGCACCGTGGCGCGCACGATCACGCCGAGCGTCCCCTCGGTTCCGGCGAAGAACTTGGGGAGGTCGAACTTGCGCTCGGGCAGTAGGTGCTCCAGCGAGTAGCCGGAGACCTGGCGGGTGAAGCGGCCGAACTCGGTGCGGATGACCCCGAGGTTGGCCGCCACGAGAGAGCGCAGCTCGGGCACGTCGTCGGCGCCGAGGGTGAGGAGGTCGCCGTTGCCGGTGACGACGTCGAGGGAGACCACGTTGTCGGCCATCCGGCCGTATCCCAGCGCCCTGGGGCCGCAGGCGTTGTTGCCGATCATCCCGCCGACGGTGCAGCGGTTCGAGGTGGACGGGTCCGGGCCGAGGCGCAGGCCGAACGGGCGGGCGGCGATCTGCAGCTGGTCCTGCACCACGCCGGGATCGATCACGGCGGTGCGCGTCTCGGGGTCGATCGAGTGGATCCGGGTGAGGTGCCGCGAGGTGTCGATCACCAGGCCGGGGCCGACGGCGTTGCCCGCGCACGAGGTGCCCGCTCCGCGGGCGGTGATGGGCGTGCCCGTCTCCAGCGCCGCCCGCACGAGGGTGACCAGCTCGTCGGTGGTGCGGGGGTGGGCCACCGCCTGCGGCGCGACGCGGTACAGGGAGGAATCGCTGGAATACAGGGCCCGAGTGAGGGTGGAGGCGTCGACGATCTCCGCGAGATCCCCGAGACGGTCGAGCAGGTCAGCGTGGGGCGCGGAGGTGGTGGTCACCCGCCCTAGTCTGCCACGGCCAGCACGGCCGACATCGCGCGCCCGAGCGCAACGTAGTCCTCTGGTGACATGGCGTCGACGAACACCCGCCGCACCGAGTCCACGTGCGCCGGCGCCGCCTTCTTCAGCAGGTCGAAGCCCGCCTCGGTCATGGTGGCCTGGACGCCGCGACCGTCGGAGGCGCACGAGGTGCGCGTCACATACCCGGCCTGCTCCATGCGCTTGACCGTGTGGGTGAGGCGGGAGCGCGAGTGGCCGACGGCGGCCGCCAGCTCGCCCATGCGAATGGTATGGTCCGGTGATTCCGACATCCGCACGAGGAGTTCGTACTCGGCGAGGCTCAGACCGAAGTCCCGCAGCGCCTCCTCGAGGTAGTCGTCGATGTGCGTCTTGGCCAGGAGATAGCTCCGCCAGACGCGCTGCTGGCTCTCGCTGAGCCACCCGTTCACTGGTTCGGACATTCCACCAGCGTAGCAGATTGTTTAGGATTCAAGTACCCCCGGGGTGCCCCCGCGTGTGATGCGCCTCTGGCGCAAACCCCTATCCCCTCCTGCGGGCCCCCGATAGTCTTGGCGAAACGCCGAGGAAGGGACTGTCACGTGGGCATTCGGGAAGAACTCTTGGAGAAGGCGGCCGACAACGTCGGTCACATGCTGCGGCGGCGCGTCGAGGCGACGCCCAACAAGCTGGCCTTCATGTACCCGGAGGGCGCCGTCGAGGGTCCCACCGCATGGGCGAAGCTGACGTGGCAGGAGACCAGCGACATCGTCGACCGCCTGGCCGCAGGCCTCCTCTCGCGAGGCCTCCAGTACGAGCAGCGCGTCGCGATCTGTTCCAACACCAGGGTCGAGTGGATCTTCACGGATCTGGCGATCGCCCTCGCCGCAGGCGCCACCACGACGGTGTACCCCAACACGGCGGCCGGTGACCTGCACTTCATCGTCAAGGACTCGGGCTCGGTCATCTTCGTCGCGGAGAACGCCGAACAGGTGGCGAAGCTCACCGATACGCCGGAGTTCGACGAGCAGGTGCACACCATCGTCGTGTTCGACACCACCGGCCTGACGCTGGACGACCGGATCATCTCGTTCCAGCACCTCAAGGAGGCCGGCGAGAGGTACCTCGCCGAGCACCCCACCGCCGTCGACGACGCGATCGCGAAGACCTCGCGCGACTCGCTGTCCACGCTGATCTACACCTCCGGCACCACCGGCCGGCCCAAGGGCGTCCGGCTCAACCACATGTCCTGGGTCTACGAGGGCGCAGCCACCAAGTACCTCGACATCATCGGGCCGGACGAGCTGCAGTACCTGTGGCTCCCGCTCAGCCACGTCTTCGGCAAGGCCCTCATCGCAGTGCAGCTGGACTACGGCTTCGCGTCAGCGGTCGACGGGCGCATCGACAAGATCGTCGAGAACCTCGGCATCGTCAAGCCGTCGTTCATGTGTGGCGCCCCGCGCATCTTCGAGAAGGTGCGTGCCGCCGTGATGACGGGGTCCACCGGCCTCAAGGGCAGGATCGCGCGCTGGGCCTTCCATGTCGGCTACCAGTCCATCGACGACCGCCTCGCCGGGCGGCCCCTCACCGGCGCGCTGGGGTTGCAGTACAAGATCGCCGACAAGCTCGTCTTCTCGAAGCTCAAGGAGAAGCTGGGCGGCAACATCAAGTTCATGATCTCCGGCGCGGCGAAGCTCTCGCCGCAGGTCCAGCAGTGGTTCTACGGTGCGGGCATCCTCATCGTGGAGGGCTACGGCGCCACCGAGACCAGCGCCATCGCCGGCGTGGACCTGCCCAAGGACCCGCACTTCGGCACGGTCGGGCCCATCCTCCCCGGGATCGAGAAGAAGCTGGCCGACGACGGCGAGCTGCTGCTGCGTGGCCCCATCATCACCCCCGGCTATCACAATCTTCCCGAGGAGACGGCCGAGGCGATCGACGCCGACGGGTGGTACCACACGGGCGACATCGCGGAGATCACGCCCACCGGGCACCTCAAAATCACCGACCGCAAGAAGGACCTGTTCAAGACCTCGGGCGGCAAGTTCGTCGCGCCACAGAAGGTGGAGAGCGCCATCCAGGCCAACATCCCGTACGTGGCGCAGTCGGTGGCCATCGGTGAGGGACGCAAGTACGTCTCGGCGCTGGTGGTGCTGGATCCGGTGATGCTGCAGAAGTGGGCGGACAAGCGGGATCTGGGCAACCTCAGCTATGCGGAGCTGAGCCAACGCCCGGAGATCAAGGCCTCGATTCAGAAGTGGATGGAGCGCGTCAACGCCAAGCTCGAGCGGTGGGAGACGGTCAAGCAGTTCGCCATCCTCGACCACGAGCTGACGGTCGACAATGCGGGCGTCACGCCCAACATGAAGATCCGCCGTTCCTTCGTCACGGAGAAGTATTCGGCCATCGTGGACTCGCTGTACCCGCAGGAAGACTGAGTGTTCGAGGTCCGTTGCCCCCTGCGCTGGTCGGACCTGGACGCGCAGGGGCACGTCAACAACGCCATCATCGTCGACTACCTGCAGGAGGGCCGCGTGGCCTTCCTGCGCAGCGGGCCGGCGTCGCAGCTTCTGGACGACGGCGTCGTCGTGGTCGGGCACCAGATCGAGTACCGGCGCGCCATCGACTACTCGGACGACGGCGTCGAGGTGTTCCTCGGCGTCTCCGAACTCGGTGCCGCCCGGGTGGCGCTCTCCTACGAACTGCGTCAGGACGGTGAGCTGGCGGTGGTCGCCAGGACGCTGCTGTGTCCGTTCGACTTCGAGGGCCAGGCGCCGACGCGGATCAGGCCGGAGTACCGGCCGTTCTTCGAGTCCCACCGCGTGGAGGCCGAGCCGATGAGGCCGCTGGTGGCGCCGTCAGTCGAGGGTCGCGGGACGGCGGTGCCGCTGCCGGTCCGTTGGACGGACCTCGACTCCTACGGCCACATCAACAACGCCAAGGTGTTCGACTACCTGCAGCAGGCGCGCATCACCGCGACCACGCTGTGGGACCCGGACATGGCCCGTGTCGGGTCGTCCGGCAGCCGCCACCTGTGGCTGGTGGCCCGCCAGGACGTGGACTACGTGGCCCAGATGGACCACCGGATGCACCCGTACGAGGTGAGGGTCGCCCCGGTGGCGCTGGGGTCGTCGTCGATCACCCTGGCCGCCGAGATCGTCGACCCTGCCGACGGCACGCTCTTCGTCCGCGGCCGCACGGTCCTGGTGTGCGCGGACCTCGACGGCAGGAAGACGCCGCTCGACGACGCCACCAGAGGCCGGCTCGAGCCACACCTCCTCTGACCCGTGCCCCGCCAGGAGCGTTGAGCCGGACACGGCTCTCGCGGGAGGGCGTTGAGCCGGACACGGCTCTCGCGGGAGGGCGTTGAGCCGGACTTCGGAGTCAACCGCCGGATCCCAGCTTTTGAACGTTAAAGGCGCCGCGAGTCCGAAATCGTGCTCAACGCGGCGGGGTGGACGGGTCGGGCGGGCCGTGGGGTGGACAAGAGGGCCCGGAGGACCGTAATCTGTGAACGTTCACATCGGTGAGGCCGTGCCATCGACGGCTGGCCTGGGCCGGAAGCGAAGATCCCTCAAGGAGAACCCATGGAAAGCCCCTTCGTCGGCAAGGAGATCTGGTTCCTCACCGGGTCCCAGGACCTCTACGGCCCCGAGACTCTGGATCAGGTCACCGCACAGTCCCAGGGGGTGGCGGCGCTCCTCGACGGGGCCGAGTCCATCCCCGTGTCCATCGTCCACCGCCCCACGCTCAAGGACCGCGACGCGATCCGCGCCGAGATGCTGGCCGCCAACGCGGACCCGAGCTGCATCGGCGTTATCACCTGGATGCACACCTTCTCGCCGGCCAAGATGTGGATCCTCGGCCTCGCCGCCCTGGACAAGCCGATGCTGCACCTGCACACCCAGGCCTCGATGGGCCTGCCGTGGGACACCATCGACATGGACTACATGAACCTCAACCAGTCCGCGCACGGCGACCGCGAGTTCGCCTACATCGCGTCGCGGCTGGGCAAGGCCAGGCGCACCGTCGTCGGCCACGCGTCTACCGCGCCCGTGCAGGAGAAGATCGGCACCTGGGCCCGCGCGGCCGCCGGCTGGGACTCCCTCCACAACACCAAGCTGGCCCGCTTCGGCGACAACATGCGCAACGTTGCTGTCACCGAGGGTGACAAGACCGAGGCCGAGCTGCGCCTCGGCGTCTCCGTCAACACCTGGGGCGTCAACGACCTGGTGGCCGCCGTCACCGCCGTCTCCGACGAGGCCGTCGACGCACTGGTGGCCGAGTACGAGGAGCTCTACGACGTCGTCCCCGAGCTCCGCAAGGGCGGCGATCGTCACGAGTCGCTGCGCTACGGGGCACGCCAGGAGCTGGGCATGCGGAGCTTCCTGGAGGCCGGAAAGTTCGGCGCCTTCACCACCAACTTCGAGGACCTCGGCGGGCTCAAGCAGCTCCCCGGCCTCGCCGTCCAGCGCCTGATGGCAGAGGGCTACGGCTTCGGCGCCGAGGGCGACTGGAAGACCGCGATCCTGGTGCGTCTGGCCAAGGTGATGGGCTACGGCCTCCCCGGTGGGGCGTCGCTGATGGAGGACTACTGCTACGAGATGACGCCGGGCAAGGAGAAGATCCTCGGCGCCCACATGCTCGAGGTCTGCCCCAGCCTCACCACGT
Organism: Propionibacteriaceae bacterium; assembly: GCA_027492545.1. Taxonomy (GTDB): domain Bacteria; phylum Actinomycetota; class Actinomycetes; order Propionibacteriales; family Propionibacteriaceae; genus Arachnia. Next base: position 23,640 of record JAPUEL010000096.1, read on the forward strand.
CCAAGCCCAAGCTCGAGATCCACGCGCTCGGCATCGGGGACCGCGAGGATCCGGTGCGCCTGGTCTTCGACGCCGACGCCGGGCCAGCCCTCGTCGTGGCCATGGCGGACATGCGTGAGCGCTTCCGCCTCACCATGAACATCGTCACGAACGTGGAGCCCGACGCCCCGCTGCCGAACCTCCCCGTGGCCCGCGCCGTCTGGGAGCCCGCTCCCGATTTCGCCACCTCGGCCGAGTGCTGGCTGATCTCCGGCGCGGCGCACCACACCGCGATGTCGACGGCCACCACCCGCGAGATGTGGGAGGACTTCGCCGAGATCGCAGGCATGGAACTGGCCATCATCGACGAGACCACCACCGCCCGCGGCTTCGCGCAGGAGCGCCGCCTTGAGCAGGTCTACCACCGGCTCACCCAGGGCGTCTGAGCCGGTGTCCCGAGGGGGTCGGGCCGCCGCCCGGCCCCCCGGGATGATCGCCGTGGCCCGTCTGGCGGGTGTGTCCCACCAGACGGTGTCGCGGGTCATCAACTCGCCGGAGACGGTCCGCCCGGAGACCCGCGAGCGCGTCGAGGCGGCCATCGCCGAGTTGGGCTACGTCCGCAACCTCGCGGCGCGGACCCTGATCACGCAGCAGACCGCCCTCCTGGGGGTGGTCTGGACCGGCTCCGGCTTCGTCGGGCCCTCCGGCACCGTCGCCGGGATCGAGGTGGCCGCCAGGGCCGCCGGCTACTCGACGCTCGTCGCGGCGCTGGAGAACCCCGACGACGACGAGGTGGCCCAGGTGTTCAAGGGCTTCCGCGACCGCGGCGTCGAGGGCATCGCCATCGTCGCCCCGCACGAGCGGATGGCGAGGCTCACCCGAGAGCACAGCATCGGGATTCCGACGGTGCTGATGGCCGACACGGCCCCCACCGACGGCTGCCACGTCGTGACCGTCGACCAGCGCATGGGCGGCCGCATGGCCACCGAGCACCTGGTCGAGCGCGGCTGCCGCACCGTGGCGCACATCTCCGGCCCCCTGGACTGGTTCGACGCCCGGGAGCGCATCTCGGGCTGGCGCGACGCCCTCGTGGACGCCGGGCTGCCCGTGCCCGAGGTGATCGTCGGGGACTGGTCCGCCGAGTCCGGATACGCGGCGGCGCAGCGGATGCTCGACGAGGGTGCCCTGCCGGACGCGGTGTTCTGTGGCAACGACGCCATCGCCCTGGGTCTCATGGCGGGGTTGCGTGACGCGAGCGTCGACGTGCCGGGGCGGGTGAGCGTGGTGGGCTACGACGATTCGATCGGCGCCGCCTTCTTCGCCCCGCCGCTGACCACCGTCGCGCAGCCGTTCAAGGAACTGGGCGGCGCCTGTGTGGACGTGCTCGTGGCGGCCATCCGGGGTGACGCACCAGCGCGCACGGAGCTCGCCCCCGAGCTGCGCGTGCGCCGGAGCGTCCGCTGAGCATCAGCCCTGGGGGACCGCCCACAGCGCGGTGGACCCGGAGCTCAGGCCGCTGAGCGTTGTCACCCACGTCTGGCCCGCCTCGTCCCACTGCCGGAAGGTCTCCGCGATCACCTGCTCACCGTTGAGGGTCAGGATCACCCGGCCCCCGTCGGCCACCCAGGTGCCGGACCGGTCCCCGGTCACGGTGCCGTCGTCGGCCAGGGTGACGGTTTCGGTCTCCGCCATGGACCGGCCGATGGTGCGTGGGCCGTGGTCGACCAGCGCGTACGGGCCGGGGAGGTCGTCGGCGGATGCCTCCCGGTCCGGCTCGCCCGCCCAACGGAGCGGTGAGATGACAGGCCAGCCGTTCCCGTCGATCGCCAGTTCGTGCACGCGCACCTGGTGCGCCTCTCCCCGCCCCGGGAACCGGGTGTGGAAGGCGATCAGGGTGCGGCCGCTCTCCTCGTCGACGAACGGCGAACTGCCACCAGGGGAGACGTAGCCGAGTGCGGGCATGCCGTCGGCGGCCGGGGCGAGGACGTGGTTGCCCATCAGCTTGACGGCGGACTCGGCGATGGTGACGTCGTCGAACAACGGCAGCGTGGGATCGGACTTCACCTGGGCCATGTCGAGACCCTCTGCGTCGACGAAGGGGCCGTCGGGGTTCTCGGAGCGGGCGACGCGGATGTTGTAGCCGCCGCCCGCGTCCAGGCCGCCGTAGGTGACGAAGAGGTAGTAGTAGCCCGTCTCCTGGTCGTAGACCATGGCCGGGCCCTCGATGCGGGAGTGGTTCCCGCCCCACAGGTGCGTGCCGTATCCCTGATCCGGCAACGGGAAGCCTGTGCCCGGGTCCAGTTCGAGGATGAACAGGCCGCCGGAGAAGCTCCCGTACACCATCCACAGCCTCCCCTCCGCGTCGTAGAACACGTCGGGGTCGATCACGTTGGGGTGGACGCGGGCGTCGAACGGGGTGCCGTCCTCGCTCTCCCCGCTCATCCCGGACTTGAGGATCAGCCCCAAGTCCTCGTACGGGCCGGTCACCTCGTCGGCCACCGCGATGCCCATCGCGGACAGCGGGGAGTCGCCGCGACACGCGTCGTAGTAGAGGTAGAAGCGGCCGTCGGCGAGCTGGATGATGTCCGGCGCCCACAGGGTGTCCGTCTCCGCCCACTCCAGCGCCTCGGACAGCTCCTGGGTGACGTCGGCGAACAGGGGGTTCTCGGGGTTGACGCCCTCGGCGACCTGGGTCCAGTCCATGAGGTCCGGGCTGGAGGCCGCCTGCAGGTGGGAGCCGATGAGGTAGTGGGTGCCGTCGACGGCGATGTGATCGGGGTCGTGCACCGTGACGTCGGCGAACTCGGGCGCGCCGCCCCCGGCCTGACACCCGGTCAGGCCGAGGGCGAAGGCGACGGCCAGCGCCGCCATTCTGGTCCGCACGTCAGCGCGCCAGGCGGACCATGGCCCACGACGTGGGCGGCAGGTCGAGCGTGAGGGTGACGCCGTCGATGACGGCCGAGTTCAGCGCCCGCGGCGCGACGGTGGTGTCGTCCTCCGGGCTGGCCTGCCACAGCGGGTCGTCGTGGTGCAGCACGACGGCCTCGGCCAGCGAGGTGCCGGCCGGGACCTCGCAGGACACGGTCACCGCGTCGGTCTCGTGCCGGTTCACCAGGAACAGCGCGCCCTCGGACTCGCCCCAGGTGGCGACGGCGTCGACCGCCTGAACGTCACCGAACTCGGAGCTGGCGATGGTGGGGCCGTCGATGAGGACGCGCAGCACGTCGCCCTGGGCGTACTTCGAGGTCAGCGCGAAGGGGTGGAAGATGGTCTGCTTCCAGACCGGGCCCTGGGGCTCGGCCATGATCGGCGCGATGACGTTGACGAGCTGCGCCTGGCTGGCCGACCACACGCGGTCGGTGTGACGCAGCAGCGAGATGAGCAGGTTGCCCACCACGACGGCGTCGGCCACGCTGTAGTGGTCCTCCAGGAGGCGGGGCGCCACCGGCCAGTCGTCGCCAGTCGGGGGCTGCGACGGCGTGCGGTCCTGGTACCAGACGTTCCACTCGTCGAACGAGATGCCGATGGTCTTGTCGCTCTTGCGGGCGGTGGCCACGGCGTCCGCCGTCGCGGCCACGGACGCGATGAAGCGGTCCATGTCCTCGGCGGACACCAGGAACTCCTGCAACCCGGAGTCCTTGACCCAGTAGTAGGCGTGCGCGGAGACCATGTCCACCTGGTCCCAGGCCTCGGTGAGCACGGAGCGCTCCCACTCGCCGAACGTCGGCATGGAGCGCCCGGACGAGCCGCAGGCCACCAGCTCGATCCCCGGATCGATCATCCGCATGGCGCGGGCCGTCTCGGTGGCCACGCGGGCGTACTCCTCGGCGGTCTTGTGGCCGATCTGCCACGGGCCGTCCATCTCGTTGCCCAGGCACCACATCTTCACGCGGTAGGGCTCCTCGGCGCCGTTGGCGCGGCGCTGGTCCGCGAAGTGCGAGCCACCCGGCACGTTGCAGTACTCAAGGAGGTCCAGGGCCTCCTGCACGCCGCGGGTGCCGAGGTTGACGGCCATCATCGGCTCGATGCCGGCCTTGGCGGCCCAGGTCATGAACTCGTCGGTGCCGAACGTGTTGGGGTCGGTCGAGTGCCAGGCGAGATCCAGGCGGGCGGGACGGTCCTCGACCGGGCCCACGCCGTCCTCCCAGCGGTAGCCGGAGACGAAGTTGCCGCCGGGGTAGCGCACGGTGGAGACGCCGAGCTCGCGCACCACGTCGAGCACGTCGGCGCGGAAGCCGTCCTCGTCGGCGGTGGGGTGCCCGGGCTCGTAGATGCCGGTGTAGACGCAGCGCCCTAGGTGCTCGACGAACGAGCCGAAGGTGCGCCGGCGGACGGGGCCCACGGTGTAGGCGGGGTTGAGGACTAGGCGTGCAACGCTCATGAAATCGGCTCCTTCGCCGGTCGGTCATTCATCGATGTAAACAATGATGACACGACGATCGGAACGGGTCAAGGGCGCGCAGATGCCCCATCCGGGACATCGATTACCGAGTCAGGCGGTGGCGGGTGCGGACTGGCGGACCACCAGCTCGTACTGGGCGAAGATCCGCTGGATGGGCTTGCGGCCATCGGGGGAGGTGTTGTTCTCGGCGATCCGCTCCTGCAGGAGGGCGACGGCGCGGGAGGCGATCTCGTCGCGCCCGGGCGCGATGGTGCTGAGGGTGGGCCGTGTGTAGGCCGCGTCCTCGATGTCGTCGAAGCCGATCACCGCCACGTCGCCCGGGACGTCGACGCGATGGGAGCTGAGGCTGTGCAGGACGCCGAGCGCCATGGCGTCGTTGAGCGCGAAGACGGCGTCGAACGGCTCGGCCGACGCGATGAGGGCGTCCATCGCCAGGGCGCCGGTGTTGCGGTGCCAGATCTGCGTCTCGCACATCAGGCGCTCATCGACGGGGACGCCCGCCTCCGCCATGGCCGCCCGGAACCCCTGCTCGCGCAGGGCGGCCGAGCCCACCTTCTCCCCGGGGTGCGTGCCGATGACCGCGATGCGGCGGTGACCGGTGTCCAGCAGGTGCTTGGTGGCCGCCTTGGCTGCCTCGACGTTGCTCATGGTGATGTGGTCGTTGGTGGACCCGAACACCCGCTCGCCCAGCAGCACGAGCGGGAAGTCCACCTTGAACAGGTGGATGTCGTCCTGGCCCAGCGCCAGCGGGGAGAAGATCAGTCCGTCGGTCATGAAGCGTCGCTGGCCGTGCAGCACGTCGATCTCGCGGTCCCGGTCCGAGTTGGTTTGCTCGATGAGGACCCGAAGACCCACCTTCTCGGCCTCGACGATGACGGAGTCCGCCAGTTCCGCGAAGTAGGGCAGCTTCAGCTCTGGGAGGGCGAGACCGATCAGGCCAGTGCGGCCCTTGCGCAGGTTGCGGGCCGTGATGTTGAGCTCGTAGTCGAGCTTCTCGATGGCCTGGAGCACCTTCTTGCGGGTGCTGTCGCTGACGTGGGGGTGGTCGTTGACCACGTTCGAGACGGTCTTGGCCGACACGCCCGCGAGCCGGGCGACGTCCTGCATCGTCGCAGCCATGAGGCACCCCTTCGGATCGATCTTTTACATCGATGAGTATTCCACATCGGGCAGGCGGGCGTCGGCGGGGGCATCAGGGCAAGGGCCCCGGCTGGCAGCTGGGGCACCACCAGACGATCCGTTCCTGGCCCGCGCGGGGATCCGCCACCGACGTCGCGCCGCCGAGCGTCGCCGATTCGACGGCGGCGCCGCACCGCCGGCACGGTCGGCCCTTCCTGCCGAAGACGAAGCTGGTGTGCCCGGGACGGTGGTCGCCGGTGAAGGTGCGCACCGGGCTGTCCAGGTTGCCGAGCATGACCCTGGCCGCGAGGTCCACGGCCGCCGCGGCGTCGGTGCGGCCGACGGGCGTGGCCGGGTGGACCCCACGCAGGAAGCAGATCTCGGCGCGGTACTCGTTGCCCACCCCTGCCAGGACCCGCTGGTCGATGAGGGCCTCGCCGACGGTGCGCTCCGGGGCGGCGAGCATCCGGCGGAGGGCCTCGTCGCGGCCCGTCGGCGTCCATCGCCCCGCCGTCGCCCAATCCTCGGCCAGGGGGTCCGGGCCGAGGTGGCCCATCCGCGCGTCGAACTCCGCCAGCGGCCACAGCTCCACCAGCCCCAGGCTGTGGCCCACCAGCTCCACGCCGCCCGAGACCTGGACGACCAGCCGCGCGGTGTGCGCGGGGAGGCCCCACCGCTGCCCGACGGGATGGGTGCGCCAGGTGCCCTCCATGCGCAGGTGGGTGTGCAGGACCTGCTCGTCGCACAGCCAGAAGAGGTGCTTGCCGTGCGGCCAGACCCGCCTGATGGTGGCGCCGGTCAGGGTGGCGGTGGCGAGTTGGGGCAGCCGGAACTGGCTGTGCACGATGGTGCGGCCGACGAGCGGCTGGAGCCGCTGGGAGAGGCGCCAGACGGAATCTCCCTCAGGCATGACCGGGCTCCAGCGTGATGCCCTTCGGCGAGATCCGGCCGCCCGCGGCCCGCATCGCCGCCTCGAGGCCCGAACCTCCCACGCGGCCTCCGTCGATCTCCTCGATCCGCAGCCGCTCCATGCGCCCCTCGGCGACGGCGTCGAGGAGGGCTCGCGTGACCATGGCGGCCCGCTCGGCCCGGTCCGTCGGATCCCCGAAGATCGTCAGGACCCGGCCGCCGCGGGTCAGATGCGCCAGGCACAGCCCGTCGGCCAGGACCACCAGCGCGCCGGCGGCTCTGGCCGGGCGGGCGCTGGGGTGTTCGGGCCAGGGCAGCACGCTGCCGTAGGGGTTGGCCGGGTCCAGGGCGGCGAGCACGATCGGGGCGGGGTGCTGAGAGCCCGAGGGCCACTCCGTGCGGTCCGGCGAATCGGCGAAGGAACGCACCTGACCGATCACCTCCCGCGTGGTGAACTGGGCGCCTCCCAGCCCCTCGACGACGTAGCCGCGCACCACGGTGCCCGCGCTCTCCAGCTCGGACAGGAGCCGGTAGGCGGCCGCGAACCCGCCGGGCGTCCCGTCGGCGGTGACCCCACCCCGGGTGACCACCCCGTGCCGCTCGAGCCACGACGACGCCGTCGCGATCGCGGCCTCGGCGGGCGGGAGCTGGGGGTCGCGCAGGCGGTACCAGCGCCCGGCGACCGACGGGGGCGTGGGCACGCCGCCGGCCATGAGCAGGCCGCGCGAGGGTCGGGGAAGGCGTGCCCGGCGCCGTGGCGAGGGGCGCGCCGCCCGGTGCGCGCCGCGTCCGCTGCCGCCGATCCGCGCCCGGAGCGCCGCCATCGAGGCCGGCGCCACCGCGCCCTCCTCCGCGGCCTTCCACAACGCCTCGGTCAGCTCGGCCGACGGGCCGCCCACGGCGGCGTGCAGCGAAGCGAACGTGCCGTCCCCCTCGGCGAGCGCCGCCGCCAGGGCGAGCGCGTCTTCCGACGGGGGGACCTCGGCGGGCCCGAGAAGGTCGAGGTCGGCGGCCGGGACGAGGGCGACGAGCGGGTCGTTCGGGCCCCCCCACCCGCGCACCCGGATGACCACCTCCGACTCGGCGACGAGCGCGTCCAGGTGCGCCGGGGAGTAGCCGGCCAGCCGGGCAGGCAGCACCTGCGCCTCCCACGCGCTGGCGGGCAACACCGCGCCGGCCAGGCGCTGCAGGGCGAGGAGGACCTCGTCGGGGCTGGAGCGTGGGCGGTCGTCGAGGAGGTGGGTGGCGGCGAGGAAGCGCGCGTAGGCACTCTGCGAGACGGGTTGGAGCTCGCGCCGCGCGGCTGCCAGGCTGCGGCCCCGAAGGCGCCTGAGGACCTCCGGATCCACGAACTCCTGATCCGTCACCCCGGGCGTGAACCTGCCGGTGATGAGGCGCCGGGCCGCCACCTCACGCTCGAGGATCAGCCCCACCGTCGCCGCCCCGAGCCCGAACGAGGCCGCCGCCTCGCCTGAGGTGAAGGGGCCGTGCGTGCGGGCGAAGCGGGCCACCAGCTGCGTGAGGGGGTCGCGGCCCTCGGTGGCTGGGGGCGCGGTGTGCCCGTGCGGCACCGGCACGCCCAGCGCGTCGCGCAGCAGCCCCAGGTCCGAGGGCGCCACGAGGTGGGGTGTCCCTGCTAGCCGCGCCGTGGCCACCCGGCCTGCCAGCTCCGCCAGCGCCGCGTCGAGGTTCGGCAGCGCGATGCGCTCCGGCAGGGCGGTGAGCGGCACGGGCCCGAGGAGTCGGGGGAGCTCGGCCAGGTCGTCGACGGTGGCCGCCCGGCGCTGCGGCGCTGTGTGTTGCAGCTCCGCCACCACCTCCGCCACCACGTCCGGGTCCAGCAGCTCGCGCAGGTCCAGCGTGCCGAGGGCGGCGGCCAGCAGCTCGGGATCCATCGAGAGCATCGCGGCGCGGCGCTCGGCCAGCGGGGTGTCGCCGTCGTACATGAAGGCGCCGGTGTAGCGGAAGAGGAGTGTCGCGGCGAACGGGCTGGGGGTCTCGGTGGTGATCTCGACCAGCCGAACCCCGCCGGAGCGCAGGCCGCGCATCAGCTCGACGAGGCCGGGCAGGTCGTAGGCGTCCTGGGTGACCTCGCGGACGGTCTCGATGATGATGGGGAAGCGCGGATGGTGGCGGGCGACCTCGAGCAGGTGGGCGGCGCGCTGGCGCTGCTGCCAGAGGGGCGCGCGGCGCCCGGGCGTGCGGCGGGGGAGGAGCAGGGCGCGGGCGGCGCACTCCCTGAACCGCCCCGCGAACAGCGCCGTGCCCCCCACCTGCGAGGTGACGATGTCGATCACGTCGTCGGGCTCCACGACCAGCAGCTCGGGGAGCCGGTCCGCGGCCTCGCAGTCGGGCAGCCGCAGCACCACGCCGTCGTCCGAGACGACCGGCTGGACGTCGACGCCGGCAGCTCGGGAGAGCGCCTCCGCCATCACGAGCGACCAGGCGCCGAGCACGCGGCGACCGAGCGGGGAGTGCAACACCACGCGCCAGTCACCCAGCTCGTCACGGAACCTCTCGAGGACCACGGTGGCGTCGTCGGGCAGCACTCCAGTGGCGGCCCGCTGCTCCTCGACGTAGGTGGCCAGGTTCGCGCGGATGTTCGCGTCGAGCTGCGGGCGGTCGAGCCGCGTCGGGTCTCGCGAGATCTCGCGCTGCAGACGCCCGATCTGGCGACCGAGCTCCGCGGGCCGACCCTCGTCGTCGCCCCGCCAGAACGGGAGGCGGCCGGTGCGGCCGGGCGCGGGGGAGACGCGCACCTGGTCCCGCGTGATCTCCTCGATCTGCCAGGCGGAGGCGCCCAACGTGAACACGTCGCCCACCCGCGACTCGTAGACCATCTCCTCGTCGAGCTCCCCGACCCGGCGCGACCCCTGCTCGTCGGTGGCGAGGAACACGCCGAACATCCCGCGGTCCGGGATAGTGCCGCCCGAGGTCGCGGCGAGGCGCAGCGCTCCCGGGCGGGGGTAGAGCCGCCCGTCGTCGCCGAGGACCAGCCGCGCCCGCAGCTCGCCGAAGTCGGCGGCCGGGTAGGCGCCGGTGAGCAGCTCGACGACGGAGTCCAGCAGGCCGCGCTCCAGGCCGGCGTACGGCTGGGCGCGCGTCACGGTGGAGAACCACTCGTCCACGTCGAGTCCGGCGTCTCCCGCGGCGGCCGCGGCGGCCACGGTCTGCTGGGCGAGGACGTCGAGCGGGTGTCGCGGGATCCTGAGCTCCTCGATCTCCCCGGCGAGCATGCGTTCGGTGGTGACCACCGCCGGGGCCAGGTCCCCGCGATGCAGCGGGTAGACGTCCCCCGCCGACACGGCGCCCACCACGTGCCCGGCGCGCCCGATGCGCTGCAGGGCGTTGGCCACCGACGGCGGGGCGCCCACCTGGATCACCCTGTCCACCGCGCCCATGTCGATGCCCAGCTCCAGCGAGCTGGTGGCCACGACGCACCGCAGCTCGCCCGACTTCAGCGCGCCCTCGATCTCCGCGCGTGCCTCCTTGCTCACGGAGCCGTGGTGCGCGCGGGCGATCACCAGGGGCGCGCCTCGGACGGTATCGACTGGCGCCATCACCTGCGCCGGTGGTTTGTCCGGCGGGTCCGGAAGCGTCTCGGGCGCGTGCTCGGCGGCCCACAGCTCGTTCAGCCGTCCCGTCAGCCGCTCGGCCACGCGTCGGGAGTTCGTGAACACCAGCGTGGACCGTCCGCTGGTGACGGTGTCGTAGACCTGCTGCTCGATGTGCGGCCACAGCGACGACCCCGACGGCCCGTCGACGGTGAGCGTGTCCGTTCCGCCTCCCCGCAGAAGGGGATCGACGGCTGCCTCGGGCGCGCTCGGTGCCGGGCCCGGATCGGTGATGTCCGCCACGGGGAGCCGCACCGCCACGTCCCAGCGCTTGTCCGTCGGGGGTGCCACCACGGTGACCGGCCGGTCTCCGGCGAGGAACTGGGCCACGCGCTCGATCGGTCTGACGGTGGCCGAGAGGGCCACCCGCTGCACGTCGTGGCCGACGAGCGCGTCGAGACGCTCCAGGCTGAGCGCCAGGTGGCTGCCGCGCTTCGTTCCGGCGACCGCGTGGATCTCGTCGACGATCACCGTTTCGACGCCGGTCAGCGTGGATCGGGCGGAGCTGGTGAGCATGAGGTAGAGCGACTCGGGAGTGGTGATGAGGATGTCAGGCGGCCGGCGCACGAGGGCGGCGCGCTCCCGCGAGGGGGTGTCGCCGCTGCGCACGCCGACGGTGATGTCCGGCAGGGCCAGACCGAGGCGCTCCGCGGTCAGCCGGATTCCGGTGAGCGGGGCGCGCAGGTTCCGCTCCACATCCACGCCGAGGGCCTTGAGCGGCGACACGTACACGACGGTGGTGCCGGGTGTCCGGGGACGCGACGCCAACCGGTCCAGCGCCCACAGGAACGCGGCCAGGGTCTTGCCCGACCCCGTCGGGGCCACGACGAGGGCGTTCTCCCCGCGCGCGATCGCCGCCCAGGCCTCCGCCTGCACCGCCGTCGGGCCCGCGAACACGCCCTCGAACCACCCGCGCGTGGGCGCGGAGAAGGCGCTGAGGGCGGCGTCGGTCATGCCGGTAAGTCTGCCACCGCCCCACGACGCTCCAGTGAGGGTTCTGGCCGGGGGGGGCCCGGCCCCCAACCCCCAAGGAAAAGAAAGTGTTTTGGAGAGTGGGGGGGGGGGGTTTGGGAGGGGGGGGGGGGGGCGGACTGGGGGTACAGCCCCCCCCCCCCCCCCCCCGCCCCTGTGCGGTTTGGGGCGGGGCCGCCCCCCCCCCAACCCTCACTGGAATCGAAAGGTGTTGTCCAGATGGGCGGAGGTGTTGTCCCTAGGGGGCGGGCGCTCCCACCTCGGCCCCGAACTGGACAGACTCGACGGATGCGACGCGCTCAGCAGCCCTCCGCCCGTCTCCTGCGCACGGCCTCTGACCAGGCGGGCGTCCTCACCCGGCAGCAGGTCCAGGGCGACGGCATCACCCGGCATGCGCTGGCACGCCTGAGCAAGGGCTGGACGAGGGTCGCCGACGGGATCTACCTCACCGGAGAGGCATCGTGGGAGGCGGCGGCCTGGGCGGGCTTGCTGCGCGGTGGCGAAGGTGCCGTCCTCAGCGGTGCGGCGAGCGCCTACCTGCACGGCATCCTTCGCGATGCGCCGTCGGAACTCGAAGTCTGGGTGCCGGCCCAGCGCGACGATATCGTCGTCGACCAGTACCACGTCCGGTTCAGGCGCGGCGCGCGATCTGCACGCGGACAGCTGCGCCGATCCTCCGTGGAGGAGGCGGTGCTGGATCTGGCGAACCGGTCCGACGAGGACTCCACGGTGGCCGCTCTGACCGCCGCGCTGGCCGGGGGCAAGTCGGTTCCATCGAAGATGGTGGCGGGGCTGGACGCCCGGGTGCGCACGCGGCACGCGGCGCTCATCCGCGACCTGTGTGACTCGGCTTCAGACGGCATCGAGAGCGCCCTGGAGTGGAGATTTCACCATCGTGTGCTCGTGCCGCATGGATTGCCCATTCCGGAGCGTCAGGTGAAGAAGGCGGCGGGACGGGCGGACACGCTCTACGCGGACGAGCTGCTCATCGTCGAACTCGACGGGATGCGGGATCACCGCGACTGGTCCAAGGACATGATGCGCGACAACGAACATGCGATCACCGAGGGCCTGCTCACCCTTCGCTACGGATGGGGAGCGGTGCTGGACTCGGCGTGCGCCGTCGCTCGCCAGGTGGGAGCCGCACTCGCGGCACGTGGCTGGGCGGGGGTGGTGGGCGCATGTGCCAGGTGCCGCAAGGCGGGGTCCAGTGAGGGTTCTAGCCGGGACTGACCGGCCAGAACCCTCACTGGGACGTCAGTGGGCGTCGGTGGCCTCGACCTCGGCGCCGTCGGTGGACCAGTTGACGTGGAACGACCCCTCGCGGTCCGTCCGTCGATAGGTGTGAGCGCCGAAGTAGTCGCGCAGGCCCTGGGTCAGCGCCGCGTTGAGCCGCGGGGCTCGGGCCTGGTCGTAGTGTGCGAGCGCCGACGAGAAGCCCGGCACGGGGACCCCGCCCCGGACAGCCTCGACCACCACCGTCCGCCACGCGTCCTGCGCGTCCGCCAAGCCGGCGGCCACCGACGGTGCCTCGAGCAACGTGGTCAGCTGCCCGGCCGCGTACTCGGAGCGAATGCGCTCCAGCAGCTTGGCCCGGATGATGCAGCCGCCGCGCCAGATCTTGGCGACCTCGCCCACGTTGATGTCCCAGCCGTACTCGTCGGCCGCCATGCGGATCTCGTCGAGCCCTTGGGCGTAGGCGACCACCTTGCTCGCCCACAGCGCCTGGCGGATCTGCTCGACGAACGCCGCCCTGTCCGCGACACCGATCACTCCCGCGGGGCCGTGCAGCGCGGCCTGCGCCGCCCGTCGAAGATCGGGAGACGACGAGATGGCGCGCGCGAACACCGATTCGGCGATGGTGTTGACCGGGGTGCCGAGATTCAGCGCCGACTGGACCGTCCACGTGCCGGTGCCCTTCATGCCGGCCGCGTCGACGATGACCTCCACGAGCGGGCGGCCGGTGGCGGCGTCGACCTTCCGCAGCACCTCCGACGTGATCTCGATGAGGTAGGAGTCGAGGTCGCCCTCGTTCCAGGCCTCGAAGGTGTCGGCCATCTCGTCGTGGGTGAGGCCGAGGGCCTTGAGCAGCTCGTAGGCCTCGCCGATGAACTGCATGTCGGCGTACTCGATGCCGTTGTGCACCATCTTGACGAAGTGGCCGGCGCCGTCGGTGCCGATCCAGGTGCAGCACGGCTCACCGTCGACCTTGGCGGAGATGGACTCCAGGATGGGCCCGAGCGCGGCGTAGGACTCGGGTGAGCCGCCGGGCATGATCGACGGCCCCTCCAGCGCGCCCACCTCGCCGCCGGAGATGCCGGCGCCCACGAAGTGGAAGCCCAGCTCGCGCAGCTTCTTCTCGCGCCTGCGGGTGTCCTCGAAGAAGGCGTTGCCGCCGTCGACGACGATGTCGCCCTCGTCGAGGAGGGGGAGGAGCGAGTCGATGGTGGCGTCGGTGCCGGCGCCCGCCTTCACCATGATGATGATGCGACGCGGCTGCTCGAGCGAGGCCACGAAGTCCGAGAGTTCGGCTGAGGGGCGGAAGTCACCCTCGTGGCCGTGCTCGGCGATCACCGCGTCGGTCTTGGCGGTGGTGCGGTTGTACACCGCGACCCGGTGGCCATTGCGGGCCAGGTTCCGCGCCAGGTTCGAGCCCATCACCGCCATCCCGATCACACCGATGTTGGCCGGCTGCGTCTCGGACATATCCATCCCTTCGTCGGAAGTCAGGTTCCCGGAGAGCCTATCTGGCAAAATCGGGGCAAGCCCGGCCCTGCCGTCGATTGGATCCGCCATGCGCCTCACCACCACCCTCTGGTTCGCCACCGAGGCGGAGCGGGCAGCAAGACGCTACGTCGAGATCTTCGGCGGCGCCGAACCGCGCGTCCAGCACGGGCCCGACGGGTCGGTGCTGCTGGTCGAGTTCACTGTCCTCGGCTGCCACTTCACCGCCATGAACGGTGCGCGGGTGGCGCCGAGCGAGGCGATCTCGTTCGCGGTGCCCTGCGACACGCAGGAGCAGATCGACACCTTCTCCGACTCGCTCATCGGCGATGCGGGGGAGCAGCAGGCCTGCGGGTGGCTGCGCGACGAGTTCGGGATCTCGTGGCAGATCCTCCCCGCCGAGCTGCCCACGCTGATGTCGGACCCGGAGTGGGGCGGGCACGTGATGAAGGAGCTCCTCACGATGCGTCGCATCGAGCTGCGCAGGCTGCTGGCCGCCGGCCACGTCGAGTAGGGCTCAGCGCGTCGGGCCCCCGAGCAGTCCCAGTCCGCCGATCACCTCGATCACCTCGTCGTCCAGCAGCACCTCGACGGGGCCACCGTCGTGCGGCATGGAGGCGGCCAGCGACGGCGTGCTGAGCCGGATCTCGCCATCGATCGCCTCAAGGCGCACCCCGGCGGCCGGCTCGATCGGCCCCTCGGGTAGCCACACGAAGCGCTCGGACGAGCCGAGGGTGGCATGCCGGCCCAGGTCCGGGTGGGGGGTGGCGATGAGGCGGCCGTCGACCACGTGCATCACGTGGGGGATGGACAGACAGCCGGTCCATCCGTCGCCGCCCACCTCCCGGAGCCAGGCCATCATGCACGGGCGCCCGTCGGCGTCGCGGAAGACGGTGGGCGCGTAGTACGTGCCGTACGTGAGGCGCCCCCACGTGGTGGCCTGGAACCGCCCGTCCGCAAAGGTGCCGAGGGCGTACCCCGCGTAGTGGAGGTGGCCGTCCTCCCAGACCGAGGTGAGCATCACCCAGACGCCGTCCACCTCGATCACCTGCGGGCACTCCCACAGGGCGCCCATCCACGCGCCGTCGGTCTCGGACTTGTGGCGGCTGAGCGCGACGCCCTCATAGGTCCACGTCTCACCGTCGGTGGAGACGTAGCCGTGCATCATCGCGTGGCCCGAGGCCGAGTCCGAGCCCACCATCATCCGCCACACGTCCCCGTCGCGGAGGACGAAGGGGTCCCGGTAGTCCTTGATGCCCAGGCCCTCCGGCGGTGCAGCGACGACGGGGCCCTTGGTCCAGGAGCGCAGACCGTCGTCCTGGGGGCGGGCGGTGCGGATGGACGCCAGCCCCAGCCACGGCTCGCGTGCGGAGGTGTAATACGCGATGAGCCCCTGCCCGTCCTCGACGATGCAGCCGGTCCAGATGCCCTCGTCACCGTCGCCCGGCTCGATGGCGGAGCCGACGTAGCTGAGGCTGAACAGGTCCTCGCCGACGGCGTGGCCCCAGCGGATCGCCTTGTCCCACTCCACCGTCTCCGGCGAGTGCTGATGGAAGAGGTGGTACCCGTCTGGGCGGTGGATGACGCCGTGAGGGTCGTTGAGCCACCCGTGGGGGGAGCGGTAGTGCAGCCTCATGGGTCGAGCCTAGGCCCTGGGATGTGGCCTCGGCTCAGAGGTTGGTCATCCGGTCCAGCTCCTCGGGGTACCGGGCGCCGGTGATCTCGATCTGATCGGCGGCATCACGGATCTCGTCGAGCTGGGCGACGGACAGCTCGACGGCCGCCGCGCCGATGTTCTCCTCAAGCCGCGCGATCCGCTTGGTGCCCGGGATGGGGACCATCCACGGCCTCTGGTTCAGCACCCACTGCAGCGCGAGCTGCGCAGGCGTGCACCCCACCTCGGCCGCCACCCGGTTGAGGGTCTCGACGAGGGCGAGATTCGCCCTGAGCGCCTCGCCCTGGAATCGCGGTGTGCGGCCGCGGAAGTCGGTGTCGCCGAAGGTGGTCGAGGCGTCGATGGTGCCTGTGAGGAACCCCTTGCCGAGCGGGCTGAACGGCACCATCCCGATGCCGAGCTCCTCGAGCACGGGGATGACGTCGGTCTCGCGCTCCCGCCACCACATCGAGTACTCGCTCTGTACCGCCGTCATCGGCTGCACGGCATGGGCCCGGCGGATCGTGGCGGCGGACGCCTCGGACAGCCCGAAGTGCAGCACCTTGCCGGCGTCGATGAGGTCCTTGACGGTGCCGGCCACCTCTTCGATGGGGACGGCGGTGTCCACGCGGTGCTGGTAGTAGAGGTCGATGTGGTCGGTGCGGAGGCGCCGCAGGGAGTGCTCGACGGCGCGTCGGATGCTGTCCGGGCGGCTGCAGACGCCCCCCGCGGGGACCCCGTTCTCCTCGAACGCGAACCCGAACTTGGTGGCGATCTTCACCTCGTCCCGGACCGGTTCCAGGGCTTCGCCCACCAGGTCCTCGTTGGTGAAGGGGCCGTAGACCTCTGCCGTGTCGAAGAGTGTGACCCCGAGGTCGACGGCGCGGCGGATCAGGGCGATCGCCTCATCCCGGGGGACGTTCGCAGTGGCGCCGTAGGCACCGGTAAGACTCATGCAGCCCAGGCCGATCTCGCTGACCGTCAGGGACCGGCCGAGTGTGCGTTGCTTCATCGTTCTCCTTGGGGTCGTGTGAAGGCCACGTCCGCCACGCTACGGGCCTCGTCGGGTCCGAGGGAGTCCCTGGCAGTACCAGGAAGGCGTGTATGCCTCTGCGCTCCTGGGCGATCGGCCTGCCCGTGCATCCCGCCGAGGACCAGTACACGACGTCAGTGAAGCTGAGGAAGGCCCCGACCGCGACGAGCTCAACGCCCGCAGCACCGACGCTGCCTTCGCGGGATGGGTGCGGAGGCCTTTCCCTGCCCGTGCGCTCAGCGGAAGATGTCCAGGAACCTGTCCCAGATCGTCTTGTCCGAGTCGTCCTCGACCTCGCCCGGCTCGGGCGCCGGCTCCACCTGGGCGTCGATCAGGTACACGAACTGCACCCGCTCGATCCCGGTGTTGCGCTCGTCGACGGCCGAGACGAGGGTGTACTCGCCCGGCACGAAGCCGGACATCGCCTCGTGGATCCGGTCGGTCATCTGCTGGTCCATGTCGCCGGTCTCATCCCGCAGCGTGCCCGCCCCGGCGCGCAGCTCGTCGCCGCCCTCCGCGAGCGACTCGAGGCCCCCCGAGTACTGCCGGAGGCCGTCGGCGAAGTCGTCGGTCCCCGAGGCGTAGCGTCGCAGCCCGGACCCCAGCTCGGCATCGCCGTCGAGCAGCAGACCGTGGCCGGACACCAACGCGTCCCCGCCGTCGGCCAACTGGGCGACGCCGTCGACGATGGCCCCGCCCTGCCCTGAGAACTGGCTGGCACCGTCTCGCAGCGCGCTGACCCCGTCGTCCAGCTCGTGGGCGCCGTCGGCGAGCGCGACCGCGCCGTCGGCCAGGTCGCCGCCCGATGCAGCCAGCGTCTCCAGTCCGCCGCTCAGCTCCCTGGAGCCGCTGAGGAGCCCCGGGTCGCCACTGACACCGAGGTAGGCCTGCTCGACGCCGTCGACGTAGGCGACCAGCCCCTCATGGAACGTGGCGTAGTTGGAGCTCAGCAGGGTGAGGCCGTCGCTCAGCTGCCTGATGTCGTCGACCGAGATCCCCTGGACCGCATCGTTGATGCGGGAGATCAGTGTGCGGACGGTGTCGAACTCGTCGCGCAGCTGCTCCAGCGCCGTCAGCAGCCCCTCGACCAGTGGGTCGAGCCCGTCCAGGCTCGCCCGGACCGCACGCAACTCCGCGCTGGCCGCGTCGAGTTGGCGACCCTGGTCTGCCATGTAGGCGAGCAGCGCCTCGGCCTCGGGGTTGCCCGTGACGTCGATGCCGAGGTCGGCGGTGACGGCGTCGCGGTCCTGGAGCCTCTGCGCGACCTTTTCGATCTCGGCCACCGAGCCGTCGAACCTGGCCAACGCGTCGCGGAGGAGACCCAGGAAGGCGTCGAGGTCTGTCTCGTCGACGCTCTGGGCGACCTCGTCCAGGCTGCCGGCGAGCGTCTGGAGCAGGTCCAGGAGCAGGTCCAGCTCCTCGTCGGACAGGGGGAAGCTGAGGGCGGCGTCGAGCATCTGGAGGGCCTCCAGGATCTGCGCGGAGCCGCCCACCAGGTTCGGGTCGGCGTACTTGCCCTGCTCGGTGAGCTGCTGAAGACCGTCGGAGAGTTCCTGGACTCCGGCGGTCAGTTCCTGGCTGCCCTCGGACGCCTGGTTCAGGCCGGTGCTGAACTGGCCGACCCCGGCGCTGTAGGTGTCGAGGCCGGATGCCAGCTGTGAGCTGCCGTCGGCCAACTGGTCGATGCCGTCGGTGAAGGCGCCCAGGCCCGAGGTGAGTTCCTCCATCCCGGTGGCGAACTCCTGCACCCCGTCGTTGTAGCGACGCAGCCCCGAGTCGAACTCGCCCCGCCCGGCCGCGAGGTGGTCGAAGCCGCTCGAGATGGTGTGCGCGCCGCCGGCGAGTTCCGACGCGCCCGCGCTCAACCGGCCGGTGGCGTCGTCAAGCTGCCCCACGCCGGAGGTGAACTGCGCCACGCCGTCGGCCAGCAGCGCGATGGCGTCCTGGAGCAGCACCAGGTCGCCGACGTACTCGGCCGGGTCCGGCAGCTCCATCATGAGCTCGAAGGGCAGGCCGGCGATCTGCACCTGCCCGACGTGGGCATTCTCGGCGACGGCGTTGATCACGAAGTCGCTCTCCTTGCCTGGCATGGAGGTCAGGCTCACCACCTGCGTGGTGCCGTTCGAGGCGATCGTGGCGCCGTCGCTGGTGATCGCGCGGAAGTACTGGGAATCGAGATTGACCGAGACCTGCAGCATGTAGTTGTCGAAGAAGACGGGGTCGGCGGCGGGGTTGCGGCGCACGCTCACCTCGATGGCCAGCTGCCCGCTCGTGCCTCGCAGCTCGTCCGCGCTCACCCGGCGGTTGTCCACCACGTAGTCGAAGCCGATCAGCCAGGGCATCTCCAGGCCGGCCGACTCGCCCTGATAGTAGAAATCACCCGACGCCGAGCCGATCTCCACCGCATCGCCGTTCTGGAGGATCTCGTCGGAGTTGCTGAGGTTGACCACGTCGACGTAGTCGCCGTAGTCGAGGATCCCACCGTCAGGGCTGCGGAAGGCGTTGACGACGAAGACGCGGTCCACCGTGCCGTCGGCCGACAGGTGCGCGTAGACCACCTCCTCTTTGGCCCGCAGCGCAGTCTCGAGCGGGGCGCTCGGAGCGGCCGGGATAGGCGGTGCCGCCTCCGCTGGGGCGATGGTCAGAGCTGCCAGGCACAGCAGGACGGCGACGACACGTCTCATCTCTTGCTCCTCAGGAAATCGGCTTTCCAGGTTGTCTTCTCGATGGCCCGGTCGAAGGCGATCAGCATGCCGGGCAGGAACAGGTTCACCATGGCGAAGGAGATCAGCGCGCCACGCGCCAGCACCTCACCCAGTTGCGACACCACCACCAGCGACGAGACCTGGTAGAGCACCAGACCCGCCGAGGCCAGGATCAGCATCGGGGTGAGCAGGGTGCCGAACGTCTCCGTGACGGTGTGGGCGATGGACTCGTGCTTGCTCCGGGTTGCGCGGTGGCCGAGATAGCGCTGGGTGAACAGGATGGCGTAGTCGACGGTGGCGCCCAACTGGACCGTGCTGATCACCAGGAAGCCGATGTAGACCATGGAGTTGCCCGACAGGTAGGGCACGCTGAGATTGATCCAGATCGCCCCCTCGATGGTCAGCACGAGCAGGAACGGGATCAGCAGGGCCCGGAAACTGATCAGCAGCACGAGCCACACGCTGCCGATGGCGATGAGGTTGACCTGCACGCTGTCAGAGGTGATGCTGGCCCGCATATCCTCCAGCACCACCGATTCTCCGGTGAGGTGGTAGCTGTCCGGATAGTGCCGTTGCGTGATCTCCCGGATCTCACCCACCACCGCGAAGGCCTCCGCGCCCTCCTTCGGCGTGTCCACCGTCAGGATGATGCGGGAGTAGTTCTCGCTGAGCAGCGGAGACAGTTGATCCGGCGGCAGAACCTCGGGGGGCAGCAGCCGGCCGACCTGCGTCTGGAACGACGAGATGCCGGTCACCGCGTCCAGGCCGGACAGCTCCTGCTCAAGCTCGTGTTCGGTGCCCCAGCGTCCCCTGGGCACCAGCAGCGCCATCGGGAGCGCCCGGCCGAACTCCTCCTGGATGAACGCGCGGTCGGCGGCCTCCCTGGACCCGGCCGGGTAGTCGCCCATGCCGTAGCGGAAGTCGTTCATGCCCTGCGCGGCGTAGGCGATCGGCAGCAGTGCTGCGATCACCAGCAGCGGCACCGCAACCCGGGAGACTCCCCGGCCGAGCGCCGCGAAACTCGGCAGGAACGAGCGGTGGCTGGTGGCCGCGATCGCCCGGTCCATGACCCGCATCAGCGCCGGCATGAAGAAGATCACGCAGATCAGGCTGAAGACCACGCCCTTCGCGAGCACCAGGCCCAGGTCCGGCCCCAGCTGGAAGCTCATGAACAGCAGCGCCAGAAAGCCGAAGATCGTCGTCGTCGACGACGCGAGGATCGCGGTGGAGCTGTCGACGACCGCCGACTGGAGCGCCTGGAGCCGGCCCTCGCCCGCCATCAGGTGCCGCTTCTGCGCGTGCAGCAGGAAGATGCCGTAGTCCATGGACACGGCGAATTGAAGCACCCCGGCCACCGCCGCGGTGATGAAGGAGATCTCGCCGACGACGATGTTGGTGCCCATGTTGAGGGCGACGGCCACCCCGATGGTCGCCATCAGCACCACCGGTTCGAGCCAGGACAGGGTGGAGAGGATCAAGAGCCCCAGCGTCAGCGGCACCATGAACACCACGATGGTGCCCACCTCGGAGGTGGTGGACTGCTGGGCGAGCGCCAGGTCGACCAGCTGACCCTCGACGGCCCCGTCGGCGGTCGCGATCTCCTGAAGCTGAGCCAGCGTCGCGACGGTGTCGTCGAGGGTGACGCTCACCTGGAAGAGGGAGCCCGCCTCGGTCCGGAAGCCCGACACCAGGGCCCGATCCTGAAGTTCCAGGGGCATCTTGAGGTCGACGAGGTCGTCCAGCCACAGCACCGACTGCACTGCTGGGACCTCGCTGATGCGCTGCTTGGTCTCCACCGCCTCGGCCAGGGTCAGGTCGGGGACGAAGATCCGCACGTTGGGAACCGAATCGTCGAACTCCCGGGCCATGACGTCCATGGCCACCTTCGACGGCGCCTCTGGAGGGATGAAGTCGGCCAGGTTGTAGTTGATGGGGACGAGCAGCGTGAGGAACCCGCAGACGACGGTGAGCGCCCCGAAGATCACCAGCAGCAGTCTGTGTTGCCGGGTGATGTGCTCCGCAATCGTGCGCATCGCGCCCCACTCGATCCTTCAAGGGAGGGGGGACCTCGTTGCGCCGGCCTTCCTCGCCCGTCCGATACAAAAGTGTATCATCCGGGATCGGCGTGGCCGCTCCCGAGGAGCACGGCCCTCAGCCTCAGGCCTCGACCCTGCGGTAAGTCTCCTTGCCGCGAAGGTAGGTGGCCTCGACGGGGTCGGGCAGGTCGCGGCCGTGGTAGGGGTTGTTGCGGCTGAGCGACGCGGAGGCGTCGCGGTCCACCGAGGCGCGGCGAGTGGGGTGCACGAGCACGACGTTGGCCGGCTCGCCGACGGTCAGCGGCCGGCCCTGTCCGACCAGGCCGGCGATCCGCGCCGGGGCATGACTCATCCGTTCGGCGACCTCAGCCCAGTCGAGGCGGCCGGGCAGCACCATGGTCTCGATCACCACAGAGAGCGCCTGCTCCAGCCCGAGCATGCCGGGCTTGGCGTCGACGAACGCGTGGTCCTTGTCCTGGGGAGCGTGGGGGGCGTGGTCGGTGCCGACCACATCGATGGTCCCGTCTGCCAGCGCCGCGCGGAGTGCCTCCACGTGCTCGGGGGTGCGCAGCGGGGGGTTCACCTTGTAGACGGTGTCGTAGTTCACCAGTTCCTCGGTGCCGAGGAGCAGATGGTGCGGCGTCACCTCGGCGGTCACGTCGACCCCCCGGGCCTTCGCCCAGCGGACCACGTCGACGCCCTCGGCGGAGGTGATGTGGCACACGTGCAGCCGCGACCCCGTCGCCTCCGCGAGCATCACGTCGCGCGCGATGATGGTGGCCTCGGCCACCGGGGGCCAGCCGCCCAGACCAAGCCTCCCGGAGATCTCGCCCTCGTGGCAGCAGGCGCCGGGCCCGGCCAGGTTCGACTCCTGCGAATGCTGGGCGATCACGCCGCCGAACGGCTTGACCCACTCCAGCGCCCGCCGCATCAACGCCGCGTTCTGGATGCACATGCCGTCGTCGGAGAACACCGTCACGCGGGCCCGGGAGCGGTTCATCAGCCCCAGCTCGGCCAATTCCTCGCCGCGCAGGCCCTTGGAGATGGCGCCGATGACCTGGACATCCACCAGCCCCGCCGCGACACCGAGGTCGTGCACGTGCTCGGCCTTCTCCGCGGTGTCGGTCACCGGCTGGGTGTTGGCCATGGCCAACACCGCGGTGAACCCGCCGCGGGCCGCCGCTCGGGCGCCGCTGAGCACCGTCTCGGCGTCCTCCCGGCCGGGCTCGCGCAGGTGGGTGTGCACGTCCACCAGGCCGGGCAGCGCGATCAGGCCGTCGCAGTCGACCACGGAGGCCTCCCCGGAGGGGGTGTCGACGAACACGCCGCCCTCCATCACAAGGTCGGTGCGGGTGCCGTCGGGGAGCTGCACCCCGCGGAGCACGGTTGCCGTCATCACTGTTCCTCTCCAGCAAGCAGGTGGTACAGCACGCTCATCCTCACCGCGACACCGGAGGAGACCTGGTCCAGGATGATGGAGCGCGCCGAGTCGGCCGCCGCCGACGAGATCTCGAGGCCGCGGTTCATGGGTCCGGGGTGCGCGATGCAGGCGCCGTCCTTGAGCATCGCCAGCCGACGGGGGGTCAGGCCGTACCCGTCGATGTACTCGCGCTCGGAGGGGAAGAAGCCGCCGCTCATCCGCTCGCGCTGCACGCGCAGCATCATCACCACGTCCGCGGAGGGCAGGACCGGATCCAGGTCGCTGCTGATGTCCACCCCCCAGTGCTCGACGCCGGGCGGCATCAGCGTGGGCGGCGCCACGAGGACGACGGAGGCGCCCAGCTTCGCCCACAGCAGCACGTTGCTGCGCACCACGCGGGAGTGCAGCAGGTCCCCGGTGATGGCCACCCGCTTGCCGGCCACGTCGCCCAGGCCGTGGGCAGCGAGGTGCCGGCGGACGGCGTGGGCGTCGAGCAGGGCCTGAGTGGGGTGCTCGTGCATGCCGTCGCCGGCGTTGATCATGGACGCCCGGACCCAGCCGGCGGCCTGCCGCACCGCGCCCGACCCCGCGTGGCGCATGACGATGGCGTCCACGCCCATGGCATCCAGGGTGAGGAGCGTGTCGCGCATCGACTCTCCTTTGGACACCGACGAGCCCTTCGCCGCGACATTGATGGCATCCGCCGACAGCCACTTGGCGGCCAGCTCGAACGACGAGCGCGTGCGGGTGGAGTCCTCGAAGAACAGGTTGACCACGGTGCGGCCGCGCAGCGCGGGGAGCTTCTTGATGGGCCGGGACTGCACGTCGTGCATCTCCACGGCCAGGTCCAGGATGGAGACGATCTCCTCGGCGCTGAGATCGGCGATGCTGAGCAGGTGCTTCACTTGGCAGTCCGTTCGATGGTCACGAGGTCCTCGCCGTCGAGCTCGCGCACCGCGACGCGCACGCGCTCGTCGCGGGCGGTGGGCAGGTGCTTGCCCACGACGTCGGCCTGGATGGGCAGCTCACGCAGGCCGCGGTCCACCAGGGCGACCAGCTGGATGGCCCGCGGCCGGCCGAGGTCCGCCAGCGCGT
This sequence comes from Propionibacteriaceae bacterium, assembly GCA_027492545.1. Classification (GTDB taxonomy): domain Bacteria; phylum Actinomycetota; class Actinomycetes; order Propionibacteriales; family Propionibacteriaceae; genus Arachnia. The sequence goes on from JAPUEL010000096.1 coordinate 47,302, forward strand.
GCAGCGCCGCCTGGACGGTGCGGCCGGAGTAGAGCACGTCGTCGACGAGAACCACGACCTTCCCGTCGATGCTGCCGGGGAGCACGGTCCGGCCGACGGGGCGGGTGGGTTGGGCGCGCAGGTCGTCGCGGTACATCGTGATGTCGAGCCGGCCCACGGGGAGGGTGTGCCCCTGCTGGGCGGCGATGTCCGCGATGCGCTGGGCCAGCGGGGCCCCCCGGGTGAGGATGCCGAGGAGCGTGACGCCGTCGGCCCCGTGGTTGCGCTCGAGGATCTCGTGGGTCATCCGGGTCAACGCGTAGGCCATCTCGTCGGCGGTCAGCACCGTGCGGGCGTGTTCCATCGCACCTCCTGGGTCGTGGGCAATCTACCGCACCTCCGACCACGCCTCGGCTAGAGTGCCCCCATGATTCTGCTCCCCCTTGAGGTCCTCCCGGGTTGGCCGCAGCCGGAGCCGGCGTCGGACCTGACCCTGCTCATGCTGACCGTGATCGGCCCGTTCGCGTTCGGCGCCGTCGTGACCCTGCTGGTCTTCGGGCCCAAGCTCGCCCGCCGCCATCGGGAGGGCCAGGCGCACACGGCCGAGCTCGAGCCGGTGCGCAAGGCCTGACGCTCACCCCTCGGCGCGGCTCCTGGCCTGCGCCCGCAGCGCCCGCCTGGCCTCGTCGAGCCGCTCGGTGACGGCGCGGCGCACCTGTTCGCTGGGCTCGTTGTCCTCGAGCCACGCGGCGACGGTGGCCACCAGGCCGTCATCGACCAGCGGCGTCGGGAACAGCCAGCGCAGAGCCGTGCCGATGGTGGCGTACCCGCGGTCCGCCCACGTGCCCTCGCGACGCGAGATCCGGCCCAGCAGCTCGAGGTATGCCGCCGGGTAGGGCTCGAGCACCTCGTCCTGCCCGTACCGCCAGAACCCCATGCAGATCGCGCGGTGCGTCTCGTTGGCGATCGAGGTGTCGTCCGTGGCGCGGGTCCAGGCCTCCATCTTCGCTTCGACGGTGGGCAGCGACGCCCCGGCGCCGGCGGCCTGCTCGGCCCCTGCCGACGTCATGTCCCGCTCCAACTCGGCGGCGATCTCGTCCTCGCCGATGGCACCCAGCTTCGCCAGCGCCGACGTGATGGCCCACCTCATGGCGGTGTCGATGGCCAGTCCCTCCGGGACCTCCTCGTCGACGAGCCAGCCCTTGAGTAGGGCAATGCCCTCCTCGGACCGGACGCTGGCGATGAGCGCCTTCGCGATGAGCACCTGTTCGTCGGAGCCGGCCGCGGCGCCCTTGAGCAGCCTGGCCAGACCCGCCACGAGCTTGACGTTGGCCTCCTCGCGCAGCTCGGGGGCCGTGAACGACAGAGACGCGGTGACCGCCTGCCCGAGAAGGGTGGAGACCGCGGCCATGTCGTGCTCGCTCGGCAGCCCGGCCAGCACCAGCGCCACGTAGTCCTGGGCGCGCAGGTCGGCGTCGCGGGTCATCTCCCAGAAGGAGGTGAAGGCGACGGCGCGGGCCAGCGGATCCGACAGCCCGCCGATGTGCTCCACCAGCGTGGCCGCCGACGCCTCGTCCAGGCGCACCTTCGCGTAGGTGAGGTCGCCGTCGTTGAGGAGCACCACGTCGCCCTTGGCCACGCCCTCCAGCTCGGGCAGGTCGGTGCGCTCGCCCGAGATGTCCACCTCGACGTAGTGGCGGCGGGTCAGCGCGCCGTCGTCCAGGCCGTAGAGGCCGATGCCGAGCCGGTGCGTGCGGAGCGTGGGCCAGCTCGGGTGGGCGGCCTGCAGCACGGAGAACCGCGTGAACCGGCCCTCGTCGTCGACGTCGAAGTCCGCCGAGAGGGTGTTGACGCCGGAGGTCTCGAGCCACTGCGCCGAGAACCAGGACAGGTCGCGGCCGGAGGCCTCCTCCAGCTCGTCGAGCAGATCCGAGAGCTCGGTGTTGCCGTACGCGTGCGTGCGGAAGTACTGCGTAACCCCTGCGAGGAACGCGTCGCTGCCCACCAGTGAGACCAGCAGCTTCAACACCGAGGCGCCCTTGGCGTAGGTGATGCCGTCGAAGTTCTGCTCCACCTTCTCCAGATCCGACATGTCCGCCGCGATCGGGTGCGTGGTGCTGAGCTGGTCCTGCAGGTAGGCCCACGCCTTGCGCTCGTTGCTGAAGGACGCCCACGGGTCGGCGCCGGTGCCGAAGGCGGAGGCGATCTCGTGGTTGGCGAAGTGGGAGGCCCACTCGGCGAACGACTCGTTGAGCCACAGGTCGTCCCACCAGCGCATGGTCACCAGGTCCCCGAACCACATGTGCGCCAGCTCGTGCAGGATGGTGTTGTCGCGGGCGTCCAGCTCGCGGCTGGTCACCCGGGAGCGGAACAGGTACTCGTCGCGGAAGGTGACGCAGCCGGCGTTCTCCATGGCGCCGGCGTTGAACTCGGGCACGAAGATCTGGTCGTAGGTGCCGAAGGGATACGCCACGCCGAACGCGTTCTCGAACACCTCGAAGCCGCGCTGGGTGGTGGTGAGAATCCGGTCGAAGTCCAGGTACTGCTCGAGGGACTGCCGGCACGCCACCGACGCCGGCACCTCGCCCGCGGCGGAGGCGATCACGCCGCGCTGAACGTGGAACTCGCCGGCCACCAGGGCGGTGATGTAGGTGGAGATCCGGGGGGTCGCGTCGTGCTCGAACCGGCCGAAGCCGTCACCGATGTCCGACGGCGCCACGCTGGGCGCGTTGGTGAACACCAGCCACTCGAGGGGGGCGAGGACCGTCAGCTGGAAGGTCGCCTTCTGGTCGGGCTGCTCGGCGGTGGCGTACATGCGCCGGGCGTCTGCCGCCTCGAACTGGGTGTAGAGGTAGGTGCGGCCGTCGGCCGGGTCGATGAACCGGTGCAGGCCCTCGCCGGAGTTGGAGTAGCGGCACACGGCCACCACGCGGACCTGGTGCGGACCCTCCTCGAGGTGGGGGAGAGGGAGCCGGTAGCCGTCGAACCCGGCAGTGTCGAAGGGCTCACCGTCGAGCGAGGCCTCACGCACCTCGTCGGCGATGAGGTCCACGTACGTGTCGCCGCCGTGTGCCGTGAGCGACAGCTCGGTGGTGGAGAGGAACACCCGCTCCGGCTCCGCGACCTCGCGGCCGGTGAGGTCCACGGTGACCCGGTAGGCCTCCGTCGAGATCACGCGTGAGCGCGCGATCGCCTCGTCGCGGGTGATGTTCGCCGTGGCCATCTTGTGCTCCTACTCATCAGTTCATCGACGCCCGGGTCCAGCCGGGCGCGTCTCCCGCCCATTCTGGTGGGCATTCGCGCCGTGGCGTGGGATTTCGCCCCGGTCGATTCATGCGGCGGCAGGGTCTGGGGGTTGGTTGGAACGATGATTCCACGTTCGCCCCAGTCAATTCGTGCGGCGGCAAGGCCTGGGGTTCGTGTGGAACGATGACCCCATGAGCGAGCACATCGAGGCCGAGTCGGGGGTGTTATCCCCGGACCTGAGGCGGCGCTGGACCGAGCTGAACCAGCTGCTCAGCGACGCGCAGGAGGCGTACTTCGGAGCGGACTCGCCCACGATGTCCGACGCCGACTACGACGCGGCCATGCGCGAGCTCGAGGCGCTGGAGGCCGAGCACCCCTCGCTAGTCGCCCCGGGCTCGGTCACCCAGCGCGTCGGTCCGGCACCGGTCACGGACTCCAAAGCGGTCGAGCACCGGCGCCGGCTGATGTCGCTCGACAACGTGTTCTCCGACGAGGAGCTCGCCGCCTGGCTGGCCCGGACGCCGGCCGAGCGCTACCTGTGCGAGCTCAAGATCGACGGACTGGCGGTCAACCTGCTCTACCTCGACGGGCGCCTGAGTGTCGCGGCCACTCGCGGCGACGGGCGGGTCGGGGAGGACGTCACGCCGAACGTGCTGACGATCGACGGCGTCCCGCACCGGCTCGCGGGTGACCCGCCGGCCGTGCTGGAGGTGCGCGGCGAGGTGTTCTTCCCCGTCGCGGGCTTCGAGGCGCTCAACGAGAGCCTCGTGGAGACCGGCAAGGCGCCCTTCGCGAACCCCCGCAATGCGGCCGCGGGCTCGCTGAGGCAGAAGAACCCCGCCGTCAGCGCGTCTCGGCCGCTGCGCATGCTGGTCCACGGGGTCGGCGCCGTCGAGGGGGCGGAGTTCGCCACGCAGAGCGAGGCCTACGGCGCCCTGAGGGAGTGGGGGTTGCCGGTGCCCGACACCTTCACAGTGGTCAGCGGCCCGGACGAGGTGGCCGCGTTCGTCCGCCACCACGGCGAGCACCGCCACGACCTCAGTCACGAGATCGACGGCATCGTGATCAAGGTGGACGCGCTGGCCGAGCAGGAGCGGCTGGGGTCCACGTCGCGCGCCCCGCGCTGGGCCATCGCCTACAAATACCCCCCGGAAGAGGTGAACACGAGGCTGCTAGACATCCGCGTCAACGTGGGCCGCACCGGAAGGGTGACGCCCTACGGCGTGATGGAGCCGGTGTTCGTGAGCGGCTCCACCGTCGAGATGGCCACGCTGCACAACGCGTACGAGGTGGAGCGCAAGGGCGTGCTCATCGGCGACACGGTCGTCCTGCGCAAGGCCGGCGACGTGATCCCCGAGATCGTGGCGCCGGTGGTGGCACTGCGCGACGGCACGGAGCGGCCGTTCGTCATGCCCACGCACTGCCCGTCCTGCGGCGCCGAACTGCGCCCGGAGAAGGAGGGCGACAAGGACATCCGCTGCCCCAACTCGCGGTCCTGCCCCAGCCAGCTGAGGGAACGGCTCTTCGCGCTCGCGGCGCGTGGCGCGTTCGACATCGAGGCGCTCGGCTGGGAGGGCGCCGGCGCGCTGCTCTCCACCGGATTGATCGCCGACGAGGGCGCGCTGTTCGCCCTCACCGCGGAGGATCTCCTGCGCACTGATCTGTACACGCGCCAGGCGAAGGCCGCCGAGCTCGCGCAGCCTCCGGCGGCCGGCATCCGGGACGGCCGGGTGCTGTCGGCGCAGGGGGAGAAGCTCCTCGCCAACCTGGAGACGGTGAAGGCGCAGCCCCTCTGGCGGGTGCTGGTGGCGCTGTCCATCCGGCACGTCGGCCCCACCGCGGCCCGGTCTCTGGCCGCCCGCTTCGGCTCCATGGACGCGATCCGCGCGGCGTCGGTGGAGGATCTCGCCTCGGCCGAGGGGGTGGGCCAGGTGATCGCCGAGTCCATCGTGGCCTGGTTCGAGGTGGACTGGCACCGCGACATCGTCGCGGCGTGGGCAGACGCCGGCGTGCGCATGGCCGACGAGGTGGACGAGTCGGCCCCCCGCACGCTCGAGGGGCTCACCGTGGTGGTCACCGGCGGGCTGGAGGGCTTCACCCGCGACGAGGCCAAGGAGGCGATCCTGTCCCGGGGCGGCAAGGCCGCGGGCTCGGTGAGCCGGAACACCGACTATGTGGTGATCGGCGAGAACGCAGGCTCCAAGGCCACCAAGGCCGAGCAGTTGGGGTTGAGAATCCTCGACGAGTCCGGGTTCGTCACCCTCCTGGCTGAGGGTCCGGCGGGGGTGGAATAGTTACCCCATGCGAGTCCACATTGCCACTGATCATGCCGCGTTCGAGCTGAAGAACTACCTTGTGGAGCGGCTCCGGGCAGACGGCCACGACGTCGTCGACCACGGGGCGCACACCTACGAGGCGCTGGACGACTACCCGCCGCTGATCATCCCGTGCGCCGAGGCGGTGGTGGCGGAGCCGGGTTCGCTGGGCATCGTGCTCGGGGGCTCCGGCAACGGTGAGCAGATCGCCGCGAACAAGGTCAAGGGCATCCGCGCGGCCCTGGCCAACAACGTCGAGTTGGCGCGGCTGACGCGCGAGCACAACGACGCCAACGTCATCGCGCTCGGCGGCCGGATGCAGAGCCTGGAGGCCGGCTACGAGATCGTGGCCACGTTCCTGGGCACCGAGTTCAGCGGCGAGGAGCGCCACCAGCGTCGGATCGATCAACTGGCCGAGTACGAGGCGGGCCGCTGACCGGAACTACCCTGGTCCGAGGAGGTGCAGCCATGTCACGTGCCTGGCCGACGATGGCCGAGGTCGCCGACGCCGTCGCGGGGGAACTGCGCACGGGGAACGTCGACATGGCACACCGCCTCCTCATGGACGGAGTGAACCGGCTCCCCGCGGCGGCCGAGGCACGGCGTCTGGCCGAGGCGCTGGATCCGCCGTCGTCGATGGGTGACGCCCGATGGGACGCCCTGCTCGCCGCGGCGGTCAGGTACCGGCTGCATTCGATGGGACGACCGGCCCCCGAATGGACCGTCAAGGAGCCGCTCAGCATCTTCTGGTGGCCCACCCGCATCAACCCGTCTCAGCAGTACAACGCCATGGCGCATACGCCCGCGGAGTTCCGACGGCTCGGGATCTTCATCGACGAACGTGACCTCACCAGCGCATGAACGTACTGGACCGCGAGGCCGTCCTCGCCCTGCTGCGCGAGGTGGGCGCGCGCCTGCTGGAGCGGGGGGTCACTGCGAGCATCTACGTAGTCGGCGGATCCGCGATGGCCCTGGTCTTCGATGCCAGGCGCACCACGCACGACATCGACGCGGCCCTGAACGCACACGGCGACGAGTTCACCGAGGCGGCGCGGGCAGTGGGGGAGCTGCACGGTCTTCCGCTCGACTGGGTGAACAGCAGGGCAGTGGCATTCCTTCCGGCCGGAGAGGATCCGGGGGCCTCGGAGATCACGCTTCCTGGGCTGACGGTCGCCGTGGCCTCGACGGAGCACCTCATCGCCATGAAGCTGCGGGCCATGCGCACCCGCGACCTGGACGATCTTGAGGTGCTGTTCCGCGCCCATGGGATCACCACCCCGGAGGAGGCAGCAGCCATCCACGACAGACTGTTCTCGGAGGCCGACATCGGCTACGGGGGCCCGGAGGAGAGTCTGTTTGCGGCGCAGATGGTCTTCGATCGAGCCCAACGCGCCGGCAGGCCGATCGCTACCGGATGACCGGAGGGGTCTTCCTCGGGGCGGGTTCCTGGCGGCGGGGACCGGTGAGCAGGCGGGCGCGGAGGGCGCGGTGGTGATCCACCAGGCCCGAAATGCCGTCTCGGCCGAACTCGCGGCGCAGCTCCTCGCTCATGTGGCCATCGTAAACCCCCATTAGGCTGGGGCGATGCCCGAGGGTCACGTCATCCACCGCCTCGCCGACGCCCTGACAGGCACGTTCGGCGGCCGGCCCGTTGCAGTGTCCTCGCCGCAGGGCCGCTTCGACGCCGCGCCGCTGGACGGCGCCGTGCTGGAGCGCGGCGAGGCGGTGGGCAAGCACCTGTTCATCGACTTCGCCACCGGTGACGTGGTCCACATCCACCTCGGCCTCATCGGCAAGCTCAACTTCGAGCCGTACGCGCCGCCGCGGGGCCAGGTGCGGCTCCGGATCGACGACGGGGTCACCGCGGCGGACCTGCGCGGCCCTCAGTGGTGCCGCACCCTCACCCCGGCCGAACGCGACGCGGTCGTCGAGGCCAGCGGCCCCGATCCGCTCCGGGCGGACGCCGACCCGGGCAAGGGCTACGCGCGGCTGCGGCGCTCGGCGAAGCCGATCGCGGCGCTGTTGATGGACCAGCGGGTGGCGGCCGGGGTGGGCAACATCTTCCGCGCCGAGGTGTTGTATCGGCACCGATTGGATCCAACGGTCCCCGGTAACCGGATCGACGAGCGCACCTGGATGGTGCTCTGGCAGGACCTGGTGGGCCTGATGAACTACGCCGTCGAGCAGGGGCGCATCGACACGGTCCGCGACGTGCACGACCCGGAGGCACAGGGCCGCGACCCGCGGGTGGACAGGCATGGCGGCGAGGTCTACGTCTACCGCCGCGCAGGCCAGGCCTGTCTGGTGTGCGGCGCGCAGGTGCGCACCGCGATGCTGGAGGGGCGCAATCTCTACTGGTGTGCTCGCTGCCAACGCCGACGCCGGGCGGCTCCTCAGGACTAGTCTCAGGAGATGGACTGGAGCTCATACGCTGCCGTGCTCTTCGACCTCGATGGGGTCCTCACCCCCACCGCCGAGGTCCACATGCGGGCCTGGGACGAGATGTTCAACGGATACCTCGCGGGCATCCCCGGGCAGGCCCCCTACACCGACGCCGACTATTTCGCCTTCGTCGACGGGAAGCCGCGCTACGACGGCGTCCGCGACATGCTCGCCTCCCGGGGCATCGCCCTCCCGGAGGGCACGCCGGACGACGACCCGGCGATGGAGACGGTCTGCGGACTGGGCAACCGCAAGAACGACGCCGTCACCGCGGTCATCGAGCGCGACGGGGTCACTCCCTATCCGGGCTCGGTCCGGTTGGTCGAGCAGCTCTCGGCCGGCCACCACAGGCTGGCCGTGGTGTCGTCGTCGAAGAACGCGAAGGCGGTGCTCGAGTCGTCCGGCCTGCTGCGGTACTTCCCCGTGATCGTCGACGGCAACCTGGCGGGTGAGGAGTCGTTGGCCGGGAAGCCCGCGCCGGACACCTTCATCCGGGCCGTTTCCCTGCTCGGGGCCCTGGCCAGCGAATCCGTGGTGGTCGAGGACGCCATCTCGGGTGTCGCGGCGGGCGCGGCGGGCCACTTCGGCCTGGTGGTCGGCGTGGACCGCGGCGTGGGGCGCGACGCGCTCCTCGACGCGGGGGCGCACCTCGTGGTGACCGACCTCGGTGACCTGGTGACGCGATGATCCGCGAGATCGCGGCGGACCCGCTCAACCGGATGAGGTTCCCCATCGATCAGTGGAGGCTCGTCGAGGTGGAACCCTCCGATGCCGACGTCGGCGTCACCGAGACGTTGTTCGCCGTCGGCAACGGCTATCTCGGGATGCGTGGCAACCCGGAGGAGGGCCGCCCGAGCTACGCCCACGGCACGTTCATCAACGGCTTCCACGAGATCTGGCCGATCAAGCACGCCGAGGATGCCTTCGGGTTCGCGCACACCGGGCAGACCATCATCAACGTGCCCGACGCCAAGCTGATGAAGATCTACGTCGACGACGAGCCGCTGGTGCTGTCCGTGGCGGATCTCGACGGGTACGAGCGCGCGCTGGACTTCAGGAGCGGGCTGCTCACCCGCACGGTGATCTGGCGGACCCCGGCGGGCAAGCGCGTCCGGATCCGCAGCTCGAGGATGGTCTCGTTCACGGACCGTCACCTGGCGCTGATGGAGATCGAGGTGACCCTCCTGTCGGGCGGAGACGCCCCCGTCGTGGTCACGTCCCAGATCGTCAACCGTCAGGACGGCTACACCGACTACCGGCGGCCGGAGACTCGAGGCGAGTCCTGGGATCCGCGGCGCAGCGCGGCGTTCAACGGGCGGGTCCTCCAACCGGAGTTCCACTGGGACCAGGGGCGGCGCATGGTCATGGCGTACCAGACCAGCAGCTCCGGCATGACCATCGCCGTGGGCGCCGATCACTACATCGACACCGAGAACCCGTTCGAGGCCATCTCGTCGACGGAGGACGACGTGGGCAAGCAGGTGTTCCGGGTCGCGGCCGCCGAGGGGGTCCCCGTCGTCGTGCGCAAGGCGGTGGCCTACCACACCTCCCGTGGCGTGCCCGGCGAGGAGCTGTCTGACCGCTGCCGCCGCACGCTCGACCGCGTCCGCGACAACGGCTTCGAGCACTACCACGACAAGCAGCGGGCCTGGCTCGAGACCTTCTGGCGCGACGCCGACGTGGAGGTGGAGGGGCAGCCGCACATCCAGCAGGCCGTGCGGTGGTGCCTGTTCCAGTTGGCCCAGGCGACGGCGCGCAGCGATCAGTTGGGGATCGCGGCCAAGGGCGTGACCGGCTCGGGGTACGAGGGACACTACTTCTGGGACACCGAGGTGTACCTGGTCCCGTTCCTCATCTACACGGCGCCGGGGGTGGCCCGCAACGCGCTCCGCTTCCGGGTCAACCTGCTTCCGCAGGCCAGGGAGAGGGCCGCCGTGATGTCGCAGCGCGGCGCGCTCTACCCGTGGCGGACCATCAACGGGGAGGAGGCGTCGGCCTACTACGCGGCCGGGACGGCCCAGTACCACATCGACGCCGACGTGGCCTTCGCGTTCTCCAAGTACCGCGACCTCACCGGCGACACCGAGTTCATGTACCGCGACGGCGCCGCGGTCCTGGTGGAGACGGCCCGCCTCTGGGCGGACCTGGGCTTCTGGCGCAGGGAGGCCGACGGCACGCAGCGGTTCCACATCCACGGGGTGACCGGGCCCGACGAGTACACGGCTGTGGTCAACAACAACATGTTCACCAACGTGATGGCCAGGGCCAACCTCAGGTCCGCTGCGGCGCTGCTGCGCGAGATGCGTGCCGAGGACGCGCACGCCTTCCAGCGCGTCGAGGAGTCCCTGGGGCTGGACCCGGCCGAGATCGACGAGTGGGAGGCCTGCGCCGAGGGCATGGTGGTGCCCTTCGACGAGACCTTCGGCATCCATCCGCAGGACGAGAAGTTCCTGTCCTCGGAGCTGTGGGACCTCGAGAACACCCCGGACGACAAGCGCCCGCTGCTGCTCAACTACCATCCGCTGGTCATCTACCGCTTCCAGGTGCTCAAGCAGGCGGACGTGGTGCTCGCGTTGTTCCTCCAGGGGGATGAGTTCACCGACGAGGAGAAGCGGGCGGACTTCGAGTACTACGACCCGATCACCACTGGTGATTCCACCCTGTCCGGCGTCGTCCAGTCGGTCATGGCCGCCGAGGTGGGATACCAGGACATGGCCATGCAGTACTTCCTGTCCGGGCTCTATGTGGACCTGGCCGACCTGCACTCCAACGCCCGCGACGGCGCCCACATCGCCTCGACCGGCGGGGTGTGGAACGCCCTGGTCTACGGGTTCGGCGGTCTCCGCGATCATCAGGGCAGGGTCTGCTTCGACCCGCGCCTGCCCGACGAATGGACCGCGCTGACCTTCCCGCTGAGGATCCGCGGTTCCCGCCTGCGCGTGCGGCTGCGCGCCGATGAGATGTCCTTCGACGTCGAGGAGGGCGCCGCCGTCGAGGTGAGCGTGCGGGGCACCCAGGTGGTGGTCCAGCCCGGCTCGCCGGTGAGCGTCGCGCTCGACGGTCAGGGGAGGCGGCTACCCTCGTTGGAGGGCAGCCACCCTGTGGTGGGGGCCAACCGCGAGGACGGATCGGTGGTGCAGGCCATCGTGCCCGAGTCCCACCCCCAGGAAGTGACGAGTTCTGACTGATGACTGCTGAAGTGACCGGCGCGGTGCGCGAGGCGTTCGAGTCGCGCACCACCGCGCGTGGTTTCGAGCTGCTGGGGGAGGGCCGGCTGACTCTGCTCGCCGTCGAGTTCCAGGACGGCTGGGGCCATCCGAGGCGGGCAGCTGACGCCGTCGGCGTGGACGTGGAGCACGAGGCGGGTGTCGCGGCCACGGTCAGGGTCCGTTCCGGCCAGCGTCTGCGCGTGGAGATCTCGCTCGAGTCGATGTCCGACGACGTGGTCAGCGTGCCCGGACCCGTCCTGCGGGTGGAGGGTCCGCATGAACCCATCGCGTGGCTCGCGGGCGCGTCCGGCGAGGTCGCGCTCCGCTCCGCGGCCGGGCCCGGCCTACTGACGCAACGTCGAGGCATGTCCACACCGTCTCCGGCCGTGGGTAGCTGTCACCCACTGGAGGAGTCGGTGCTGCTCCGCCCCAGGCAGGTGGCGGCGGCCGCCTGGACCTACGAGGCCTACGAGGGCGATGAGCTGGAAGTGCCGGCTGAGGCGTCGTGGCTGCCGTGGACCCGGCACGTCGCGCTGGGCCAGGCGGTCGAGTTCAGCGCGCCGGACGGAATGGTCACCGTCCCTGAGGGCGTCCTCCTCGAGGAGAGCGACGGCGAGTTCTCGGTCCTGCCCCCGCCCGGGCTCACCCCGGTGACCGTGTGGGGCCCAGGCGGGCCGACGGCGGTGGAGGTGGGCGCCTTCCGCGACCTCGCCATCCTGCGGGGCGAGTTGATGGACTCCGCTTGGCGCAACGACGTGTGGGCCTATGTCGCGGTCCGGCACATGCTGGACGCCTGGCCGTCGGACGATCTCCTCGACGCGGTCGATGTGCTGATCGGCGACTACCAGGACCGTCCCACGGCCTGGATCGCAGCGGCCGCGGCGCTGGCCGGGTCGCTTGGCCTGCCCGTGGAGGCGGAGGCTGAAGCGTCCGCCACCGCGGTCCTGACGAGGGCCTCACGGCTCGACGGCGTCCTCCTCGCCCTGCACGGCCTGGCGCCCATCGAGCTCGCCTCCGGAGGCTGGCCGGTGGGGGACTTCAACGACCTGGGCAGGCGCGCGTTCACGGCCATCGGCTTCGGCCGGATCAGCACCGATCCCCGGCCGCTGCGGGGAGCCGACGTGGCAGTCGCGAAGCTGTACGCGGCCGGCCTCGGCGAGTCCGAGCTCGGCATCCGGCTCGCCGCCTATGCGCAGGTGGCGGAGAACCGGCTGCTGTGCCAACTCTCCACGCACCCCTCCCTGCCGGACGTGGCCTGGTTGTCGGTGTGAGCTCAGGCCTCGGCCCGAGCCAACTGGTCCTCGAGGTTGAAGACCTCCTCCAGGAGGACGAAGCCCTCGTCCGGCGCCACGTCGAGGTCGACGAAGAACTCACCCATCTCGGCCTGCCACCGGGCGTTGACCTCGGTGCGACCCATCGCGGCCTGGGCCTCGGTGATGTCCTCTGACTCGACGTAGCCGATGAGCAGTCCGTCGGGGCGCATGAACAGCGAGTAGTTGTGCCAGCCTGTGTCCTTGAGGGCGCGGAGCATGTCGGGCCACACCGCGGCGTGCCGCTCCTTGTACTCGTCGATCCGCTCGGGCTTCACGTGGAGCTCGAAGCAGTATCGGCGGCGTGCGCTCATGCAGGGTCCTTTGTGGTGGCGGGACGACCGTGCTGTCGTCAGTTGAAACGATGCAATCATGGCGCGTCGAGCATGTCAAGGGGATGATGCGGGCCATTGCTGGTCGGGGCGACAGGACTCGAACCTGCGGTCTCCTGCTCCCAAAGCAGGCGCGCTAGCCACTACGCTACGCCCCGGTGAAGGCTGGAGCCCTTGCAGAACGCACGTCTGACAAGGGCTCCAGCAACTTCGAGCGGATGACGGGAATCGAACCCGCGTAGTTAGTTTGGAAGACTAGGGCTCTACCATTGAGCTACATCCGCAGAACCGTCGATGAGTGTACCAGCCGTCGCCGAGGTCGCGCGATTCGACGGGTTCAGGCCTCGGCATCGCGGCGGCGCCTGGCCAACTGGCGCCGGACGTCGCGGGTGATCGAGTCGTTGAAGGGCAGGGCGCCGGCGGCCAGATGGTCATCCAGCGACGCCGTCGCGCGGAGCACCAGATCGATGCCGCGTTCGACGACGCCGGTCGGAAGACCGATGTCGCGCCCGAAGCCCACCAGGTGCCGCCGGATGAGGCCGTCGGTGCGCCCGCCGATGGTGAGGGCCAGCGTGTGATCGCGGTAGGGCAGGGTGCTCAGCACGTCGTACATGGGGGAGACCCGCCATTCCCCGTCCGGCTCCTGCAGGACGGAGATGTTCTTCGCGTGCAGGTCCCCGTTGCCGACCAGCCACGCGAAGGCCACCTGGATGAAGACGTTGCGCAGCGCGACGGGCCGGGCCGCGCAGACGTCCGCCACCGCCGTCGCCACCTCCTCCGCGGAGACGAGGTACTTGTCGCTGGGATAACGCCCGAGGAGTTGGCACGCGTCCTCCATGGCGCGGCGCCCGTGCTCCCGGTCGAAGCGTCGCACGATGAGCCCCGGGGCTCCGCGAACGTCCCTCACGATCGCAGCCTCGACGACGGCGACCCGGAGCGAGCGCGCCAGGCGGAGGAAGTACTCCTCGTTCTCGACGGCGAACGGGTAGTCAGGGGGCGTGAGCTTCACCATCGCGGGGGCGCCCGAGGGCGACCGGCCTGGAAGGGTGATCATCCCTGCCGACAGTTTGTCCTGGGCTCCCGGGATGGCGACCGGGTCGAGTCCGTAGTCCTCCATCAGCGCGGCGAAGTCCAGCGGAGCATCTGCTGTGACCAGGGGCGCCGCCGGCCCGGGAGGCTGACCTGCGGGCACCCCCTGCACGTCGCCGATGGTGTCCGAGCCTGTGGCCAGCAGGAGACTGAGGTCATCGTCGCCCGAGGTCTTGACGGCGCGCTGGAGCGCCGCGAGGCGCCGGCCCTCCGGCAGGAGGTTGGTGAAGAACGGTGGAAGCGTGCGGCCGGGGCGGACGAATCGCGTGCCCAACGGGAGTGTGTGCGCGACGGGCGCACCCCCGTACCCGCCCCGGTACGCGAAGGTGGTGTCCGTGCCGTCGGCGGTAAGGGTGGCGGCAAGGAGGCCGTCCTTGTACAACTCGGCGCTCGTCACCGCTTCACCGTCACAGAGAGCTCCAGCCCGAGGGCGTCGAGTAGGGCGCACAGCTTGTCCAACTGGACCGAGCCCTTGCCCGCCTCGACTGCGCGAACGAAGCGCTCGGACACCCCCGAGAGTTCGGCGGCGTCAAGTTGTGTGAGCCGCATGGCCTTGCGTCGTGTTTCAACCGTGTGTGCGAGATCCATCGCAACTCCAATCGGCGTGAGCGTGCCGGTTGGTCCATTCTGGCCCGTCGAGGGGGCTCCGTCAAGATCAAATCGGCACGTTCGAGCCGTTATTGGTGCCCCGGTCCGCATGCGGGGAGCCGGGTGGCCCAGAACGGCACGCACGTGCCGGTTGAAACCACGCGACGCCCGCACGAAACGCCGTCGCACCACCTCCACGCGACTCGTGGGGGGTGTGGGCGCAACTTCCGACGGCGTGTCGTGCACACGAGGGCGGGGTCGGCGGGAAGAGGGGTGATCTCGCGGGGCGGCTCAGAGGCCGACGAAGGCTCGGATCGCGTCGATTTCGCGCTGGGTCTGGGCGTGCCCTGCATGGAACACCGAGCGCAGCACGGGAACGCGTCGCTCGGAGTTGCGGATCGGCATCGAGTCGGGGAAGACGAGGTACGCGCGGCCCTCGCGCTCCAGCCGGAGCAGCTCCGCGACGGAGCGGTTGTAGTTGGCCGGCCGCTCGATCAGCGCCCTCGCCACCGCCGGGTAGCGCCGGAACAGCATCCTCATCGCGGCCGTGGAGCGGACCGCGGGCTTGCGGTACCCGCGCTCGCGCGTCATGACCACCAGGAACCGGCCGTACCCGTCGGCCACGGCCTGGTCGACGGCGAACCCTCCCGTGGGGCCGAGGGCCCCGTCGCAGTAGTCCACGCCGTCGATCGTGGTGATCGGCATCAGGAGCGGCATCGTCGACGAGGCCCGCACCCGCTTGGCCAGCGACACCACGTCGCCCAGATCCTCGCGGCCCCAGTAGACCATCTGGCCGTCGGCGCACCGGACCGCCCCGATGCGCACCTGGGCAGGATTGGCGCGGAAGGTGTCGAGGTCCAGCGGCAGCGCCTGGTGAGGGAGCGAGGTGTGCTCGTAGATCCACTCCGCATTGAACATGCCCTTGCCCGCCACCCACGTACGCCAGTCGCCGAACTGCGGATGGGCCGCCACGTCGACGAACGACCGCTCGGCCCGTCCCGGGTCTCGCGAGACGTAGTTGACGGTGCAGCTGGAACCGGCGGAGATGCCGCCCACCCAGTCCAGATGGATGTCGGCCTCCAGCAGTGCGGCCGCGACGCCGGAGGAGAACGCTGCGCGCATGCCGCCGCCCTCGAAGATCAGCGCGGTATCGGACACGTTGGTGGTGATCACGTCCACACACTCTAGAAGGGCCGGCGAGCACGCGGGATGCGCGGCCACCGGGCCGATTGGTCGGCCGGGCATTGACAGATAGACTCAACCCCGATCAATCCAAGTTCAGGAGTCCATTCGTGCCTAGCACCGCCCAGAAGCTGAGCCCGACGCGGGTCAAGCTCACCGTCGAGATCCCGTTCGCCGACCTCAAGCCCTACCTCGATCAGGCTTACAAGGGGATCGCCGAGCAGGTCAACATCCCCGGCTTCCGCAAGGGCAAGGTGCCCTCCACGGTCATCGACCAGCGCTTCGGGCGTGGCGTCGTGCTGCAGGAGGCCATCAACGAGGCCATCCCGCCGGCGTACAACGCCGCCGTCGAGGAGCACAAGGTGGTCCCCATGGCTCAGCCCGAGGTCGAGGTGACCAAGCTGGAGGACAAGGAGCTCGTCGAGTTCACCGCAGAGGTCGACGTCCGCCCCGAGGTCACCCTCCCTGACTTCACCACGGTGGAGGCCACCGTGGACAACGCGGCCAGCATCGACGACCTTGTCGACGAGCGCATCGGCCTGCTGCGCGAGCGCTTCGCCACCACCAGCGAGGTGGACCGCGCGGCCGCCGAGGGCGACGTGCTCACCATCGACCTCGTCGCCTCCCAGGGCGGCGAGCCGCTGCCTGAGGCGACGGCCGAGGGCCTCACCTACAAGGTGGGGCAGGAGTCCAACATGCTCGACGGGCTCGACGAGGCCGTGACCGGGCTGAAGGCCGGCGAGTCGAAGACCTTCACCTCCACCCTGGTGGGCGGTCAGTTCCGCGGTCAGGATGCGGAGATCGAGGTCACCGTCGTCAAGGTCTCCGAGCAGCAGCTCCCCGAGGTCGACGACGAGTTTGCCCAGCTGATCTCCGAGTTCGACACCGTCGAGGAGATGAAGGAGGACCTGCGCAAGGGCGCCGAGCAGCAGGTGAAGGCCGATCAGCTGGCCGACGCCCGCGACAAGGTGCTTGAGGCCGTCCTCGCCGCCACGGACTTCGAGCTGCCGGAGGCCATCCTGGCCCGCGAGCTCGAGGCTCGCCGGGGCGAGGTCCAGCGCCAGCTCGCCGGCGGCGGGATGACGGTCGAGGACTACCTCGCCAACGCCGAGGACGAGGAGGCCAAGGACGCCGACGAGTTCTGGGCCATGATCGACAAGCGCTCCGAGCAGGCGCTCAAGGCCCAGGTTGTGCTCGACGTCTACGCCGACACCAACACCATCGACGTGTCCCAGCAGGACCTGACTGAGCTCATCTTCCGCAAGGCGCAGCAGAACGGCTCCAGCCCGCAGGACGAGATCAACCACATGATGGAGCACAACCACATGCCGGAGTGGATGCAGGAGATCCGCCGCGGCAAGGCATTGGCGGCCATCTGCGCGGCCGCGAAGGTCACCGACGCCGAGGGCAACGTCGTCGACACCTCGCTGGCCGTGGACGCCATCGAGGCTGCCGAAGAGGTCATCGCCGAGGAGGAGGCCGAAGAGGCCGAGGTCGACGCCAAGTAGCCGTCACGAACCCCTTCACCGAGATCGCCGTGGGCCTGCGCCCGCGGCGATCTCGCCGTCTCGGGTGACGCCTCGGGCGAACACTGCCCCGCGCGCTTGGGTCCGGCGGGAATGCCGGTAGGTTAGTGGGGTGACTGAGACTCGAAACGACATCCGGATGGCCGGGCCCTCGGGCGCCGGCCTCGGCATGACCGACAACGTGTATTCGTCCCTCCTGGCCAACCGGATCATCTTCCTCGGGTCGGAGGTGCGCGACGAGAACGCCAACGCCATCTGTGCGCAGATGCTGTTGTTGAACGCGGAAGACCCGCACAAGGACATCTACCTCTACATCAACTCCCCGGGCGGGTCCGTTGATTCGGGCATGGCCATCTTCGACACCATGCAGTGGATCAGCAACGACGTGGCCACCGTCGCCATGGGCCTGGCGGCCTCCATGGGCCAGTTCCTGCTCTCCGCGGGCACGCCCGGCAAGCGCTTCGCGCTGCCCCACAGCCGGATCATGATGCACCAGCCGTCGGGCGGCCTCGGCGGCACGGCGTCGGACATCCGCATCCAGGCCGAGCAGTCGTTGCACATCAAGCGCACCATGGCCGCGCTGATCGCCAAGCACACGGGCCAGACCGTGGACCAGATCGAGGCCGACTCGGACCGGGACCGCTGGTTCACCGCCGAACAGGCCCTCGAGTACGGGTTCATCGACCACGTCTACGAGCGCGCATCCCAGATCAAGTCGGAGGCTCCGAACCAGTGATGACCAACCTGCCCCAGGGCTCCGCACCCACCGGAATGGATATGAGCTACTACATCCCGCAGTGGGAGGAGCGCACCAGCTACGGCATGCGCCGGGTGGACCCGTACACCAAGCTCTTCGAGGACCGCATCATCTTCCTCGGCACCCCCATCAACGACGACGTGGCTAACGCCGTCATGGCGCAGTTGCTGTGCCTGCAGTCGATGGATCCCGAGCGCCAGATCTCGATCTACATCAACTCTCCCGGTGGATCCTTCACCGCGCTGACGGCCATCTACGACACGATGCGCTACATCAAGCCGGACATTCAGACCGTGTGTCTCGGCCAGGCGGCCTCGGCGGCTGCCGTCCTGCTGGCTGCCGGCACCAAGGGCAAGCGGCTGGCGCTGCCCAACTCGCGCATCCTGATCCACCAGCCGGCCACCGAGGGCGGCTACGGACAGTCCTCCGACCTGGAGATCCAGGCCCGCGAGATCCTGCGCATCCGCGCGCTCATGGAGAACATGCTCGCCGCCGACACCGGCCAGGAGCTCGCCAAGGTGAGCAAGGACATCGAGCGCGACAAGTACCTCACCGCCCCGGAGGCGGTCGAGTACGGCATCGTCGACGACATCCTGCCGTCCCTGAAGGGCCTCGGCTGAGGCATCCGATGACCTCGGGCCCCGGGAGGGCGTTTCGCCGCCCCGGGGCCCGTGGTCGCGGGTAGGGTGGGGAGAAACCAGGCAGCAGCGCTTCAATGAGCGAGGGAGGTGGGCGACATGGCACGCATCGGCGAGTCGAGTGACCTGTTCAAGTGCAACTTCTGCGGGAAGAGTCAGAAGCAGGTGAAGAAGCTCATCGCAGGTCCCGGCGTCTACATCTGCGACGAGTGCATCGGCCTGTGCAACGAGATCATCGAGGAGGAGTTCCCGGAGCCCTCCGACGGCGGCACGCTTGTCACCGAGCTGCCCAAGCCGCGCGAGATCCGCGACTTCCTCGACACCTACGTCATCGGCCAGGACGGCGCCAAGAAGGCCCTGTCGGTCGCGGTGTACAACCACTACAAGCGCATCCGGTCACAGCACGAGTCCCACGGGAGGCGCGCCGAACACGACGACGTCGAGGTGGGCAAGTCCAACATCCTGCTGATCGGCCCCACCGGCTGCGGCAAGACCTACCTCGCACAGACGCTGGCCAGGATGCTCAACGTGCCTTTCGCCATGGCGGACGCCACCGCCCTCACCGAGGCGGGGTATGTCGGCGAGGACGTGGAGAACATCCTCCTCAAGCTGATCCAGGCGGCAGACTTCGACATCGCCAAGGCCGAGACCGGCATCATCTACATCGACGAGATCGACAAGGTGGCCCGCAAGTCGGAGAACCCGTCCATCACGCGCGACGTCTCTGGTGAGGGCGTCCAGCAGGCTTTGCTGAAGATCCTCGAGGGCACCGTCGCCTCCGTGCCGCCCCAGGGAGGACGCAAGCACCCCCACCAGGACTTCCTCCAGATCGACACCACGAAGGTGTTGTTCATCGTCGGCGGCGCCTTCTCCGGCCTCGAGGAGATCATCAACCAGCGGATCGGGAAGCGGCCGCTCGGGTTCAACAACTCAGCCGACGCCCGCAGGCCGGACGGTGACCCGTTCGCCTCGGTCCGCCCGGAGGACCTCCACAAGTTCGGGCTCATCCCGGAGTTCATCGGCCGCCTGCCCATGATCACCTCGGTCTCGCCGCTGGACCGCGAGGCGCTCGTGCGGATCCTGGTCGAGCCCAGGAACGCCCTGGTGCGCCAGTTCCAGAAGCTCTTCGAGCTGGACGGCGTCCAACTCGAGTTCACCGACGAGGCCATCGGGTCCATCGCCGATCTCGCACTGGCCCGGGGCACCGGCGCACGTGGCCTCCGCGCCATCCTTGAGGAGCTCCTCCTCGACGTGATGTTCGACGTGCCCTCGGAAGACGACGTCGCCCAGGTGCTGGTCACCCAGGACGCCGTCGACGGAGTGGCGCCGCCCACCATGGTGCCCCGCGCCAAGCTCGCCCGCCGCCGCGATCTCTCTGCCTGACCTCCGCCGGCCGGGCATGATCACAGCCATGCTTCTGTCTGATCTCGTCGCCACGTCGGCGGCCGTGGCGGCCACGAGGTCGCGCCTGGAGAAGCGACGGCTCCTCGCCGGGGCGTTGCGCGCGGCCGGCCCCGACGAGGTGGATGTGGTGGCCACCTTCCTCGCCGGCGGGATCCGGCAGCGCCGCACCGGGGTGGGGTGGCGAACACTCTCGGCCCTCCCTGCGCCCGCCTCCGAACCCACGCTCACTCCAGCCGTCGTCGACGAGGCGTTGGGTAGCCTCGCCGGGCTGTCGGGGCCCGGCTCCCAGGAGCGTCGGGCCCGCGAGGTGGAGGCCCTCTTCGGCGCGGCCACCGCGGGTGAACAGGCATGGCTCCGTGGCGTGATCTCCGGGGAGCTGCGCCAGGGCGCGTTGGATGCGCTGATGCTCGAGGCGATCGCGGAGGCGGCGGAGGTGCCTGTCGCGGCGGTGCGCCGGGCGGCGATGTTCTCCGCCCCGACAGGACCTGTCGCGGCCGCGGCCCTGCTCGGTGGCCCCGACGCACTGGCCGAGTTCGGCCTTCAGGTGGGCAGGTCCGTGCGGCCCATGCTCGCCTCGTCGGCGACCGACGTCGCAACGGCCCTGGCGGGATTCGACGGTGAGGTGGCGGTCGACTGCAAGATCGACGGCATCCGCATCCAGGTCCACCGTTCGGGCGGCGAGGTGACCGTGTTCACCAGGTCCCTGGACGACATCACCGCCCGGGTGCCCGAGGTGGTGGAGGCCGCGCTCGCGCTGGACGTCCGAGACGCGATCCTCGACGGTGAGGCAGTCGCGCTGGGCCCGGACGGCCGGCCGAGGCCGTTCCAGGAGACCGGAGCCCGCGCCATGAGCCGCGACACGGGCCTGAGCGGCTCGGTGCCGCTCACGGCGCTCTTCTTCGACGTGCTTCACCTCGACGGCACAGACCTCATCGACGCGCCCGCACGTGAGCGGTTCCAGGCACTCGCGGGGGTGGTGCCCGAGAGAGCGAGGGCGCCCCGCGTCGTCACCGACGAGCCTGGCGTGGCGGACGAGTTCAATGCCCGGATGATCGCGCTGGGTCACGAGGGCGTCGTGGTCAAGGATCTCCAGGCTCCGTACGCCGCGGGCCAGCGCGGCGCGGCCTGGGTCAAGGTCAAGCCCAGACACACCCTCGATCTGGTGGTGCTCGCGGTGGAGTGGGGGAGCGGGCGTCGGCAGGGCCTGCTGTCGAACATCCATCTCGGCGCCCGGGACGGGGCCGGGTTCACGATGCTCGGCAAAACCTTCAAGGGGATGACGGATGCCATGCTCGCCTGGCAGACCGCCCGATTCCTCGATCTGGAGACGCGCAGGGAGGGCCACGTGGTCCATCTGCGCCCCGAGCAGGTGGTCGAGATCGCCTTCGACGGGGTGCAGCGCTCCCGACGCTACCCCGGGGGAGTGGCCCTCAGGTTCGCCCGCGTCCTGCGTTACCGCGACGACAAGAGCGCCGCCGAGGCCGACACCCTGGACGCGGTCCGGGCTCTCGCGTAGGCGGTATCGTGGGGCGGTGACTGATGGCTACCTGCGCTTTCCCCACCTCAACCGCGACACCGTCGTCTTCGCCGCTGATGACGACCTCTGGCTCGGCTCGCTCGAGGGGGGCCGCGCGTCGCGCATCACGCTGGGCGAGGAGACACCGCGGAACCCGCGCCTGTCGCCGGACGGCGCCCGGGTGGCGTTCACTGCCACCACCAACGGAGGATGGGACGCCTATGTGGCGGATCTCGACGGCGGCACCAGGCGGCTCACCTGGCTGAGCGGGCGGCCTATGCTCGTCTCGGGCTGGCTCGACGCCGAGCACATCCTGCTCTGCTCCCAGCACGAGGGCTTCCACCGGGTGGACTCCTCGATGTACTCGTTGTCCCTCGACGGCGAACTGACCCGCCTGCCATGGGGGCTGGCCACGTCTGCGGCGGTCCACCGGAAGGGCCGCGTGGCGGTGGCATCGGCGAACTTCCGCGACCCGTCGGGATGGAAGCGCTACCGGGGCGGCATGGCCGCCCGCCTGTACCTGTCGCCGGACGGCGAGGGCGACTGGAGGCGGCTCCTCCCCGACATCACCGCGGGCCTGTTCTGGCCGTCCTGGGTGGGCGAACGGCTGATGTTCACCTCGGACCTCGGCGACGGCCCGGACGTCCAGGCGCAGGTGTGGTCGGTGAACTCGGCGGGCAAGGATCTCCGCCAGCACACGCACCACACGCCGGAGCAGGGCTACGTCCGCGACGCGACCACGGACGGTCAGGCGGTGGTGTACCACTCCCGCGGACGGCTCTACTACATGGCCTCACTGAAGGCCGAGCCCCAGGTCCTGGACATCACGGTCCCCGTCGGCCGTCCCCAGCCGGTCCCCGTGGCGCCCACCGACCGCCTCGAGGCCATCGCCCCGGACCACGGCGGCGACTCGTCGCTGATCGAGTGGCGGGGCGCGGCCTACCTGCTCACGCATCGCGGCGGGCCGGCGCGCGCGGTGGCGGAGACGGCCGGCTCGCGGATCCGGGAGCCCCACTTCCTGGCGCAGACCGGGCGCGGCGTGTGGGTGACCGACGAGACCGGCGAGGACGCGCTCGAGGTGCGCCAGCTCGACGGCTACGGGCCCGCCCGCAGGCTCGCGGCGGGTCGGCTGGGCCGGGTGATGACCCTCGAGCCGAACGCGGAGGGGACCAAGGTGGCCGTCGGCAGCCACGACGGCACCGTCTACGTGGTGGACGTGGCCCGCGGCTCGGCGAAGCGGGTGGGCCGCTCGCCCGTCGGGGAACCCACCGGACTCACATGGTCCCCGGACGGCCGCTACCTGGTCTGGCGCAACGCGGTGGCGCACGAGGGCATGCTGGGCCAGCTGGTCGGCTACGACCTCACCGAGGATGCGTCCTTCACGCTGACCCGCGGCCAGTTCAACGACTTCTCCCCGGTGTTCACACCGGACGGGAAGTACCTGTGCTTCCTCTCCAGCCGCACCATCGACCCCACCTACGACGAACTCGGCTTCGACCTGTCGTTCACCAACTCGACGAGGCCCTGGCTCGTGCCGCTGCGGGCCACCGAGCCCGCCCCGTTCGGCCCCTCCGCGGACGGCTGGCCGATCAGCGAGCCCGACGATAAGGATGAGGACAAGAAGGACGAGCGGAAGAAGGACGGAGACCCCAAGGACTCGGGCGCCCCGGAGGAGGCCACCCCCTCGGTGGTCTTCGACCTCGACGGCGTGGAGGACCGGATGGTGCCGCTGCCCGTCGTCTCGGCCCGCTATGCGTCGCTCCAGGCCGCCAAGGACGGCCTGGTCTGGCTGGCGCTGCGCTCCACCGGAGAACTCGGGGCGGCACGTGCCGGGGTGGAGGGCGAGGTGAAGGACCACATCGAGCACTTCTCGTTCAAGACCCGCAAGCTGACCGTGGTGGTCGAGGGCTGCGACGGCGCGGCCATCAGCGGCGACGGCGAACGCCTGGTGGTGCGCAACGGGGACGAGATCTGGGTCCAGCAGGCGGACCATGAGCCCGACGGCGACGACGCCAAAGTCCCGGTGGACCTCGGCCGCCTCCGCCGCGAACTCGACCCGCGGTCGGAGTGGCGGCAGATGTTCGAGGAGAGCGCGCGCCTCATGCGGGACCACTTCTGGCGCGAGGACTTCGACGGCACGGACTGGGCGGCCGCCGTCGCCCGCTACCGGCCCCTCCTGGACCGGATCACCACGCACGACGAGCTGGTCGATGTGCTGTGGGAGACGGTCGGGGAGCTCAACACGTCGCACGCGTACGTGGACGGGCCGACGCATCATCACGACGGCGGGCACGTGGCGTTCCTCGGCGCCGAGTACTCACGCAACGCGAAGGGGGAGGTGGTGATCGCCCGCATCCTGCCCGGCGAGACCTCGGACCCGTCGGCGCGTTCGCCCCTGAGGGCGGCCGGTGTCGCGGCGCAGCCGGGCGACGTGATCGCGGCGGTCGACGGCCGCTCCACCGCCGACGTGCCGAACATCGGCGCACTCCTTCAGGGCGCCGCCGACAAGGTGGTGGAGCTCACGCTCGTGCAGGGCAGGCAGCGCAGGAGGGTCGCCGTGGTGCCCACCACCAGCGAGGCGCCGATGCGCTACCACGAGTGGGTGGCCGGTCGGGTCGCCCACACCCGGGACCGCTCGGGAGGCCGCGTCGGCTACGTGCACGTGCCGGACATGGTGGCGCGGGGATGGGCCGAGTTCCACCGACTGATCGACGCCGCCATGCGCTGCGAGGCCGTGGTGGTGGACGTCCGGTTCAACGCCGGCGGGCACACCTCGGAGCTTGTCATCGAGCGCCTGTCTCGGCGGGCTGTGGGGTGGAACGGCGCCCGGCACCACGACGACGTCACCACCTATCCCAGCCAGGCCGCGCGCGGCCCGGTGGTCTTCCTCACCAACGCGTACGCGGGATCCGACGGCGACATCGTCACCGCCGCGGCCCAGGAGCTGGGTCTGGGCCCGGTCGTCGGGGAGCGCTCGTGGGGCGGCGTCGTCGGCATCGACGGCCGGTTCACGCTGGTGGACGGCACCGAGGTCACCCAGCCCCGGTACTGGATCGCGTTCGACAGGTACGGGTTCGGGCTGGAGAACCACGGCGTGGACCCGGACATTGTGGTGGAGACGGGGCCGGCCGAGTGGGAGTCCGACGGGGACGTCCAGCTGGACCGAGCGATCGACGAGGCCCTCAGCCGGCTGGAGGAGCGCCCCGCGGCTCACCCACCCCAGTTCAACTCGGCCCGCTTCGCACGGAAGGCGGACTGTCCATGACCCGCACGAATTGGGCGGGAAACGTCACCTACTCGGCCGCCCGGCTGGCGGAGCCCACCGCCATTGAGGAGTTGCAGGCGCTGGTGCGTGCCGAGGAGCGCGTGCGGGTGGTCGGGTCGCGGCACTGCTTCAACGACATCGCCGACACCCCCGGGGTGCAGGTCTCCCTGGCCCGGCTCCGGACCGACGGGCCCGCACGGGTCTCGGACAAGGCTGTCCGGGTGCCGGCATGGCTGCGTTACGGGGACCTGGTGCCCGCGCTGCGTGCCGAGGGTGTGGCGCTGGCCAACCTGGCCTCGCTGCCGCACATCTCGGTTGCGGGCGCCGTCCAGACGGGCACACACGGCTCCGGGGACCGGATCGGATCGCTGGCCACCCAGGTGTCCGCGCTCGAGCTGGTGGACGGCCGCGGCGAGTTGGTCCGCCTGGCGCGCGGTGACGCGGACTTCGACGGCGCCGTCGTCGGGCTCGGCGCGCTGGGCGTCCTGACGCAGGTGGAGCTGGACGTCGCGCCCGCCGTTGAGGTGGCGCAGCGGGTGTTCGAGGGCGTGCGCCTCGAGGCGGTGCTGGCTGAGCTGTCGCGAGTGACCGGCGCCGGGGACAGCGTCAGCATGTTCACCACCTGGCAGGATCCCGCCGTCGTCGATCAGGTGTGGGTGAAGTCCGCCGGTGAGCCTGACGTGGACGGGATCGTGGCCGCCGGGGGCCGGCCGGCGGACGGGCCGAGGCATCCCATCGCGGGAATCGACCCGACGCCGTGCACGCCGCAGCTGGGCGAGTTCGGGCCGTGGTATGACCGCCTGCCCCACTTCCGGCTGGAGTTCACCCCCTCGGTGGGCGCTGAGTTGCAGTCGGAGTACATGGTGCCGCGGACTGATGCTGTCGCGGCGATCGAAGCGGTGGCCCGGATGGCGGGGCGCATCTCGCCGCTGCTGTTCGTGTGCGAGATCCGCACCATGGCCGGTGACGCCCTGTGGCTCTCCCCGGCCTACGGCTCAGACACCGTGGGCCTGCACTTCACGTGGAAGCCTGACGAGGCCGCGGTGCGCGCCCTGCTGCCGGAGCTGGAGGCCGCCCTGCCGGACACGGCCCGCCCCCACTGGGGCAAGGTGTTCACCATGCCCGGAAGTGAGGTGGCCCGCCGCTACCCACGCTGGGCGGACTTCGCCGGGCTGCTTGGCCGGATGGATCCGGACCGCCGGTTCGCCAACGCCTACCTGTCCAGGCTCGGCCTGTAGCTCCCAGACCGGCGCTGCTACTGGCCGCCCTGCTCAGCCAGCTCCACCTCGACACCCAGCGGGGCGTCGGCCTCTGTCCAGGTCACCTCGCCCGTCAACCGGCCCACGGCGCGCAGGTCCGCCTCGATGGTCCGCAGCCGAGCCACCACGGCCGCCGGGCCGGCGAATGCCGCCCGCGACACCTCCGCCTTCATCGACACCTTCGCGGTCGACTTCGCGCCTCGGATGGCGATGAGCGCCGTGGCCACGTCGGCCAGGAGCGTGGCGTCGCCCGACGGCAGCTCGTCGGCCGTGGGCCAGGGTGCCAGGTGCACCGAGGTCTCGTTGGTCCACCGCCACACCTCCTCGGTCACGAAGGGGAGGATGGGGGCGAACAGCCGCAGCTGCACGTCCAGCGCCAGCGCGAGCGCCGCCTGCGCCGACGCCTGCTCCGCGGGGGAGTGGGCACCGTAGGCGCGCTCCTTGACCAACTCCAGGTAGTCGTCGCAGAAGGACCAGAAGAACGACTCCGTCGCCTCGAGCGCCCCGGTGTAGTCGAACTCCTCGAACGACCGGGTGGCGGCCTCGACCACGTCCCGCAGCCCGGCGAGCATGGCCAGATCGACGGGGTTCGTCACAGCCGGGAGGCCGGCCGGGTTCTCAGTCATGGTGAGCACGAACTTGCCGGCGTTGAGGATCTTCATGGCGAGGCGGCGCCCCACCTTCATCTGGGTCTCGTCGAACGGCGAGTCCATGCCGGGGCGGGCCATCGCGGCGCGCCACCGCACCGCGTCCGAGCCGTACTTGTCCAGGATGTCGGTGGGCACCACCACGTTGCCCTTGGACTTGCTCATCTTCTTTCGGTCCGGGTCCACCACGAAGCCGGAGATGGTGGCTCTCTTCCACGGCAGCGAGCCGTTCTCGAAGTGTGCGCGCACCACGCGGCTGAAGAGCCAGGTGCGGATGATGTCGTGGGCCTGCGGCGCCACGTCCATCGGGAAGGTCAGCGAGAAGAGCTCGTCGTCGCGCTCCCAGCCGGTGGCCAGGTGGGGCGTGAGCGACGACGTGGCCCAGGTGTCCATCACGTCCGGGTCCGCCATGAACCCGCCAGGCTGGTCGCGCTGCTCGGTGGTGAAGCCCGGCGGGCAGTCGGTGACCGGATCGATGGGCAGGGAGGCCTCGTCGGCCACGATCGGGTTGTCGTAGTCGGGCTCGCCGTCGGCATCGAGGCGGTACCAGACGGGGAACGGCACTCCGAAGAAGCGCTGGCGGGAGATCAGCCAGTCACCGTTGAGGCCGCCCACCCAGTTCTCGTAGCGGTGGGACATGTGCTCGGGCGTCCACTCCAGCTCTCGCCCGCGCGCGAGCATGGCCCGCTTGATGTCCTCGTCGCGTCCGCCGTTGCTGATGTACCACTGGCGGGTAGCGACGATCTCGAGCGGCTTGTCGCCCTTCTCGTAGAAGTTGGTCATGCGCGTGGTGGGCTTGGGGTCGCCGTCGAGATCGCCGCTCTCGCGCAGCATCGCGACGGTGGCCTCCCGTGCGGAGAACGCGGTCTTGCCTGCGATGGCCTCGTAGGCGCTGGCGTTGACGATCCACTCCGGCGTTTCCCCCTGGATGCGGCCGTCGCGGCCGATCACCGTGCGGGTCGGGAGGTTGAGCTCGCGCCACCAGGTGACGTCGGTCAGGTCGCCGAAGGTGCAGCACATGGCGATGCCGGCGCCCTTGTCAGGCTCCGCCGCCTCGTGCGCCAGGACCGGGATCTCCACGCCGAACAGGGGTGAGGTGACCGTGGTGCCGAAGAGCGGCTGGTAGCGCTCGTCGTCCGGGTGCGCGATGAGCGCGCAGACAGAGGCCAGCAGCTCGGGGCGCGTGGTCTCGATGTAGACCGGGGCGCCGTCGGGACGGTGGAACGCCACGCGGTGGTAGGCGCCCGGGTACTCGCGGGCCTCCAGCTCCGCCTGCGCGACCGCGGTGTGGAAGGTCACGTCCCACAGCGTGGGCGCGTAGCTGAGGTAGGCCTCGCCGCGGGCGTGGTTGCGCAGGAACGCCTTCTGGGCCACGGCCTGCGAGTCCGCCGAGATGGTGGTGTAGAGCGTGGACCAGTCCACCGACAGGCCGAGCTGCCGCCACAGGTCCTCGAACGCCTGCTCGTCGACGGCGGTCAGCTCGTGGCACAGCTCGATGAAGTTGGCGCGGCTGATCGGCACCTGGCGCTTGGGGTCCGGCTTCGCCGGGGGCTGAAAGTCCGCGTCGTAGGGGATCGACGGATCACAGCGCACGCCGTAGAAGTTCTGCACCCGCCGCTCGGTGGGGAGCCCGTTGTCGTCCCATCCCATGGGGTAGAACACGTGCTTGCCGCGCATCCGCTGGTAGCGCGCCACCGTGTCGGTGTGGGTGTAGCTGAACACGTGGCCCACGTGCAGCGACCCCGAGACCGTGGGCGGGGGAGTGTCGATGCTGAACACCTCGTCGCGGCTCTCCGGTCTGCGGAACGCGTAGGTGCCCTCGTCCGCCCATACCCGACCCCACTTGGCCTCCAGGCCTTCGAGGACGGGCTTGTCGGGAAGGGCGCGCGTCAACGCGTTCTGATCGGTCATGGGACCCGATCTTAATGGGCCGCGCGCGCCCTTCCCGAACCGTCGTGCGGTCAGCTCTCGAGCTGCTGACCCCCGGCCTCGAACGCCGCGTTGATGGCCTCCATCATCGATTCGGCGGTGGGCTGGATCAGCACCTCCTGGGTCTCCTGGTTGAAGAACTCCAGCTGCTGCCCGCTCACCAGGAAGGTGGGGGTGGCGCCGATCTGGTCGTCGGTGAACCGCTGGTTGGCGGCGTCGGTGAAGTCGTTGAAGGCGCGGGTGTCGTACAGCTCCTGGAAGCGCGTCAGGTCATCGCCCTCGATCCCGGCCAGGGTCGGGAAGTCCACCCGGAGCTGCTGCTCGGTGAAGCCGGTGCCCTCCTGTGCCGGGTGATTGGCGTAGACGACGCGGTGGAACGCGTCGAACGCACCCACCTCGTCGGCGGCCGCGGCCGCCAGCGCCGCACGCTTCGAGGAGTCGTTGCGGAGACCGGCGTCGAGGAAGAAGGCGGTACGGATCTCTGCGGTGATGCTGCCGTCGGCGACCAGCTGCTCGATGACCGGGCCGTAGCTCTCTTCACGGGCGGCGCACGCCGGACACTGGAAGTCCTCCCAGACCACGAGGTGAGGAGTGCCCTCCTGCGGCTGCTTGCCGGCGAGCACGATGCCTGTCGACTCCGTGGCGTTGGGCGGCGTCAGCTGCTCCGTGGCGACTGGTGCCTGCCTGGCCAGGGCCTGCATGATGACGATGGCCAGCACTGCGACGACCGTCACGGCCACCAACCCGGCTCCGACGGCGAGGATCCGACGGGTCCGCTTGGCGCGTTCCTCCAACTCCTGCTGCTGGCGCAGCGCGGCGCGCTTGCTCATCTGCGAATTGTTGGCCATAGGACGAAGCTCCTCTGTGGGGCGTGATGAAAGGCATGTCAGACGCCGAGCCAGGGCCGGGCGACGGATACCAGGTCATCCTAACCGCGACGCTCAACCGACCCGCGTGAGCCGTTCGGCGGCTCGCGGACGATGCCCGGCCGCCGGCGCCCCCCAGTAGGCTGGGGCCACGATGACTCACTCCACGCACACCGAGCTGACAGCCGCCCTGACGAGCCGCTGGCCCGAGCACCGGGTGGCGCCCAGCCTGACCCGCATCGCGGCCCTCGTCGATCTCCTGGGGGACCCGCAGCGCGCCTTCCCGGTGATCCAGGTGGCCGGCACCAACGGCAAGGGCAGCACCGCGATCATGATCGAGACGCTCCTGCGGTCGGCGGGGCTGCGCACAGGCAGGTTCGCAAGCCCACATCTCAGCGACGTGCGCGAGCGGATCAGCATCGACGGGGAGCCGATCAGCGAGGAGCGCTTCGACGAGATCTGGCGCGACGTGGAGCCCTACGTCGCCATGGTGGACGAGCAGCAGCTCGACGGCGTCGCGATGACCTTCTTCGAGGTCATCACCGGCATGGCCTACGCCGCCTTCGCGGACGCCCCCGTCGACGTCGCGGTGATGGAGGTGGGCCTCGGCGGCAGGTGGGACGCGACGAGCGTCGCGGACGCCGCCGTCGCCGTGGTGACGCCCGTCGGGCTGGATCACATGCACATTCTCGGCTCCACCCTTGGGGAGATTGCGGCGGAGAAGGCGGGCATCATCAAGCACGGATCGACGGCGGTGCTCGCGGGCCAGGACCCGGCCGCGGCGCGCGTCCTGCTGGAACGGGCCATTGAGGTGGGCGTTCCTGTGAAGGCGGAGGGGCCGGACTTCGGGCTTCTGGACCGCAGCCTCGCCGTCGGCGGTCAGGTGATTCGGATCGACACCGCGGGCGGTCCGGTCGGCGACATCTTCCTCCCGTTGTTCGGCGAGCACATGGCCCGCAACGCCGCGCTGGCGGTGGCCGCCGTCGAGGCCTTCCTCGGTGGGCAGCCGCTCAGCCCGGAGGTCATCGTCGAGGCGCTCGGCGCCGTGGAGGCGCCTGCCCGCCTCGAGCTCCTGCGCACCTCGCCGCCCATCGTGGTGGACACCGCGCACAACCCGCCGGCCGCCCGGGCCACCATCGACGCGGTGACCGAGTCCTACACGTTCGATCCGCTCATCGGGGTGGTGGCGATGATGCAGGACAAGAACGCCGAAGAGACGCTCGGGATCTTCGCGGAGCAGATGGATCAGGTGGTGATCACGGCGGTGTCCTCCTCGCCCCGGGCCCGGTCTGTCGAGGACCTCGCGGCCGTCGCCGAGACGATCTGGTCCACGCATCAGGTCCACCGGGCCCGCACCGTCGCCGAGGCCCTCGACCTGGCCGTGATGCTGGCCGACACCTCCAGCGCCCAGGCGGGCGTGCTCGTCGCCGGGTCCGTGATCGCCGCCGGCGAGGCGCGCGACCTGCTGAAGAAGAAGGACGACGCGTGATTCTCGATCCCGACAACCCGCTCCGCTCGGCGGCCATGTCCGTGCTGGTCTTCGAGATCATCGTGGTCTGGCTCGCGTTCATCGGCATGATTCAGGTCTCCGGGGTCAACCTCTGGGTCGCGGCGGCGTGGTGCGCCGTGACCACCCTGCTCTGCCTGGCCGCGGCCGCCGGCCTCAGGAAACGGTGGGGCTACATCGTCGGCTGGGTGGCTCAGGTGGTCATCATCGGGCTCGGCCTGCTCACCCCGTGGATGTACGCCATGGGGATCATCTTCGCCCTGATCTGGGTGACCTGCATGGTGCTCGGCAAGCGACTGGAAGCGGCGCAGGCCGGAAGGGACAACACATGAGCGAGCAGACGTTCATCATCATCAAGCCGGACGCAGTGGCGGCCGGCCACGTCGGGGCCATCGTGTCGCGCTACGAGGAGGCCGGGCTGCGGCTGGCGGCCATGGAGTTCCGCCGGATCGACCCGGACTTCGCGGACAGGCACTACGCCGAACACGTGGAGCGCGAGTACTACCCGCCGCTGCGGGAGTTCATGACCGAGGGACCGCTCATCGCCATGGTGGTGGCGGGCGACGACGCCGTGGCGCGGGTCCGCGCGCTCCACGGGGCGACGGATCCGGCGAAGGCCGAGCCCGGCACCGTGCGCGCGGACTTCGCCGAATCCACCCGGCGCAATGCCGTGCACGCCTCGGACTCACCTGAGTCGGCCGCCCACGAGATCGCGCTCTGGTTCGGCGAGGTTTAGGGAATCACTGATCAATCATGTCCTGGCTGCGGCGCACCGGATCGGGCGATCTGACGCCCCTCCATCTGGATATGGACGTCAAGTACACGCACCAGATGGAGTGGCGCCATCTCATCCCGCCCGGCACGTCCTCGCCTAGAACAGCATTGATCAGCGGATCCCTAGGTCAAACCCGTACCCGCGGTTATCCTTGGCGGCGCCATGACTACACTTCCCGCGCTGCCCCTGCACTCGCTCTTCACCCGTCTTGAGCCGCTGCTCGCGCGGGTGAGCAAGCCCATCCAGTACGTCGGCGGTGAGCACAACTCCGTCGTCAAGGAGTGGGACTCGGTCGACGTGCGCTGGTGCCTGTCCTACCCGGACGCCTACGAGGTGGGTCAGCCCAACCAGGGCGTGGCCATCCTCTACGAGATCCTCAACGAGCGCGAGTGGATCCTGGCGGAGCGCACCTACTGCGTCTGGCCGGACATGGAGGCGCAGATGCGTCAGGCCGGCGTGCCGCAGTTCACGCTGGACGCGCACCGCCCCGTCGGCATGTTCGACGTGCTGGGGGTGTCCTTCTCCACCGAGCTCGGCTACACCAACCTCCTCAACATCATCGACCTCGCCGGAATGACGCTGCACGCGGCCGATCGCCTCGACAATGAGCCGATCGTCGTCGCGGGCGGGCACGCGGCGTTCAACCCCGAACCCATCGCCGACTTCATCGATGTCGCGGTGCTGGGCGACGGCGAGGAGGCCTCGCTGCTCATCTCCGACATCATCCGCGAGTGGAAGCTCGACGCCCGCGAGGGCGGCCGCGACGGCCTGCTGCTGAGGCTGGCCTCCACCGGCGCGTTCTACGTGCCGCGGTTCTACGACGTGGACTACCTCGACGACGGCCGCATCCAGCGGATCGCGCCCAACCGTGAGGGCGTGCCGTTCCAGGTCCGCAAACACACCTTGATGAACCTGGACGAGTGGCCCTACCCGAAGCAGCCGATCGTGCCGATGGCGGAAACGGTGCACGAGCGCTACTCGGTGGAGATCTTCCGCGGCTGCACCCGCGGCTGCCGCTTCTGCCAGGCGGGCATGATCACGCGGCCGGTGCGGGAGCGCTCGATCGAGACCATCGGTGCCATGGTGGAGGGCGGCCTCCGCTCGACCGGGCTGGAGGAGATCGGGCTGTTGTCCTTGTCGTCGGCGGACCACTCCGAGATCGCGGAGGTCACGAAGCAGCTCGCCGACCGCTACGAGGGATCCAACGTCTCCCTCTCGCTCCCGTCGACCCGCGTCGACGCGTTCAACATCGACCTGGCCAACGAGCTCAGCCGCAACGGCCGACGCTCGGGGCTCACCTTCGCGCCCGAGGGCGGTTCAGAGCGGATGCGCAAGGTGATCAACAAGATGGTCACCGAGGACGACCTCATCGACACGGTCGCCGCCGCCTTCTCCTCCGGCTGGCGCCAGGTGAAGCTCTATTTCATGTGCGGGCTGCCCACCGAGACCGACGAGGACGTGCTGGCCATCGCCGACCTGGCACGACGGGTGATCGAGACCGGCCGCAAGGCCTCGGGCACCCGCGACATCCGGTGCACCGTCTCGATCGGCGGGTTCGTGCCCAAGGCGCACACCCCCTTCCAATGGGCAGGCCAGGCGAGCGCAGAGACCATCGACCATCGGCTTCAGCTGCTCCGCGACACCATCCGCCAGGACCGCAACTACGGCAAGGCCATCGGCATGCGTTACCACGACGGCAAGCCCGGCGTGATCGAGGGGCTCCTGTCGCGCGGAGACCGGCGGGTGGGCCGCGTCATCGAGCGGGTCTGGCGTGAGGGAGGCAAGTTCGACGGGTGGAGCGAGCACTTCAGCTTCGAGCGCTGGACCGCCGCCGCGGCGCAGGAACTCGCGCCCTCCGGCGTGGACCTCGACTGGTACACCACGCGTGAGCGGGGTTACGAGGAGGTCCTGCCGTGGGACCACCTCGACGCCGGCCTGGACCGGGACTGGCTGTGGGAGGACTGGCAGGACGCCCTCGACGAGCGCGAGGTGGAGGACTGCCGCTGGACACCCTGCTTCGACTGCGGCGTCTGCCCCCAGCTCGACACCGAGATCCAGATCGGACCCACCGGCAAGGTCCTGCTGCCGCTGACGGTTGCGAGGCCTTCGCTGTCCTAGCCGGGATGCACCCGATAGGCTGCCCGTCCGTGGACAGCGCGCGCAGAATCGGGTTCGACAGCGGGAAGTATCTCGCCCTCCAGTCTCAGCACATCGACGAGCGGCGCAGGCGCTTCGGCGGCAAGCTGTACCTAGAGTTCGGCGGGAAGCTGTTCGACGACCACCACGCCTCCCGCGTGCTGCCCGGCTTCACGCCGGACAACAAGATCACGATGCTGGAGACCCTCAAGGACGAGGTCGAGGTGGTCATCGTGATCAGCGCCCACGACCTGGCCCGCAACAAGGTCCGCGCAGATCTGGGCATCACCTACGAGTCCGACGTGCTGCGGCTGATCGACGAGTTCCGCTCCTACGGCCTCTACGTGGGCAGCGTGGTGATCACCCAGATGACGGACGAGCACCGCCAGGGGAGGGCGTTCAAACGCAAGCTCGAGCGCCTCGGGCTCAAGGTGTACCGGCACTACCCGATCAAGGGCTATCCCAGCGACGTGCCCCTGATCGTCAGCGACAACGGCTACGGCCGCAACGACTACATCGAGACCACCCGAGACCTGATCGTGGTCACCGCCCCGGGTCCGGGGAGCGGCAAGATGGCCACCTGCCTGTCCCAGCTGTACCACGATCACAAGCGCGGCATCCCGTCCGGCTACGCCAAGTACGAGACGTTCCCGATCTGGAACCTGCCGCTCGACCACCCGGTCAACCTTGCCTACGAGGCCGCCACGGCGGACCTTGACGACGTCAACCTGATCGACCCCTTCCACCTCGCCGCCTACGGCGAGCAGGCCGTCAACTACAACCGCGACGTCGAGATCTTCCCAGTGCTCAAGCTGCTGTTCGAGCAGCTCACCGGCAGCTCTCCCTACCAGTCGCCCACCGACATGGGCGTCAACATGGCGGGCCTGTGCATCTCCGACGACGAGGCCTGCCGAGAGGCCTCCAGGCAGGAGGTCATCCGCCGCTACTACAAGGCGCTCGTGCACGAGCGCCGTGACGAGCTGGAGCCCACCCTCTCGGACCGCATCGCGCTCACCATGAGCAAGCTCGGCATCAGCGCCGAGGACCGCCCCGTCGTCGGGCCTGCCCTTGCGGTCGAACGCCGGACGAAGGGGCCGGCTGCCGCGCTGCAGCTTCCGGACGGCTCGATCGTCACCGGTAAGACGTCCGCCCTGCTCGGCAGCTCGTCCGCGCTGCTCCTCAACGCGCTCAAGCTGCTCGCCGGCCTCCCCGACGACGTCCACCTCCTCGCGCCCGAGACCATCGGGCCGATTCAGACGCTCAAGACTCGTCACCTTGGCAGCGCCAACCCGCGGCTGCACACCGACGAGGTGCTCATCGCCCTGTCCGTCGGGGCCACCTACGACGAGAACGCCCGCCGCGCGCTGGCCGAGCTCGCCCATCTGCGGGGCTGCGACGTGCACACCTCGGTGATCCTCGGGCCGGTCGACGAGGCCATCTTCCGCAACCTGGGCGTCAATGTGACCAGCGAGCCCGTGTTCCAGAGCAAGAAGCTGTACCGGAAGCGCTGACGCCAGGCACGCCGGCCGACAGAGCCCACTCGTCTACACTTCCGCGCGTGGGTACACGACAGCCGCCAGTCCAGCAGGCCCCTCCGGCGCAGAAGCTGAGGCTGCGCTACGCGAAGCGTGGGCCGGGGCGTTTCACCTCCCACCGCGACTTCGGCCGTGCGTTGGAGCGTGCGCTGAGGCGCGCCGGGATTCCGATGGCCTACTCCTCGGGCTTCTCACCCCATCCGCGAATCTCCTACGCGAACGCAGCCCCCACGTCGGCGGCCTCGGAGGCGGAGTACGTGGAGCTCGGCTTGAGTGAGGTGTGCAACCCGGTCAGGGTCATGGAGGCGCTGAACGAGGTGCTTCCGCACGGGTTCGTCGTGCTCGACGTCGCCGAGGCGGTGAAGGCGCCGCTGGGTGACCTGCTTCAGGCGTCGGAATGGGTGGTGTCGATGGCCGGCGCGCAGCCGCGCGTGCTCGCGGAGGCCGTGGCCGCCCTGCTGGCGCTGGAGACCCACACGGTGGAGCGCATGACGAAGAACGGCATCCGCTCGTTCGACGTGCGCAGCGCCATCGTCTCCCTCACCGTCATCGATGACGAGACACTTGTCCTCCGCTCGATCCACCAGACCCCCCTCGTGCGACCCGACGACGTGGTGACCGCCCTGCGCGCGCTGGACCCGCGGGTGCCGTCTCAGGCGCTGCTCACCCGTCTCACCCAGGGCCCGTTGGGGGAGGACGGCATCGGGGATCCCTTGCGTTGATCGTGTCGCAGTACGCGATGCGGTTGGACGGTGTGCGACAATAACGATCAGGTCACGACACCGCCCGGTGTCACCTGGAGCAGCGAGGCTGCACCGCGGCATGTCTGCCGCGACTGCTCGCACTGCCCCGGATGGCCTCAGTCTTAGCGCACAGCGCGTCTGTGCCAGTCCGCGCATCTGCGTGTAAGGAGCCCCATGCTCGACACTGAAAACGACGGCACGACCGCCGAAGACAACACCACCCCCGTGACGCCGGTCCGCCGCCGCCGCGCCGCAGGTCGTCCGGCCGGTCCCCCTCAGGAGGGTGCCGTTGTGGCGCCGACCGACACCCAGGCCCCCGCGCCGGAGGCCGAGGCGGCCACCCTGACCCCCAGGCGCCGACGGGTGGCGTCGAAGCCGGAAGGCGACACCGCCCCGGCACGTCGCCGCCGGGTCAAGCCGGTCGAGCCCGCCGAGTCCCCGGAGGACACGCCCTCGGTGCAGCCTGCTCCGGAGCCCTCGCTCCCCGCAGTCGCTCAGGAAGCGCCGGTCGCCGATGCGCCGGTCGCCGATGCGCCGGTCAAGCCGGTACGTCGTCGCGCCACCCGCCGCACGGCGCCGCCCGAGCCTGTCGTGCCGGCAGCTGAACTCTCCGTTGCGCAGGCGCCGGAGGAGCCGGCCTTCGAGCCCCTGAGTGTTGAGCCCGCCGCCGAGTCCTTGAGTGTTGAGCCGGCCGAGTCGCTAAATGTTGAGCCGGCCGCCGCTCAGCCGTCCCCGCCGCCGGCCCGCCGTCGGCGCGCCTCGAGGCCGGCAGCCGCGCCGGAGCCCGTGGTCGCACCCGAGCCCGCCGCAGCCCACGAGAGCGGTGCGGCCGAGGAACCTGCGGCCACCGACAGCCCTGCTGAGGGACCCGAGGCCGTTCCGGTGCCCGAGCCGGCCCCTCAACCCGACACTGAACCAGAGGAACTGCCTGCCGAGCAGGCGGCTCCCGTGCAGCCGGCAGCCGAGCAGGGCCGCGGGCGTCGTCGTCGTGCCACCCGCCCCGCCGCACCGCCTGCCGCCTCCGCCGAGGACCACAGCGCCGACGTGATCGGCGACGCACTGCGCGCAGCGGAGGAGCTCGCCGAGGCGCGCAAAGCGCTCCTGACGGACCCGTTCCTGACGGCCGCCGCGCGCGACCAGCAGTTGGCTGCCCTGGCCGGCGCCATCGCGGGCGCCTCCGAGGAGGACGAGCCGTTGGCCGACGAGGACCTTGACGATGCCTCGCTGGAGCCCGGCGCCGAGGAGCCGGATCTCGAGGAGCCCGAGGGCGACGCCGACGAGGACATTGCCGACGACGAGGCGGACGGGGACCGCCCGTCGCGCCGCCGCCGCAGGCGCGGAGGGCGTCGTCGCCGTCGTGGAAGCGCGCGCGACGATGCTGATGAAGATGACGTCGACGAGGCCGAGGAGACCGAGACCGGCGCGACCGCGTCCCCCCGGGACGCGGAGGCGGAGCCGGAGCCGGATTCCGAGGCCGAGGGCGAGGGCGAGCCGGACGCAGAGGCGGACGACTCCGGCACCACACGCCGTCGCCGTCGTCGTCGCCGTCGCGGCGAGGGCGCGGACGCGGAGTCCACGTCCTCAGACGAGGTCACCGGCATCGAGGGCTCGACCCGCATGGAGGCCAAGCGCCAGCGCCGGAAGGAGTCGCGCGCCGCCGGGCGCCGCCGCGCCCCGATCCTCAGCGAGGCCGAGTTCCTCGCGCGCCGCGAGTCGGTCGACCGGAAGCTGGTCATCCGCCAGTCCGAGGACTACACCCAGCTGGCCGTCGTCGAGGACAACATCCTCGTCGAGCACTACGTGGACAAGGCCTCGGCCACGTCGCTGATCGGCAACATCTACCTCGGTCGCGTTCAGAACGTCCTTCCGAGCATGGAGGCCGCCTTCATCGACATCGGTCGCGGGCGCAACGCCGTCCTCTACGCCGGCGAGGTGGACTGGGCCGCGTTCGGCGTGACCGGCGAGAACCGTAAGGTCGAGAACGTCCTGAAGTCCGGCCAGAGCGTGCTCGTCCAGGTCACGAAGGATCCGGTGGGTGCGAAGGGGTCGCGGCTGACCAGCCACATCTCGCTGCCCGGCCGCTACATCGTCTACTCACCCGGCGGACACCTGTCCGGCATCTCCCGCAAGCTGCCGGACCACGAGCGCA
This sequence comes from Propionibacteriaceae bacterium, assembly GCA_027492545.1. Taxonomy (GTDB): domain Bacteria; phylum Actinomycetota; class Actinomycetes; order Propionibacteriales; family Propionibacteriaceae; genus Arachnia. Next base: position 85,646 of record JAPUEL010000096.1, read on the forward strand.
GCCGGCTCCGGACGGTCCTCGGTTCGCTGATCTCCGACGACGAGTCCGTGATCGTGCGCACCGCCGCCGAGGGGGCCAGCGAGGACGAGCTCATCCGCGACGTCAACCGGCTCAAGGCGCAGTGGGAGGTCATCGAGAAGAAGGCCAAGCAGGGTAGCGCCCCTCAGGCCCTCTACTCCGAGCCGGACCTCACTCTCAGGATCGTCCGGGACCTCTTCACGGAGGACTTCGGCCAGCTGATCGTCCAGGGCGACGGCGGCCCGACGGACGCCTACGACGCCATCTCGGCCTACGTCGGGCACGTCGCGCCACACCTGGCCGAGCGGCTCGTCCGCTTCGAGGTGGCGGAGGACGGGCGCGACGCGTTCGCGCAGTTCAAGATCGACGACCAGATCGCCAAGGCACTCGACCGCAAGGTGTTCCTGCCGTCCGGTGGCTCGCTCGTCATCGACCGCACCGAGGCCATGACGGTCATCGACGTCAACACCGGCCGCTTCACCGGCGCCGGAGGCAACCTCGAGGCCACCGTCACCAGCAACAACCTGGAGGCGGCGGAGGAGATCGTCCGGCAGCTGCGGCTGAGGGATCTCGGCGGCATCATCGTGATCGACTTCATCGACATGGTCCTGCCGAGCAACCGGGAGCTGCTGCTGCGCCGGCTCGTCGAGTGCCTGGGCCGCGACCGCACGCGCCACCAGGTGGCGGAGGTGACCAGCCTCGGCCTCGTCCAGCTGACCCGAAAGCGGATCGGCACAGGGCTGCAGGAGGCCTTCACCGAGCCGTGTGAGCACTGCCAGGGCGCCGGTTACGTGCGCTTCGAGGAGCCGGTGGACTCGCAGGCGCCCTCGGACGGCGGCGAGCGCCGATCGCCCCGTCGACGGGGCCGCAAGTAGGGCCTCATTTGGCCATTTCCACGCGGGCGGGTTAGCATTGTGCGGTTGCCTGCTCGCGTGGGCTACACCTCAAGAGCAATCCAGGCTTCAATCCTGGGCACAGACAACAAGGAGATTCCAGTGGCCGCCACGTGTGATGTTTGCGCCAAGGGACCCGGCTTCGGTCACAACGTTCCTTGGTCGAAGAAGAAGACCAATCGCCGCTGGAACCCGAACATCCAGCGCGTGCGTGCCACCATCAACGGCACCCCGCAGCGCGTGAACGTGTGCACCTCCTGCCTCAAGGCAGGCAAGGTCTCGCGCTAGTCCGCATCCCTGAACACAGCAACCGGCGGCCCGCTGAAGCGGGCCGCCGGTTCTTGCGTCCCCCGTCGCACCGGCCGGCCTGTCCGGGGCGCCCGGTAGGGTCGGGTCATGTCCTCCTGGCGCACCCCCATCTACCGCGAACTGGGCCGCCGCCTCGTCGATGTGCTGGGCTCGAAGACGGCGGACGGCTTCGAGAAGCTCGGGCTCGTCACCGTCGATGACCTGGTGCGCCACGTGCCGCGCCGCTACATCTCCGGTACCGGGATGTCGGACTTCGCGACGCTGAGGGTGGGGGAGGAGGTGGCGGTCGTCGCCGAGGTCCTTGGGGCGAAGACCTTCGGCACCATCCCGAGCGCCCGGGTGCAGGCGGTGCTGAGCGATGGCCACGGACGGTTGTCCATCACCCTGTTCGCGCGATACGAGCGCCACCTGAAGTGGTGGGTTGGCCTGCTGCAGCCAGGGTCCAGGGGGATCTTCATCGGCCGGGTCGGCAGCTTCAACGGCGAACTCCAGCTCGCCCACCCGGATTTCGTGATGCTCGACGGGACGAGGGTGTCGGGGCGCAAGTCCTCGACGAAGCAGGCGGCGATGGCGCGTAGCGTCCAACGCGCCACCATGATCGGCCTGTACCCCGCCACGTCGAAGCTGCCCACCTGGGTGATCGCCGAGTCTGTGCAGCTGGTGCTGCCGTCACTGACGGGCGACACGCTCCCTGCCTGGGTGGTTGAGCAGGCCGGCGTCCTGCCCTTCGCCGAGGCGCTCAGCGCGGTCCATGAGCCGGTGGAGCTCCGCCAGGCGGAGTTCGGGCAGGCCCGATTGCGGTTCGACGAGGCCTTCGGCATCCAGCTCGCCATGGCGGCGCGGCGTCGTGAGGCGGCCGGCGAGCTGGCCACGCCTCGGCCGCGTCGGCGCGGCGGGCTGCTCGAGGAGTTCGACCGGAGGCTGCCCTTCACTCTCACGGCTGGGCAGCAGAGCATCGGGGAGACCCTCTTCGACGAGCTGGCGAAGGGTTCCCCGATGAACCGGCTGCTCCAGGGCGAGGTGGGCTCAGGAAAGACTCTGGTGGCGTTGAGGGCCATGCTCGCAGTCGTCGACGCCGGGGGCCAGGCGGTCCTCCTGGCACCCACCGAGGTGCTTGCCAAGCAGCATCACCAGACCATCACGAGGCTGCTGGGGGATCTGGGGCAGGGCCGTCAGCTGGGGGCACATCCGGACGCCACGGGCATCGTGCTGCTCACCGGTAGCCGTTCCGCCGCGGCGAAGCGGGGCGTCCTCAACGACATCGTGACCGGGGAGGCGGGCATCGTCATCGGTACGCACGCGCTCCTCAGCGACCCGGTCACCTTCTTCGACCTCGGGCTGGTCGTGGTCGACGAGCAGCACCGCTTCGGCGTGGAGCAGCGCGCGGCCCTGTCGGCGAAGGCCGAGCGCAAGCCCCACACCCTGGTCATGACCGCCACCCCCATCCCGCGCTCGATCGCCATGACCGTGTTCGGGGACCTCGAGGTCAGCGAGCTGCGTGAGCTTCCCGCCGGGCGCGCCCCGGTGCAGACCGTGTTCGTGGACACCGCCAGGAACCCGCACTGGGTGGACCGGGCGTGGCAGAGGATCAGGGAAGAGGTGGCTCTGGGGCGTCAGGCGTTCGTGGTGTGTCCCGCGATCACCGCGAAGGAGGCCGAGGGCACGGGCGCGGCACCGGTTGCCGCCGTCGAGGTGCTCGGGCCGGAGCTGGCGGAGGGGCCGCTCCAGGGGCTCCGCGTGGGGACGGTCCACGGAAGGCAGCCGGCGGCAGAGCGGGACGAGGCCATGGCGGCGTTCGGCGAGGGACGCCTCGACGTGATCGTGGCGACCACGGTCATCGAGGTGGGCGTGGACGTGCCGAACGCCTCGGTGATGGTGGTCCTCGACGCGGACCGGTTCGGGTTGAGCCAGCTGCACCAGCTCCGCGGCCGCATCGGCCGCGGCGAACATCCGGGGCTATGCCTGCTGTTGGCCGCGGTCGGGGAGAATCTCGACGCGGAAACGCGTCTCCAGGCCATGGTGTCCACCACGGACGGCTTCGAGCTGGCCGAGCTGGACCTGCGGATCAGGCGCGAGGGCGACGTCCTGGGCGCCGCGCAGTCCGGAGGCGGCACCCTGAAGCTTCTGCGTGCCCTCGACGACGCCGAGGTGATCCGGGCCGCCAAGGTCCTCGCGGAACGGGTCCTGGCCGACGATCGGGCCGGCTCGGATCCGCTGCTGGCAGACCTGATGACCAAGGCCGAGGCGGTCGCGGCCGGGGAGTGGATGGACAAGACATGAGCAGGATCATCGCCGGGCGGGCCAAGGGGCACCGCCTCGCCACGCCGAAGGGGGCGCGCACCCGGCCCACCACTGACCGGACGCGGGAGGCGCTCTTCTCGGCGCTCGCGAGCTGGTTCGGCACCGCGGACGCGGAGGCCTCCGCGCACCTCGCCGGGGTGTCCGTGCTGGACCTCTTCGCGGGTTCGGGGGCGGTCGGCCTTGAGGCGGCCAGCAGGGGAGCAGGCCCGGTCGTCCTGGTCGAACACGACCGCCCGACCGCACGCCTGATCCAGGACAACGCCAGGGCCACCGGCCTCGCGGTGGAGGTCCGCGCAGTCAAGGCCGAGGCGGTGGCCCAGGCCCCGGGGGGCCGGTTCGACCTGATCTTCCTCGACCCCCCCTACGACCTGGCCACCGACGCCGTGGAGTCCCTGCTCGGCCTCCTGGCCGGTGGGGCAGTGGCCGAGCGGGGCCTGGTGGTGGTCGAGCGCTCGTCCAGGGACCGCGCCCCCGCGTGGCCGGACCTGTTCACAGACACCTGGCATCGCGGCTACGGTGAGACGACGCTCCACTTCGGAGCCGTGGACTAGGAGCAACGCATGCCGGTCTTGTGCCCCGGGTCGTTCGACCCGATCACCGTGGGCCATCTCGACGTCATCCGCCGCGCGCACGCGCTGTTCGGGGCGGTCGTCGTGGCGATCGGCAACAACTCGACGAAGAACTATCTCTTCAGCTTCGACGAGAGGGTGCGGCTGGTCGAGGAGGCCACGGCGGACCTGGCCCACATCACGGTCGAGCCCATGGAGGGCCTCCTGGTGGACTTCTGCCGCGAGCGGGATATCACCGCGGTGGTCAAGGGCCTGCGCTTCGGCTCGGACTTCGACTTCGAGCTGCAGATGGCGCACATGAACCATGCCATGGGGCCGGTGGAGACGGTCCTGCTGCCGGCGGCGAAGGAGCACGTGACGCTGTCGTCGACCATCATCCGGCAGGTCGTGAGGCTAGGGGGCGACGTCACCGCGTACGTCCCGGCGAACGTCGCCGCGGCCATAGCCGAACGTCGTCGCGATCAGCGATCCTAGGGCCGCCATTTTGGGAATCGGGGCTGCCCTCGGTAGAGTTGGCGGTCGGTCATGACGAGGTCATGGACGGTCTTCGAAGGGATTTTCCGACGTGTCACCCGTGCATCCCCACCCGGATCGCCGCTCGCCCCTCGTGTTCGAGGTCCACGAGTTGGCGCGCAGGGCTGGGACGATGAAGCAGGTGTCCACGACGGTGCCCGCGCCGGCCGACCTTGGCACCGTGGTGATCGGGGTGCCACAGGGCACCGACATCGAGCTGGATCTCCGGCTCGAGGCGGTGACCGAAGGCGTCCTGGTGACGGGCACGGCGACCGTGGAACTCCATGGCCAGTGCGCCCGCTGCCTGGACAGCATCGAGGAGCAGGCCTCCTTCGATGTGCAGGAACTCTACTTCTATCCCGGCAAGGAGATGGAGGAGGACGAGAGCCTCATCGTTGATGAGCTGATCGACCTCGAGGAGGCCCTGCGTGACGCCGTGGTGCTCGAGTTGCCGTTCACGCCCCTGTGCGAGGATGATTGCCTGGGTCTCTGCCCCGAATGTGGAGCAGACCTCAATGACGATCCCGAGCACACGCACGATCAGCGGATCGATCCCAGGTGGGAGAAGCTGACCGGGCTGAGCGGGGACCATCCCCAATGAGCAGACTTTTGTAGTTCCTGACGAAGGAGAAGATCGTGGCCGTTCCGAAGCGGAAGATGTCGCGCAGCAACACCCGTTCGCGCCGTGCGCAGTGGAAGACGACCGTCGTTCCCACCGTCGTGTGCGCCAACCCGGCCTGCCGCGAGCCCCACCTGCAGCACACCGCCTGCACCAGCTGCGGCCAGTACGGCCCGCGCGGTCAGCGCCGCCAGGTCCTCGAGGCCTGAGCGGAACTGGTTCCCGCGAGGTCTTGGCGGGGATGAGCAGACTGCATACACAGCTGAAGGAGCTGGGCGTCGAGGTTGACGCCCAGCTCTTTGAGTTGTCGTTCACCCACCGCAGCTACGCCTACGAGAACGGCGGGATCGAGTCCAACGAGAGGCTCGAGTTCCTCGGCGACGCGGTCCTTCAGATCGTGGTGACGGAGCACATCTTCCGGAGCTATCCGGAACTGCCCGAGGGGCACCTGGCGAAGCTCCGGGCTCGTGTGGTCAGTTCTGTCGCGCTCGCTGACGTGGCCCGCACGCTGGAACTCGGCGACCACCTCCTGCTGGGCAAGGGGGAGATCGCCACCCGCGGCCGCGACAAGACGTCGATCCTCGCCGACACTATGGAGGCGGTCATCGGCGCCGTCTACATCTCGGCCGGCGCGGAGGCCGCGGGCCGCTTCATCCACCGCAATCTCGATCACCTCATCGTCGAGGCCGAACGCAGCCGTGATTACGCCGACTACAAGACGGCCCTGCAGGAACTCTGCGCGCAGCAGGGTTGGGCGCTGCCACGCTACGACGTCAGCGGGGAGGGCCCAGACCATCAGCGGGTCTTCACCGCCGTCGTGGTCGTGGACGACCAACCGCGCGGCCACGGCACGGCCCCCAGCAAGAAGCATGCCGAGCAGATCGCTGCCAGAGTGGCGTGCGAGGCGCTCACCGGTGCCTGAGCTGCCGGAGGTGGAGGTGGTGAGGCGCGGCCTGGCCACCCACCTGGGCGGCCGGCGCATCGAGGGCGTCAGCGTCCTGCACCCCCGCCCGGTGCGCACGCATCCCTTCGGCCCAGACGGTTTCGTCGCGTCACTGACCGGAAGACCCGTCGACGACATCCGTCGCCGCGGGAAGTACCTGTGGTGGGTCCTCGGCGAGGACGCGCTGGTGGTGCACCTCAGCATGAGCGGGCAGTTCCGGATCAACCAGCCAGGGGACGAGCACGTCCGCCACACCCGGTTGGTGTTCTCGCTCGACGACGGTCAGGAGCTGAGATTCGTCGACCAGCGGATGTTCGGTGGCCTGGACTGGCACCCGGGCGCCGCGGAGTGTCCCGTGCCGCACGTGGCGCTCGACCCCTTCGACGCGGCCTACGACGAGCGGGCGGTCAGCGCCCGGCTTATGTCACGGCGCACGGGCGTCAAGCGAGCGCTGCTCGATCAGCGTCTGGTCTCCGGGGTGGGCAACATCTACGCCGATGAGTCGCTGTGGCGCGCACGGCTCCACTTCGACACGCCCACCGACACGCTGACCCCTGCCAAGGCCCGCGGCGTCCTTCATGCCGCGCGCGAGGTGATGGAGGAGGCGCTGGCCCAGGGTGGCACGTCGTTCGACTCCCTCTACGTCAACGTCAACGGCCAGTCCGGCTACTTCTCCCGCTCTCTGGCGGCATACGGGCGCGAGGGCGCGCCCTGCCCGCGCTGCGCCACGCCCATCGTCAGGCGGGCGTTCATGAACCGCAGCAGCTACTTTTGTCCGAGGTGTCAGAGGCCACGGAAAGGACGATCGTGATCAGGGAAGTGGTGCACCGCTACCGGCACTCGATCGGTCAGTTCCTCCGCTTCGGGCTCGTCGGCGGTCTCGGCGTGTTGGTCAACATGGCGGTCATCTGGGTGCAGCGCCACACCCTGCCCATCGTCTGGCCGGGCGCCGCGTTCGGTGGTGGGGCCTGGTGGTCCATCCCCGGCACGGAGTTCAACATCCGGTGGTACCACGTGATGAGCATGGTCGCCTTCGTGGTGGCCAACCTGTTCAACTTCCAACTCAACAGGCGGTGGACGTTCGGGTCCCACCGGCATTCCGGCTGGTGGCGGGAGTACTGGCCGTTCCTGACCGTCGGCTTGGTCGCGCAGCTGATCGGCATGGCGCTCCTGACGCTGCTGATGTGGGAGCAGTCGCCCATCGCGCTGCCGAGCGACGTGTTCGACAACAGCAGCGGCCTGCGCACCAAGTTCTACTGGGCGCAGCTGATCATGATCATGTTCACCATCCCCGTGAGCTTCCTGCTCAACAAGTTCTGGACCTTCCGGTCGATCCGCACCCCCAGGCCGGTCGAGGCAGCCTAGAGCGCGCCATGTACCTCAAGCAGCTCACCCTCCGCGGGTTCAAGTCCTTCGCGTCGGCCACCACGCTGGTCTTCGAACCCGGCATCACGTGCGTCGTGGGGCCGAACGGCTCGGGCAAGTCCAACGTCGTCGATGCCCTCAGCTGGGTGATGGGGGAGCAGGGCGCCAAGACCCTGCGCGGCGGGCGGATGGAGGATGTCATCTTCGCCGGCACCGCGAAGCGTGCGCCGCTCGGCCGCGCCGAGGTGGAGCTCACCATCGACAACTCCGACGGCGCCCTCCCGATCGAGTATGCGGAGGTGACCATCACCCGCACCATGTTCCGCAGCGGAGGCTCCGAGTACGCGATCAACGGCGCTGCTGCCAGGCTCCTCGACGTACAGGAGCTGCTGAGCGACTCCGGGATCGGCCGCGAGATGCACGTCATCGTCGGCCAGGGTCAGCTGGACGCGATCCTGCAGGCCACGCCGGAGTCCCGCCGTGGCTTCATCGAGGAGGCTGCGGGGGTGCTGAAGCACCGCAAGCGCAAGGAGAAGGCGCTGCGCAAGCTCGAGGCGACGAAGGCGAACCTCGAGCGGCTCGGCGACCTGGTCGCCGAGCTGCAGCGCCAGCTCAAGCCGTTGGGGCGGCAGGCCCAGGCCGCCCGTCGGGCCGCCGTCATCCAGGCGGAGCTACGCGACGCGAAGGCCCGGCTGCTCGCCGACGATCTCGCCGCGGCCCAGGCGCAGCTGTCGGCGGAACTGGCCGACGAGGCCGCCGCGGCCGAGGCGAGGCAACGGGCCGAAGACGCTGTGAGACGGACGCTGGAGGCCGAGGAGGAGGCCGGACGGCGGCTCAAGGAGGCCGCCGCGGAGTTCGACGCCGCCCAGGAACGCTGGTACGCGCTGGCCGGGCTCCGGGAGCGGGTGACCACCACTGTCTCCATCGCCGCCGAGCGCATGCGCGCGGGCGCGAACCAGCCCACCCTTGATGTCGGCGGACGCGATCCAGAGGCGATGGAGGCCGAGGCTGCCGAGGTCCGGGGCAGGGAGCTGGCACTCAGGGCGCGGGTGGAGCAGGCCCAGTCGGACCTGGCGGACGCCTCGCTCAAGCGCTCCGCGGCGGAGCAGAGGCATGCGGCCGCCGAGCAGGCCTACAGCTCGGCGCTGCGGGCCATCGCGGATCGACGCGAGGGGCTGGCTCGGCTGACCGGAAGGGTCAACGCCATGAAGTCCAGGCTCGAGGCGTCGAACGAAGAGGTCCAACGCCTGACTGTGCGCCGCGCTGACGCTCTGGCCCGGGCCGAGGAGGCGCAGCGGAGGTTCCATGTCACCGAATCGTCCCTCGCTGGTCTCGGTGCGTCCGAGTCCGACCTCGACGACGTGTACGAGCGCGCGGCCGAGGTGGTGGAGCGGACCGAAACCGAGGCGGCCGATCTGCGTGAGCTGGCGGCGGAGATCGAGCGCCGCAAGGCCGCCCTCGGCGCCAGGGTGGACGCGCTGCGCCTCATGGCACAGCGCCGTGACGGGTCGGCGGACCTCATCGATTCGGGTCACGACGACGTCCTCGGACGGTTGAGTGACCTGGTCACCGTCGAGCCGGGATGGGAGGCGGCTGTGGCGGCCGCGCTGCGCGGGATGGCCGAGTCCGTCGTCGTGCGGGGTCTGGACGGGGCCCTGGCCGCGTCGAAGTACCTCGCCGACGGGGGCCTGGGGCGCGCGCCGCTCGTCGTGGCGGGCGCGCCGCCGCACGACGAGGGGGTCGGGATCGGTCGCCCGGTCCAGGGGCTCGTGCGGGCTCCGGAGGCGCTGTCCGGGGCGCTCGCGCGCCTCCTCGGGACGGCCGTGGCCGTCGAGACCGCGGATGAGGCGGCGGACGTGGTGGCGGCGCACGCCCACGTTATCGCGGTGACCCGTTCCGGGGACCTGTACTCGTCGTGGCTCGTCGAAGGCGGATCCACGGCCGCGCCATCTCTGATCGAGGTCCAGGCCCAGCTCGCCGAAGCCGAGGCTCAACTCGAGGCCTGCGGTCACGACGCCGACCGCGCACGCTTCCAGGCCGGCCAGGTGGCCGAACGGCTCACGTCCGCAGCCCGCGAGGCGGCGGACGCCCTGGCGCAGTTGCACGCGTCCGACGCGCAGCTCGCCGCCGTCGCCGAGCAGCTCAACGCCCAGCGGCAGGGCCAGGCCGCAGCGCTGCGCGAGGCGGAGAAGCTCACTGAGGCGATCGACGCCGCCCTCGCGGCACGATCCAGGGACGAGGAGCAGCTGGCCGAGCTCGCGGCACGCCTGGAGGCGGCGTCCGCGGAGGGCGACGACATCGAACCGGAGCCCGCCGATCGCGACGAGAAGGCCGCGGAGGCGCGTCGCGCCAGGCAGGCCGAGATGGAGGCCAGGCTCGCCCTGCGCACCGCGGAGGAACAGGTCAAGGCCATCTCCGGACGGGCTGACTCGCTGGCCAGGGCCGCTCAGAACGAGCGCCAGTCACGGGCGAAGGCCAAGGCGCGCGCCGAGCAGTTGAGGCGCGAGGCCGCCGTCGCCGCCGCCGTCCACGAAGCGTCGCTGAGGCTCGCCGAGTTGGTGGAGGGTGCGCGCGGCAGGGCGGCGGCGAGCCGCGACGCGGCGGACGCGGCGCGACGCGCGGCGGAGTCCGCCACCACGCAGTCCCGGCACGCCGCCAAGGCGGAAGCCGCGCGTCTGGACGAGATCGTGCGAGGGGCGCACCGCGACGAGATGGTCCGGATCGAGCACCGCATGCGTGTGGAACAGCTGGTCGACAAGGCGTTGAGCGAGTTGGGGCTCGCGGCCGACGACCTGGTGGCCCAGTACGGCCCGGACCAGCCCGTTCCGGTCCTGACCCGCCCGGACGGCTCAGCCCTGTCCGACGAGGACGAACAGCCGGACCCCGTGCCCTACTCGCGCGACAAGCAGACGGCAAGGTTGCGCTCCGCGGAGCGCAACCTTGCCGTGCTGGGACGCGTCAACCCGCTCGCGCTGGAGGAGTTCGATGCCATGACCGCCAGGCACCAGTTCCTGGCGGAGCAGTTGGACGACCTCAAGCAGACCCGGGCGGACCTCCTCGAGATCGTCGGTGAGGTGGACCGTCGCGTCCAGGAGGTGTTCGAGGCGGCCTATCGCGATGTCGAGGCCAGCTTCGCCGACGTCTTCGGCCGGTTGTTCCCGGGCGGCGAAGGCAAGCTCATCCTCACCGATCCGGGGGACTGGCTCACCACAGGCGTGGACGTCGAGGCCAGACCGGCGGGCAAGCACGTCAAGCGGCTGTCGCTCCTCTCCGGAGGGGAGCGTTCGCTCGTGGCCGTGGCGTTCCTCGTGGCGCTCTTCATGGCGCGCCCCAGCCCCTTCTACATCCTCGACGAGGTGGAGGCCGCCCTCGACGATGCCAACCTGGGCAGGCTCCTGTCCATCTACGAGGAGTTACGCACCTCGTCGCAACTGCTGATCATCACGCACCAGAAACGAACGATGGAGATCGCGGACTCGCTGTACGGCGTGACCATGCGCGGAGACGGGATCTCCACCGTCGTGTCGCAGCGCCTGCACGAACGCTGAGACGCACAATGGGGTGTCGCCCGCCCGGGGACACGCCGAGGATTCACGCGGAGCGCCGGGCGTTCGGCAGTATGGAGCAGCTTCCCCAGCCCTCCGAAAGGAGTCTTGCCCATGAGCGTCGCCGTCATTGCGGTCTTTCTCGTCCTTGTCCTCCTCCTCGCCGTCGCGCTGCTCGTCGTGGTCGCCGTCTCCGCCGGCCACCTCGACGTCAAGGACGCCAAGTGGGGGCGGGCCATCGACGAGGCCAACCGACACCTCAACGGCGTCGGCGAGGTGCCGAAGTTCCTCGAGAGACTGGATAATCGGGCAGGCTGACCCAACCACTAGGATGACCGCGTGGATTGGTTCTTCTGGGTCATCATCGCGATCGTCGGTCTGGCGATCCTCATCGGCGGTCTGGTCGTCGCGCTGGACCGGCGCCGACAACTCGAACACCGGGAGAAGCCCGAGCTGGCCGAGCCCGAGCGCCGGCCGGATGTGGTGCTGCCGCCCCAGGCCGAGCCCGAGGTCAGGCCGGAGCCCGCTCCTGAGGCTGCGCCGGTCGAGCCGGTCGTCGCCGAGCCCGAAGTCCCAGTGGTCGTCGCGCCTCCGGCGCGCACGATCGATCATCCTGAGGCGCCTGCGTCCCGGTGGGCGCGCCTGCGCCGCCGCCTGTCCAGCAGCAACAACGCGCTGGCGCGGGCCCTGGCGGACCTTCTGTCGGTCGACCGGATCGACGCGGACACGTGGGACGACTTCGAGACCACCCTCATCACATCGGATCTGGGAGTCGGCCCCGCCACAGAACTGACCGAGGCTCTACGCCGTCGGCTCGCGGTCGACGGCGTGGCCGATGCCACGAAGGCGAGGGCGGTGCTCCACGACGAGCTCCTCAAGCTCGTGGACCCCTCGCTGGATCGATCACTCAACCTCACCCCGGCCAAGGCGGGCGACCCGGCCGTGGTCCTTGTGGTGGGCGTCAACGGCACGGGCAAGACCACCACCGTTGGCAAACTGGCCCGGGTGCTCGTGGCGGAGGGGCGCAGCGTGGTCCTGGGCGCAGCCGACACCTTCCGGGCCGCCGCCGCCGAGCAGCTCGCCACCTGGGGCGCGCGCGTCGGCGTGGACACCATCCGGGGCGACGAGGGGGCGGACCCAGCGTCGGTTGCCTTCGACGCCGTCGCGGTCGGCGCGGAGAAGGGCGTCGACGTCGTGATCGTCGATACGGCCGGGAGGCTGCACACGAAGACGGGCCTCATGGACGAGCTCGGCAAGGTGAAGCGGGTCATCGAGAAGAAGGCGGGGGTGACCGAGGTTCTCCTGGTCCTCGACGCCACCACGGGCCAGAACGGCATGACGCAGGCCCGGATCTTCGCGGAGGTGGTGGACGTCACCGGCATCGTCCTGACCAAGCTCGACGGATCGGCCAAGGGCGGCATCGTGATCCAGGTGCAGCGCGAGCTCGGGGTCCCCGTCAAGCTGGTGGGCCTCGGCGAGGGCGTCGATGATCTCGCGCCGTTCGATCCCGAGGGATTCGTCCACGGCATTCTGGGGGAGTAGGCGCCTGGCCGTCCGGCCGCCTGACAGCTAACGTTCGTGCATGGCGTCGGATGCAGCGGCGCAGCCATGATCGGATCATGATCGAGGTCATCCATCTGACGAAGAGCTTCGGCCGCCGGACAGTGGTGGACGACCTCAACTTCCGCGTGCTGCCAGGCGTCGTCACCGGGCTGCTCGGACCCTCCGGGGCTGGCGTCACCACCACCTTGAGGATGATTCTGGGGCTCGAGCGCCCCTCGTCCGGCCGGGCCCTGATCAACGGCCGCCAGTTCGCCGACCTGGAGAGGCCCGCCAACACCGTGGGCGCGATGATGGACGGTCACTGGCTCAACGGCATCGGCAGGCCCCATCACCGCCGATGGCTGACCCCCGCCGGGCTCAGGAGGCGGGCTGCCGTCGCCACGGCCGTGCAGTCAGATCCGGACCACTACATCTTCGACGAGCCGTTCGCCGGCCTCGACGACGAGGACGCCCGGTGGATGCGGCAGGTGCTGAGGGGCCTCGCGGCCCGCGGCAAGACGGTTTTCGTATCGGGACACTCACTGACCGAGATGGCCCACGTCGCGGACAACCTCGTGGTCATCGGCAACGGCAGGCTCGTTGCCGAGTGCACGGTCGACGAATTCCTCGTCCGGAGCGGGAGGCGCACGGTGCGGGTGCGGGCCGAGCGACAGACCGAGCTCTACGACCTCCTGACCGGGATGGGTGCCACGGCCACCCCGCGCATCACAGAGGACGGAGTCGCGCTGCTCGTCCGTGGGCTCACCATCGACGGTGTCGCGGAGGCGGCCGTCAACTTCGGCATGCTTGAGCTCGCGGAGGAGGACGTGGCCACTGAGCGCACGCTGTTGGAGGTCACGGGGATGAGCGTCCCGACCGTGGGCACGCTCGCCCGGGGCGGCCTGGGCTGAGCCTGGTCGCCCGGCTTCCGCCGTCGTCAGAGGCCGCTGGTGGGATCAGTCTCAGTGAGGTCGACGACGCCCAGCTGGATCGCCCTGACGAGTATCTGGGTCCTCGACTTCAGGCCCATCTTGTCCCCGATGTGGGACAGGTACTGCTTGATCGTTCCCTCCGACACGAACATCCGCCCGCCGATCTGCTGATTGGTCAGACCCTGGGCCAACCACTTGAGCAGCTCCTTCTCGCGGGGGGCCAGGCCGGGGTCCGCCAGCTGCGAACGGGCGGGGTCCGGTGTGTCCACCACATTGGAGACGAGTTCCTTGCGCACGGCTGCCGACAGTGGCATGTCACCGTCGATGGCCTGGTCAATGGCCGCGAGGAGCGCGGGCCCGCCGGCATCCTTGAGCAGATAGCCGGACGCGCCGGCGCGCAGAGCGGCAACGATGTACTCGCGGGTGCCGAAGGTGGTCAGCGCCACGATGCAGGCGCTGGGCCACTCACGGCAGATGTCCCGGGTGGCGTCGACGCCTGACTTCTCCGGCATCTGGAGGTCCATCAGGACGATGGATGGGCGGAGGCGGCGGTACGCGTCGACTGCCTCGCGGCCGTCCCGGGCCTCGCCCACCACCTCGAAGTCCTCGTGTCGGGAGAAGAAAGACCGGTAGGCCTCGCGAACGACGGGGTCGTCATCAACGACGAGGATGCGCCGCGCTATGTTCATGTGACTACCCTATCGGGGTGGTGCGCCGTCGTCATTGCCGGGCCGCCGACACTAAACTCTGGCCGATAGTCGGTATCAGAATTGGCGAGTAAGCGATTGACTGTGACAGAACATGTCTTTCTCCCGCGAAAAGGATATTCCCATGAGACTTCGCACATTTGCGGCAGGCCTGCTCCTCGCTGTGGCGATCGCGCCCACCGCGGTGGCAGCCCCCAAGACCGATCCGGCGCCGGCACCGATCGGTGGATCGACCGGTGAGGTCAGCACGCAGTTCATCTGCCAGCTCTTCCCCTCCTTCCCCATCTGCCGCCACTGACTCAGCGCGTTCACTCCCAGCGGTCCACAGTCCACCTGACCGGATCATCAGCCGCCCCGGTCCAGTGAAGCAGTGGTCTGCAGCGTGAGTCGTCCCCATGATGCGTCCGGGGGTGTGCTCAACCTCGCCCGCTACGTCATTGGTGCCATGGTGGTGTACGGGGCCTTCAGCTCGTTGCTGACATGGCAGCGAATGGGCTGGCATACAGCCGTCTCGCCGATCGCTCAGATCACGGAGGGCGTCGCCTGCGCCCTGGTGCTGTGGCGTCCTCGGGCGGGGCTCATCTGCGCGATGGTCCCGATGGTGCTGACACTGTGGTTCGGCACGATGGACGCCGACCTCCTTCTTCACCTCATCGTTCCTGCAACCTTCGCGGCAATGGCACGTCCGCGTGAGGTGGTCGGCGTCGTCGGCATCTTCCTGGGCTACGCCGCCGCCCGGAGCCTCCAAGCGCAGCAGTGGGAGGTCGCGGCCGCCTACCTCATCCTGCTTGTCCTCAGCCTCACGGCCGGCCTTCTGCTGCGGGCCATGCTGGTTGCGCGGCGTCGCGGGCAGGGGGGCGTCCAGGTGATGGAGGAGGATGCCCTCCGGATCCGCGGTGAGGAGCGCGCCCTGCTCGCGGCCGAGCTCCGCTCCCTGGTCTCGGTGAGGCTGGCGGACAGCACCGCGGTGTTGAAGGCGGCCCACGGGCTCACAGATCCAGCGGCGATGAGGGTCGCGATCAGCCGGGTCAACGAGGCCTGCCTCGGCGCCCTCGGCGAGGTGCGGGCCCTCGTCGGCATGCTCCGCGAGGACCCGATGGCGGCAGGACAGGACGAGTCGGTCGCCGGGCCTGCCGCCACCACCTCGCTGATCCGTCTGCGCGATCGCCTGGAGGAACACGGCGTGAGAGTGCGCGCCTCGGTCCTCGTCGAGCTCGACCGGGTGAGCAGCGTCACGCAGACCACCCTCACCCGCGTGATGGAGGAGATCGTGGACGCGGTCCTCACATCGGACGCGGACGGCACTGAGGTGCTTGCCACCATCGACCGACGCCGTGGCTGGATCATCATGGACGTTCACTACCCGGACCCCATCGTGGGAAGCTCCGTTGGCCACGAACACCGCATGGACAGGCTCCGGCAGAGGGCCGAGGCGCTGGGCGGAAGCCTCAGGCGTGAGCGCCATGCGGACGGGTGGAGCGTGCAGCTGTCACTCCCGCCCGGCATCGAACCACCTCGCGGCGAGAACCAGGGCGCGCCGCGGTCCGGATGGCGGCGCTGGGCCACGGCCGGCACCGCACGCGGTGCGCTGACGATGATGCTGACCATCGGCGGGCTGACGGCGGGGGCGGGACTCGCCGACGCCTTCCTCAACGGCCGGATTCCGTGGGACGCGGTGTGGGAGGTGGCGGGGTTCATCGCAGCCGCGCTGCTGCTCTGGTGGCCGATCGTCGGGGTCGTGCCTGCAGGAGTCGCGGCCGTTGGCATGCTGCTCACGCCCCACTCCGACGACGCGGCCCTGGCGGCCATCCTGCTCGTCGCGTGCTGGCAGGCGGCCAGGTTGTCGCAGCGCTGGGTAGCCGTGGCGGTGGGAGTCCTCGCCTCGCTCGCCCTGGTCGTCGCCGCTCTCGCCGACGTCGGTGCCGTGCGCGAGAAGGCGACTGTGGCCGCGGTGGTCCTGGTGGCACTGCCCGTCTTCGTCGCAGCCCGTCACTTCCTGACCACGAGGCGCCGTCAGCTGGACGCGATGGCAGGGTTGCGTCGCACCACGGAGGGCATCCGCACCGAGGAGCGCAACCTTCTCGCGCGCGAGCTGCACGACGTCGTGGCGCACCATCTGTCGGTGGCCACGCTGCAGGCGATGGCGTACGGCGAGAGCGACAGCCCCGACGAACTTCGGATGGCACTGTCCAGGATGGAGCGGTCGATGACCGGCGCCGAGGAGGAGATGGACCTGCTGAGCCGCATCATGGCCGAGTCTGCGGGCGAGGCGACGGGCATGGCTCTGGTGCGCCCCACGACGGTGGTCGGCGTCCTCGCCGAGACTCTCCGCGACAACGGCTTCCGCGTCTCGGTCTCCGTCGATCCGCTGTCCGACTCACTTCCCGCCCCAACCCTGCGCACCCTCACCCGCGTGATGCAGGAGGGCGTGACCAACATCCTCAGGTACGGCCGGCGAGACGCCATGTGCCGGCTGACGCTCACGGTCCTCGACGACGAGGTGTCTCTCCAGATATCCAATGCCCTGCCGAGTCGCCGTCGTAGTTCCGCTCTGTCGTTGGGGTACGGGCTCGCCGGAATCCGGGAGCGGGTGGATCTCCTCGGAGGGCGGTTCGCGGTCTCCGACGCCGACGACACCTGGGTGGTCGAGGTCGCGCTGCCTCACGCCGTCTAGACGGCGGGGACAGAGGCCCCCACGGCGGCCACCAGGGCGTCCGCGCTGGACTTCGCATCCCCGAACAGCATCGCGGTGTTCTCGCGGAAGAAGAGCGGGTTCTCGACGCCCGAGTAGCCGGCGGCCATGGACCTCTTGAACACCACCACCTGACGCGCCTCCCAGACGTGCAGGACAGGCATGCCGGAGATGGGCGAGCCCTGTTCCATCGCCGCGGGATTGACGGTGTCGTTGGCGCCGATGACCAGCACCACGTCGGTTCGGGGGAAGTCGTCGTTGATCTCGTCCATCTCGAGCACGATGTCGTAGGGCACCCGCGCCTCCGCCAGGAGCACGTTCATATGTCCCGGGAGCCGGCCCGCGACGGGGTGGATGGCGAACCGCACGGTCTTGCCCTGCGCGATGAGGCGGCGTGTCAGCTCTGCGACGGGGTGCTGCGCCTGGGCAACGGCCATGCCGTATCCCGGTGCGATGATGACCGAGTCCGCGTCACGCAACCAACCGGCGACCTCGTCGGCGTCGGCGCTGACGGCGGTCATCGGGTTCCCCTGGGCGTCGAGGACGGGGGCCGACGTTCCCGTCGAGTCGGCGGTGCCGAAGCCTCCGAGGAGCACGTTGGTGATCGAGCGGTTCATGCCGCGGGCCATGACCACCGAGAGGATGATGCCCGACATGCCGACGATCGTGCCCGCCACGACGAGGAGATCGGAGCCGATTGCGAACCCCGACAGCGCCCCTGCCCAGCCGGAGAACGAGTTCAGGAAGCTCACCACCACCGGCATGTCGGCTCCGCCGATGGCCATGACCATGACGATGCCCACCACGTAGCCGAGAAGGTGTGTGAGGACCAGGGCCCACAGATTCGGGGTGGCCAGGTGCCAGGCGAGTGAGCCGAGCAGCCCGATGCCCAACAGGGTCATGACCACGCCCCTGGCGGGCACCGTGACGGGCTTGGACGTGATCCTGCCGCCGAGCTTGCCCCAGGCCACCACCGATCCGGAGAACGTGAGCGCGCCCACGAACACGGCCAGCCACACCTCCACGCCGTGGACGATCTGGTCCGCCAGGACGGGGTAGGCGTCGGTCCCGAGGGCCGAGTTGATGCCCACCAGGGCCGATGCCTGGCCGCCGAACGCGTTGAACAGCGCGACAAGGCCGGGCAGGCCCGTCATCGCCACCCGAGCGGAGTACGGAAGGCCGACCGCGAATGCCGCGGCGAGCCCGACGAGAAGCAGGATGAAGCCGGTGGTATCCCACCGCTGGCTGAAGGTGTGCACGATGGTGGCCACGACGGCCAGCGTCATGCCCACGATGCCGTACGCGTTTCCGCTGCGGGCCGTCTCCTGCTTGCCGAGCCCCACGATGCCGAGGATGAAGAGCAGTGCCGCGACGATGTATCCGCCATAGACGATGTTGGCCAGCATTGGGTCAGCTCCTCTGGAACATGGCGAGCATGCGATGGGTGATGGCGAACCCGCCGACGCAGTTGATCCCCGCCAACACGATGGCGACGAGGGCCAGAATCTGCACGTGCAGCAGGTCCGAGGTCAGCTGGGTGATGGCACCGACGATCGTGATGCCGGAGACCGCGTTGGAGACGCTCATCAGCGGTGTGTAGAGGGCGGGTTGGACGCCCCAGATGACGTAGTAGCCCACCACGCACGCCAGCCCGAACACGAGGATGCTCGACAGGAAGCTGGCGGGGAGGACGAGCGAGAGCAGGAGCCACGCGGACACCAGCATGAGCACGAGCCGGAACCGGGACCATTCGGAGCGCGGAGGAGCGGGGGGTGGCGGCGCCACGGCCACGCTCGCCACCGGGGTGGCGGACGCCACCGACACCTCGATGGGCGGTGGCGGGAAGGTGACCTCGCCGCCACGGGCGACGGTCATCTGGCGGTGCACCTGATCGTCGAAGTCGAGCTGCACGACGCCGTCCTTGGCGGGGGTGAGCAGCTTCATCAGGTTCACGACGTTGGTGCCGTACAGCTGGGACGCCTGACCAGGCAGGCGGCTGGCGAGGTCCGTGTAGCCCACGATGTGCACGCCGCCGTCGGTCACGTAGGACTCGCCGGGGCGGGTGAGCTCGCAGTTGCCGCCCCCACTGGCGGCGAGGTCGACGATCACGCTGCCGGCACGCATCGAGGCCACCATCTCGGCGGTGATGAGCTTCGGCGACGGGCGTCCGGGGATGGCCGCGGTCGTGATGATGATGTCCACCGTGCGGGCCTGCTGGGCGTAGAGCTCGGCAGCCCGCTCGGCGTAGTCAGCCGTTGTGGCCTTGGCGTATCCGTCGGACGACACACCCTGATCGTCCTGGGCCACGGTGAGAAACTTGGCACCCATCGACTCGACCTGCTCGGCAGTCTCGGGCCGCACGTCGGTGGCGTACACCTCGGCGCCGAGGCTGCCGGCGGTGCCGATCGCGGCGAGCCCCGCGACCCCGGTGCCGATCACGAACACCTTCGCAGGGGGGACCTTCCCCGCAGCGGTCACCTGGCCGGCGAAGAACCGGCCGAAGGCGTGACCCGCCTCGATCACCGCGCGGTAGCCCGAGATGTTGGCCATCGAGCTGAGGGCGTCGAGTGACTGCGCGCGTGAGATCCGCGGCACCATGTCCATCGAGAGCGCCGTCACGCCCCGCGCGGCGAGCGCCTCCACCAGGTCTGTGCCGGTGCGGGGGTGCAGGAATCCGATGAGGATCTGCTCGCTGCCCAGCCGCGACACCTGATCGGCCGTCGGCTCGCCGACGATCGCGACGATGTCGGCCGCCCACACCTCGGCCGTGTCCACGACGGTGGCCCCGGCGTCCTCGAAGGCGCCATCGGGCAGGGCGGCCAGGACGCCGGCCCCTCTCTCCACCACCACGTCGTAGCCCAGCTTCAGCAGCGCGGCCACTGTGACGGGCGTCGCGGCCACGCGCGTCCCGGGGGCCTCGTTGGGGATGCCGATCCTCATGCGTGGGGGTCCTTTCGCCGGCGGGTTCAGTCCTGAAGGAGCCTAACGCCCGGGTGGGCCGTTGTCCGGGGCGGGGCCCACTCGCCTATCCTGGTGCGGTTGCATCATCTCCGAAGGGCTCAGATCAGTGTTCGACACGCTGCAGGACCGGCTGTCGTCGGTATTCAAGGGGCTGCGCTCCAAGGGGCGCCTCACCGAGGCCGACATCGACGCCACGATGCGGGAGATCCGCATCGCGCTGCTCGAGGCAGACGTCAACCTGGGCGTGGTCAAGGAGTTCGTCGCCGCGGTGAAGTCACGGGTGCTCGATGCCGAGGTGTCGAAAGCGCTCAACCCGTCGCAGCAGATCATCAAGGTGGTCAACGAGGAGTTGATCGGCATCCTCGGGGGCGAGGCGCGCACGGTCAGGTTCGCCAAGCGCCCGCCCACCGTCATCATGCTCGCCGGCCTCCAGGGCGCCGGCAAGACCACTCTCGCGGGAAAGCTCGCGCGCTGGCTGAAGTCGGCGCAGCACACCCCGCTGCTCGTCGCCGCTGACCTGCAGCGCCCCAACGCGGTCAACCAGTTGCAGATCGTCGGGGAGCGCGCCGGCGTGCACGTCTTCGCGCCGGAGCCGGGCAACGGTGTGGGAGACCCGGTGGAGGTGGCCCGGCGGGCCCTCGCCCACGCCGAGACCAAGCTCTACGACGTGGTGATCGTCGACACGGCGGGTCGCCTCGGCATCGACCGGGAGCTGATGCAGCAGGCCGCGGACATCAAGGCGGCCGTCAACCCCGACGAGACCCTGTTCGTCGTCGACGCCATGATCGGTCAGGACGCCGTCAACACGGCCAAGGCCTTCGACGAGGGGGTCGGGGTCGACGGCGTGGTCCTCACGAAGCTCGACGGCGACGCTCGCGGTGGCGCGGCACTCTCGGTGGCGCGGGTCCTCGGCAAGCCCATCATGTTCGCCTCCAGCGGCGAGGGACTGGCCGACTTCGACATGTTCCATCCGGACCGGATGGCTTCGCGGATCCTGGGCATGGGAGACGTCCTCACCCTCATCGAACAGGCTGAGAAGACGTTCGACGCCGAGGAGTCCCGCGCCGCGGCCGAGAAGCTGATGGGCCGGGGGAAGTTCGGTCTGCAGGACTTCCTCTCCCAGATGCAGCAGTTGCGCAAGATGGGCCCCATGTCGAAGATCCTCGGCATGCTTCCCGGCGCAGGCCAGTTCAAGCAGGCGATCAACGAGATCGACGAGAAGGAGATCGACCGGATCGAAGCGATCATCTACTCGATGACCCCGAAGGAGCGCGACGACGTCTCGATCCTCAACGGATCCAGGCGCGCACGCATCGCCAAGGGAGCCGGCGTGCAGGTCTCCGAGGTCAACAAGCTGGTCAACCGCTTCGTCGAGGCCCGCAAGATGATGGAGGCCATGGCGGGCGGGGGCATGCCCGGGATGGGCGGGATGCCTGGAGCGCCCGGCATCGGCGGTGGCCGCCGGGCCCAGCAGAGGAAGCAGCAGCCGAAGAAGCAGCAGCGCAAGGGCCCCAAGGGTGTTCGCCAGCAACCCGTCTCGCAGGCGGGGCTGCCGCAGGTCCCGCAGACCATCGACGACTTCCAGCTGCCGCCCGACCTGCAGAAGATGTTCAACGAGAACAAGCCCAAGTTCTAGGAGCCACCATGTCAGCTCTTCACCTCACGGGGGTGTTCCTCCCCGACGCCGAGCCGAGGGAGGTGTGGATCGCGGACGGTGTGATCTCGGAGGAGCCGGTGCCGGGCGCCGTGACGGTCGCCTCGGACGCCTGGGTGCTCCCGGGGCTCGTCGACGCGCACTGTCACATCGGGCTCGGTCCTCAGGGCGCGGTCAGCGCCGACACTGCCCGCGGGCAGGCGGAAACCGATCTCGCGGCCGGAACGATGCTCATCCGTGACGCCGGGTCGCCGTCGGACACCCGGTGGATCCAACGGACCGCCGCGCTGCCACGCCTGATCCGCTCCGGACGGCACGTCGCCCGGCCACTGCGCTACATCCGCTACCTCGGGGTCGAGGTGGAGCCTGAGCGGCTCGTCGAGCAGGTTCGCCATGAGGCGCGCGACGGCGACGGCTGGGTCAAGCTTGTGGGGGACTGGATCAACCGGTCAGTGGGGGACCTGGCCCCGCTGTGGCCGGCGGCCGTGGCCGCGGCGGCCATCGCCGCCGCGCACGAGGAGGGTGCGCGCGTGACGGCCCACTGCTTCGGGGAGCAGTCCGTCCATGAGCTGGTGGCCGCCGGCATCGACTGCATCGAGCACGGCACGGGACTCTCGGACGACGGGATCGCCCAGATGGCCGAGCGGGGCACTGCGCTGGTGCCCACCATGATCAATCTGGACAACTTCCCCCGCTACGCCACCCCGGCCCGCGACAAGTTCCCCTCGTACTACTCGCACATGATGGACCTCTACGCCCGGCGCAAGCAGACGATCGGCTCGGCCATCGAGGCCGGCGTGCCGGTGTACGCCGGCACCGATGCGGGAACGGTCGTCGAGCACGGCCGGATCCGCGACGAGATCGAGGCCCTGGCGGAGCTCGGCGGCACGGAGTTCGCGCTGGGCGCGGCCAGTTGGGGTGCGCGGGCCTGGCTCGGGGCGGACGTGCTTGCGGAAGGTTCGAGCGCGGATCTCATCGTGCTCGATGCCGATCCCCGGGAGGACCTCTCGACCCTCCGTCGTCCCCGCGCGTTGATCCTTCGCGGCACGGTGGTCGGCTGACTGGGTACTGTGGCGGCTGACCGAAGGAGGCCCACCGTGTCCGACCCCAGCCAGTCGTTCCCGCCACCCAGCGTGGACCAGCGCTCAGCAGATCTGCCCCAGCCGGCACCCACGCCCCAGCCCGCGGGTCCCGTGGCGCCGGGGCCGGTCCTGCCCCCCGCGCCAAGGACCCAGGGCGGATTCGGCCGCGGGTTCGGCATCGGAGCGGGCATCGGGCTGGGCCTCGGAGCCGCGTCGCTGCTCATGGCGCTCGTGCTCGGCGTCGTCACGATCATCGGGTCGATGACGCTCGTCTCGACGGCGGGCGGGGTCGCCACCACCCAGCTGGACACCATCTGGGGCGGGGGGAGCCAGAGCCTCCGGGCCATCACGGTGGCGGGACCCATCATGGCCGACGCATCCGACGGGGCGTTGCTCAGCGCCGGATCCTACGGCTACGAGATCGCGGCCCAGCTCGACGAACTGACCACCGACGATGCGGCCGGGGTGGTGCTGCTGGTCAACACCCCGGGAGGCAGCATCGCGGGCTCCCGCGCGATCAGCGATGCCGTGCTGCGCTACCAGGAGCGCACCGGTCAGAAGGTGCTGGTGCACGTGAGCTCCATCTCCGCCTCCGGCGGGGTCTACGCCACCGCGCCGGCGGACGAGATCATTGTCGACCACGGGGCCCTGGTCGGCTCCATCGGCGTCATCTTCGGCCCGTTCGACCAGTACACGGACGTGGTCGCCACCAGCGGCACGCTGTTCGAGTCCGGGGTGACCACCACCGGCGGCATCACGAGCGAGTACCTCACGCAGGGTGAGGGAAAAGACTTCGGGAACCCCTTCAGGCCCATCACCGACGAGGAGCGGGCCGTCTACACCGCGGGGCTGGCGGCTGAGTACGACACGTTCGTGGCCCACGTCGCGCAACACCGCGACATCAGCGAGGCGGCGATCCGTGATCAGATCGGGGCGCACCTCTACGACTCGGTGCGCGCGCAGGACTACGGCCTGATCGACGGCGTGCTCGGCCGCGACGAGTTCTTCCGTCACGCCGCCGAGGCAGCCGGGCTTGACCCGGAGGACACGAGGGTCGAGGCGATCGCGCAGCCCAGCGCGTGGGAGGCGTTCCTGGGAGTGGAGCGGCCCTTCGGGGTGGCGCCCGCCGCGGAGACCGGCGACGGGGTGGTGCCGGTACTGAGCCCGACCTTCTGCCACGCGGCCCAGCCGTTGGCGCTCTCCGGTAGCGTCGAGCGGCTCTGCTGAGGCTCAGGCGAGCGGCCAGCGCCTGCTCAGCCCCAGCCGAGTGAGTGGAGGGCCTCCTCGTCGATGCCGTGGTAGTGGCCCAGCTCGTGGACCAGGGTGATCCAGATCTCCTCGTACAGCTCGTCGTCGCTGTGGCACATGCGCGTGAGCGGCCCGCGGAACAGGACGATCCTGTCGGGCAGCTGCCCGTACCCGTACTGGTCACGCTCGGTGAGGGCTGTGCCCTCGTACCAGCCCAGCGAGTCGGAACCGTCCTCGGGCTCGTCCTCGATGACGAAGATGACGTTGTCGAGGTTCGCGACGAGCTGTTCGGGGAGCGCGCCCAGCGCCTCCTCGACGATCGCCTCGAACCGGGCCTCTGAGATGTGCACGAGGCAGATGGTACGTCGCCTGCGCCGGCACCGGATTGGCCCTCGCCCGCCGATCTGGCACAATGTCGGATGCACCTCTTTGCCCGGGCCCTCTCATCCGAGCGTCGAGGCCCCTAGGTTTGCGCGCGGCGTGCCCCACACGTCGTGAGCGTCCATCCGCATCGTCTGCTGGCAGACACTTTCATCAACAGGAGAACCACACCCGTGGCAACCAAGATCCGCCTGAAGCGACTCGGCAAGATTCGCTCGCCCCACTACCGCATCATCGTCATCGACTCGCGCGCCAAGCGCGAGGGCAAGGCCATCGAGGAGATCGGCCTCTACCACCCGAAGAACGATCCGTCGGTCATCCGCGTCGATTCCGAGCGCGCTCAGTACTGGCTGTCGGTCGGTGCCCAGCCCACCGAGGCCGTCGTGGCACTCTTCAAGCGCACCGGGGACTGGCAGCAGTTCACCGGCGACAAGACGCCCTCCGGTGTCGACCCGCAGCCTGAGCGTCGCGACCGCGAGGCCGAGTTCGCCAAGGCGCTCGCCGAGGACAGCGGCGCCACCGCGCCCGCCATCTCGAAGGCCAAGAAGAAGGCCGACGAGGCCGCAGCCAAGGCCCCCGCTGACGAGGCCCCCCAGGCTGAGGCCCCCGCAGCCGAGGCTCCGGCCGAAGAGGCCTGAGCGTGCTCGCCGAAGCTCTTGAGCACCTCGTCGCCGGGATCGTGTCGAACCCGGACGACGTGAGCGTCAAGGACAAGGATCTGCGCCGTGGGCGTCTTCTCGAGGTGCGGGTGCACCCGGACGACGTCGGCAAGGTGATCGGCCGCCAGGGCCGCACCGCGCAGTCCCTGCGCACCGTGGTCGCGGCTCTGGCCGGCAAGGAGAGCGTCCGGGTGGACTTCGTGGACGTGGATCGTCCCCGTCGCCCCTGACCCAACCCCGTGCGATGCCCCGGACACCCGAACGGGTCCGGGGCATCGTCGTCCCCGCGGAGCGTGGACCTGATCGCAAGGAGTGAACCATGGGTGACCTGGTGGACGTGACGGTCGGCATCATCGGCCGCCCGCACGGTGTGCGCGGCGATGTGTTCATCGACGTGCGCACCGACGAGCCCGGCCGGCGTTTCGCCGTCGGCACGAGGCTCAGCCTGGGCGAGTCGGGACGGACCGTGGAGATCGCGACGGTGCGGTGGAACCGCGGGAGGCTCATGTTGACCTTCGCCGGGTATCCCGACCGCACCACCGTCGAGCAGTTGGTGGGGCAGACGCTGGGTGCCAAGGTGCCCGCGGACGAGCGCCCCAGTGAGGCGGAGGAGTACTTCGACCGTCAGTTGGTGGGCCTGGCCGTGCTGGATCACGCGGGTAGCCGGGTGGGCGTCGTCCGCGAGGTCCTGCACCTCCCGGCCCAGGATGTGTTGGAGGTCGCAGTGAAGGGTGGAGAACGGCTCATCCCGTTCGTGAGCGCTCTGGTCCCCGAGGTGGACCTGGCGGCGGGACACGTTCGGCTCGCGGACGTCGAGGGCCTCCTGGAGGACATCGAATGAGGCTCGACGTCGTCACGATCTTCCCCGACTACTTCAGCCCGCTGGGGCTGAGCCTCGTGGGCAAGGCCATCTCGACGGGGATCGTGGACCTCGCCGTCCATGACCTGCGGGACTGGACCCACGACCGGCACCGCACCACCGACGACACCCCGTACGGGGGAGGGGCAGGGATGGTGATGAAGCCTGAGCCCTGGGGCGAGGCCCTGGATGCGCTCGAGTCGGCATCACCACTGCCCATCACGGTGGTGGTGCCCAGCCCCGCGGGCGTGCCGTTCACTCAGGCGATGGCCTACGACCTGGCGGGCCGGGAGCGGCTCGTGTTCGCGTGCGGCCGTTACGAGGGCATCGACCAGCGTGTGATCGACCACTGCGCCGAGCGCTACGAGCTGATCGAGGTCTCGCTGGGGGACTACGTCCTCAACGGCGGTGAGGTGGCCACCCTGGCCATCATCGAGGCGGTCGTGCGCCTGCTGCCCGGGGTCCTCGGGAACCCGGAGTCGCTGGTGGAGGAGTCACACTCTCAGGGGCACGAGCAGCTGCTGGAATACCCCAACTACACCAAGCCTCCGGTGTGGCGGGGCAGGCCGGTGCCGGACGTGCTGCTGAGCGGCCACCACGCCCTCATCGAGGCGTGGCGGCGTGAACAGGCGCTCCGCCGGACGGCGGAGCGCCGCCCGGACCTCCTCGCCTGACATTTCGTGAGTCAATCGGCACGTAAATGGCCTAGCGAATCGCCCTTCGATAAGGTCACCCCACTGCCCGAATGTCCGTGCTGTTGGCTAGAGTGAGCGCGTGGCAACAACACTCACCATTCATCAACGGGCGTTGCGAAGCACGGTCGTCAAGAAGGTCATCATGGCAGTGACCGGCTTGATCATGATCGCCTTCCTCCTCGTGCACATGTACGGCAATCTGAAGATGTTCCTCGGTCCCGAGGCCTTCGATCACTACGCCCATTGGCTGAAGGGAACCACCGAAGACGGTGGGATCCTCTATCCGATCCTCCCGGCCGGCTGGTTCATCTGGATCTTCCGGTCGGCCCTTGTCCTCTCCGTGATCCTGCACATCTGGTCCGCCTACACGCTCTCGATGGAGACGCGGCGGAACCGTGGCACCAAGTACGTCAACAGCCAGAAGAAGGTGCAGACCTACTCCTCGCGCACCATGCGCTGGGGCGGCATCATCGTCGCGGCGTTCCTGATCTTCCACCTCATCCAGTTCACCATCGTCCCCGGTTCCGTCAGCGGCGGCACGGGCGACGAGCCGCACACCATGGTGCTGGCCGCGTTCGAACTGTGGTGGATGGTTGTGCTGTACGCCGTGTGCATGGTGCTCATCTGCATGCACATCCGTCACGGCTTCTGGAGCGCCTTCACGACCCTGGGTGGAAACACGAGCGCCAAGGCGGCCTCGGTGCTCAACCTGCTGGCCATCATCGTGGCCGTGGTCCTGTTCGTCGGCTTCATGATCATGCCTCTGGCCGTCCTGTTTGGAGTTGGTATCTGATGACTGCAACCACCACGACCCCCCCGGTCACCGACCAGTACTGGGTCGACGGCGCGGATATTGCCGACACGAAGGCCCCCCGCGTCGACATCGACAAGGTGTGGAAGACGCGTCAGTTCCAGGCCCGCCTGGTCAACCCGGCTAACCGTCGCAAGTTGAGCGTCATCATCGTCGGCACCGGCCTGGCCGGTGGCGCGGCAGCCGCGACACTGGGCGAGGCCGGCTACAACGTCCTCAACTTCTGCTACCAGGACAGCCCCCGTCGCGCGCACTCCATCGCGGCCCAGGGCGGTATCAACGCGGCGAAGAACTACCGCAACGACAACGACTCCACGCACCGTCTGTTCTACGACACGGTCAAGGGCGGCGACTACCGCGCCCGCGAGACCAACGTCTACCGGTTGGCCGAGGTCTCGGCCAACATCATCGACCAGTGCGTCGCTCAAGGCGTTCCCTTCGCCCGCGAGTACGGCGGACTGCTCGACACCCGCTCGTTCGGTGGCGTTCAGGTGCAGCGCACGTTCTACGCCCGCGGCCAGACCGGTCAGCAGCTGCTCATCGGCGTCTACCAGCAGCTGGAGCGCCAGATCGCGGCCGGCACCGTCAAGATGTACGCCCGCCACGAGATGGTGGAGATCATCATCGTCGACGGTCGTGCCCGCGGCATCGTGACCCGCAACATGATCAACGGCAAGGTCGAGACGTGGACCGCTGACGCCGTCGTGCTCGCCACCGGCGGTTACGGCAACGTCTTCTTCCTCTCCACCAACGCCATGGGCTGCAACGTGACCGCCACGTGGCGTGCCCACCGCAAGGGTGCCTACTTCGCCAATCCCTGCTACACGCAGATCCACCCCACCTGCATCCCCGTGCACGGCGACACTCAGTCCAAGCTCACGCTGATGTCCGAGTCGCTGCGCAACGACGGCCGCATCTGGGTGCCGAAGCGGGCCGAGGACTGCGCCAAGGATCCCCGGCAGATCGCCGAGGAGGACCGCGACTACTACCTCGAGCGCATCTACCCGGCATTCGGCAACCTGGTTCCCCGAGACATCGCTTCCCGGCAGGCCAAGAACATGTGCGACGAGGGTCGCGGTGTGGGCCCGGCGGTCACGGAGCGCGACGAGCACGGCACCGAGCGTCAGGTCCGCCGCGGCGTCTACCTCGACTTCTCCGACGCCATCAACCGCATGGGTCAGAAGACCGTCGAGAACAAGTACGGCAACCTGTTCGACATGTACGCGCAGATCACCGGCGAGAATCCGTACGAGACGCCCATGCGCATCTACCCCGCGGTGCACTACACCATGGGTGGCCTCTGGGTTGACTACGATCTGCAGTCGTCGATCACCGGCCTGTACGTGACGGGCGAGGCCAACTTCTCCGATCACGGCGCGAACCGCCTGGGTGCCTCGGCGCTCATGCAGGGCCTCGCCGACGGCTACTTCGTGCTGCCGAACACGATCAACGACTACCTGGCGGACGCACCGTTCGACAAGGTCGCCGACGATCACCCGGCAGTGGTGGAGGCGCGGGAGTCGGCGCAGGCCCGCATCGACACGCTCCTGTCGATCCAGGGCACCCGCTCAGTCGACTCGTACCACAAGGAACTCGGCCACATCATGTGGGAGTACTGCGGCATGTACCGCACCGAGGAGGGCCTGAAGAAGGCCATCGGACTCATCCGTGAGCTCAAGGCCGACTACTGGAAGAACGTGCGCGTCACCGGTGTGAACGAGGACTTCAACCAGGCCCTCGAGCGCGCGGGGCGCGTCGCGGACTTCTTCGAGCTCGGCGAGCTGATGTGCACCGATGCGCTGCATCGTCGCGAGTCCTGCGGTGGTCACTTCCGCGGCGAGTCCCAGACCGAGGAGGGTGAGGCGCTGCGTCACGACGACGAGTTCCTCTACGTCGGTGCCTGGGAGTGGGGCGGCGAGGGCGGCAAGCCCGTGCTGCACCGTGAGCCTCTGATCTACAAGGCAATCGAACTGAAGCAACGGAGTTACAAGTGAAGCTCAAGCTACGTATCTGGCGTCAGGCCGGCCCGGGTGCAGCCGGCCGGATGGTCGAGTACGACCTGGATGGCGTGTCAGACGACATGTCCTTCCTGGAGATGCTTGACCTGCTCAACGAGAACCTCACGCAGCGCAACGAGGAGCCGGTGGCGTTCGACCACGACTGCCGCGAGGGCATCTGCGGCATGTGTGGCGTCGTCATCAACGGCATCGCCCACGGCGCCCCGGAGGGTGTCCGCACCACGACCTGCCAGTTGCACATGCGCTCGTTCGCCGATGGGGCCACCATCGACATCGAGCCGTGGCGGGCGGGCGCCTTCCCGGTGCTCAAGGACCTCGCGGTGGACCGCACCGCGTTCGACCGGATCATCCAGGCCGGCGGGTTCATCTCGTCGAACACCGGATCGGCGCCGGACGCGCACGCCACGCCCGCCCCGAAGCGGGAGGCTGACGTCGCCTTCGACAACGCCACGTGCATCGGCTGCGGCGCCTGCGTCGCCGCCTGCCCGAACTCCTCCGCCATGCTCTTCACTGCGGCGAAGATCACGCACCTGGCCATGCTGCCGCAGGGCCAGCCCGAGCGGTACCGCCGGGTGAAGTCCATGGTGGCGCAGCACGACGAGGAGGGCTTCGGTAACTGCACCAACATCGGCGAATGCGCCGCGGTCTGCCCCAAGGGCATCCCGCTGGAGTCGATCTCGCAGCTCAACAGGGACCTCATCTCCGCGCTGTTCAAGAAGGACGGCACGGTCTGATCCGACCATGAGAGAGGGCCCCTGGGACACGTCCCGGGGGCCCTCTTCATTGGGCGCGCCTACCGGCCGAACGGTCGCCGGCCGTGATTTCGTGCCGCTCGCCTCCCTCTGCCATAATGACTAGTCGTTGCCCACACTCGGGCAGCCCGGGTTCGTCGCAGCTCCTGCCACTGGGGGACTGTCTGCGAGGGTCCGGTCGATGCGAACCGCGGTGACCTGTGGCACTGACGGAAGGGTTAAGAAATGACCAACCAGCTGATCCAGGAGATCAACAAGGCCTCGCTCCGCGACGACATCCCGGAGTTCCGCGCCGGTGACTCGGTCAAGGTCCACGTCAAGGTCGTCGAGGGCACCCGCTCCCGCGTCCAGGTGTTCGCGGGCGTCGTCATCGCCCGCAACGCGGGTGGCGTGCAGGAGGCCTTCACTGTCCGGAAGGTGAGCTTCGGCGTCGGCGTGGAGCGCACTTTCCCGCTGCACAGCCCCATCATCGAGAAGATCGAGGTCGAGCGTCGCGGTGACGTGCGCCGAGCGAAGCTGTACTACCTCCGCGGTCTGCGCGGCAAGGCCGCCAAGATCAAGGAGAAGCGCTACTGAGCGCCTCGCTCGTGACTGCAGGAACCGCCGGTGGGCCCATGGCCGCCGGCGGTTCCTCGCGTCCTGTCCGCAAGGGCCGTCGCGGTATGCTCTGGGGAGCGCTGACGCCCATGCCACTGAAGGACTGATCTGTGGAACCGACGACGAACCCGACCGATGATGCCCGGCCGGGGACCCGCAGCCTCGGGGCGCGCCTGCTGGGGTGGCTCACCGAGGGCGTGCTCATCCTCGTCGGGGCCATCGTCATCGCGACGCTCCTGCGCACGTTCGTCGGCCAGATGTTCGTGATCCCCTCCGGCTCCATGGAGAACACCCTGCAGGTCAACGATCGGGTGCTCGTGGCCAAGTTCGGGGGATTCCAGCGCGGCGACGTGGTGGTGTTCGAGGATCCGGGGGAGTGGCTGGCGCCGAGCGCGCCGTCAACCAATCCCGTCAAGATCGCCCTTGAGTTCGTCGGCGTGCTGCCCAATTCCGGCACCGAGCACCTCATCAAGCGGGTCATCGGAATGCCGGGTGACCATGTGCGAAGCACTGAGGACGGCAGGATCGAGGTCAACGGATCGGTGCTCGACGAGACGGCGTACCTCTACAGCGAGGGCGGCATCCAGGTGGCGCCGGTCACGGTGCCCTTCGACATCGTGGTCCCGGCCGACCGACTGTTCGTCATGGGTGATCACCGCAACGCGTCCGCGGACTCGCGCTGCCGCCTGGCCGAGGTCTCCCAGAGCCCGGGGGACCGCGCATTCGTCCCCGTGTCGAACGTGGTGGGTGCGGCCGTGGCCATCGTCTCGCCCTTGGACAGGCTGGCCACCTTCACCCTTCCGCAGACCTTCCTCGACGTGCCGCCGGCTGACGGTCCTGCGCCTGAAGAACCGGAGCTCATCCGCGTGGAGCCCGGCTGCTGATGATCCGTCTCGGGCGCGGCGCCTACGGGTATGAACGGGCACTCGTGCGGTCTGGGCTGGGCCCTGTGGCCGGTGCCGACGAGGCCGGCCGGGGCGCGTGCGCGGGCCCGTTGGTGGCCGCCGCCGTCATCCTCGATCCGGAGCGCCCGATCGCAGGGCTCGACGACTCCAAGGTGCTGGGCGAGGCCACTCGGGAGCGCCTGCACGACGTCATCATGCGCCGTGCCGTGGCGGTGGCGGTGGCTGTCGTCGAGGCCGATGAGTGCGACCGTCTGGGCATGCATCAAGCCGATCTCCAGGGACTGCGCAGAGCGGTGGGCCGGCTCGACGTGCCGCCGAACTTCGTGTTGACGGACGGGTTCGCCGTCGACGGGCTGGGCGTGCCCGGACTGGCGATGTGGAAGGGGGACAAGGTGGCGGCCTGCGTGAGCGCGGCCTCCATCGTGGCGAAGGTCACCCGGGACCGCATCATGGTGGCCCACGATTCCACCTACCCGGCCTACGGCTTCGCGATCCACAAGGGTTACTGCACTGCGCTGCACCAGGCGGCGCTGGACGAGCACGGCCCGTCGGAGATCCACAGGTGGTGCTTCGACAACGTGGCACGAACGGCTAGAGTGATGGGACCATGAGCGCCGAAGATCTAGAGCAATACGAGAGCAAACTCGAGCTTGACCTGTACCGCGAGTACAAGGACGTGGTGGGGATCTTCACCTACGCGGTGGAGACCGAGCGGCGCTTCTACCTGTGCAACGTCGTCGACCTGAAGGTCAGGACCGAGGGCGGAGATGTCTACTACGAGGTCTCCATGGGGGATGCCTGGGTGTGGGACATGTACCGTCCCGCGCGGTTTGTGAAGTCGGCGAAGGTGCTGACCTTCCGGGACGTGTCGATCGAGGAGATCGCCCACTCGGACCTCCAGGTGCCCGAGAACCAGTGACTCCACTTCCTGTGGACAACGGGAGATAGCCGGTCGCGTTTCCGATCAAGTGATCGGAGGTGGTGGCGATGGAGAGCCCAACGCAAGCACTCGGCCGTCGGGGTGAAGACCGGGCGGTCGAGTTCCTTGAGGCGCGTGGGTGGCGCGTGGTGGAGAGAAACTGGCGCTGCCGCGAGGGTGAGATCGACATCGTCGCGGTCGAACCCGACGGGCGCACCCTCGTGGTGGTGGAGGTCAAGTCCAGGGCGGGGCTCCGGTTCGGCGCCCCGCTGGAGACCATCACGTACGCGAAGGCCTGTCGGCTGCGACGCCTGGCGGCGCTCTACGTCCGGCAGTCCGGGCTGCGGCCCCACCTGATCAGGGTCGACGCGGTCGGAGTGCTCTGGCCCCGGGGCGGCGAGTGCCAGTTCACCTATGCCCGGGGGATCGACGAGTGGTAGGCCGGTGGGTGTGGTCTGTGGCCCTGTCCGGCATCGACGGATTCCCTGTGGAGGTGGAGGCCGCGAAGGGGGGTGGCCTCCCGCGGGTTCAGCTCGTCGGTCTCCCTGACGCCTCGCTGAGCGAGGCCAAGGCCAGGGTGAGGTCGGCGGTGCTGGCCTCAGGTCTGTCCTGGCCTCCCGGCCTCGTCACCATCAACCTGTCGCCGGCCAGCCTCCCCAAGGCAGGCACCCACTTCGACCTGGCCATCGCGGTGGCCGCGCTCATCGCGGAGGAACAGATGGAACTCGTCTCGGACACCCGCACCGTGCTGATCGGGGAGTTGAGCCTCGACGGGCGCGTCCGCAAGGTGCGTGGAGTGCTTCCGGCCATGTTGGCAGCCTCGCGGGCAGGCTTCGAGCGGGCGATCGTCCCCGCAGGCCAGCAAGCGGAGGCGGCCCTGGTGCCCGGGATCACGGTCTGGGGGGCCGGTCGCCTCGCGGAGGTGGTAGACCTGCTTGAAGGCAAGCCCGTCTTCAATCCCACGGAGGCGGCGGCGTCGTCCTCGCCGCCCTTGGAGGGCCTGGCCGCATTCACGCCGGACCTGGCCGACGTCGTCGGGCACGAGGACGGCAAGTTCGCACTCGAGGTGGCCGCGGCCGGTCGGCACCATCTCTTCCTTCACGGCGCTCCGGGAGTGGGGAAGACCATGCTGGCGTCACGTCTCCCCTCGATCCTGCCCGATCTCGCCGAGGACGAGGCCGTCGAGGTGTCGGCCATCCATTCATTGGCGGGACGGGAGCTGACCGGCCTGATCGTCCGGCCGCCCTACTCGGATCCCCACCACTCGGCCACCCCCGCGGCTCTGGTGGGCGGGGGGACCGCGGAGCTCAAGCCGGGGGCCATCTCCCTGGCGCACAGGGGAGTGCTGTTCCTCGACGAGTGCCCAGACTTCGGCTCGAAGCTCGACGCCTTGCGCACCCCGCTGGAGGACGGCACGATCACCGTCAGCCGGGCCCGGCACAGCACGAGGTTCCCGGCCAGGTTCCAGCTGGTCATGGCTGCCAACCCGTGTCCCTGCGGCAACTTCGGGGTGGCCGGGCTGGAGTGTCGCTGTGATCCCACCCGGGTGCGCAGATACCAGGAGCGGCTCAGCGGGCCCATCCTGGACCGGATAGACATCAAGCACCAGATGGCCGCCGTCAACCGGGTGCTCCTGGACGTTGCCGCCAACCCCTCAGAGTCCAGCGCCACGGTGCTCGGCCGGGTGGTGGAGGCGCGGGACCGGCAGAGGCGTCGCTTGGCCGGCACCCCCTGGGCCACCAACGGTGAGGTGCCGGGCTCCTACCTCCGGCAACAACTCAGCCTTCCTGAGGATCTTGGAGTGCTCAACACCGCGCTCCAGCGGGGTCTCATCAGCGCACGAGGGGTGGACAAGGTGATCAGGCTGGCCTGGACGCTCACCGACCTGGCTGGGCTGGACGTGATCGGTGAGCGCGAACTGCGCGCGGCGCTGCACCTCAGGCAGGGCGAGCAGCGGAGGGGAGCGGCATGACCCTCTCGGACCGTGAGGCGCGGATGGGCCTGTGCTCGCTGGCGACCATGGGCTCGGCCCCTCTGGTGGCCGCGGTGGAGGAGTTCGGTGCGGTGGACGTGTGGCGCGGACTGCTGGCGGATCCAGAGGGGGGCGCGCTGTCCCGGAAGGCGGCGGCCGTAGACCTCGCGGGGGTCGAGCGGGATACCCGGGCATGCGGGGCCCGCTTCCTCACCCCCTCTGACCACGAGTGGCCCGCCGCCTTGTCAGACCTCGCCCATGCCGAGGTCTCCGCCCAGACAGGCGCCCCGCTTGGGCTCTGGGTGAAGGGCGAGCCGCTGCATCGACTCGCGGCCGGTGTGGCTGTGGTGGGGGCCAGGGCTTGCACGTCCTATGGGGAGCAGGCCGCCATCACTCTGGCGGCGGACCTGGCTGCGGCCGGGACGCCCGTGGTGTCGGGTCTGGCCTTCGGGATAGACGCCGCGGCACACCGCGGGGCATTGGGAGTGGGCGGGCTCACGCTGGCAGTCGTGGCCAGCGGGCTCGATGCCCCCTATCCCTCGGCGAACGCCAGGCTCGCAGACGCCGTCGTTGGGAGCGGGGCACTGGTCTCCGAACTGCCGCCGGGCCATCGGCCCACCAGGTACGCGTTCCTGGCCCGCAACCGGATGATCGCAGCCCTGGCACGCGCAGTGGTGGTGGTGGAGGCGTCGAGCAGGTCGGGCGCCAAGAACACCGCCTCCTGGGCGTTGGCGATGGGCCGCCCCGTGATGGCGGTCCCTGGCCCCATCACGTCGTCGCTGTCGGCCACGCCGCACCGCCTCATCCGCGACGGCGAAGCCGTGCTCGTGAGCAGCGGGCAGGAAGTCACCGCCCTGTTGGCTCCGATCGGCTCCCTGCCTGAGCCCACCGGGCGAGGTGGGCGCCGCCCCATCGATGAGCTCGCCCCACATCTGCGGGAGATCCGCGAGGCGGTGCGCAGCAAGGAGGAGGTCACGGCCGCTGAACTGGCCGCACGGACGGGTCAGACCATGCTGGACGTGCTGGCCAACGCGTCTGAGCTCGTGGAGTCCGGGTGGCTGGCCGACGGCGAGGGTGGCACGTTCCGGCTGCCGAGCAGGCGCCGCTAACGGTGACGACCACTAGCTGGCTACCCGCTGCGTCGGCTCGCCAGGGCCCGCGAGCACCACGGCCACAGGATCGCCCTCCTCGGAGCGGGTGAGCCCGTGGGGGATGATGCGAGCCATCCCTGAGGCGCGGCGTAGGACCGCCAGCACCGGCCCGCCCAGGACCACCAGCGCCAACGCCGTGCTGATGGCGCGGCCGGTGTCCCACCCCCCCGTCGAAGTGATGAGGGTGAACCAGAAGAATCGCGTCAGGTTCTCGCCGATCGGCGCTCCCGGCACGTAGTCCAAGCCACCGCCACCGCCCGTGACGAACGGCCAGAACCACAGGTTCATCAGGGCGCCATACGCATAGGCCGAGACCACCCCCGCAACACAGAGCATGGCGATCTCCCGCCAGCCGCTGACACGCTTGGGCAGAAGACCGGCTGCCAGCCCCACCCACGCCGCGCACAGCATCTGGAAGGGCAGCCACGGCCCTACTCCAGCTGTCAGCAGGGCCGATGCGAACATCGAGGAGAAGCCGAGGAGGTAGCCAAATCCAGGGCCGTACACCCGCCCCGCGAGGACCAGCAGGAAAAAGACAGACTCAATGCCTGCGGTGCCGACGCCCATGGCCGGGCGAATTGCGGCGTTGAGCGCCGTCAGCACGCCGAGGACCGCCAGTGACCGTGAGTCGAGGCCCCCCTCGCCGAGTTGCGCGATGACGAGAAGCAGGACGACGGGGAGGATGGCGGCAAACACGAACGGAGCGTCACCGGTGTGCTGGGGGGCCACGCCGATCGCCGGGATGAGAAACGGCCACCCCAGGGCGAACAGGCCCAGCAGCGACGAGGAGACGATGACGGCCCAGGTCCGGCGCCCAAGCGCCACACCAACCACCGGAACGGGAACAGCGAGTACGGGTTCATCGCGCATCGAGGTACTCCTGCACCGTGAGGATGGGGATCGGGTTGGCCACCTTGGCCACCTGGGTGGCCAGCAGGGCGGAGCCGGCCAGTACGTCGCGCGTGTCACCGTCGGTCACGACCTCGCCTTCGGCCATGACGACCACGCGGGTGCACGTAGCGGCCACCATCTCGACATCGTGTGTGGCAATCAGAACAGCCCGACCCTCGGCCGCCATCGCGGTCACCGTGGCGGCGAGCACCGACTTGGCGGCGTAGTCGAGTCCTCGGGTGGGCTCGTCGAGCAGTACGACGGGTGGATCCGCGGCAAGCTCCACAGCCAACACCACGGCGAGCTTCTGTCCCTCGGACAGGTCACGTGGATGTGCCTCCGGATCAATCCCGGGAACGAGCCGGCCCAGCAGGTCCAGTGTGGTGCCGTCAGCCAGATCGGCGGCGCGATCACCCGCGGAACACTCCGCCCGAACCGTACCGAGGTACAGCAGATCTGTGGGCGTCTGCGGGACGAGCGAGACCGACGCCCCATCCGACGTGGTCACGGTGCCGCCGTCACGCCGCCCCGCCCCGTGGAGGGCCCACAGGAGGCTTGACTTGCCGCAGCCGTTTCGTCCCATGAGCGCCGTCACCTGCCCACGGTGGAGACTGAGGTCCACGCCCGCTACGGCGATCTTCTCACCGTAGCGAACCACGATCCCGCGCCCGGTGAGGATGGAGCGGCCTGGTTCGGGTCGAGCGGGGACTGTGGGAGGATGCTCCATCCACGAGCGGCGCTGTTCCGAGGAGAAGCGGCGCCCCTCTCTGATGGTCAACGGCATCGGCGTCCACCGCAGGCGCGTTCCCAACTCGACGAGCGGGGGGCGGATCGAGGCAGCCG
This sequence comes from Propionibacteriaceae bacterium, assembly GCA_027492545.1. Classification (GTDB taxonomy): domain Bacteria; phylum Actinomycetota; class Actinomycetes; order Propionibacteriales; family Propionibacteriaceae; genus Arachnia. Next base: position 122,992 of record JAPUEL010000096.1, read on the forward strand.
CCAGCATGGAGCGGGTGGGACCGTGACGTACCTTCTCATTGATCAGCAGGACGCTGTCGGCGAACTCGATCACCCGCTCCATCCTGTGTTCAGCCATCACCACCGTCGTGCCGAGGTCCCGCACCAGGCGGCTGACGGTTGCCAGCACCTCCTCCGCGGCGATTGGGTCGAGTGCCGAAGTCGGTTCGTCGAGGACCAGGACCCTGGGTGAGGTCGCGATGACGCTACCGATCGCTACGCGCTGTTGCTGTCCGCCTGACAGCGTCCGCAGCGGCCGGTCCCGCAGGTCCGCGATGCCGAGCAGGTCCAGGGTCTCCTCGACCCGCCGGCGCATCTCCGGCGCGGCGACGCCGAGTTGCTCCATGGAGTAGGCCAACTCGTCCTCGACGGTATCGGTGACGAAACCAGCGATCGGGTCCTGACCCACGTATCCCACCGTCATGGCCAACTCGCGTGGTTGCAGCAGTGTCGTGTCCTCCCCGTCGATATGGATCCGACCGCTGCGGAGCCCGCCGGTGAAGCGCGGGACGAGGTTGTTGATGCAGCCGAGGAGGGTGGACTTGCCGCTTCCCGTCGGACCGACGACCAGGCAGAGCTCGCCCTCCTCGATGCGGAAGCTGGCACCGTTGAGGCGGAGGCGCTCGTTGGACGGGTATCTGACGGAGACGTCGTCGAAGCGGATCATGGCCTGCGCCCTCCGGTCCGGACCGTGGTGGGCAGCCAGGCGGGCAGGACGCCGGCGGCCAGCGCCACAATCAGCAGTGGAGTCAACGTGGGCCACATGATGGGGTTGGTGCTGGGGTAGAGCAGGAGCGGGTCGGCATGGGACCCGACCCACGCCACCACACCGGCGGCGATGAGGCCGCAGGCCACGATGGCCGACTCGTCGCGGGACCACCGGGTCGGGCGATAGCGGGTCCGTCGAACGGTGGCACCGGAGATGCGCATCGCGGCGACTGCGGCAGTGAGTCCGGCGACGAGGAGTGTCGCGGAGATGACTGGCACTCCCATCACGCCCAGATCCGGGGACCGCGCGAGCAGCCGGAACGACCAGACGGACAGGAGCATGGTGGCGGCGAGCCCCAGCGCGAGCGATGCCGCCCTTCCGCGAGGCGTGGTTCCACCACTGCGGCCGAACCCTCTGACGTCCATCGAAGCAGCCAGCGCGAGCGAGCGTTCCAGCGCGTCGGAGAGCACAGGAATGATGATCGTCTCCACGGCTCGCAGTCTCGCGCGCCGGCTGCCGGGTTGCGGCCCACGGCGCAGTTTCCTGGCCCGTAACACGCGCTGGAGTGACTCGCCCAGCTGCGGCAGAGCGCTGACCGCCACCACGAGGACGGTGCCGAACTCGTAGAAGGCGCCCGGCAGGCTGGCGAGCAGGCGTTTGGGGTTGGCGAGGGCGTTGCCAGCACCCACGCAGATCACGATCGCCGCCAACCGGAGACCGTCGTAGAGGCCCGCGAGCAGAGACTCCAGGGAGATGGGCCCGAGCAGGGTGATCCCCTGAACCCATCCAGGGAGAGGTATCGCAGGCAGATCGAGGATGATGGTGGGGCCGTCTCCGCCGCCGAACAGGACCCGGAACCCGACCCTCATGGCGACGATGAACACCGCCAACCACAGGTACATCCTGAACGACGCCGCCCAGGGGTTGTCGCCGCGCCGTGCGAAGGTCACCACGCATGCGACAGCGATGATGCTCATCAGCAGTAGCGGGTTGGTGGTCATGGAAGCCGCCGCTGCCAGCGCCAGCGCATACGTCCACCACCCGAAGGGGTGGAGCTGCCGCGGCAGCGTCGGCCGGAACATCACTGCCCGCGACGCCGCCACCATACGATGCCGCCCGCCGCTGCCAGCGCTATGACGGCGCCTACTCCGAGAGCGGTGCCGAGGGGGAACTCGGATTCGGCGGCATCCGAGACCTCTGACGTGTCGACGGGAGTCGAGACGGGAGTCGAGGGGGCCGTCGACGGTGTGGGTGAGGCTTCAGGGCTGGCATCTGCGGTGAGAGCCAGCGGGTTGGTGACGGGGGGCTCCTGCGGCTGGTTGTAATCGGCCAACAGGCGCCAGCCAAGGACCTGACCGGCCTCCGGCGTGAGGTCTCCGATGCCGACCTGTGAGAACTCCCACTCGCCCAACTCGCCGTTGTCGACGTCAGCGGTCCACAGGCTCCACCACTGGGGATCCTCGGCGGTCACGCCGTCGACAGTGGTGAAGAAGTCGCCCTGGTCCGTCGCCAACCCTGTGGTGACCATGGCCTCAGTGCCGGTGGCGAACTCCGTGGCACAGGCGCCGTTGACCACCTCATCGTGCTCGACGTGGATCCATACGTTGCCATATGCCACGCACTGGGCAGCTGACCCATCGGCAGCGGCAAGGTCAGCGGAGGCAGCAGACAAGCCGATCGCCAGGAGGGCGCCGAGGGGAAGCGCAAGCCTACGCAGGACGGTGGGGGACATTGGACCTCTATCCGTTGGTCCGTCGGCCAAAGGTTCTCCGCTGGTCGCGACGGAAGTGAACATCCTTCTCGCGTTGGCCGGCGGTCCGACTCCCCATCAGCGGGATCACGGTTGCGCGACAGTTCCGGGATCACACCGGATTCACCTGCCAACGGGCACACCCTACCCCACCGGTAGGCTGGCGAGCACCCCACCCCAAGGAGTAGGAATGCTGCCAGACGCCGTCGTCTTCGACATGGACGGGACCCTGACCGACACCGAGGCCATCTGGGACGTCGTGCGTCGTCAGCTGGCCACCGATGCGGGGCTGGCCTGGCCCGACGGTGCCACGCAGGCGATGATGGGCATGAGCACCCGGGAGTGGAGCACCTTCCTCGTCGAGGTCGTCGGGCTGCCTGTCACACCGGAGCGGGCTGCGCAGCTCACGGTGGACGCCATGGCAGCCCACTACCGCACCGGGATCACGGTCCTGCCAGGGGCGGTGGAGGCCGTGCGTCGGATGGCTGAGCGGTACCCCGTGGCCATCGCCAGCTCGTCGCCCCGGACACTGATCGACGCGGCGGTCGAGGTGCTCGGCCTTGCAGACGTCCTCGCCGCGACCGTGTCCACCGAGGAGGTGGAGCGGGGCAAACCGGCGCCCGACGGATATCTGCGGGCCTGCGAACTGCTCGGTGCCCACCCGTGGCGCAGCATCGCCGTCGAGGACGCCCCGAACGGGCTGCTCTCCGCCCTGGCGGCAGGGATGACCGTGATCGCCGTGCCGCCGCACTTCCACCCCCCGGCGCCCGAACTCCTGGCCAGGACCAGCGTGATCGGCACCCTCGACGAGCTCACCCATGAACTCGTCGAGGGCCTCGTGCCTGCTACAGCTGCCAGGTGACCTGACGCCCCAGGGTGCCGCTCAACCGATCGGCCGCCCCGAGGCTGGTGGAGGCGTCCAGCCCCGCCTGCATGGCCTCGATCCGCGTCCGGATGCCCAACCGCTCCGCGGCCGCGGCGTTGGTGGGCTCCTCGACGAACCTGGTCATCGACGCCACCGCGTTGCGCTGGTGCATCGCGTCCGAGGCACACTGCGCCTCGAGACGCGCCCGGTACCAGTCCGACTTGAGGACGTCCTCGCGGTCGAAGAGCCGACGGAACCGCTCGTCGCGCAGTGTCATGCCGGCAGATTCGCCGGTGGCCATGATCTCCAGGAGCGCACGGATGGGTGGGACGGCCAGCGCGATCGTGCCGTCGTCGATGTAGGACTGGGCGACCCGCCTGTGAGTGGTCACGATCGTGCGCACCGATGCGACGTAGGCATCCGCGTCCTGCAGCTCGGGCTTCAGCATGTTCTCGGAGAACACGACGTGCGGATGCATGAAGATCCGGCCGAAGTACTTCGACTGGAACTTCGACGTCATCCGGTAGCCCAGTCGGCTCGCCTCGATCGTTTCGCCGCCGAACTCGAAGTCCGGCACGCGCTCCAGCGCGCCCTCGGCGATCAGGGCCGCCGCGCTGCGCTCGTCCGGGGTCATCCGGGAGAACACCTCCGGCACCAGGAGCGAGATGTCGTGGTCCACCCGCACGTTGGGGCCGATGACCCCGGCGCTCGAGAGCCAGCCGTCATAGCCGGTGAGGGCGAACGACAGGAAGGCCGCGTTGAGGTCGATGACAGAGGGGAGCGCGTTGAAGGGCCCCTTCGTCATGGCGCCCTCGGAGCCGGCACCCGTCGTGGACGGCGACTTGCCCGTCATCGACGAGATGAACTCCATGAACAGCTCCGGCAGCTCCATGTAGTGGAGAGGAGCGTAGGCGCACAGCGGGGGGACGCCGTCCTCGGCCGGGTTGTTTCGGCGGCCGGCCGCGACAATGTCGACAGGCAGGCGCAGAGGAGCCTGCATCGGCAACCGGCGGTGCAGGCGCGCCACCATCTCCGCCAACGCGGTTCCTCGCGGGCGCGCGATGTCCTGGCGGACCTGGAGGTAGCGGGGATTCTTCGAGCGCGCCCCGTTGATGAGACGGGGGTGGGCCGACGAGACGAAGTACCCGGGCACGCCGGGCCCACCCTTGGCCACCTTCCGGATCAGCTTCTGGATTGGCTTGGAGAACCGGGAGAAGGCGACGGCGTCGTTGACGAGGTCGCGGGCGTCAGCCGTCGTGAGCGGCTCGAAGTTGCTGAGGAAGGCGCCGTGCGCGATGTCGTACTCGGCCTGCTTGTCGTAGCCGCGGTGGATCGCGTCGTCCGGCCGCTGGAACAGCAGTTGCTCGCAGTTGGTCACGAACTTGCGCGACAGCCCGTCGTCGCGGCCGGCCACGTCGCCCGGCACGACGACGCTGGCGGTGATGTCGTCCTCCGTCTGGACCTTGGCCGCGGGGTGGAAGTCGTGCCGCAGCCCGAACAGCCGCCACGAGCCGTCGGGGGCGAAGCCGACGCGCAGCATGTTGACGGTGATCTTGTCGCCGTCCAGGCGCAGGGCATGACCAGCGCGACCGTTGATCCGGCCGACGGAGAAGTGCGAGGCCCAGTCGGAGCCCCATTCGGGACGGTAGAAGCGCTTGACGACGAAGACGAGCTCCTTGATGTGATGGGGGATCGACTCCACCCACGCGTTGTAGCCGTCGGTGAAATCGGGGCTGGGCGTGAGTAGCTTGATCACGCTGCCCACCGACCGCGCATCCGAGAGGAGGGGGCGGGGGTCGACGGCCGAGGCGTCCCGGAACCGGTCGGTGAAGTCGCGGTCGACGATCGCCGCCACCTGCGCCATGTCGTCGGCGAAGTCCGCGATGTAGGCGTTGCCGAACACGAACGCGTCGGTGATGGACTTCGAGATCTCGGACTTGCCGCCGCCCGAGACGGTGGCGGGCTTGTGGCAGGAGGTGGCGACAGGGGAGGTGCCCAGGAGCGTCCACTGGTCGCCGTCGGCCTCGATGTGGGCGAGCTCCACCACGTAGCCGTCCGGGAGCACGTAGTGGGTCTCGGCGCGCAGGGCGATGGTCCGGGGGACTCCGTCGAACTCCCACGTGATGGTGCTGTCGCGGAGCGAGAAGGTCGCGTCTGCGGGCACCAGCACGATGTGGCGCTGCTCGAGGTCGACTGCGTGGCCCTCGGGTCGTCGCTCGAACCTGTCGGGGTCGCGGGCGATGACGTCGTCGAAGCGGTAGGAGGGGTCCCCGTACGTATGGGTGTAGGTCTGGCCCAGGTTGTAGCGGGGGAAGGTGATGGCGCCGCCGGAGTGCTCCTCCTCGACCAGCCCCAGGAGGTTGGCCGAGTAGCTGATCTGGGCCTTGACCTCCTTCTTGCAGTAGCCGAAGTAGTTGTCCGCGATGACGGTGACGATGACACCCCTCTCGTCGCGGGCACAGGCCTTGAACGCCGAACCGTTGTTGTAGCGCTCGTCCTCCGTGCGCCAGCACATGCCGTCGCGGCGCTGGCGCTCGGTGGCGTCGTCGAAGTGTGGCAGCCCGAGTTCCTTCTTGGTGAGGCGCGTCAGGTGGGGGGCGAGGACCACGAGGCCGGTGTGTCCGGTCCAGGTCTCGGGGTTGAGCGACGCGTCGTTCTCCGGGAGGTACGGGTCGCCGCCGTTGCCGAAGATCCCCTCGACGAAATCGAGGTTGGCCATCATCGTGGCCGGGGCGATGAAACGCGTCTCCATGCGTCGTTCGACGGTGTAGCCGGGCACAGCCGGAACCACGATCGGGCGCAGGAGCAGGGAGACCCAGCACGTGGGACGCTCGGGATGGTTAGAGGTGTAGGGCAACACCATCGCCTCGTCAGGGGGAAGGAACGCCTGTTCTATCAGCTTTCCGAACGTCTCCCGCGGGACCGCGATCTTGTCGTCCTGGATCGGGAGACCGCCCTCGGCGATGTGGAAGACGCCCTTGGTGGTGCGGCGGTCGTTGGCAGGGTTGTGCAGGATGCCGTTGACGAGGCGGTAGCTGGTCAGGAGATCGGAGGTGAAGGTGTCGCCGTCGACCGGGAGTGACATCTCGCGGGCGAGGCCGGCCTGGTCCAGGACCAGCGTCTGGCGAGGTAGGCACGGCCGGGCCCCGGTGTCCTCGAGGTAGCTGTCGAGGAAGTTCTGGATCCGGGTGTCGACGGCGGGGAGCCGGTGGGCGAGGCGCCGGTTGAGCTCCCGCTGGCGGGCCAGAATGGGCCTCACCAGGTCCACTGCGCGCCCGGCCGCACCCTCAGAGGGGAGCGGGAGGCCGAGGAGGCCGAGGCGGAGGTTGATAGCTGCTGTGTCCGCGAAAGTCGCCATGATTCACTATGGACTCCCCCCTCGTCATGACAAACCAGGGGGTGCCCGGAACCGACTGGGACGGCTCCCTTAGGATGCGGCGGCCCGGTGCACGGCTTCGATGGTCTCGATCACCCGATCGTTGAGCGGTGCGAGGTTGGCGAAGTCCTTCGGCGGAGCGCCGCGGTAGAGGGGCCGCACGCACACGAGTTCCTCGAACAGGTCCTCCTTGGTGAACGAGGACTTGCGGGCCAGCATGCGCAGGCCTCCGCGGGACTCGCGCAGGTCGTGCAGCCTTCCCCGCCAGCCCGGATTCGACAGCGGTGCCGCGTCCGAGTCCATGGCGTCGATGAGGGCTTCAAGGGCCTCGATGAGGTCGCTGAGCGCGGGCTGCACCGACTCCGAGCTGAAGGGGGAGAGCTGGACCGGCCCGTCGTCGTCGCCGGTGTCGCGCCGCAGCAGCTTGTCCAGAAAGCCCATGATGGTCCGCCCTTCGTCGTCGATCCCCCAACCGTAGCGCCTACCGGCAGGCGGTCGACGCTGGAGCGTCGCGGATCAGTCGAAGCGCGTCTCGCTCTCCGCGTTGATCAATCCTCCGAGGGAGTCTCCCGGCAGTTCCCCCGAGATCGGATGGTGCGCGTGGGCCCCGGCGTCGGGGTCGAGGACGGTGTGGCCCGCTGCGTCGGGCTGCAGGATGTCCTGGCTGGGGTGGACCTCCGGGTCGTAGACCTCGTCGTGCTGGCCACTGGTCATGATCGGCTCCTCTCCATGGGGTATCGACGTTACGCGGATCGTCGAGGGGGCGCGGCTGTTTGGCCGCACCGGGGGGTGGGCGGTGGGACACTGGGGGGACAGGAGCGGGCGACGACGCCCGACGGCCCGCCGCCCCTCATGCTCGCGCGTGACGAGGAGGCTGAACATGTTCGAGCAGCAGTATCAGAAGATGTCCGAGGCGCCCGGCTTCGTGGCTGCGTTGGATCAGAGCGGCGGCAGCACCCCGAAGACGCTGCAGCGCTACGGACTGGAGCAGTGGGAGAACGAGGCGGAGATGTTCGATCTCGTGCACGCCATGCGATCCCGGATCATGGCGAGCCGCAGCTTCGACGGCGATCGCATCCTGGCCACCATCCTCTTCGCCCAGACCGTTGACCGCGAGGTCGCGGGGCAACCGACACCGAGGTTCCTGTGGGACGTCAAGCACATCGTGCCCATCGTGAAGGTCGATCGGGGCCTGGAGGCTGAGGTCGACGGCGCCCAGCTGATGAAGCCCATCGACGACCTCGACGAGATGGTGCAGGCGGCCGGGAAGAAGGGGGTCTTCGGCACCAAGATGCGTTCCGTCGTGCGGGGGCCGGGGGCGGGCGCGGAGGCCGCCGTCGCCCAGCAGCTGTACCTGGGGCGGCGCATCCTCGCGGGCGGGCTGGTGCCGATCCTGGAGCCCGAGGTCGACATCGCCTCGCCCCACAAGGCAGAAGCAGAGCGGCACGTCCACGATCTGCTTGCCGCGGGTCTGGACGACCTCCCGGAGGGAGAGAGGGTGATGCTCAAGCTGACCCTCCCCGAGCACGACGACCTGTACGCCGATCTGGTGGCCCATCCGCGCGTGCTTCGGGTGTTCGCTCTCTCGGGCGGGTACTCCCGTGCCGAGGCGACGGCCCGGCTGGCGCGTCAGCACGGCGTTGTCGCCAGCTTCGCGCGGGCGCTGATGGAGGGCCTGAACGTCAACCAGAGCGATGAGGAGTTCGACGCGATGCTGGACGCCTCGATCGAGGAGATCTTCGCCGCGTCCATGGCCTGAGGCCGGTGGAGTGGCAGAGGTGGAGCGGCCATGCGGGTTCAGTGGCCGGTCGGGGCTATGCTCGGTAGGTTCACGCCCCGCCTGCGGGTGGATCGGAGGCTTGGGTGCAACGACTGAAACCGGGGCTGGTGCTCTCTGAGCGGTACCGCCTGATCGGCCACGTGGCCTCCGGGGGCATGGGGCAGCTGTGGGAAGGCTTCGACGACGTCCTCGAGCGGCGGGTCGCGCTCAAGATCATGCACCCGCACACCCAGGACGAGTTCGCTCTGGTGGAACGATTCCGTGATGAGGCTCGTTTCGCGGCCCAACTGGTGCACCCCAACATCGTGACCGTCCACGACTACGTCGATGACGACGGCTTGTCGTGCCTGGTGATGGAGTTCGTCGACGGGCCCACCCTCGCGTCGCTGCTGTCCGTCGGCCCGCTCGGCTACGACAGGACCCGCAGCCTGATCTACGAGCTTGCGTCCGCCCTCGTGGTGGCCCATGAGGCGGGGATCATCCATCGCGACATCAAGCCCGCCAACATCCTGGTCCCGGAGACCGGCGCGAAGCTCACCGACTTCGGGATCGCCCGCTCTGTCGAGGGTGAGTCGCACACGCTGACCGGGCAGGTTCTGGGAACCTCGCATTACCTGAGCCCGGAACAGGCGCTGGGGCAGAAGCTCGGCCCCGCCTCGGACGTTTATGGACTCGGCGTCCTCGCGCACGAGATGCTGAGCGGCTCCCGGCCCTTTGATCGCGGGACGCCGATCGCGACTGCGCTGGCCCACGTCCGCGACACACCGCCTCCCCTGCCGGACGGCACGCCGGCGGACCTGGCGGCACTGGTGGACGCCTGCTTGGCGAAGGACCCCGACGATCGGCCTTCGGCTGCTCTGGTGGCGCAGATGATGGAGCCGGGTGGGGACGCAACTGTGACCGACGAGCCCGCCCAAGGCGATGTGCCGGATCCGGCACTACCTCGCAGGGCTCTCGTCGAGGGCTGACGGGCTCCCGGCGGGGATCCCACGTTCACCCGCGGGCGCCGGGATGTCCGAGCTGACGCCAAGCCTCGTAGACCGCGATCGCGGCCGCGTTGGCCAGGTTGAGCGAGCGCATGCCGGGCCGCATCGGGATCCGACATCGTGCGGTGACGCGCGGGTCCGTGAGGGCCTGCTCGTCCAGTCCGGTGGGCTCCGGGCCGAAGAGTAGGACGTCGCCGGGGCGGTAGGCGATGTCGGTGTATGCCGTCTCGGCATGGGCGGTGAACGCGAAGACCCGCGCCGGCGCCAAGGCGGTGAGGGCGGCCGACAGGGACTCGTGGATGAAGGTGGCCGCCTCGTCGCGGTAGTCCAGCCCCGCGCGCCTCAGCTTGGCCTCGTCCATGTCGAACCCCAGGGGCCGGGCCAGGTGAAGCTCGGCGCCGGTCACCGCCGCCAGCCGCATCGTCGCGCCGGTGTTGTTGGGGATCCGCGGGGAGTGGAAGAGGATGCGCAACGGAAGGGTCATGTCGCCGCCATCCGCATCGAGGCCTCAGGGAGCCGTCTCGCGGACGTGCGCGGCAGGGGGCGTCCCAAACCCACGTAGGCCGACGCTGCGGCCGTCGCCCTGACCGTTGCCCGGCACATCGCCGCGACCCGGTCCATGCCGGCCAGAGCCTGGGCACGGTGGAACTCGATCCCGACGGCGGCGGCGAAGACATCGCCGGCGCCGACGGTGGTGGCCGGCTCGGTCAAGGGCCGGGTGCTGACCTGTGTCGCCCTGCCGTTGACGCAGAGGGTGGCGCCCAGGTGCCCGCGCGTCACCACGAAGCCGGTGTCGGGGGAGCAGGCCGACCAGCGCGTCGCCTTGTCCACCGCAGTGAGGTGGTCGTCGTCGGAGAAGACGACGATGTCGAAGCAGGACCAGGTCGCGGCCTCGTCGTCGCCGATGTCGCGGCGCTGCACCGGAGTGTAGGAGTGCTGCCCAGGGGGGCCGCTGGATCGCATGAGGCCCTGAGCGAGCAGCACCCGGACCTGGTTCGGGACGCCTTGAGTGCTGCTGATGGCCGCGATGTCGTCCGCCCGGTCCATGTCGGGGATCAGGGGGCAGAAGTACACCAGGTCGTGCGGATGACGGAGGAGCCGTCCGCTGATGGGTTCGGGTGCCCGGTCTGACGGGCGCCAGCACTGGACCCGCGGGGGCGTGGCACCGGCGGAGGCATGGCCATGGCCCGTCGGTTCGACGACGTTCCTGTAGGACAGCGACCGCAGGCCTGCCGGCCCCCGGTCCAGCCAGAAGTCCCTCACCAGCTCACGGAGATCCTCCCCGTAGGGGCCGCTCACCAAGGCCCTGAGGCCACACGCGGATTCGAGATGGCTGGCGATGAACAGCGCCGGCGACCCCCATGAGGCTTCGAGCACCCGCCCGCCCTCCTCGTTCAGGTCAAGGCAGAGGTCGCCGATCACGACGATGGACGGGGCCCTGCCGGACGGCGTCGTCCGATGCGCGTCGGGGCTCGATCGCGAGCAGAGAGCGTCCAGCCCATGCGACACGTGCATGCCTCGCTTTCGCCGATTCCGCCTGGCGTTGGATCATACGCCCCGGGCGCGGGCCGTCGGTCAAGACGGCCGTGGCCGGAGGGTAGAGTCGGTAGATGTCTCCTCAGGAGTCGGGACGTGATGGGGGAATCCGTGGAGGCATCCGGTCGTTAGCCCAGGAAAGAACCAACTGTCGTGAAAGGCTCGTGCTGTGCAGACCCCGTCTGATCTTTACCGCTTCACCACCGACGCCGACCGTTCCGGTGGCGGCTCCGGGGTGCTCGTCGTGGCCTTGGGTGCCTTCATCGACGCCGGTCAGGTTCAACGACTGCTCAGTGAGCATCTCATCGGCACCGGGCATGCCTCGATGGTCGCCACGTTCGACGTCGACCAGCTCTTCGACTACCGCGGCCGGCGCCCGACCATGATCTTCGACACCAACAGGTGGGCGGCGTACGAGGTGCCCTCGATGGTGCTGCAGCGCCTCACCGACCGGGACGGCCACCCGTACCACCTCCTGACCGGCCCGGAGCCGGACTTCCAGTGGGAGCGGGTTGTCGCGGCGGTCCGCGAGTTGGTCGTCGGACTGGGGGTCAGGCTGGTGGTCACGGTCAACGGCATCCCCATGGGGGTGCCGCACACGAGGCCCGTCGGGATGACCGCGCATGCCACTGACACCTCCCTCATCCGTGACGTGCACTCGCCGTTCGGCCGTGTTCAGGTGCCCGCCTCGATCGGTGCCCTCCTCGAGCTTCGCCTCGGGGAGTCCGGCCATCAGTCCGCCGGCTTCGCCATTCACGTTCCCCACTACCTCGCCGCGTCGGAGTACGCGGAGGGTGCTCTTGCGGCGCTCAACGCCATCGTGGACGTCACCGGCCTCAACCTGCCCAACGACGATCTCGTGGCGAGGGCGGAAGAGAACCGGCGGGCCATCGCCGCAGAGGTGGAGGGCAACGACGAGGTGGGCGCCGTCGTGGCTGCCTTGGAGCAGCAGTACGACGCGTTCGTCCAGGGGCAGCACCGCCCGAACCTCTGGGCCACAGAGGGGTCAGACATTCCGTCGGCCGATCAGCTCGGCGCGGAGTTCGAGAACTTCCTGCGTACGGTCTCCGACGACGAGAGCGACTGACCGCGTAGGCGGTCGACGGGCTCCGGGACCGCCGGCCTAGCGCGTGCTGCGGGACAGGATCGAGGCAAGGCGGTCGTAGCCGCGCTGCTCGCGTGCTGAAGTGGCGCCGCAGCTGTCTGGTCAGAACGGCAGCCTGATTGATGCCTGTGGTTACCGTCCCGTCTGGACCTGCGACCGGTCGGGTTCGACGAGGTCTGGCGTCGACGGTGAGGGTGTGCGGGGCCAGGCCCAGGCGGAGCGCAGGATGAAGGCCAGGATCAGCACCTCGACGCCGATGGTGAAGCCGTAGTAGAAGGCCCAGTCCCAGGACGCCCCTGCAGCGTTGAACACGCAGATCGGAATGAACAGTGATGCCACGACGAGGTTCGTGGCGCGGTTCACACGAGCCGGCAGCGTCATGGACAGCAGCACCATCAGGGTCGGGATCGCTATCAGCGCGAAGAAGATGGTCATCAATGTGCCGCTGATCTCGAACGCAAAGATGTCGCCACCCCGGATGACGTCGATTTCGCCGGGCTGATAGAGGTGGAAGTAGTCGATGTAGATGACGAGGAACATGAAGCTGGTCCAGGCTGCCGCAAGCTTGGCCTGCACGGGGATCGGCGGGTCCTCGGACAGGTTCGGGATGGTGGTTCCGGTGGTCATGGTTCTTCCTTCCGTAGAAGTGGTCGGTCCGCCGGGATGGCGGCAGGTGTGGGCTACACAGGAACTGATGGGGTCGTTCGCGTCGGGCCTGTCGTCACAGGGTGACGACGACCTTGCCCCGGGTGTGGCCGGCCCCGACGTAGCGGAGGGCGTCGGCTGCTTCGTCGAGGGGGTAGGTGCGGTCGATGAGCGGCGTGACCTGCCGGGTCGCGAGGAGGTCGGCCAGGGTGAGCAGGTCCCGGTGCTTCTCGACCGAGATGAGAGGCTTCAGCTGCTGACGGCTGAACCCGGACAGCGCACGCGCCTTGGCGATCCGGCCGAGGGGGCCGAGCCAGCGGCCGCCGCGTCCGCTGTTGGGGATCAGGGTGCCGGTGGGGGTCAGCGCCCGGCGGACCGCCGCGAGGGGGTGGGCCTCCACGTTGTCGAGGATGACGTCGTAGCGCCTCCCGGTGCTGGTGAAGTCGGTCTCCGTGTAGTCGACGACGTGGTCGGCACCGAGCGACTGGACCAGGTCGACGTTGCGTGTGCTGCACACACCGGTGACCTCGGCGCCGAACGCCTTGGCGATCTGGACGGCGAAGGAGCCCACGCCCCCCGACGCGCCCGTGACCAGCACCGTCTGGCCCGGTCGGACGTGCGCGATGTCGCGCAGTGCCTGCAACGCCGTCAGGGCCGACGTGGGCACCGCTGCTGCCTCCACGAGCGACAGGCCCGCGGGAACGGGAACGAGGTGGTCCGCCGGGACGCAGGCGTACTCTGCGAGCGTTCCGGCCGTGCTCCATCCGAACACCTCGTCACCGGGGCGGACGGCGGTGACCTCCTTGCCGACCGCTGTCACCACGCCGGCGAGGTCCCGGCCAGGGATGCCGTGTCGCGGCCGGTGGAACCCGAACGCCAGGCGCAGCACGTACGGCTCGCCGGTCATGACGAAGTAGTCGCCGGGGTGCACGGCGGCCGCGCCCACCTGGACGAGCACATCGCCCCGGCCGGGGCGCGGTCGCTCGACCTCGCATGACTTGAGCACCGACGGCGGGCCGTAGCGGTGCTGGACGGCGGCTCGCATCGTTGCAGCCCCGGCGGGGACCGCGCCAGGCATAAGGCCGGCTCGGGCACTCGATCGCTGTTCGGTTCTCACTGGGGCTCCTAGCGTTCTCGAATGACTCTCGCTGCTCGTACGATGTACGACGTACGCTGTACTATGCTCGTACGCTGTACGCTTGTCAAGCCATCGAGGGAACGAGGAGACCCGTGTCTGTGAGGAAGCAACCCCAGGTCGCGTCTGGCGCGGGGCTCAGCAAGCAGCGGGTGGTGGTTGAGGCGGTCCGGCTCGCCGACCACGACGGGATCGACGGGCTGAGCATGCGCAGGCTTGCCGGTTCGCTCGGCGCAGGAGCGATGTCGCTCTACCACTACGTGGCGAACAAGGAGGAGTTGCTGGACGCCATGATCGACGTCGTGTTCGCGGAGATCGAGCTGCCGCCCGAGGACACCGACTGGCAGTCGGCGATGCGACGGCGGTCGGTATCCGCCCGAGAGGTTCTCGCCCGCCACCGGTGGGCGATCGGCCTGATGGAGTCGCGGACCGCGCCTGGTCCGGCGCACCTCCGCCACCGCGAAGCGGTCACCGCCTGCCTACGGAGGGCCGGCTTCCCGGTTCTCATGGCGACGCACGCCAACTGGTTGCTCGACGTCTACGTCTATGGGTTCGCCCTGCAGGAAGCCAGCCTGCCGTTCAACACCGCCGATGAGTTCGCGGACATGGCCGAAGACGTTTTCCTGCCCCAGCTTCCGCCGGAAGAGTTCCCCTACCTCAACGAGTCAGCCGCCGCGCTCGTCGCTGCCGGCTACGACCCGGGAGAGGAGTTCCTCTTCGGCCTCGACCTCGTCCTGGCCGCCCTCGAGCCACTGAGGGCCTCGGCATCGCACTCCCTCACCGACCGGCGCGCTGCCCCCGTCCGGGCTCTCGAATCCGTGGTCCAGGACATTCCGGAGAGGAACGGTAGCGAAAGAAGATGAAACCCCCCAGTCGGAGCGGCTGTTGCCGGTTTGACTGGGGGCTTCAATTGTGTCCGAGAGAGGACTTGAACCTCCTTTGAAATCCGTTTGACTGCGAAGTACGCCGAATCGGCTTCGATCTGAATTGTTTCGTGCGGCGAACGTGCGACGGAGGGGACGGTGCCGACGCGCGCAAGGCCAATGATTCCGCCCTGGCTCCGAACCGGCTGAAGACGGCGCCATGACAACCAGCCGCACGGTCGATGAGGGTCGCTCATGCCGAGAGGGTGTCATCGCGCTCATGCCCAGAGGCGGAAGTCTTGCATGCCCACCAGCCGGACGAGTTCATCTGCCAAAGCAGAGATACTGAACGAAGTCGAAGCCAGCACAGCGTGGGACCAGCCCCAGCCAAAGACTCTCGACACTAAAGTAACCGACATGACTACCGCATCCCCAGAACAACTGAACACTACAAAGACGGGCGCTGAGCGTTACGTCCAGACTTCGTGGCAGCAAGTGCTTGAGTCCGACCCGCTGAAGTATTCAGACGTAGACGTAAAGAGCGCGCCCCAACCGGACGATTGGCTCCTTGAAAATCCCGGCGCCTGGCTCTACGAAACCAGGCGGCCATCCACGCACACCAGTGCGGCGCGAGTTGTCCTAGTGACGGGCGAAGCAGGTTGTGGAAAAAGCACTACCATGCGCCTCATCTCGCTTGATCTGCAGAAGGCTGGGCGGCTCCCGATCTTTATAGACTTCGGTCATGTACCCACAGTCCAAGGGCGGAACTTCTCCGAGCAGGAGCTGACTGAATCCCTGAACAGCCATATCTCGAACCAAGTACGAACTTCCGCCGAGAAGTATGGATTGAGCTCAGCCTATGAGGCCCAGCTGGTGCGGACAGTGTTCGCCGAGGTCCGAACGCCGGAGGTTGAGGAACTTAGACAGAAGAATAGTGGGATCGTCGACTGGCCAGACGAGACACTCTCCGCATGCGTAGAAGCATTGAAGTTGGCAAAGGTTTGCGAAAAGCGCGAGTACGAGCAATTCCTTGCGCTGACTGCCGTGCAGCTATTCGTTCCGGGCGCCCCACCGGTACTTATCCTGGACAACCTGGAGGGTTTGCCTGCCGTCGCACGGAAGATCCTCATTGGCAAATTGACTGCAGTCTTGCGCCCAAGGACGGCGCTGTTCATGGCTATTCGTTCGGAGAACAGGAGCGAAGCGGATATCCTTTTGCAGGATCGCAACGACGAGGTATTTCCACTAGAAGATGTGGACGAGTCTCTTCTAGATATCGCCCTGATTCGGAATAACGGGGCGCGAGACTACGTGTTGGCCCGGAGCATTGACGCAGCGGTGGATCCTATCGAGGCAGGGGAGTTGGCGGCAGTTCAACACGCTGCGTTCGAGCGAGCTGTAACCAACCTACGCGGCGACGACTTCAGTTTCGCCATGGCAAACAACTGGCTCAATTCGAACGTGAGGAACTTCTTGGGCCTTATGTCGTCACTCTCCCGAAACCTACCAGCAGACGATGGTCTTGCGGAAATGCGAGCATGGCTATCAACCACGCTATTTCGAACGCGCACGCACAAGTCTCTATTGAAGATCTTCGACCAAGCACACTATTCCTGCTCGAAGTACGACCTGCCCTTCGTTTTTCTTCCTTTGCGGATACTGTTCTACATCCATACGCGGGGTGGCAGTGCGTCAGTGATCGAACTGCGCGACGATTTTGTTAATCAGTTTGGGATACTTCCTAAAGACATCGCAGACGCACTCAAGTCGTTCACCGAGAAGCAAGCTGGTCACCCTCAACCTCTTCGTATCTACACAGATTCTGATGGAGCGAGCCATGTGATTCTCCTGAAGTGCGGAGAGGTGTTCGTCAATGACGCGCTTTACCGCTTCGACTTCCTTGCCACCCTCTTCGATCGAGTCGAGGATAACGATCTCCACCGCAAGTACAGCCGCCTTGCCACGGGTCAGGTCCGTATGCCCGACTCGAAACTGAAGTTGCTGAAGGGGGCCGCTGTGATTGAGCACCTAGTGCTGCCAGCCCTAAGCCTTGAGCATCCGTACATGGAAGTGCCTCGTCTGCTCACCCAAGAGGAATCGCGGCGGCTCCGCTCCTATGATGTGATGTTCCGGTTCAGGCTAGGTCGGTGGTTCATCGGTTCACTTCGTTCTGCATTGGAGGAGTTCGCAACGCCTCGAGGATACCTCAGTGACGTAAGTGGGACCATCAACCTGCTAGAACGCTATGAATCTGCACTGAACGCCGCTGCCCTTGGAAAAGGCGGTGAATAGTCGTGAGTCCGAGGGGGCTATTCCGGGAGATACGGCCGGCGGTGTTGGCTGGACTGACCATTTTGGCAGTCGTGCTAACCGTCGATCTGATTTTATACGGTGTCGGGACCCTGCTAGACCTTGGCTTCAATGCGGGCGTTTGGGGCACCTACGCAGCTTGGGCAAGCGCCATATTTCCGGGTATGGCGCTCATGGTCACTGCGCATTCGTGGATACGCGACCGTAACGATCGGGAGCGCAGAGAAGTCATGAGCTGGGCGTCGATGATCGATCGACATAACGGGGGATCCGACAAAGACACAACGATAACTAACAACTCTTCCGTGTTCATTCGGATAACTGGCGAGGCGGTGAGCGCACTTAGGGACAGCTTGCCGGTCTGCAAGCCCGGCGAAACTAAGTACTTCGCTTCTATGCAGGGCGATATCGAACTTGAGATTGGCGGTCACGGAGTCCTGATTGATAAAGACTGTGCAGTGAAGTACGTGGCGCAAGCCTGGTAGTTGACTCGCTCGACTCTGCGCGCGTTACCCGGACAGGTGCACACGCCCCGCTGCTGCCGCGGGTTCGGCAGCGGAGGCGTTGCCCCTTTGCGTTCTCGAGGGGATCGCTGGAGGACGAGTCCGATACACGCACAACCCTCACCCGGCCCTCTGCGAAGGATCCATCCCCCGCGTCGCGCTTCAAACGCCGACGGTTGGTCATAGGACGTTCGGTCGGCGATGCAGCGCGGGCTGGGAGGTCTTGAGTATTTGACCGGTTGGGCGCCGTTGGTTATCGAGTTTCGGCACCGGCGATATTGAGTTTCAGCGCCGCTTGATGGTGTCGGTGAGCGCCGTCGTGGTGGTGGCGCTCACCGACGCTTGGTCAGGCCGTGTTGGCGGTGTGTCCACGCATGTTGGTGCCGCCGGTTTCCATCCAGATGGTGTTGTGCACGATGCGGTCCATGATGGCGTCGGCGTGGACGCCGGAGCCGAGCCGTTGGTGCCAGTCCTTCTTCGGGTACTGGGTGCAGAACACCGTCGAGGTGGTGTCGTAGCGGCGTTCGAGCAACTCCAGGAGCACGCTGCGGACGTGGTCGTCGGGCGGGTCGAGGAGCCACTCGTCGATGACCAGCAGGGTGAACGCGGCGTACTTGCGGAGCCACTTCTCCTTCCCGGCGGGCCTGTCACGGGCCGCGGCCCAGGACTCCTCGAGGTCGGGCATGCGGATGTAGTGGGCCCGGTAGCGGTGTGCGCAGGCTTGTTTGGCCAGCGCGGAGCCGAGGTAGGACTTCCCGGAGCCGGTGAAGCCTTGGAACACGACGTTTTGCTGCCTGGCGATGAACGCGCACGTGCCCAGCTGCGCGATCACTCCACGGTCGAGGCCGCGTTGCTCGAGCAGGTCGAGCCGACGCAGGTCGGCGTTCGGGTAGCGCAGCCCGGCCCGGCGGATCAGGCCCTCAACCTTGCCGTGGGTGAACGTGGCGTGGGCGTCGTCGACGGTGAGCTTGACGCGTTCTTCGAACGACATGCCCATCGTGAGCGTGTCGTCTTGGGTTTCGAGGGCGTCGACCAGGCAGGTAGCTCCCATCTCACGCAGCTTGCGTTTGGTCTCGGTGTCGATCCGGGTCACCGGGCACCCCCGTAGTAGTCGGCGCCACGCACGTACCCGGCCGACGCGAAGGGGCCGGCCGTCTGAGGTTCACCTGGCCGATGCATGCCGGGCTGGTCCTGGCCGCTGTCGAGGATCGGGCGCGGGTGCGCGTAGCGGGGCGAACGGACCCGGCTCAACGCGATCCGGCAGGCGGCCTCGACCCTGGCGGCCGAGTAGCGGCGGTCAGGCGCAGCACCGCCAACGCCGCATCCAGGCCCTGTTCCTCGACCGGGACGGACTCGAAGATCCGGTTCACCACCGTCGTGGTGTCCTCCCCGATGCGTGCGGCCCACTCCCGGACCCGGGTGGGGTCCCACTGCCGGTAGCGGGGCCCCTCGGGCAGGTCGGCGTCGTGGGTGCGGTACTCGTTGACCACCCCGGGTGGGGCGAGCAGGTGGCTGGTCAAGCGTTGCTGGCCGGCGTACACCTCGATCGTGGTGTCTGTGACGCGCAGATCGACGCCACGGCCGATGTGCGGGTAGGGAACCGAGTAGAAGTTCTTCTCCCACACCACGTGCCCGTTGCGTTGGACCCGCCGCCCGTAGGTCCACCGGCTGATCTCGAACGGAACCGTCGGCAGCGGCCGCAGCAGCGGCTTCTCCTCGACCTCGAACACCGTCTGCCGGGACCCTGGCCGTTTCTGGAACGGCTCAGCGTTGTACGCCTCCACCCGTTCGTAGATGGCCGTCCGCAACTCGGCCAGCGTGGCGAACCCGCGGTCCCGCAGGCCGGCGATCACCCACGTCGCGATGTTCCCGACAGTGTTCTCGACACTGGCCTTGTCCTTCGGTTTGCGGACCCGGCCGGGCAGCACCGCCGCCGAGTAATGCGCCGCCAACTCCCGATACGCATCGTTGAGGACCACCTCGCCCTCGGCGGGATGCCTGACCACACCGGTCTTCAGATTGTCCGGCACGATCCGCGGCACACTCCCGCCGAACCAGGCGAACATCGCCACGTGCGCCCGCAGCCACGTGTCCTGCCGCATGTCCAACGCCGGCTCGACGAACGCGTACCGCGAAAACGGCAGGGCGCCGACAAACAGGAACACCCGCCGGCCCTGCCCCGACACCGGGTCGGTCAGCTGCATCGTCGGCCCCGACCAGTCCACCTCGACGCTCTGACCGGCTTTGTGCCCGACCCGTGAGGCCGCCCCCGCCACGAGGACGTGCTGGGCGTAGTTCTTGCAGAACCGGTCATAGCCCATCGCCGTCGCCCCCTCGGCATGGCACCGACGTACTCGCCATGCAGCAGCTTCAACGTCACCCCCACCCGCGCGAGCTCACGATGCACCACCGGCCAGTCAGGCTGGGCGTGGACGCTCTCATCCTCACCACGGCCAGGGAACAACCGCGCATACACGGCCGCCTCGTCCAGATCGGCCACATCGTCGAACCCGACACCCTCCCGATCGGCGGCCTCAAACACCGCCGCCACCGAGTGCCGCGACATGCCCTGCGCGGCGATCTGCCGCCCCGAGAACCCCTCGGCCCGGAGCCGAAGCACCAGCTTCGCCCTGATCTTGCGTACCATCCGAAATCACTCCTCCTGCCGCGTGATTGGCCACACGGCAGGGGGAGCCTAGGAACGGTGGCGCTCACCCCGAATACTCGATGGCGCCCACGGACACGAACGCGACCACCAGCACATGGCGCTCAACCGCAATACCGGTGGCGCTCAGAAGACCGAATACTCAGTCTCGTCGACACCGAGCGTCATACCGCCTCTTCGTCTTTGATAAATGCCCAAAATCCCCATCTATCCAGGCATGAACCAGGAAGCCGCACCAACCACCTGACATGCCGCCGGACGTGCGCTCGCACGTGCCGACGAGCGAGCGTCTCCAGGGCCAGGTGGCCCACAGTCGAGGGACCGGCTCCGCCGATCCCGCCCAGTGGGGGCCTCGGGCCTGGGTCGTGTGGTCGGTTGCGGCATGTCGCAGCCGCATTCCCCGGAGGTGCTCGGCGGGTCACCGGCATCTATTGGCCGGGTGCTGCCAGCATTACTTCTGTGATTCCCACTGATCCGCCTGTCTATGAGGCGCTGCGTGCCGCAAGATATGCCGCTGCAGAACAGATGGCGAAGTTCGAAGCTTCAGGCGAATCGTGGCAAGAGGAGCCGATGACGGAGTTGATACTTGCAGCCGCGTTCCCCGTCGTGAAGTTCGCGAAGTTCACGCATCACCAGGAGTTTGCGGTTGGCGCGGATTGGCTTTGGTGGTGGATCGATTCGAATGGCGAAGCGTTCGGGATGCTGGTGCAAGCCAAGCGCCTGAAGCGGCTCGCGGCCAGATGGGACATCGACTTCGATTATCGTAATGGGGAGCAACGTAGGCAACTGGTCGCAACCGGACTCGACTTGCGGGTGCCCCCCGTGTATGGGCTCTACCTCGGTACCTCAAGCTGGAGAGACGGAGCCTTTTGTCGCGCTCCTGTTCACTCCGCCGGTTGCTCGAACTGCGAGCAGTCCACTGTGTGTGTCGTGCCTGCGATCGTGCTCACGGCCGCGTGGGGGACTAGAAGCCAGGAGGTGTCACTTGCCCTTGACGCCGCTCTCCCACTTGAGGCAGTGGCGGACCCCGCCGTGACTGTTGGCCGGATTTTAGGGAAACGCTGATTAATCGGCGAGCCTGGGATTTGATGGGCCGGCCTGGTCTG
>JAPUEL010000097.1 GCA_027492545.1 Propionibacteriaceae bacterium
TGCCCACGCAGTAGTCGGCGGCATAGCATGTGGATGAGGCGGTAAAACGCCAAGCTTAAGGACTCAGCGAGGCATTACAGTCGGTCGCAAACCGGTTATGCAGACGGCTGGGATCTGTTGCTGATTTGGTGATGCTCCTGTCACCTGTGCGGCTGGTCCGGGCTCAGGAGCGGTCCTTCAACGCATCGAGTAGTGTCCCGACGGGAATCAGTGCGATGGCGACGATCGCGATCGACACAGCACACCAGGTGGCGATGATCTGCAGGGTGATTTGAGTCAGCGAGATGCCCGGGTCGGCGCCTAGACCGATCGCGAGGGATGTCGCGATTCCCCAGCCCCAGGTCGCCCCGGGGAGTGACAGGGCGGCCCATTCGGTGAGCTGCATCGTCAGTCTTGCCCGTGAGTGCGCGCCGAATGTTTGGTAGATGGCGTGACGTGTTCGCCGTGCCCGTTGCACTAGCGCCCATAGTGCGGTCAGTGCCACTGTTCCGCCGGCCCACGCTCCGGTGAGGATCCGGTTCGAGTAGGCCGTGGCGAAGTCGAGGCCGTACGTGTTGGTGGACAGGAGTGGTCGAACGATGGCCAAGGTGCCGTCTGGGGCAGACAGTGCCTGGCTCACATAGGTGGGGACGGCCTCAATGTGAGCTGCGTCGGTCCTGACGTGGCACGAGTCCGCCTCACCGGTCAGCAAGGCGGGCAGCATGAAGGAGCCTTCCAGGCCGGCGCTGAGGGCGGCGCGGTCGACGATCACTGCGGTGGCCCGCATGGGGGTCGAGGTTCCGGAGGCGTCGGTTCGCGTGAAGATTGTGTCCTCGCCGTCTGCGAGACCAATCGGGCCTGCTGCGGTGGCAGTGGCCACCAGTCCAGCTCCGGTCGGTTCACGGACATCCAGGAAGGGATAGATTCCGGGCGAGACCTCGCTTAGCGTCGTGAGCGTGCCCGGCGCATTGGCCGGTTCGATCGTGGCAGTGGTCACGGCCACCGCGAACGAGGCCGAAATCCCGTCCGTTTGGCTCAGCCGCTCGCAGGCAGCGACATCGATGCGGGCGCCTGTCTCGTGGGAGGCGGGCTCGATCGACATGACGAATGCTCCCGCGGCGATCCACTCTTCCTCGGCGCGAGAGAGAGTACTCACCTCGAGCGCGTTGGCCAGGCCAACCCCGGTCGTAATCCACGCCACAGCCACGACGATGATGAGGGAGACCCAGCGCCCGGACCGCGCGTTCGCCACCCCCTCCGAGACGGCCAAGCCGACCGGCCAGGGTGACTCGCTCATCGTCGCACCTTCTGACCGGCTTCTGATCGCACCAGCGTCCCATCCACCAGGTGCCAGACGATGTCGCACCGGGCCGCGGCCGTCTCGTCGTGAGTGATCAGCACGATCGTCCGTGACGCCAGTGCAAAGAATGCATCGAGCACCGCAGCGGTGGTCGAGGCGTCCAGCTGGCCGGTGGGCTCGTCGGCGAAGATCAGCGGCCGCCTCGAGGCGAGGGCCCGTGCGATTGCGACACGCTGCCCCTCACCACCGGAGAGCACCCCGGCCGGCTCGCTGGCACGGTCGGCCAGGCCCACGACGGCAAGAGCATCCGCCGCCCGTTCGCGGGCCAGATCGCGCGGAGTGCCGTCGAGGTAGGCGCCCAGACACACGTTGTCTCTCACGCTCCGCTCGGGGAGCAGCGAGACTGTCTGGAGCACCCAGGTCGCGACGTCGGCAGGCGCATGATCGAGGCCGTCGTCGTCCGTGCAACGGAAAAGGCCCCGCTGCGGGGGAAGAAGGCCTCCGAGCACGGACAACAGCGTGGTCTTGCCCGAACCCGACGGGCCGATGATCGCCGCGCTCGTGCCCGATTGAACCTCGAACGACAGGTTTGCCAGAACAGACCGGTCTCCACCCGGATAGCTGAAGTGGAGACCCTCGGCTACGAGTCGCATGCCAGATCCTCCCGCGTCGTACGCGGATTGATCAGCACTGGTGTCCCAATGAGATCGGCGTCGACGTCGACCAGCCCGAACGAACCGGCAGCTGCATCGATCCGAGTCCCCGGTCCCTGAAGGTCCGTGAAGAAGCAGGCCACTCCATCGGTTCCCACCACAACTGCACTGGCCGGCACCGTGCCGACCGTCCGTGGCGTGATGGACTCGAGAGCCGCACCGGCTGTGGTCTCGCCACCGAGCACAGTCTTGATAGCCTCGATGTCCGCGGGATCGGTGAGGGTGGTCTGCCCGGACCCAAGGGTCGCTGTGACCGAGCCAACGGTCAGCAGACGGTCGACGTCGGCCTCGGGTGCACCGACCTCGATGCGATCCTCGCCCGAGGCCGTCATGTACAACTCCGTTTGCGGTGCGACGAGCTGCCCGACGCGTATCGTCACGGACTGCGGCGCAGCACTACCCTCCGGGACCCACAACAGCGACCCAACCGCGAGGACACCGTTGTCCTCACCGTATCCTTGGGCAGCGTTGAAGGCGCGGATCGCGGCCGTAGTCGGCGAGCCGGCACGTCCGTCCACTGCGTCGAGATGACCCAGATCAGCCAGTAGCCGCTGAGCCGCCGCGACATCATCACCCTCCAGTCCCTCAACGATGTCCCGGTAAAGCGGCGCAGCCGAGACATACGCCACCACTGGCCGGCCATCGACAGCCAAGGCCGTCGCCCCAGAGCCGATCGCCTCCCCGGAAGTGATCGACAATGCGGTCACCGTCCCCGTCGACTGACTCACAACGGGGTACGGCTCAGCCGGGATCAGCGTCACCGAAGTCAGCTCCACATCGCGGCGCTCAGCCAGCTCGACCGTCCCGATCAAGGGCTGTGGCCGCGTCGCGGACTGCAGCGGGGAATCAGCCAGCGCCCAAACCGCCAGGACCACGCCGACGAGCAACGGCGCCCCGAGAGCGAGCACGGCCACGACTACACGGGACCTGCCGCCGGCACTCATCAGAAGCCATCGATGCCGATCTGCTGAAGGCACATAACCCCCGTCTCGCGCATTACCGGATCGTCCGCTCTCGTAGTCAAGATGGCGAGTTCCATCCCAGTGGCGTCCGGTTCGGGCTGGAAACCGGCTTCCTCCAAGCAGGAACGCAGCACCGGTGCCTGCTGATCGAGGTAGTCGGCAGTCGCCTGCTCGGTGGCCGGCTGCGTGCTGTACAGCACGATCACCCACAGTGCTTCCCTGCGCTCGCAGTCACGGGCGATCTGCTCCGTGTTGGCCGCGCCGGAGCCATCAACGATCGTCACCCAGCTCACCCAACCATCGGGGCGAGTCGTCTCGTCGAACGTCACCTCCACCCCGGCAGCAGTCGCACACTCGGCATACGCCCGTCGCGCCTGCCGAGCCGTCTCGATCGTCACCTCACCCTCGCCCCGCGCCCGCTCAAGCAGGGCCAGCTGATCCGCGCTCGCACCATTGGCAGTCGCGTCCTCGATCTCCGCCCCGATTCGCTCATCGAAGAGGCCACCGTCCTGCGCCGGGTCAGTCCCGGACCCGTCATTCGACTGGCCACAGGCGACGAGAAGAAGCGCCGCTACACCAAGCGAGACCGCCACCAGCGCACCTCGTACCCGCGCCGCTATCGACTCGGTGGGACTTGAAGTCACCTCCGCCCCCCGCCGGTCACCGCACCCACCGTCAACACTAGGTCCGATAGGCGGACCAGTGGGCGCTGCCCGTCCGGTCCGCGACCACCTGAGACTGGTAGTTGTACCAGAGGCCATAAACATAGGTCGACGAGCCGACCTTTATCCCGGCCTGGACCTGGCCAGGGCATGGTGAGGCCTCAGTGGACGTGGCAACCCTGCGGGCAGTGTTCCAATCGCTGTACACGCCGCAACCGACGAGGTTGTACAGGGCGTTGTGCGTGATCCACCCGGTAGAATCCTGGGCAGCCCCTGCACCTGTCGGCACCCCAGAAACAAAAAGCACCGCAAGTGCGGCGACAAATACTGTGCGAACTCGGTTCATTAGTCAGACTTCCCTCCGTTGGGTCGCCCCTCACAATGAGCGATGTGCGGGATCGAACTTCTGCCCAATCAAAGCTACGCCCGTCCCTAGTCAGGTGTCAATGGTGGACCTGATCCACAAACGCAGCCTTGGGCCAAGGTACTCCTACGACGCGTTGAAGGTACCGGCACGCAGGACCGATCCCAGCGTCAACGGCGCGTACGCCCGGTCGAACAACCGGCCCATCCCGCCATGTCGGAGCAGGTTCATATCGTCGATCGAGTCCGCCCCAGCGCACATCCCCGCCACCAGCGCCATCACCTTCGCGCCCGCATGGGAGCCCTTGTCCGTCGGCACGCTCAACCGCCCCTGAGCCAGCTATGCCAGCCCGGCACACTGCGCGAGCCTGAGCAGTGGGATAAGGCCCGCGACCGACACGAGATTCGGATCGTCAAACACTGCCGACACCGCGGCAGGAGCGTGCCTGAATTGCATCTACGAGATACCTCTCGAATCGGACGAATAAGACCTTAGAAAAGCTCTATTTCTTCCCGGTCAGAGAGGCATTTCTGCGTCACGACGCCCGCACACCATCCAGGCTCATCGGTGGATTCTCAATGACTTTGTCAAGCCGTTCGGGCCACGGGTTCTCGCATGGGTGGGGCGAGTTCGAAGGGCCTGTTGTCGCGGAGTAGCGCCCACAGGACGTCGACGCGTCGGCGGGCGAGCGCGATGAGTGCTTGGACGTGTCTGTGTCCCTGTCCGCGTTTCTTGAGGTAGTAGTCACGGTTGGGTCCCTCGCGCATCATGGCGGCCGACGCGGAGAGGTAGAACACCCGGCGCAGCTTCCGCGAGTAGCGCATCGGCCGGTGCAGGTTCCCGGTGCGACGGCCGGAGTCTCGCGGGACGGGCACGAGCCCGGCAGCCGAGGCGAGCCGGCCGGAGTTCGGATAACCAGCCAGATCCCAGGCGGCGGCGATCAGTTCCGCACCCATGCCCGGAAGGAACGGATCGAGGCTCAGTG
>JAPUEL010000098.1 GCA_027492545.1 Propionibacteriaceae bacterium
CGTTGTCCTACGCGCGATCACCCTCTGGCTTCACGCATAAGGAGACACGCCCTAGCCGACCCCGCCCGCGGGCCCGAGGCCTCGTCATGTCATGATGAGAGCAGTTGAATCCGATACCCCCGTGGGGTATTCTGGGTCGCGAGAAGGGGGACCGATGACCGAGACCATTGACGCCAGCTGCCATGCCACGCACGGCTACACCCCGGAGAAGGCGGCGTACCTTCGCCGGCTCAAGCTGATCGAGGGCCAGACGCGCGGGATCGCGCGCATGGTGGAGGAGGATCAGTACTGCATCGACATCCTCACCCAGGTCACCGCCGTCACCAGCGCCCTCAAGGCGGTCTCGCTCGGCCTTCTCAACGATCACCTCTCCCACTGCGTCGCCGACGCCGCCCGCCAGGGCGGGCCGGAGGCCGAGGAGAAGATCGACGAAGCGATGCAGGCCATCAAGCGGCTCGTCCGCTGACCCACGAGAGGATTCACACCATGATCAGCAAGTACACCGTCTCCGGCATGACCTGCGGCAACTGCGTCAACCATGTCACCGAGGAGGTCTCCGAGGTCGCGGGCGTGGACAACGTGTCCGTCACCATGGAAGGCGGCTCGATGCTCGTCGAGTCCTCGGAGCGCATCCCCTTCGACGCGATCATCGAGGCCGTCCGCGAAGCGGGCAGCTACTCCGTCGTCGAGGCCTGACGCCCGGCGGGCACGCCCCGCTCCCCACCTGCGGGTGCCCACCGTGGCGCCCTGATCTCCTCAGCGTCTCCGCGCGTTCAGCCGCGCCCTGAAATCGATACGAGGCAGCACCATGGCCGGTTCCACCATCCAGCTCGACATCCAGGGCATGACCTGCGCCTCGTGCGCGGCCCGGATCGAGAAGAAGCTCAACAAGGTCGACGGCGTCACCGCCACCGTCAACTACTCCACCGAACGGGCCACCGTCGAGGCGCCCACGGGCATCACCGCGCAGCGGCTCATGGAGGTGGTGGCCCAGGCCGGCTACGGCGCCACACTGCCGGTGCCCGAGGCGGAGAAGGCCGACGAAGCGGCCGCGCTCAAGCCGCGCGTGCTGTGGTCCTTCGCGCTGAGCGTCCCCGTCGTCGTCGTGTCCATGGTGCCGGCCCTCCAGTTCCCCGCCTGGCAGTGGGTGGCGCTGGTGCTCTCCAGCGTGGTCGTGCTGTGGCTGGGCCGCAGCTTCCACCAGGCGGCGTGGACCAACGCCCGGCACGGCACCACCACCATGGACACGCTGGTGTCCATGGGCACCCTCACGGCCTACGCGTGGTCCCTCTACGCCATGATCTTCGGCCACGCCGGGATGATCGGCATGAAGCACGAGTTCTCGCTCAGCCTCAGCCAACAGGACGCGCGCGGCTTCATCTACTTCGAGGCCGCCGTCACCATCATCT
Organism: Propionibacteriaceae bacterium; assembly: GCA_027492545.1. GTDB lineage: Bacteria > Actinomycetota > Actinomycetes > Propionibacteriales > Propionibacteriaceae > Arachnia. The sequence goes on from JAPUEL010000098.1 coordinate 1,410, forward strand.
CCTTCCTCCTCCTGGGACGCTGGATCGAGGCCCGCGCCAAGACCGAGTCGGGGGCCGCGCTGCGCGCCCTGCTCGAGGTGGGGGCCAAACAGGCCACCGTCGTGGTCGACGGCGGGGAGCGCCGCGTGGACGCCAAGACGCTGCGCGTGGGGGATCTGATCGTGGTGCGGCCCGGCGAGAAGGTCGCGGCGGATGGCGAGGTGGTGGAGGGGCGCTCCGCCGTCGACGCCTCCATCATGACCGGCGAGTCGCTGCCGGTGGAGGTGGAGCCCGGGTCGGCCGTGGTGGGCGGCTCGGTCAACACGACGGGGCGGCTGGTGATGCGCGCCACCGCCGTCGGTGCCCAGTCGCAGCTGGCGAGGATCGCGGCCATGGTGGAGGAGGCGCAGACAGGCAAGGCCGAGGTGCAGCGCCTAGCTGACAAGGTCTCCGGCATCTTCGTGCCGATCGTGCTGGTGATCGCCGCGCTGACCCTGGCGGGCCACCTGCTGGTGGGCAACGGGGTGACGATGTCGCTCTCGGCGGCCATCGCCGTGCTGATCATCGCCTGCCCGTGCGCGCTCGGGCTGGCCACGCCGTCGGCGCTCATGGTGGGCACCGGCCGCGGCGCCCAGCTCGGCACCGTGATCCGCGGGCCGCAGGTGCTGGAGCGCGCCCGACGCGTCGAGACCGTGGTCTTCGACAAGACCGGCACCCTCACCAGCGGACAGATGTCCGTGGCCGGCGTCGAGACGGCCGACGACGTCACCCGCGAGGAGCTGCTGGAGCTCGCGGCCGCCGTCGAGTCCGGCTCGGAGCACCCCATCGCGCAGGCCATCGTGGCCGAGGTGGAGCGCCCTGGTGCCGTCGTCGACTTCGTCAACGTGCCCGGACGCGGCGTGCGGGGCGTGGTCGACGGGCGTGCGATCTTCGCCGGCTCGGCCGCCTTCATGACGGACCTCGGGCTGGCCCCCGTGGCCTGGCAGGCCGAGCAGGTGGGCAGCGTGGTGGAGGTGGCCGACGAGTCCCGCATCCTCGGCCGGATCATCGTCGGCGACACCGTCAAGGAGTCGGCCGCCGCGGCCATCCGCGAGCTCAAGGCGCTGGGTCTGCACCCGGTGCTGCTGTCGGGCGACAACGAGCGCACCGCGCGCGCAGTCGCCGCGCAGGTCGGCATCGACGACGTGCGGGCGGGAGTGACGCCGGAGGGCAAGGTGGCCGCCATCAAGGAGCTGCAAGCCGCGGGCCGGCAGGTGGCCATGGTGGGCGACGGCGTCAACGACGCGGCCGCCATCGCGCAGGCGGACCTGGGGATCGCCATGGGCACGGGGACCGACGCGGCCATCGCGGCGGGAGACATCACGCTCATGCGGCACGACCTCATGGCCGCCGTCGACGCGGTGCGGCTGTCGCGGGCCACGCTGCGCACCATCAAGTCCAACCTGGTGTGGGCCTTCGGCTACAACACCGCCGCCATCCCCTTGGCCGCCCTGGGGATGCTGACCCCCATCATCGCCGGCGCGGCGATGGCGTTCTCGAGCGTGTTCGTGGTCCTCAACAGCCTTCGGCTGAAGGGTTTCCGGGGCGTGACACCTCGCTGACAGGGGGCGTTGTCGTGATGGATCAAGAAATCTTCAAGAACTGAAAAACCCAGTACTGGGAGTGCGCGCGAGGGGTGCCGGATCGGGTACTGTTATCGCGACGCCGATGGTGTCACCAAAGACCGCCCGACCGCTGCCGCCCCCCCAAGGGCAGCGGTCGGGCTCTTTTTTGTGCCCTGACGCAACTCGGCGCGGGTAGGTTGGGCCCATGAGCACCCGCATTGAAACCGACTCCATGGGCGAGGTCCCGGTCGACGACGACCGCTACTGGGGCGCGCAGACGCAGCGCAGCCTGCACAACTTCGACATCGGCCGAGACACCTTCGTCTGGGGACGCGCCATGATCCGCGCCCTCGGCGTGTTGAAGAAGGCCGCGGCCCAGGCCAACGCCGAGCTGGGCGAGCTGGCCGCAGACAAGGCCGAACTGATCGCCCGCGCGGCCGACGACGTGATCGCGGGCCGCCTCGACGATCACTTCCCGTTGGTGGTGTTCCAGACCGGCTCCGGAACCCAGTCCAACATGAACTCCAACGAGGTGATCTCCAACCGCGCCATCGAGCTCGCCGGGGGGGTGCGCGGCTCCAAGGCGCCCGTGCACCCCAATGACGACGTCAACCGCGGCCAGTCCTCCAACGACACCTTCCCCACCGCCATGCACATCGCCGTGGTGACCGAGCTGAACGAGCGGCTCTACCCGGCCATCGCCAGGCTCCGCGACGTGCTGGCGGCCAAGGCCGAGCAGTACGACGACGTGATCATGGTGGGCCGCACGCATCTGCAGGACGCCACCCCGGTGCGCCTCGGGCAGGTCTTCGGCGGCTGGGTGGCGCAGCTTGACTTCGCCGTCGAGGGGGTGCGCCACGCGGATGCGCGGGCGCGGGATCTGGCGATCGGCGGCACCGCCGTCGGCACCGGCCTCAACGCCCACCCCGATTTCGGGCGCCTGGCCGCGGAGAAGATCACCGCGGAGACCGGGCTGGAGTTCCGGCAGGCCGAGAACCTGTTCGCGGCCCTCAGCGCCCATGACTCGCTCGTCGAGGTCAGCGGCGAGCTGCGCGTGCTGTCCGGGGCGCTGATGAAGATCGCCAACGACGTGCGGTGGTACGCCAGCGGGCCGCGCAACGGCATCGGCGAGCTGAACATCCCGGAGAACGAGCCGGGCAGCTCGATCATGCCCGGCAAGGTGAACCCCACCCAGTCCGAGGCGCTGACCATGGTCGCGGCGCGGGTGTTCGGCAACGACGCCGCCGTCGGGTTCGCCGGCAGCCAGGGCAACTTCCAGCTCAACGTGTTCAAGCCCGTGATGGCGCACGCGGTGCTCGAGAGCATCCGGCTGCTGGCCGACGGGGCGCTGTCGTTCACCGAGCATTGCGCGGTGGGCATCGAGCCCAACCTGGCGCGCATCGAGCACAACCTCTCGACCAACCTGATGCTCGTCACCGCGCTCAACCGGCACATCGGCTACGACAAGGCGGCCAAGATCGCCAAGCAGGCGCACAAGGAGGGCACGTCGCTGAGGGAGTCGGCGCTGGCCAACGGGGTGAGCGGCGAGGACTTCGACGCCTGGGTGATCCCCAGGGACATGACCGGGAAGTAGCCCTCACCTGCACCGCGGAGGGAGAGGGTGGGGTCCCACCCGCTGGCTGAAGGGCCGCGCAGGTCCGCTTCCGCTGGCTGAGGTGCTGCGGAGGTCCGCTTCCGCTGGCTGAGGT
>JAPUEL010000099.1:0-19909 GCA_027492545.1 Propionibacteriaceae bacterium
GAGACGGTCCTAGACTGGGGGCATGTCCGAACCCAACCGCCTCGACGTGCTGCGCTGCGCAGACCAGGACCGCGAGGTCGTCGCGACGCTGCTCAACACCGCCTACGCCGACGGGCGGCTCACCTTCGACGAGCATGCCGAGCGGATCGCCCGCGCGTACGACGCGAAGACGTTCGGCGACCTCAACTCGCTCACCACAGACCTCGTCGCGTTCGACAGGCCCCCTCCGCCCGCGCCGATGCCCCACTACGCCGCGACACCAGCGCCCCAGCCCACCCCGCACGTTCCCGCCGCCCCGGCCTACGGCGCACTCACCACCGGGGCGTTCACCGGCGGGAACTCGTTCATGTCCACCTACAACCCCGGCCGGGTCGGCCTGGTGGCCTCGACGGTGAACCTGAACGCCTGGCTCGGGGAGATCCGCCTGGATCTGGTCGGCGCGGCATTCGAGCAACGCGACATCAACCTGCACGTGGGCGGCGGCATGTGCGAGGTCAAGATCCGGGTCCCCGAGGGTGTGGACGTCAACATCTCCGGGCTGAGCCTGATCATGGCCGAGTCGAAAGTGCAGGGTCTGCTCCCGCGGCCCGACGGGATCCGGATCAACCTCATCGGCACCGTCATCATGGGCGAGGTGAAGGTGGTCGGACCTGGCATGGACCGGCGGCGCTACGAGCGGTTCATCCGGTGACCGACACCCTGTTCGCCCCTCCCGGCACTCAGTGGCAGCGCCTCTCTCCCAACTACCTGCGGATGAAACTGACCCTGATCCCCATCGTGTGGACCGTGTTCTTCGCGGTGCCGGCCGTGGCCGCGTTCCTGCTCGGCCCGTCGTGGCTCGGCTGGGCGGTGGTGGCCGCGTGGGCGGCGATGCTGGCCTGGCGGCTGATCCGCGCTCCCCGCTCCTTCCGACGCTGGGGCTACGCCGAGCGCGACACCGACGTCTACCTCACCAGCGGGCTGTTCCACCGACGGCTCGTGTGCGTGCCCTACGGCCGGATGCAGCTGGTGCAGCTGCACTCGGGACCCATCGACCGCGCCTTCAAGCTTGCCACCGTGGAGATGATCACTTCCTCCACTCAGGGCAGCGTCTCCATTCCCGGCCTCTCCCCCAGCGACGCCGCGGCCCTGCGCGACCGCCTGATCGAGCGCGGAGAGACGCAGCAGGCCGGGATCTGATGACCGACCCCACCCCAGCTGCCCCGGCCACGGTGGCGGAGAAGGTCGTCGAGCGGCCCAGCCCGCTGACCGGCCTGGCGCACAGCGGGATCGTGCTCGCCGCATCCGTGGTGTTCTTCATCCGGGAGCTCGAGAGCGGCCTCGAGTCACTGACCAGCCAGGCGCTGCTCTTCGGGTTGGTGGCGCTCGGTGCAGCCCTGGTGGCCGGCGTGTACGGCATCTTCGCGTGGCGCACCACCGCGTTCATCGTCGACGACGAGGAGTTCCGCGTCGAACGCGCCTTCATCTCGCGGTCGTCGTCGCGCGTGGACTACACCAAGGTGCAGTCCGTGGACATCGCGCAGCCGTTCGTCGCCCGCCTGCTGGGGCTGGCGAAGGTGCATATCGACGTGGGCGGCGCCGGCGGCCTGAGCCTGGCGTTCCTCACCAGATCGCGGGCCGAGTCGCTGCGTGAGCACCTCCTGTCCCGCATGGCGCGGGCGAGGAGCGGGCCGGTGGCCGCGCCGTCCCCCGAGGAACTGGAGACCGGCAGCTCCACCACCCCCGTCGCGGTTACGCCCGACGATGAGCCGGAGGAGCTGGTGCACGCCGTGTCACCGGCCACGCTGATCCTGGGCACCGCGGTGTCGACGCCGGCCGTGGCGGCGCTGATCGTCGCGGGGCTCGTGATCGGCACGTCGGTCTGGACGGAGACGTCGGTCACCTTCGTCGGCGCCCTGCTGGCCTTCGCCGGCTGGGCCTGGTCCAACGTCGGGCGCAACTGGGGCTTCAGGATGAGCCGGCGCGCAGACACGCTGCGCATCTCCCGCGGGCTGGGGTCCACCACCGCGCAGGGGCTCCGCCCGGACCGGATCCAGGGCGTGGTCGTCCATCAGGACCTGCTCCAGCGCGTCACCGGCCTGTACCGGGTCACAGTGACCGTGCTCGGCTACGGCGACGCGTCCGGCGAGGAGAGCAGTTCCTCGAACTCGGTGGTGCTGCCCTTCGGGAGGTGGGCCGACGTGGTCACGGTGCTGCACGCCATCTGGCCGGAGGTGGACCTGAACCTCATCCTGCCCACACCCCAACCCGCTCGGGCCCGGTGGCTCACCCCCATCTCCCACGCCAAGCACACCTGGGGCGTGGGCGAGGACGTGCTGGTGGCCCGCCACGGGCTCGTCGAGCATGCCATGACGATCGTGCCGCACCGGCGGATGCAGTCGCTCTCCCTGCACCAGGGCCCGCTCCAGAGAAGGCTCGGGCTCGCCACCGTCGCCGTGCACACCACCGACGGGCCGGTGTCGCTGCGCGTCTACCACCTCGACCAGGCAGTGGCCCGCCATCTGTTCGACGAGCAGCTCGCCCGGGGAAGGGACGCGCGGGCCGCCGTCGTCGCGGTGTGATCCGGCAGCCGCCACCGTCACCGGCGCCGCTAACGCTACGATTTCGCGCATGAGCATCTTCCTGGGTATCGACGTTGGCGGTTCGGGCATCAAGGGCGCGCCCGTTGATCTGGACAAGGGAGACTTCGCGGCGGCCCGCCTGCGCATCCCCACCCCCGAGAAGTCGACGCCCAAGGCCGTCGCGGGCGTCGTCGGCGAGATCATCGAGCACTTCGCCGGGGTCATCGGCGACAACCCGGTGGGCCTCACGATCCCGGCGCCGGTTCTGCACGGCAAGGTGCCGTTCATGGCCAACCTCGACCAGAAGTGGAACGGCTTCAAGGCCGACGAGTACTTCGAGGACAAGCTGGGCCGCAAGGTGGTGCTGGTCAACGACGCCGACGCGGCAGGCCTGGCGGAGGTGCACTTCGGCGCCGCGAAGGACCACCCGGGCCTGGTGATCCTCACCACCCTGGGCACCGGAATCGGCTCGGCCATCATCTATCGCGGCGTGCTGATCCCCAACGCCGAGCTCGGCCACCTGGAGCTCGACGGCTACGACGCGGAGAAGCGCGCCGCCTCGTCGATCAAGGACAAGGAGGGGCTCAGCTACGAGGAGTGGGCCACCACACGCCTGCAGCCCTACTACAGCCACGTCGAGATGCTGTTCTCCCCGGACCTCTTCGTCACCGGCGGCGGAGTCTCCAAGGACTGGGACAAGTGGGGCCCCCTGCTGAACCTCAAGACGCCCATGGTCCCGGCAAAGCTGCGCAACCGCGCCGGGATCATCGGGGCGGCGCTGGCCGCGAAGGACGCCGTCGAGCATCCCGACGTGCTGTCGATGATCCCTGCGGTGGCCGACGCCAACCCCGCGGATGTGGCGGACACCGAGTAGCAGAGGCCTGGAACGGCGACGGCGGGCGGCCCCTCGAAGGGCCGCCCGCCGTCTGTCATGTCACATGCGTTCGGGTGCGTCGATCCCCAGAAGGTGCAGACCGCGCGCCAGGACCTGCTGCGTGGCGGCACACAGCGCCAGCCGCGAGGCGCGCACGTCGCCCTCCGAGCGCAGCACGGGACAGGCCTCGTAGAACGTGGCCAGCGCCCCGGCCAGGTCGTAGAGGTACGCGCAGAGCTTGTGCGGCTGCAGGCTCTGGGCCACCTCGTCGACGACCTCCCCGAACCCGCTGAGCAGCAGGGCGAGCTGCTGCTCGGCCGGCTCGTCGAGGGTGGTCACCGAGCCCCAGCCGATGCCCTCGGCCTCCGCCTTGCGCAGGATCTGGCTGACGCGGGCGTGGGCGTACTGCAGGTAAGGACCGGTGTCGCCGGTGGTCTGGACCATGCGCTCGGCGTCGAAGGTGTAGTCCTTCTGCAGACCGTTGGACAGGTCCGCGTACTTGATGGCGGCCAGCGCGATGTTGGGGGCGGCCACCTCCTCGGCCGCGTCCAGGAGGGAGCCGAGCGTCGCGGCCGAGCCGTCGCGGGTCTTGAACGGCTTGCCGTCGCGGCCGAGCACCATGCCGTATCCGACGTGCTGGGCCGTCACGTCGCCGGGGAGGAACCCCGCCTTGCGGGCGGCGGCGAACATCTGGGCGAAGTGCCCGCCCTGCCGGGCGTCGGTGACGTAGATGATGCGGTCCGCCTTGAGCTCGCGGACCCGACGGCGGATCGCGGCGAGGTCGGTGGTGGCGTAGCCGTAGCCGCCGTCGCGCTTGCGGACGATCAGCGGCGCCTCGAAGCCCTCGACGAACACGCACAGCGCGCCGTCGTCGACGACGGCGACACCGGACTCCTCGAGCTCGCGCACGAGCACGGGGAGGTCGTCGTTGTAGGTGGATTCGCCCGCGAGGTCGTCGTCGGTGAGCAGGATTCCCAGGCGTCGGTACGCCTCGTTGAACGCGGGCTTGGAGATCTCGACGAGCTGGCGCCAGATGGCCAGCGACTCCTCGTCGCCGCCCTGGAACACCGTCACGCGGGCCCGCGCCCGGGTGGCGAACTCCTCGTCCTCGCGAAAGCGGGCGGCGGCCCGCTTGTAGAGGGCGTCGGCCTCGTCGAGGGTCAGTGCCCCGGCGTCGATGCCCTCGTCGAGGACCTGCTCGATCAGCATCCCGAACTGCGTGCCCCAGTCGCCGATGTGGTTCTGGGGGATGACGGTGTGGCCGAGGGCGCTGAGCACGCGGTTGAAGCAGTCTCCGATGATGGTGGTCCGGAGGTGCCCCACGTGCATCTGCTTGGCGACGTTGGGGGCCGAGTAGTCGATGACGACGCGCTGCGGGTAGGCGACGGGGTTGATGCCGCCGTGCGGGTCCTCGAGGAGCGCGGTGGCCGCGGCCGCCAGCACGTCGGAGCGCATGCGGAAGTTGATGAAGCCCGGGCCCGCGATCTCCAGCGGCTCGCACAGGTCCTCGACGTCGAGACGCTCGACGATGTCCGCCGCGACCTCGCGGGGCGGGCGCCCCTCCTGCTTGGCCAGACGGAGTGCGACATTGGACTGGAAGTGTCCGAACTGGGGCTTGGTGGCGGGACGCATCTCGGGGTCGACGCCGGTGAGGTCACGCAGCCGGGCGTCCAGGAGCGCGGGGAGGGATTGCATGAGGGTCATTCTCGCATCGACGGCGTGGCGACCCCAACCTGAGCCGCCGTCGCCGGGCTGGGCGGTCAGCGGTGCGCCGGACCACGCCCCCCACCGTCGGGCGTTGAGCCGGACACGGCTCTCGCCGGGGTGGTTTGAGCCGGACACGGCTCTCGCCAGGGTGGTTTGAGCCGGACTTCGGACTCAACGCCCAAATGGACCGATTTGATCGTTCCAGCCGCAGCGACTCCGAAGTCGTGCTCAACCCATCCCCCACCCCAGACCCCGCAGGCCATGCGACACCGCGGGGCCGGGCGCAGGGGGTCAGTGCAGCGTGTCCACCGCGGCGCGCTCGATGGGCAGCCCGGCGCGGTAGCGGTCCATGAACCGGTCGAAGCCCTCGACGTCGGCGCGGACCGGATCGACCGTGTCGATCGCCGCCCCACCGAAGACCGACGACGCCAGCCAGCCGGCCAGCGACTCTTCGTCGGAGCGCAGGAACGACGCCAACAGGGCCATGCCCCAGGCGCCGCCCTCCCCGGCGATCTCGCCCACCGACACCGGCGTGTTCATGGCTGCGGCGAGGAACCGCTGCGCCACGCCCTTGGTCTTGAACAGGCCTCCGTGGGCGAACATCGAGTCCAACTCGACGCCCTCGTCCTTGAGCAGGATGTCCATGCCCACCCGCAGCGCGCCCAGCGCCGCGTACAGGTGGGTGCGCATGAAGTTGGCCAGCGTGAACGAGCTGTGCGGGGTGCGCACGAACATCGGGCGGCCCGCTTCGAGGCCGACGACGTGTTCACCCGCCAGGTAGTTGTAGGCCAGCATGCCGCCGCCGTCGGCGTCGCCCTCAAGGGCGGCCGTGTACAGCGTCTGGAACAGGGCGTTGGTGTCCACCTGGGCTCCGAGCGCCGCGGCGGCCTCGCCGAACAGCCCCACCCAGGCCTGGAGGTCCACCGCGCCGTTGTTGCAGTGCGCCATGGCAACCAGGTCCCCTGCCGGGGTGGTGACCAGGTCGATCTCCTCGTGCAGGGCCTTGAGCGGGCCCTCCAGGACCACCATCGCGAAGATGCTGGTCCCGGCGGACACGTTGGCCGTGCGGCGTGCGACGGCGTTGGTGGCCACCATCCCGGTGCCCGCGTCGCCCTCAGCCGGGGCGAACGGGACTCCGGGGCGCAGCCGGCCGGACGGGTCGAGCAGGCGGGCCCCGTCGTCGGTGAGCGAGCCGGCCTGCTGTCCTGCGGGCAGCACCGCGGGAAGGATGTCGGCGGGCCTCCACCCGTAGCCGTGGTCCGCCAGCAGCGCGTCGAACTGGGCGAGCATCGCCTGGTGGAACTGGCCGGTGGACGTGTCGATGGGGAACATGCCGCTGGCGTCGCCGACGCCCAGCGACCGCTGGCCGGTGAGGCGCCAGTGCACGTAGCCGGCCAGCGTGGTCAGGTAGTCGATCCGGCCCACGTGCGCCTCGCCGTTCAACACTGCCTGGTAGAGGTGCGCGATGCTCCAGCGCTGAGGAATGTTGTACTGGAACAGCTTGGTGAGGGCGTGCGCGGACTCCCCGGTGGTGGTGTTCTGCCACGTGCGGAAGGGCACCAGCAGGGCGCCGGACTCGTCGAAGGCCATGTAGCCGTGCATCATGGCCGAGAAGCCCATGGACCCGACTGTCTCCAACTCCACCCCGTGGCTGGCCTCGACGGCGGCGGCGAGGTCCGCGTAGGCGGCCTGGATCCCGGCCCAGACGGCGTCGACGTCGTAGGTCCAGAACCCGTTCTCGAGCTTCGACTTCCATTCGTGGCCCCCGGTGGCCAGCGGCTGGTGGTCCGGCCCGATGAGGACCGCCTTGATCCGGGTCGAGCCGAGCTCGATGCCGAGCGACGTGTTGCCACCGACGATGGTGTCGCGCGCGGTCACGTTTTCCACGATGTAAACCTCCGTTGTTGTACCCCACCCCCATCTTTGCCTGCCTGGGCCCGGCACGCCACGGCGGGCCCGAATTGGCCCGAAGTGCGGGCATCGCCCGGGACTCGCTGGAGGCGCCACTCGAGCGAAGTGACCAGTCGCTCATGGTCGTCGGGGCGGAGCGACGGGAGGTCTGGATAGCCTAGGGGCCATGCGAATCTCTGTGATCGGATGCGGCTACCTCGGGGCCGTGCACGCGGCATGCATGGCCGAGCTCGGCCACGACGTCGTGGGTCTGGACGTCGACGAGGCCAAGGTGGCGCTGCTGGCGCAGGGGAAGCCCTCGTTCCACGAGCCGGACTTCCCCGCCCTCCTTGCCCGCCACGTCCGGTCCGGCAGGCTCCGCTTCACCACCGATCCCGCCGAGATCCGCGACGCGGAGATCCACTTCATCGGCGTCGGCACGCCGCAGCTCAAGGGCCGGCTGGGCGCGGACATGACCTACGTGCGGGCCGCCGTCGCGACCATCATCGAGCACGCGGAGGTGGCCCCTGGCGGCCGGCCGGTGCTGGTGGCGGGCAAGTCGACCGTCCCCGTCGGCACCGCGCAGGAGATCGAGCAGGCGCTGGCGGCCTCGGGCAAGGACCTGCTGCTGGCGTGGAACCCCGAGTTCCTGCGCGAGGGCTACGCGGTGGCCGACACCCTCCACCCGGACCGCCTGGTCTACGGGCTGCCGGACGACCTGGCCCGCGGCGCCGTCGCGAAGGAGATCCTCGACGAGTGCTACGCCGTCCCGTTGGGCGAGGGAACCCCGCTCGTGGTGGCGAACTACCCGACGGCGGAGCTGGTGAAGGTGGCCGCCAACTCGTTCCTGGCCACCAAGATCTCGTTCATCAACGCGATGGCCGAGCTGTGCGACGCGACCGGCGGAGACGTGACCCGGCTGGCCGAGGCCATCGGCTACGACGACCGGATCGGGAAGAAGTTCCTCCAGGCGGGCATCGGGTTCGGCGGCGGCTGCCTGCCCAAGGACATCCGGGCGTTCATGGCCCGCGCCGGGGAGCTGGGCGTTGACGAGGCCCTCACGTTCCTGCGCGAGGTGGACGCCATCAACCGCCGCCGTCGCGACCATGCGGTCTCGCTCGCGGAGGAGGCCGTCGGCGGGCGGCTGGCCGGGAAGAAGGTGGCGGTGCTGGGCATCACGTTCAAGCCCGACACCGACGACCTGCGCGACTCACCGGCCCTCGACATCGCCGGGCGGCTGTGGTCGCGGGGGGCCGAGCTCGCCGTCGTCGACCCCGCCGCGGGGGACCTGCTGCGCGAGCGGCAGCCGGAGCTCAACGTGAGCGACACCGTCGAGGAGGCGGTCCGCGACGCCCACGTGGTGATGGTGCTCACGCAGTGGAGGGAGTTCGTGGAGCTCGACCCGGCGCAGCTGGTGCACCTGCCGGCCGCCGCCAACGTGATCGACGGCCGCAACGTGCTCAACCCGCGCCGATGGAGCGACGCGGGTTGGCGCTACTTCGGGATGGGGCGCGGCGTCTCGATCTGGTGAGGCCTGGTCAGCCCTTGGCGGGCTGGCCGTAGACGTTCTGGTAGCGGTCGAACAGCGAGTCGATCTTCTCCTGCGGGATGGGGATGAGATCGCCCAGCTGCTTGGCGATGTGCACCGTCCGCGCCACCTCCTCGCACATCACCGCAGCCTTGACGGCGTCGCGGGCGTCCTTGCCGATGGTGAACGGGCCGTGGTTCTGCATGAGGACGGCGCGGCTGCGGGAGTCCTTGAGGGTCTCGACGATGCCCTGGCCGATGGAGTCGTCGCCGATGAGCGCGAACGGGCCGACGGGGATGTCGCCGCCGAACTCGTCGGCCATCATGGTCAGCACGCAGGGCACGGACTCGCCGCGGGCTGCCCAGGCTGTGGCATAGGTGGAGTGCGTGTGCACCACGCCGCCGATGTGGTCCATGTTGCGGTACACGTACGCGTGGGCGGCGGTGTCGCTCGAGGGCTGCAGCTTCTCGGGCGTGCCGTCGTTGATCTTCACGCCGTCGAGGGTGCACACCACCATCGCGTCTGCGGACAGGTCGTCGTACGAGACGCCCGAAGGCTTGATCACGAACAGCTCCTGGCCGATCCGGTCGGCGCAGCGGATGCGCTGGCTGACGTTGCCGGCGGTCCAGACCACGAGCTCCCACCGCGGGAGTTCGGCGTGGAGCGTGGCGACGACCTCACGGGTGCGCGCCACCTCCTCCTGGACGTCGGCGGGCAGGTCGGTGAGGGTCAGCGTCACAATTCCTCCATCGTTGTAAGTCTGGGTCGATCCTAAGCCAGAACCGAACCCCGCGGGCCGGCACCCCGGCGTTCGAACGGGAGACCGCGCATCACGCCTCGACGGCACGCATGAGCGAGGAATCCGGCGGGTCCATCTGCGGCTCACGCCCGGACGCCACGTCCCACTCCATCTTGAGGTTGGCCGCCCATTCGCGGCCGGCGCCCTTGAGCCAGTTGAGCGGAAAGTGGCCCAGCATGGACGTGTCGCCCACCCCCACCGCGTCGACACCCACCATCGAGCAGACCGTGATCGCCCTGCCCAGGTGGTAGTCCTGCGTGATCACCGTGAGCTCCCGGACCCCGTAGACGTCGCGGGCGCGCACGCAGGAGTCGTAGGTGTCGAAGCCGGCCGGGTCCGCCACGATCTTGTCTGCCGGGACGCCCCTCTCCACCAGGTAGTCGCGCATCACGTCGGTCTCATGGTTGGCGCGGGCCAGACCGTCGCCGCTGACCAGGACGGCCTTGATCCGGCCCCCTGCGAACAGCTCCAGCGCCAGGTCCAGGCGGGCGGCCAGGAACGCAGAGGGTCTGCCCCCGTCGGCCTTCGCCCCCAGCACCATGCCCACGTCCCTCGGAGGCACCGTCTCCGCATCGTAGATCCGCCCCGACGACGCCGACGCCACCCGGGCACCGCTGACCGCCATCGGGATCAGCCCGACGGCGAGCAGCGCCCCGAGGATCAGCGCGGATCGGCGTCGCCGCCCTCGCCCCACCGACGTACGCCTCAGAGGCGCTGGTCGCGGTACCAGCGCACCAGCGACTGGGTGGACGGATCCTGCCTGGCCAGCGCCGTGGCGTCGCCCAGCACCGCGGGAGCGATCTCCATGGCCAGCTTCTTGCCCAGCTCGACGCCCCACTGGTCGAACGAGTCGATCCCCCAGACGATTCCCTGCACGAAGGTGATGTGCTCGTACAGCGCGATGAGCTGGCCCACCACCGACGGGGTGAGCGCGGGCGCCATGATCGAGGTGGTGGGCTTGTTGCCCGAGAACACGCGGGCGGGGACGATCGCCTCCGGGGTGCCTTCGGCGCGCACCTCGTCGGCCGTCTTCCCGAAGGCGAGCGCGGCGGTCTGGGCGAAGAAGTTGGCGAGGAAGAGCCCGTGGACGTCGGTGTCGCCGTCGAGGGTGGGGTGCGCCGGGTTGGCGACCGCGATGAAGTCTGCCGGGATCAGCCGGGTGCCCTGGTGGATGAGCTGGTAGAAGGCGTGCTGGCCGTTGGTGCCGGGCTCCCCCCAGAAGATCTCCCCGGTGTCGGTGGTGACGGGAGTGCCGTCCCAGCGCACGGACTTGCCGTTGGACTCCATGGTGAGCTGCTGCAGGTACGCGGCGAAGCGGTGGAGGTACTGGGCGTAGGGCAGCACGGCGTGGCTGTGCGCATCCCAGAAGTTGACGTACCAGACGTTCATCAGACCCATCAGAAGCGGCACGTTGCGCTCGGGCGTCTCGGTGCGGAAGTGGGTGTCGACGGCGTGGAAGCCCGCGAGGAAGTCGCGGAAGCCGTCGGGGCCGATGGCGATCGCGACAGGGAGGCCGACGGCGGAGTCCACGGAGTAGCGGCCACCCACCCAGTCCCAGAAGCCGAAGGCGTTGGCCGGGTCGATGCCGAAGTCCGCCACCTTGTCCAAGGCCGTGGAGACTGCGACGAAGTGCTTGGCGATGGCGCCGCGGCGGGCGTCCTCGGTGTCGTCGATCACGCCGGCCTCGGCCAGCTGGGCGAGGAACCAGTCGCGCGCCATGCGGGCGTTGGTGAGGGTCTCGAGCGTGGTGAACGTCTTGGACGCGACGATGAACAGCGTCGTGGTGGGGTCCAGGCCGGCGACCTTCTCGGCGCAGTCGTTGGGGTCGATGTTGGAGATGAACCGGCAGGTCAGGCCGTCCTGCTTGTAGGGCAGGAGCGCCTCGTAGACCATGACGGGCCCGAGGTCGGAGCCGCCGATGCCGATGTTGACCACCGTCTCGATCCGCTTGCCGGTGACGCCGGTCCACTCGCCCGAGCGGACCTGATCCGCGAACGCGTACATCCGGTCCAGCACGTCGTGCACGTCTGCCACCACGTCCTGACCGTCGACGACGAGCTCGGCGTCGCGGGGCAGGCGAAGGGCAGTGTGCAGCACGGAGCGGTTCTCGGTGACGTTGATGCGCTCCCCGTCGAACATCGCGTCGCGGCGGCCCGCAAGGCCGACCTCCTCGGCCAGGCGCACGAGCGCGGCCACGACGTCCTCGTTGATGAGGTTCTTGGACAGGTCGACGCGGAGGTCGGCCAGGTCGAACGTGAGCTCCTGCGCTCGGTGCGGGTCCGCCTCGAACCAACCGCGCAGGTCCGGGACGATGGCGTCGCGGAGGATACGGAGGTCTGTCCAGGCTTCGGTGGTGGTGGCGTCAACCGGAGTGATCATGCGCCCAGCCTAGGGGGCGTCCCCGGCCCGCGCCCATGGGCCTGGGTGGGCGTTGAGCAAATGGCAGGGTTCAACGCGGAAATCGGGGGTCTTGATCGTTCAAGGAATCCGCGAACCGTGCCATTTGCTCAACTCGCACCCCCGGACGGGGTCAGCCGACGCTGATGTGCACGTGGTCGTAGTGGTTCGCGCTCACGCTGCCGCGGTCCGAGAACGAGCGCCACCCGTCACCGGAGCGCTGCGCGGTCCAGATCTGCTGCGAGTACAGCACCTCGATGATGCCGAGGGACGAGGCGTTGGCGCGGGCCCAGCGGGCGATCTCCCAGCCGGCCTCACCGGAGACCATGACGTCGATCGCCTGGCCGGAGTTGTGGTACGAGCCGCCGCCGGCGCGGTAGCCGCCGTAGCTGGTCACCGACGGGAACTCCGCGCAGACCGCCCTGAGCACCGCGCGGGTGCGGGAGGTCAGTCCGGACTCGATGCCGGACGCCGCCGCGCACGCCTCCGTCGAGAAGCCCGAGGAGCTGCCGCCGGACGCGGACGAGGCCGCGGTCTTGGCGACGGCCACCACCGGCTTGTCCGCTGTGAGGAAGCTCTCCTTGATCCAGCCCGACTTGTCGGACACGACCACCTGACGCCAGCCGTCGACGGCCCACTCGGTGATCTCGACGGCCTTGGCCTCGGCCAGCGTGGTGCGGGCCTCGTAGCCCACGCCAGGGCCGACGCGCACGTTGACCGGGTCAGAGGTGTAGCGGGTGCCCGCCGAGGCGCTGAGCGCCGTGTAGTCGACGGGCGCCGGGGTGCGCGTCGCCGCGGCCGTGGCCGCCGGCGTGGCGGCCGCGGAGGTGGCCGCGACACTCGGCACCGCGGACGGGGACGCGCTCGCCGACGTGGAGGCGGCCGACGGGGAGGCGGCCGAGGGGGAGGCCGACGGCGACGTGCTGACCGTCGGGAGGCCCGAGCTGCCGGTCGCGGCGGGCGAGAGCGACGGGCGGGCGAAGTTGCGCGACACCCCGAACGGGCTCGAGGCGGCCATGCTGGGATCGGTGTGCTCCATCCCGGCCTCGGTGCCGGGCAGCACGGTCGCGGCGGCGGCCAGACCAACCACGGCGAGCAGGGTGACCGGGGCGAGGATGTGGCGGACGGTGGTCCCGCGCCGCGAGGGCACTCCACGGCGTGCGGACGCCACCTGGGCCTCGACCACGTCGCCGTCGTCAGCGAATCCGGCGGCGCGTCGCGCTTCAGCCATCCCACACCTCTTTCCTGAGAACTTTGAGAATTCTTAAGGTCAGTCTCAGAATACGTGTTTTCGTCTCAGATGCAACCCGTTCGCGACTGCCAGCAGGCTGTGTCTTCTCAGAAACCGCTCAGCGTGGGCTACGCTTCGCTCCACTGATGCAGGAATGGAATCGTCGATGCTCCCCACCGCCGTGCGCACAGCCCTCGCCGCGACCCTCGTGGCGGCCCTCGCGCTGATCGCAGCACCGGCCCACGCGGCCCCCTCGACGCTGGAGGCCGACTTCGCCGTCGAGGGCGGCGAGGTCCGGATCTCGGGGAGCCTGACCTCGCAGGGTGAGCCGGTCAAGCGGGAGGACGTGATCGCCACGCTCGACGGCCGCGAGATGGACTCGGACAGGACCGACGGCGACGGCGAGTTCCGGCTGTCGTTCGACCTCCCCTCCGACCTGGCGGGAGAGCACGTGGTGGCCGTCGAGTTCGGAGGGTCGCGCGGCGCGGACCCGGCGAGCGCGCAGACCACCATCACCGTCGGCTCCCCTGAGGCTCCCGAGGACGACGGCGACACGGGCGGCAACGACAACGGCGGTTCAGGGGCGACCACCAAGCCCCCGAAGCCCGCCCCGGAGGAGGACGACGAGCCCGCGCAGCCCACGGCGCTCACGCTCACCGCGGAGGCCGCTGAAACCGCCTTCAACGGCTCGGTCGTTCGCATCCTGGGTCAACTGACGGGGCCGTCGGGGGCCGGCGTGGGCAACGCCGGGATCACCGTGTCCGACGCGGCCGGCGAGGTGGAGGAGTCGTTCACGGTCACCACCTCGACGGGGTCCTACGAGGCCCTCTACGCCGTGCCGGAGGGGCAGCCCGCGGGCACCCTGACCCTGACGCTCTCCTTCGGCGGCACCTCCGGCCTCAAGCCCGCCAGCACGCAGGTCAGCATCGCCGTCGAGCACACCGTCGTGCCCACGGCCACGCCGAGCCCCACCCCCACCGCGACACCCACGCCCACCGCGACACCCACCCCCTCGGCCTCGGCCTCCCCCAGCGCCGACGCCGGGACCACGCCCGCCACCCCTGCGGAGGACCTCACCGGCCCCGTCTCGTGGTTCCTCCTGACGTCGGTGGTGGTGGGCGGCTCGGCGCTGTTGGCGACGGCGTTCCTCGTGTTCCGCAGCACCAGGGCCTCGCGGCTGCTTCCGGAGGAGGCAGGCGGCATCGCGTTCCTCGACGACGAGCCCGAGGCCGCGGACGCCGACGGCGTCAGCCAGACGGAGGTGCTCGACGGCATGCTCGGCGGCACCGTCGTCGAGGACGAGCCCACACGGCCCATCCGGCCGGCCCGGGCGATGCCGGACGACGAGGCGTAGCCAGGCCTGTCAGGCGGTCATCGCCTTCTCGACGCTGCGGAACGAGCCGCAGCGGTCCCGCAGCAGCGACAGCGACCCTCCCGTCACCGCGTCCCCCAGCAGCGCCGAGTCCACGCACACCGCGGGCGCCCCGGCCTTGTTCCACTCGCCCGCCGCGTAGGCGCCCAGCCCGCCCAGCGGCACGACCCGGTCCGCCAGCCCCAGCTCGGCGAGGCGCGGCGCCATGGCGTGCCCGATGACGTCCGCCGGGTACAGCAGCGCCCCGGTGGCCGAGGTCTCCAGGACCGCCCGCACCTCCGTCGGGGTCATCGCGCCCAGGTAGCAGGGCAGGTCCAACGCGGAGGCGGCCTCCGCGAGCCGGCCGGAGGCCACGTCGCACAGCGCGAACCGGGCGCCGGCCGCCGACGCGGCGATCAGCTGCTCCACCGTCGAGACCCTCAGCACGCCCAGCGCCGCGCGGGCCCCGAAGATGGCGGCGATCTCGGCGAAGGCGGGTGCGGCCGCCGGCAGGGCGAAGGTCGAGAAGCCCTCCTCGATCAGCACCTCGACCACCGCGACGAGGTCGTCGGCAGGGGCGTCGGGCAGGCACACGATGAGGCCGGTGAGGGAGGGCATGGCGCCCATTCTGCCGCACCGGGACGATCGCGCGACGGCGCCTGCGGGCGGTGCCACACGCGGCGACCATCGCTCCCTAGACTGCCAGCATGTCTGGTCTCCTGACGCGCGCCCAGCGCCTCGACGAACTGCCCTACACGCGCAAGCACAACACGCTGCTGTTCGGCTCGGGCGTCGGATGGGCCCTCGACGCCATGGACATCGGGCTGATCTCGTTCATCATGGCCGCGCTGGCGAAGGAGTGGAGCCTCACCGGCGGGGAGCTGTCGCTTCTGGGTTCGGTGGGGTTCGTCGGGATGGCCTTCGGCGCCTCCCTCGGAGGCCTGCTGGCGGACCGGATCGGCCGGCGCCAGGTGTTCGCGCTGACGCTTCTGGTCTACGGGATCGCGACGGGGCTCTCCGCCCTGTCCACCGGGCTGGCGATGCTCATCATCTTCCGCTTCATCGTCGGCCTGGGGCTCGGCGCCGAGCTGCCCGTGGCCTCCACGTTGGTGAGCGAGTTCGCGCCACGCAGGATCCGCGGCCGCGTCGTCGTGGCGCTCGAATCCTTCTGGGCCGTGGGCTGGCTGGCGGCCGCGACCATCGGGTTCTTCGTGGTGCCCACCGAGAACGGGTGGCGCTGGGCGCTGGCGCTCGGCGCCGTCCCGGCCGCCTGGTCGCTGATCGTGCGGTTCGGGCTGCCCGAATCGGTGCGATTCCTCGAGGGCAAGGGCCGGCACGCTGAGGCTGAGGCGATCGTCCGGGACTTCGAGAAGGAGGCCGGCGTCGCGGTCGAGGAGGAGCGGAAGGCTCCGGACGCCCCTCCGGCGGTGGCCTCCGTCGACAAGCGCGAGCTGTGGAGCCCGCGCTTCAAGCGTCGGACGGTGGCGCTGTGGCTGACCTGGTTCGGCATCAACTTCGCCTACTACGGCGCGTTCATCTGGCTCCCCACCCTCCTCTACGAGGGCGGTATGACGCTCGTGCGCTCGTTCGAGTTCACCCTGTACATGACCTTGGCGCAGTTGCCGGGCTACGCCGTGGCCGCCGTGCTGGTGGAGGTGTGGGGCCGGCGTCCGACGCTGGTGACCTTCCTCGGCGGCTCGGTGGTGGGCGCGGTCGCCTTCGGCATGGCCCCCGATGTCGCGGCCTCGGTGGCTCCCGGCTCGGAGAGCGCCCTGTACGCGATCACCCTCACGGCCGGCTGCGTGCTGTCCTTCTTCAACCTCGGCGCCTGGGGCGCGCTGTATGCCATCACGCCCGAGGTGTACCCGACGGCGATGCGCGCCTCAGGCGCAGGGGCGGCGACGGCGTTCGGCCGCATCGCGGCGATGCTCGCTCCGCTACTGGTCCCCTGGATCGTGGCGGGCGCCGGCCGATCCACCCTCTTCCTGCTCTTCGGGGTCATGTTCGGCATGGCCATGGTGGCCGCCTGGTTCCTGCCCGAGTACACCGACAGGGCCCTCGACGAGACCTGAGCGGGCCGCAAGGGCCGCGTTGAGCCACGCCCCCGCCAGCGCGCCGAGGGTGGCGCCGACGGTGTTGAACGCCACGTCGTAGGCGTTGGCATCGCGCGCGGTGAAGTACTGGACGCCCTCGATCGCCGCGGAGGTGGCCGCCCCCGCTGCCGCCCACACCCACCATCGAACCCGCGGTAGCCACAGGCTCGCCAGCAGTGCCGACGGCACCAGCATCAGGAAGTTGAGCACGCCGTCGGTCTGCTCGGGGCTGGCCTGGACGCCGAGCGCGGCTGCCCGGCTCCATACGGCAACGACCAGCCTGTTGACCGTCCACCCGTCGGCCACGAACACCAGCCAGCCGATCGGCGCCGCGAGCGCGACGAGGAGGGCGAAGGCCCACCACCGGACGGTTCTGGCGCCGGTCACTCGGGAGGATCGGCCTCGCCTGAGCCGCCCTCAAGGTGAGCCGCGTGGTACTCGTCCATCGCGTCCTCGGAGAGGGCGCGCGACAGCTCGGCCAGGCCCTCGGTGTCCACCAGCACCACCGACTGGCTGCCCACCATGCCCGTGCCGTTGTCCGGCGCCTGCAGGATGCCGATGGATCCGGTACCGGTCAGCCGCATCGAGAGCGCCAGCTCCGTGACGAACTGGTTGGTCATGCCCTCATCGACGGTCATCGTGTCTGCCAGCTGGCCCACCACGTCGGAGAACGTGACGGGATTGGCAAGGGTGGCGGGGGTCATGATCTTGCGGATGATCTCCTTGACCACCGTGCGCTGGCGGTAGGCGCGGTCGAGGTCTCCGTTGGGCAGCGGGTAGCGCTCGCGCACGTAGACCAGGGCGCGCTCCCCCTCGAGGTGGATCTGGCCCTCCTCGAAGCGGATGCCGGGATTCTGCTCGGTGGCCCACGGGTTGTAGACATCGATGCCGCCCACGGCGTCGGTGAGCTTGACGAAGCCCTCGAAGTCGATCAGCACCGTGTGGTCCATGCGGACCCCGGTGAGTTGCTCAAGGGTGCGCACGGTCAGCTGCGGGCCGCCGAAGGCGTAGGCCCAGTTGAGCTTGCCCTTCCCATGCCCCGGGATGTCCACCCACATGTCGCGGGGGAAGGAGATGAGGTACACGCCCTGGCGGTCGCCCGTGACGTGGGCGATCATCAGCGAGTCGCTGCGGCCGTCCTCGACGTCGCCGCGGGAGTCGCTGCCCATGAGCACGAAGTTGATGGGCGCAGCGGTCTCCGGGGCGCCGGGTGTCGAGGCGGGGGCAGGGGTGGCCGCGTCCGGCCTGCCCTCGTAGTCCTGCGGGGTCAGCTGCTCCTCGCGCGAGATCGAATCCAGCGCCGACAGGCTCCGCGCGGCGTAGTATCCGCCGACGGCCAGGGCCAGCACCAGCACCCCCACGCACGCCATCAGCAGGACGAACAGCGGTCCGCGGCGCTGCTTCCGCCGTGGGGCGGCGTCGTCGTCGTCCAGGACGTCGAGGCCCTCATCCGCTGCTCTCTTCATGGGCCCATTGTCCACCGTCGGCGAACCGTGACCAAAGAGCGCCGTGTCCGCGGGCCTGGGCTGTTTCATGGAGGCACCCTCGCGACTACGCTCGATCCATGTTGGACACCGTGCTGGGCCTGCCTCTCCACCCGCTCGTCGTGCACGCTGTCGTCGTGCTGCTCCCCCTCGTGGCGCTGGGCGTAATGGCGCTTGCCGTGATCCCCAGGTGGCGGGCGCGGTTCGCCTTGCCGCTCCTCGGGCTGCTCGTGGTGGGGGCAGGCTCGGCGGTGGTGGCGATGCTGTCCGGCAACGAACTGGCCGCCCGAGTGGGCCTCCCCGCCACACATCAGACGCTGGGCACGGCGTTGGCGTTCAGCGCCGTCGGCTACCTCGTGTTCGCCGGCGGATGGCTGTGGTGGGTGCGCGGCGCGGAGGACGACGAGCCGTCCACGGCGCGCGACGTCGCGGGATGGGTCGCGGCGGCATTGTCGGCCGCCATCATCGCGCTGACCGTGCTGGTGGGCCACTCCGGCGCCACGGCGGTCTGGGGCGAAGTGGGCGCCACGCCCGAGGCCTCGCCCACACCGAGCGTCTCGCTGTCGCCGTCGGAGTCCGGGTCGCCGGCGGCATCCCCCAGCACGACCGCCGACGCCACACCGTCGACGGAGCCCAGCGCCTCGCCCTCGCGGATCGGGACGCCTCCTGCCACCACCACCTTCGTGCCCGAGGAGGGCTACACGATGGACATGGTCGCCGAGCACGGCACCGCGGACTCGTGCTGGGTCGCGGTCAACGGATTCGTCTACGACGTCACGGACTGGATCCCCCAGCACCCCGGCGGTCCGGAGCGGATCATCCCGCTGTGCGGCACCGATGCGACGACGGCGTTCGGCACGCAGCACGGCGACGCGTCCCTGCCCAACCAGCGGTTGAGTCAGTTCCTGCTCGGCCCCCTGGCCTGACACGCGCGAGACCGCCCGGCCGCTGTCGCGGACCGGGCGGTCTCGTCGTGGTTCAGACGGCCTGGCTCTCGGCCTCGTCGATCTGGCGGCGGACATCGTCCATGTCCAGGGCCTCGATCGCCTCGATGACCTCCTCGAGCGCCTTCGCGGGCAGGGCGCCGGACTGGCGGAAGACGAGCACGCCGTCGCGGAAGGCCATCAGCGTGGGGATGGCGGAGATCTCCGCCGCGCCGGCCAGGGCGCGCTCCGCCTCGGTGTCCACCTTGCCGAAGCGGACGCCGGGGTGGGTGTCCGCGGCCTTCTCGAAGATGGGGGCGAAGGCGCGGCAGGGCATGCACCAGTCGGCCCAGAAGTCGACGAAGGTGATCCCCTCGCTGGTCACGGTGGTTTCGAAGTTCTCAGCGGTCAGTTCAAGGGTGGGCATGTGTCGGTTCCTTTCAGGATGGTGTCGGGAGGGCTGGTCAGCAGGAGGCGTGATCGGTGATGCGCTTGCCGGCGGCCACGCCGTAGCAGGCGAGGAGTGCCACGAGCGGAAACAGGGTGGCCGGCGCCTGGGCGAGCATGACGGGGGCAACGACGGTGGCGGCCAGCGGGATGACCCCGCACGAGCCACCGGCGAGGTGCTCGCGGGCGGGCACGCCGGCCGGCGGAACGTAGGAGGCGAGGGTGACCGCGCCGACCAGGGCGGCGAGCGCCAGGAGGGCGATGTCCAGGCCGCTCGGCAGCGTGTCACCGGCAATCGCGTTCTGACGGGCGGAGACCAGCGCGGCGAAGACCGCGATCGCGCTCACGGCGGCGGTCGTGGTGTGCCGGGCGGACCAGGCGGCTCGCCAGTACGCCGGCCCGCTGGCCGGGACCGTCACGTCGCCCAGGATGGGCCGCGTGCGGGGTGCGAGGTCGGGTCCGGAGGTGCTCACACCACGAGTATGTCATACCCCTAGGGGTATGCAAAAACCCCACTGCGCCCACCGGAACGCCTCCGCCGCCCACCACCCCACCCCCTCCGTCGCCCACCCCTCCGTCGCCCACCCCTCCGTCGCCCACCCCTCCGTCGCCCACCCCTCCGTC
>JAPUEL010000099.1:20009-33187 GCA_027492545.1 Propionibacteriaceae bacterium
GCCCCCGGCTGGAGCGCGCCACATCCCGGGCACGACACGCCGCCCGGACGGGCGCCCGTGGCCCCATGCGTCCACGCCCCGCCCCTCCGACGGCGTTTCGTGCACACAGCCCGGCGGCGCCTTGGCCGCGGCTACCGTTGGCCCGTGGTGTGGACTCGAATCGTGCCGGGTGCGGCGCTGGTGCTGGCAGTGGTGGCGGGCGCGGTGAAGTCGGGCGACGCCCTCGTGGCGGGGCACTGGGCCTACGCTGTGTGGCTCGCGGTCGCGGCTCTGGCCGGCGCCGGGTTGCTGTGGTGGGGCGTCAAGGGCCCCGCCACTCGGCCAGGGCGGGCCCCTCAGGTGCTGCGGCTGGTCGCGGCCGCGCTGGGGATCGGTCTGGCCGGGGTCACGTTCTGGCTTGCGCCCTATCGCGTCCAGGTCGCGGACATGGCGATCCTCGAGAGCCCGTCCGGCGTCACCGTCGCCTCGGATGCGGCCTCGATCCGGCTCGCTCCCGCAGGGGAGCCGTTGGGGGTGGGCGTCGCGTTCATCCCCGGCGCCCTGGTGGACCCTCGCGCCTATGTGCCCCTGCTCACTCCCTTGGCGCAGGCCGGTCACCCCGTCTACATCGCCAAGCCGCCGCTGGGCATCGCCTTCCTGTCGCCCAGCGTGGTCACCGGAGCCTCGGAGGCGTTTCCGGACGTGACGCGGTGGGTGCTGTCGGGCCACTCGCTCGGTGGGGTGGTCGCGTCGAGCCAGGCCGACGATGGAGGTGAGGCCGGGCTGATCCTCCTCGCGTCCTACCCCCTGGGCGACCTGTCCGGCTCGGATCTGCCGGTGCTGAGCGTCTCCGGCAGCAACGACGGACTCACCACACCGGACGACGTCGATGCCAGCAGGGCGAACCTGCCGGCGGCCAGCGAGTTTGTGGTGATCGACGGCGGGGTCCACGCGTTCTTCGGCGACTACGGCGCCCAGGCAGGCGACGGCACGCCGGAGATCAGCCGCGAGGAGGCCCAGGCCGAGACGGTCGCGGCCATCCTGACCTTCCTGGACGACGGTGTTGGCTGACTCTCCCGTCATCCACGATCACCGCCCCGGTGACCGAGGGAGCCTGGAAGAGAATGCGCGCCCCGATCGGCCCGGACTGAACTCTCTGGAGTGAGGGAGCCCCTTGTCAGGAGCCAGTGTCACCGCGTCGCGAGCGGGCGCTCGGCGCGATCCTTGATTCCGAGCAGCATCCGGCGCTCCATGACGAAGCCGATGGGTTCGACCACCCGCCACAGCAGGCGCTGCCCGCGGGGATGCGCGTTGAGTTGGCGGGCGACGAGCCGGGTGGCGCGCCCTTGCCGGACGGGGTTGAGCACCCACTGCCAGGTGGCGCCCGTGCCGCCCACCACGGGCGTGAGGACGGCTTCCTCGGTCACGTTGTCGGCGCTGATCAGCACCAGCGACCGCCCGGGGTCCACCGACGACACGCGGAAGCACGGCGAGCCCGGCTTCCCGAGCCGGATGAGGTCGCCGGGCGCCGGGTGCTGGTGGAGTGTCAGGATCTCGTCGGCGCTGCGGATGTCGAGGCCCAGCACGTTCTCCAGGTCGTCGTAGCTGTATAGCCCGCCGCGACCCTGCCCGATCTGCGCCAGCCACGGCCACACGGCGTCACGGGGCGCGCCGATCGTGACCGCGCGCGTCGACTTCAGCACGGGATCCGGCACCAGCTCGTCGCCCGGCATGGCGGCGCGACACTCCTCGTCGGAGGCACCCCAGCGGTTGTATCGGGCCCTCAGCAGGGGCGACCCGACAAGCATGGCCGCGATCGCCGCTATGCCACCGACCGCGTCAAGAATCCTCCTGCCGCGCGCAAGCACAACGCGACCCGTCGTGCTGGTGCCCATGATCCGACCTCCATCTGGATGCTAGGCCGAATCATGGGCTCCGCGGGGGCCGCGCCCGATTCGGGACCGCAAGCGGCCGCCGGGTTCTCGCCGGCGGCCGACGGCGTGCTCAGGCCTTCAGCGACATGAGCCACGCCAGCAGGTAGGTGCGGGTGTTGCCGTCGTCGACGGCGTCCAGCGCACGCGCCTCCTCCAGCGCCGCGACCCTCGCCTCCTCCCCCGCCAGGGCGGAGTACATGAGCAGGTAGTCGCCGTAGGTCTGGTTGAACCCGGCCGTCGACGTCGCCTCGGCGACGTTGCGCTCGATTCGCTCGGGATCTCCCGCCAGGTGGTCCGAGGAGGGGCTCACCGGGATGAGCAGGATGGCCAGCATGGCGGCCGGCTCGGGCGAGAACCAGGTGGCGTAATCGCGCTTGCCGCCGAAGTTCAGCGGGAGCACGGTGTGGCCGTAGCCGTCGTAGACCGGGTCCGACTCGTCGAAGTCAGTCCAGTACGCCCGCGCCGACTGCGCCTCCAGCGCGTGCAGCCAGGTGGCCTCACGCTCCAGATCCGCCTGGCCGGACGCCTTCGCCCACAGCGACAGCCCCGCCCAGGCGAGCACCGCCTCCGACGACGACTCCTGGTTGTTCCCATCGGCGAACGGCGAGGTGCCCGAGGCCCACGAGTGGGACGCGTACACGTCGAACGTGCGCCGGCCCGGGAAGTACTCGTTGGCGGGAGACGACGCGATGTCCGCGGCGAGCAGGTCCATCACCGGACGGATCTCCTCCACCAGCTCCGGGTCGTCGGCGCCAAGCACCCCCGCGGCGTACAGGAAGTAGCCGTAGTGGAAGTGGTGGTCGTTGAACTCGTCCGACCCGAACGACGGCGTGAGCCCGACGATCCCGCGGTTGACCTCGTCGTAGCCGAAGCAGAACGCGGCCTCCGTGGTGCAGCCCTCGGGGTTGGCCCAGCGCACCAGCGTCTCCCGGACCCGTTCCCGCACCGCCGTCGCCTCCTCCTCGGCACCCAGCTGGCGGGCGATCGAGTACAGCTGAGCGTCGCGGTAGAGGGCCTTGCCGCCGAAGTAGGTGTCGGCCGGGTAGTCCTTCGCCGCCGCCAGGTCGGCGGTGAGGGCCTCCCTCAGCTCGTCGGATTCCTCGCCGGAGAGGCCGGACAGGTCCAGCTCACCCCGGGCCTCGTAGGCGGTGGTCTCCCACGAGATCTCGTTGCCCTCGCAGGCCTGCATCGTGCCGAAGCTGCTGGCGTAGGTGCCGAGGTCGCACGTGGCGCCGTCATCGCTCTGGTGCGGCATCCGCGCCACGACGGTGGGCTCGTCGCTCTCGTAGGTCAGCGTGGTCCGCACCTCGGAGTCCACCTCGTAGGAGGTGCCTGTGGCCGTCACGGGGCCCGCCAGCTCGGCGATCCGCACGGGGTCGCCGCCCTCTGGCACGGCGCCCCAGGTGACCGAGGCGCCCTCGGGGAGGGTGACGGTCCCGCCGTCGATGGACCCGCCGTCGGCCACGGCCACGTACCGGTCGTCACCCACGGTCAGCTCGGCATGGTCGCCACTGGCCTCGAACGGCGCCTGAGTGCTGAGCTCGTGGTCCCGGATGGCGGTGTAGGTGACGTAGGGCGAGCCCTGCACGATGGTGACCCTGCCCAGCGGAGAGCCGTCGGCCGACGCCTCCGCGGTGACGGAGAGGTCGTCGTAGGCGACGACCTGCCAGGTTGGCCGCTCGCCCAGGGCCACCTGCACCACGGGGGCGTTGGTGCCCATGATGGTCTTCTCGGTGGTGGTCACCTCGGGCAGGCCGAAGGTGAGCCCGTCGTCGGTGAGCGCGAACGACAGGGGCAGCGGGTAGACCGGCTGCGGGGCGTCGCCGAAGACCAGCCCCGAGAACCAGCGGTTGGTGGGCGGGATGAGCCCGTCGGCAAGCCGAACGGCCTTCAGGTCCTTGCTGGGGACGGTGCCGATGCTCTCGATCGTCTCCGCCATGCCGTCGGGCGCCCAGGCGACGCCCTCACCGGCCGCGGCGCCGACGGAACCCTCGTCCGACGGCGGGCCGGTGCAGGCGGTCAGCAGGAGCGTGGCCGCGACACCCGCGGCCAGGGCACGTGCGCCCCTCATCAGCGCAGGCCGATCTTGGTGAGGAACGCCAGGGCCGCGGCGGTGGGCCCGGCCAGGATGCCGTCGTCACGCAGGGTCACCTGCGCAGTGACGGGCGTGCCGTCGCGGGTGAGTGCGGCGAGCGCGGGGTCGACGAGGGTGTCGCTGGTCATCCGGATGACGGCCACGGCCTCCCCGTCCTCGGTCTCCACCTGCACGCTCTCGACGGTGGCCTCCAGCTTCTGCAGGTTCGGCAGCACGATCGTGGCCGGGGCCCCGTCCTCCACCCGCCCGTAGTCGACGGGGCTCAGCTTGTAGAAGCCCTCGACGGCGCGCTGCTGACTGACCACCCGGGCCAGGACCGCGCCGTCGGGCACGTAGGAGCCGTGGGTCGCGGCGAGGTCGACGACGTAGCCGTCGCTGACGGCGGTGTAGGTGATGGTGCCCGTCTCGAGGTCCAGGTCGTAGGCCACCGTCGAACCGGGCGCCGAGCCCTGGCTGACGGCCTGCTGCAGCGAGCTGCTGCTCACCACGAAGAGGACGTCGCCGGCCGTCACCGCGTCGCCGTCCTTGACCAGCTGTTCGGTGACGATGCCGCCGTAACCGGAGCCGACGTCGAAGGTGGGGGCCGTGACGGAGGCGGACAGGCTGTGGGCCTGCGTCATCCGCTGGTTGAACAGCAGGGTCAGCCCGAAGGCGAGGGCGAGGACGGCGAGGATGCCGCCGAGCATCTTGAGTCTGGTGAGCCAGGTCATGAGACCGCCTCCTTGGTGTGGGCGTGGGCCGCGACGAGGGCGTCGCGGTCGAGAACGGGGGTGGTTGCGGGCAGGGCCTCAAGAGAGGCAGCCGGGTGGAGAGCGCGCGAGGCCTGCGGCCGGGAGCGCAGACGGTCCTCACGCCAGGCGGTGAATACGAAGAGGCCGAGGACGAAGGTGTTGACCACGGACCAGAACGTCGCGATGTTCAGGGTGGACATCAGAAGGTCGCGCCAGATGCCCACCGCCGAGGTGACGAGCAGGAAGACGAAGGTGAGCACCTGCGGCATGATGAAGTTGAACGCCGACGCGCGGCCGCCCGTGGTGCCGGTGACCGACCACTTGACGTCGATGCCGTAGAGCGCGTTGCGGAAGGCCTTGATGTAGATCGGGAACGACGCCGCCGAGAGCAGCAGCACCTCCGGCCGGAACGTGCCCAGGATGAGCGCCGACAGCAGGATCTGAAGGATGTAGAAGCCCGAGTAGTACAGCGCCCACTCCAGCGGGCCGACCGCCACAGCGATGGGCCGCAGGTCGAAGAAGATCTCCAAGGCCGGCACGAAGAGCAGGACGCCGGTGGCGATGCCGCTCAGGTAGTGCGTGGCGGTGACGAAGTACATGAGCCGCTGATCCAGGGTCAGCCGACGACGCCGCGAGAAGGGGTTGTGGGTGAGCAGGATCTCGAAGCCACCGGTGGCCCAGCGCAGCTGCTGCTTGCTGTAGGCCTCGATGGTCTCGGGTGCCTCGCCGATGGCGAGCGTCTGGGGCAGGAACAGTGACTTCCAGCCACGTTCGTGCAGCAGTAGCGAGGTCCACACGTCCTCGGACTTCGAGCCGGTGTACATGCCGCCGATCTCCTTGACGGCCCTGCGCCGGAAGAGCACGTTGGTGCCCACGCAGAAGGCCGCGTTGAACTCGTTGCGGCCCGGCTGGATGTAGCGGTAGAACATGGACT
Source organism: Propionibacteriaceae bacterium (assembly GCA_027492545.1). Taxonomy (GTDB): domain Bacteria; phylum Actinomycetota; class Actinomycetes; order Propionibacteriales; family Propionibacteriaceae; genus Arachnia. The sequence goes on from JAPUEL010000099.1 coordinate 25,683, forward strand.
GCATGTACGCCGCGCCACGCGCGATGGTGGTGTGGAGGTTGCCGTAGACCTGGGGGGTCTGCACGAAGGCGATGGTGTCGTCGGCCATGCCGGGCAGGGTCTCCTCGAGCATCTCGGGCTTGGCCACGAAGTCCGCGTCGAGGATGAGGAAGTACTCGCCGTGCGTGATCGACAGCGCGTGGTTGACGTTGCCGGCCTTGGCGCCGGAGCTGCCGAGGCGGCGGATGTAGCCGGCCCCGAGTTCGGCGGCCAGGTCACGGACCTCGTCGGAGTCGCCGTCGTCGAGCACGTAGGTCTCGTGCCGGCCGTGCATGGCCAGAGCCGCGGAGACGGTCTGGCGGATCACGTGGAGGTCCTCGCCGTAGACGGTGATGAACACGTCGACGTCCACCTGGCGGCGGTTGAGGAACATCGGCCAGGCGGTGGGGTCGTCGGCGATGCCGAGTTCCTCGTTCAGGCGAGGGTTGTACAGGCGTCGCTGCGCCTCGTGGAAGGCATAGGGGGGCTGCTTGTTGTAGCCGGCCAGCATCGTCCACATGCTCATCAGGCCGAGGAAGACCAGGATCAGCTCCGCGCCGATGACGAGCAGCCACGGGAGCAGGTCACCGCGGTTGTCGATCTGCAGGAGGAAGATGGTGTAGGCCACGACGCCGATGGTGGCGAGGATGGTCAACGCGAGCACGGCGGGCGAGTGCCGGTTGCGGGTGGCCTCCCGACGCTCCTCGACAGGGCCGGACTCTGAGAGCTCGCTGTCGATGTTCAGGTCGGAGAGGTTGGTGGGCGCTGGGCGCCTGTCATTCGGGTGGTTTCGTCTTGTCGGCACGAGGCCTCCAAACGTCAGGGACGCCGAGGTGCCGGGTACGCCCGTGAGGCCTCCCGATCGGCGGCCATTGGCGGGGTACGTAATCAAAGCTGCGCTATGAAAAGTGAAAAGTCAATCTCACGGCGTCGAGATACTTGGACCGGCTGGGCCTTCACTCCTCAGCCAAGTGTCGCTGACAAGGCGCTACGTTCCGGCCTCGGCAGGTAGCGCCACGGGGAATTTCCCAGTGGTGCGCTCGCGACCCAGTGGCCGGGATGTCGCGGCAGGCTGCGTTGAGGTGATGCGAGGGCCTGCAAGCGCGGAATTGTGCCTCCAGTGAGGGTGTCCCCGCTCAGCCCTGAGCGGGGAGGGTGCCACTGGGGGCACGATTCCGCGCTGGGGGCCGGCCACTAGCGAGACCCCCGAGGCCTCCAGCTCTCAAGCGACGGATTCCAGGCCCACTCCACCGCGACACCGGTCTCCCGCGGCCGCGACGTCAACCAGAACGCGGCGTCGGGGTCCCACCCGGCCAGCACCGAGGCCACGCCGTCGCTCACCTCCACCGCGACACCCGCAGTCCGCAGCCATCCCGCGACACTCACATGCACGACGTCGGCCTCCACCGCGACTCCGGCCCAGTCCGGCACCACCCACTCCACGCCCCGGCCTGTGGTGCGGAACCAGTCGTGACGCCGCGACGCCGTCACCGAGAATGGGTGCCGACGGCACAGCGCGGCCCAGTCCTCGGGGCCGCAGATCTCCAGCACCCGCATCCCGGCCGGCGCCTCCACCGTCGAGGTGCGCACATCCGTCCCGGAGGCGTCCTCCACCAGCCACATGCCCACCGGCCCTCTCCCTGGGAGCGAGCGCGCGGTGCGAGGCAGCCCGTGCGGCGGGATGGACCACCACTCGCCCGAGCAGTTCGCCGTCGGGTCCGATGGCCGCTCCCTGGACGCCCGCGACTCCTCCTCAGCGGCGGCCCTGCGCCACTGCCGCAGTACGTCACCCGGCGACGTCGGACCGTGCCGCGGCCGGCCGAGCATGGTCGTGAGACTCTGGCCGGCAGCGTCGAAGGGCTCGCTCCACCATGCGCTGTCGGGCGATTCGACAACGGCGCGGGCCAGCGGCTCCAGGCTCCGCCGGACTGCGGGTGTCGCGGCGAGGACGTCCTCGCCGTCGGGCTCCTGCCAGTAGCGGGCGTTGTCGACGGCGGAGCGGAGCGCCTCCCACAACTGCCCGCCCGCCAACTCCGGCAGGTCCGACCGCCCGATCGCCGACGCGACATCGTCCGCATTCACCCTCGGGTGGACGAGTTTGCCGCCGATCGCGAACATCACCCGGGAGGTGCCCGCACCCGGATCCAGGTCGTGGGCGGCATGGAGGATCGCTTCGGCCACCCCCAGCCCGAGGAGCCGGCTCGCCAACTCCAGGCACAGCCGCCTTCCCCGCGGCCCCGACAACAGGTCCGCCGCCGTCAACCCTGACGCCTTCGACATGCGACGAGGCTACCTCCGGCAGGAGTCTTCAGGCTGAGCCAGTTGTCGCCCCCGCCACCGTCGGGTCCTCTCCCCTGCAACTTGCTATCCAGAGCGCGGTTTGTGTGCATATACGCAGCAGCCGCGCTCTGGATAGCAGGATGCAGACCCTCCCTCTGCCCGAGGCGCCCTCCCGGCGATCTCGCTCGCCTTGCCGCGGCAGAATGGCGCCATGGAGAAGCATCTCGACGCCGAGGACATGGTGTGCGGGATTGTCGCGGGCGAGGTTGCCGCCGAGGTGGTCTACCGCGACCGTCACATCATCGCGTTCCTCGACCACCGGCCGGTGTTCAAGGGCCACGTCCTCGTCTGCCCCGTCCAGCACGTCGACACCTTCACCGACCTGCCGCCCGAGCTCCTCGCGCCCCTGTTCGCCGTCGTCCAGCGGGCAGCTGCCGCCGTTACGGCCGCGTACGGCGCCCAGGGATCATTCACCGCCATCAACACTGTGGTCAGCCAGTCCGTCCCCCACCTGCACGTGCACGTGGTGCCGCGGACGAAGGGCGACGGCCTCCGCGGGTTCTTCTGGCCGCGCACCCGCTACGCCGACGGCGAGGTCGCCGAGTTCGCGGCCCGCCTCCGGGAGGCGCTCGCCCCCGCCCCCGGCAGCCAGGACGGGTAGCCTCGCGGACGTGAGGATCGCCACCTGGAACGTCAATTCAGCCAAGCAGCGCCTGCCCCGCCTGCTGCCGTGGATGGAGGAACGCCAGCCCGACGTCGTCTGCCTGCAGGAGACCAAGCTGACGGACGCGGGCTTCGACGAGCTGTTCGCCGGTCCGCTGTCAGACCTCGGCTACTCCTACGCGCACCATGGGCTGGGCGGCTTCAACGGCGTGGCTCTGCTGTCGCGCGTGGGCCTCGACGACGTGGAGCGCCACTTCGACGGCCAGCCGGAGTACCGGGGCGTCACCGAGGCCCGCGCCGTCAGCGCCACGTGCGACGGGGTCCGCATCCACAGCCTCTACGTGCCCAACGGCCGCGAGGTGGCCTCAGACCACTACGCCTACAAGCTCGACTGGTTCGACGCGCTGGCGGCGGCCGTCGCAGCGGGTCCGGCCGAGGTGGCGCTGTGCGGGGACATGAACGTCGCCCCCGCCGACGCCGATGTCTTCGACCCCGCCGCCTACCTCGGCCACACCCACGTCACCGAGCCGGAGCGGCAGCGCCTCGCCTCGTTCGGGCTGGTCGACGTGGTCCGTGCCCGTTGGCCCGAGCAGGAGCGGGTGTTCTCCTACTGGGACTACCGCGCCGGCATGTTCCACCAGGACCTGGGCATGCGGATCGACCTGGTGCTCGCGTCACAGCCGGTCGCGGACCGGGTGAAAGCAGCCTGGATCGACCGCGCCGCCCGCAAGGGCAAGCTCCCCAGCGACCACGCTCCCGTCATCGTCGACCTCGACCAGGCACCCGACGGCGACATCGGCCCCGTCGTGCCCCCGCCGTCGAACCCGAAACGGGGTGGCCGGACGAGGCTGCCTCAATCGAAGGACTGACGCGACGACGGCGCCGGTTCGGGGCTCATCCCTCCGAGGCTGCGGGCCGGCCGAGGCCGGTCCCGAGCCGCGCGATCCCCCGGTGCACGGCTCCCCGGAGGTTGCCGGCCCCCGACCGGTCGCCCGAGCCGATCAGGCTGGCGCTGACAATCCCGAACAGGGCGCCGACGGCCAACCGGACCGTCTCCACGTCGTCGTCGCCCGCCCCGGGCAGCACGTCGAGGACCCTGTCCCCCACCGCCACCCAGAGCTGCCACTGAGCCTCCCGGACGAAGGGCACCAGGTGGGGATGCCCGACAGCGAGCGCCGCGACCTCGGTCAGCGACCCGAAGGCACCCACCCGGATCTGGTGGTCGACGAGGTCGCTGACCAGCGTGAGGGGATCGACTGCGGCGGGCGGCTGCCACTCGCGCAGCGCCGCCTCCACCCGGTGCACGACCACCGCCGCGACCGCCGCCTCCTTGCACGAGTAGTAGTTGGAGAACGTCCGCCGCGACACCTCCGCCTCGGCCACCACGTCGTCCACCGTCACCTCGCCGAACCCGCGCTCGCGCACCTGGTCGAAGGCGGTGGCGGCGAGCCGCTGCGCCACGGCGGTGCGCTTCGCGTCGCGTAGTCCGGGTGCCATGGGTTCAGTGTCCCACCCCGGCCCCGACGGGCGCCTCCTCGCGCGGGGCGTCCTCTACCACCGCGTCGGCCACCTCGAGACGCGTGCCCTCGACGTCGACCTCGGGAAGGATCCGGTCCAGCCACCCCGGCAGCCACCAGGCGTGGTCCCCGGCCAGGTGTAGCACCGCCGGGATGAGCGCCATGCGGATGACGAAGGCGTCGATGAGGATGCCGACGGCGAGCGCGAAGCCGAACTGCCGGATCATGGAATCCTCGCTGAGGACGAAGCCACCGAAGACGGAGACCATGATGATGGCCGCCGCGACGACGACCCGGCTCGCGTGATGGAAGCCGTCCACCACGGCCAGCCGCGCGGTCTCGCCGTGCACGTAGGCCTCGCGGATCGACGTGCCGAGGAACACCTGGTAGTCCATCGCCAGGCCGTAGAGGATGCCGGTGGCCATGATCGGCAGGAAGCTCAGTACCGGACCGGCCCGATCCACCCCCACGAGCCAGGTGAAGCTGGGATTGCCGAAGGCCGTCACGACGAGCCCCATGGTGGCGCCAATGGACAGGAGGAAGCCGGCGGTGGCGGCCAGCGGCACCACCACGGACCGGAACACCACGAGCAGCACGATCAGCGACAAAGCGGCCACCAGGGAGAGGTAGACGGGAATGGCCTCTGCCAGCGACTCGGACAGGTCGATGTTGATGGCGGTGAGACCCGTGACGCCGACCCGCTCAACCCCGTCGAGTTCGGCGGCACGCACCGCCGTGACCAGGGTGGCCGTGCTTTCATCGGTGGGTCCGGCGTCCGGGACGACCGTGTAGAGCACGAGCGAGCGGTCCTCGGAGGTCCCCATCAGCTGGACGTTGGCCGCCGTCTCGTGCGTGGCAAGTTCGGACTGCCAGGCCTCCAGGCGGTCCTGATCCACAGCGGCCGCATCCGAGGGCGTCAGCGCGACGATGAGCGGCGCGTTCGCCCCCTCCCCGAGGGCGTGGGTCACGGAGTCGTAGGCGACCCGCTGATCCGAGCCGGGCGCGGCCACCGCCCCCGACGGCATGCCGAGCTGCATCTGCGCGGCCGGCAGCGACAGGGCGCCCAGGCCCAGGACGATGAGCACGATCGTGAGGATCGGGCGCGCGGTGACGGCCTCGACCCAGCGCTTGGCCATCCGGCCGAACCGGGAGTGCTCGTGGCCGCGGTGGGCGCGCACCGGCTGGGTGCGTGCCCGACGCCCGCGACCGAGCAGCCCCAGCAGGGCCGGGAGCGCGGTGAGCGACAGGGCGATGGCCAGGATGACGGTGACGGCTGCCGTGACCGCCATCGTGGAGACGAACCCCATGCCGAGCGTCAGCAGCCCGAGGAGCGCGATGACGACAGTGAGCCCGGCGAACAGGACGGCGCCGCCGGCGGTGGCGACAGCGCGGGCGGTGGCCTCGACCGCGTCGAGCCCGAGCCTGGCCCGCAGGGAGCTGTGCTTGTGGATGATGAAGAGGGCGTAGTCGATCCCCACGGCCAGGCCCAGCATCAGCCCGAGCGCCGGCGTGGAGGTGGTCATCTCGAAGTTCGCGGACAGCGCGTAGGCGCCGCCCACCCCGATGAACACGCCGACGAGGGCGAGCAGGATGGGCAGGCCGGCCAGCGTGAGCGAGCCGAGGGTCAGCAGCAGCACGACGGCGGCGATGGCGAGGCCGATGGCCTCACTCCCGCCGATGGGTGGCTCCATCGGCTGAAGGGCGCTGCTCGCGGCCACCGCGAGGCCCTCCCCTGCGACCTCTCCGTCGACGGCGGAGAGCAGGTCGTCGAGGCTGCCGTCGGGGAGATCGGAGATCTGCTCGGTGAGCTGGATGGAGGCGATGGCGACGGTGCCGTCGTCCGAGACGACGACCGTCCGACGCTCCCCGTCGGAGGCCACCAGTGAGGTTCCGCTCGGCGACGTGCCGTCCAGGAGTCCGTCCAGGCGGCCAAGGGCCTCATCGGTGGCGGCCATGGCCGCGTCATCGACGGCCGCGGCAGGGTCGGTCATGCCCGGCTCGGGAGCCGGGAACCCGTCGACGGGGACGCCCATGGCCTGCAGCTCGGCCCGCAGCTGCCCGACCTCGGCGAAGAACGCGCCGGACTCGGCGATGAGCTGCTGGTCAGGGGCGGCGACGAGGGCGCGGGCCGTCGTCATGACCTCGTTCAGCCGCGCGCCGAGCGCCGCCATTGATTCCTGTTGCGCCGGCGACGCGGCGGGTGCCCCGCTGGGGACTGCCCCTTCGAGGGCGGTGATCAACGACTCGAGCTGGGCACGGACCTCGTCGGCCACCTTGCCCTCGACGGTCGCGCGGACGGTGGTCTCCACCTCGGCGCGCTGCTCCTCCAGCCGGGCATCCCGGTCAAGGACGATGCCGGTGCCGACGGCCGCGTCGAGCGATCGGGAGATCGCGTCGGCGCGGTCAGGGCTGTCCACGCGCCCGCCGTCGTCGGCGGAGAAGACGAGGGTTCCCTGCGTGCCACCCGCCTCGGGGAGCGCTGCGGTGACCTCGTCCAGCACCAGCTGCGCGGGGGCGTCGTCGAGGGTGAGGCGCGAGGAGATGGACGGGGTCTGCGTGAGGAGCAGGCCGACCACGGCGGCGATGACGAGCAGCCAGGCCGCGAGGAAAGCCAACGGCCGGGTGGCCGCCGTCCTGCCGAGGCGGTAGAGGAAGGCGGACATGCGGGGCCCTTCGGTCGATGACGGAGACGTCCCCACAGTAGGTGCCCTATTGCCCATTAGGCAAATTTGCCCATTGAGCATTCGGTTGCCGTTCTGCGTGCCCCGAGCCCGCTGACAGCTACACGCGGATCACCTCGAGAGCGCCCAGCTCAGCGAGCACGTCGAACCCCGAGTCCTGAGTGACCACCGGGAGGCCATTGGCGAGCGCGACGGCCGCGATCCACAGGTCGTTGACACCCATCGAACGACCGGCCTCGTGCAGCTGGACCTGCGCCGGGGGGTGTCCCTATGTTTCTCGTCAAGCTGCGCGGGGTTGTGGCGTCGGGTTGGGGGCCCGGTAGGGCTCGCGGTTTCTGAGCATGGC
>JAPUEL010000100.1 GCA_027492545.1 Propionibacteriaceae bacterium
CGAGGTGGATCGGACCCTCATACGTCGCGATCTCCACCGCAACCGCGCGCACCTTTTCCTTTGCAACCTTCTTCGGCAGGTCGTCCAGAACTTCGACGCTGCCGACCCGGACAACGCTCCAGGGCTCGAACTCCAAGCGGCCGGCGCCGATCACTGTGGGTTCCCGGGTGAGGACTTCGGGGGCCGGCACCACCAGTTCTGCCTCTTTGTCGTCCTCGTGGTCGGAGAGGGCCTCCGCCTCCGCCGGAAGCGGCGTCACGAGGTACGAGTCCGCTTCCTGCTCGGCCACGCCCTCTAGGGCGGCGAAGGCGGCAAGTGCTTCATGCCGGATGCGGCGTGCCTCATCGGCTCCCGCTTGGTCACTGAAGTACTCAAGCACTCGCAGACAGAAGTCATTGGCGCGAAACGCTTCCTCAATGTCGAAGGCGTGCATATGTGCCAGCTGATTGCGGACGATCCGCAGCTCGCTGCCCAGCGTGCTGATCGTCCGCTGCTTGTCGTCAAAGGGGTACCCGAGGTCACCCAGCCGCTCGGTGAGCATGCGCAACTGCGCTTGAAGGTCATAGGGCCAATGCTTGTAGTTGCTGGCGAAGCCCTTCTTCTGGTCGAGGATGTCGAGCACGACAGTCCAGGGGTGCCCGCCCAGTTCTGATGCCAAGCGCGAGGCGATGATCGGGTCCAAGCGCTTTGCCAGATGGTCAAGCCCTTCCTTGACCGAGAGGTTTGGGTTGAAGGTCATCAAAACAGGACCCTTTCGTCGGCAACGCCGGGTAGGGCACCGTCGTCGAACAGCGTTCCTTCTGGCGGGGCCGCCGGGACCGAGGACCTCGGTGGCTTGCGTAGGGCGTCGGGGACAGGTGGTAGCTCGTCAGCAGCGACAAGCGGGCCTGCGAGGATTTCGTCGAGGAGCGCGATTCCGCGGGGGATCAGGCTCAGCGTTTCCCTGATCGCCGCCACGATCTCGACTAATTCACTGCTCCACTCCGGCGACCATGTGAGAGGCCGGATGTGATCTAGCGGGGAACTGCTGGAGGCGGCACGGCCAGCAGGTTTCGCCATCCGATAGCCCAGCCACTTGGCGATCACCGACATGCCGCTCACCTCAAATGCCCAGACGCCGGCGGGCACGCCAGCCAGGATGCCGTCTGCAACGCGTAGGGTCTCAGTGGCGCTGTCATACTTGATGTCCTGCCTTCCGTCTGGCAGCCGTGACGGCATCGCCTTCCACTCGATGCCAACTGTTGGCAACCCGCCAGTTCCGAGCCGCTCACCAAAGGTCTGCAGCCAGATCAGTGCCTGACCGTGCTTCACCATCTGCCCAAACAGATCGGCGTCGGCCGTCAGGGGTATGCGAGGGCCGGGCGTTTCCAGCGCCTCATGGAATCTCTCTGTGTAGTCTGTGCCCGCAAGGACACCGAATACGTACGCGAATAGACGCTCAGCAGTAACCTCCGCCGCTTGCGAAACGACGCCTTGTCGAGCGGTCAGGTGCGCGAGCAATCGGTGATCGGCGTTGGGCGTGCCTTGGGCGTCTCTGTAGAGAGGGATAACATCCTTACCTCCAAAAGACCCCCGGAAGTGATCAAGGTCCGGCACATTCACCGAGACCACTGCCGCTGGGCCATGGCCAAGCCTAAAGGTTGGCTTGGTCAGCATGAAGACCTGGCCGCTGGACATGGATGCCCAGAGCGCGGGTCGCTCGAGCGCTGCCAGGCGGGCGTCCTGGAACGCCCACTGGCGGTCGAACGCACGATATCCATACCGCACGATCGGCTGACTCGGAGCGTCCGCAGGCTCATCGACTAGCTTCGTAAGTCCAGCGACCTGGGTGTGGATGTTCCGGCCAGAACCGGTGACAAAACAGAGTTCACGGTGGTCAACCTCGCGAGCCGACAGGAATCGGTGCCAGCGGCTTTCGAGCAACTCGCGGGTTGGCCCGATGGGCCATGTTCGGTTGAATTTGCATCCGGGCATCTGATAGGGCAGCAGGTCAATCACGGCAGGGTAGGACGCCCAGCCCTCCCCGCCCCGTGCGGGAACCAATGGGGAATGCCAGTTGGTGCTCGCTGGGGTTGTCTCGAGCGACAACCTACCTGTTGCCAGTCCAGTGAGCGTGTCGAGTTTCATAGCCCGTGTGCCCCGAAGATCGGCATACCTCACGGATGCTGGTCTGTCCCGGTGGTCAGCGCCGTGACGGAGTAGCGTCACGATGGCGACTGGTGACTCAATATCGAAGATGTTCTCGTCCTTCAACGCGCCCTTGTTGTCGCCGTGGAGATCTACGACCAAGATCTCATCGGCCACCTCGCGGACCAGCCGCCGAAGGCCGAGAAATCCTGGACCCTCCAGCCAAGATGAGGCAGTAATCATCGAGATGATGGCAGGTCCAGAACTCTCCTCGAACACCTTCCAGATTGCCCAGCGCCAGAAGTACACGTAGAGGTTGTACAGGCTCGCGTGATGGCTGAAGATTGTGTGCGACTTGGCATCATCGAACACGTCGTCAAAGAGCGAGCGGGATGAGCCCTCCCGAGCGGTGGTGACGAAGCCGCCAGTACCACTACTCGCGACGCGATCGTACGGCGGGTTCCCGATCAGGACATTGTGGTTCCAGTCGTATTTCGCCATGTCCGCATGCATGCCCTCGGTGCTGATCGGATCGGCGAGCGCCTCGATCATTTGTGTGTGCCTCACGCTGAGCGTGTCACCGAGGTAGATAGGCAGCCGAGCCCGCTTTCGCAACTGCTCCGAGATGTCCAGCGACACTTTCAAGTGGCTCACGGCATACGACGCGAGGGAGATCTCGCAGGCCGACGCGTGAGCAAGTGCTGCGGCTTCCCCGTCGGTGCCGGCGTTGCGTCGGGCCTGTCGGAGCCACTCCACGAGGAAGGTGCCGGTGCCGTTAGCGGGGTCGAACATTGAGACGACAGGGTCGTCGGGCTTGGACCGCTTTGGCACTTCGATGTCGGGATGCGTTTCGATGTACTCCGCCCACGTCGTCGAGTCCGCGACCCCGAGTGGCAGGCCGAACGACTTCAGGGCTTCGTCCACGGTCTTCACGATGTAGCGCACGACCGGAAGAGGAGTGTAGAAGGCGCCGAGATCCTTGCGTTGCACGGGGTCGTACTGAGCCAGGAACTCCTCGTAGAAGTAGACCACCGGATCATCACGCTGGTTGTCTGCACCGAAGTCGGCCAACAGCTCATCGACATCCGTTGCGGCAAGCTCCTCTGCGAGCTCGTTGAGACCGAGTTCGTCGACATCGATCACACCATCGGAGTCATCACGGAATCTCGCGTAGATTGCATCGAGGAACTCGTTGTCGAACCTGAGGGCTGACACGGATTGCTCCACCGCGAACTCTTCGGGGTGGGCGATGCGAGCGGTGAGTAGTCCGTACACCATGGTCTGGGCATACACGTCCGCGAAGCGGTCGGGAGTCAGGTCGCCCAGGAGCTGTTCTTGGACGTCACGGAAGAGTGCCCGAATGGGACCGGTTTCGGTCTCGACCTCGTACAGTGCTCGGACCTCATCGCGGACATCCTGCGCGACCTCGGCCATCCGTGCCGACAGCGCCTTTGCGGACTTGATCCCCTCGCGGTAACCAAGGACTCGGTTGCCGAAATCCGGGGTGACTATCCTGGGGCCATTCTGGGAGTTCCAGATCAGATCGGGAATCCCACGCCGGACAAGCAGGTCAAGCCGCGCGGGGGTCGGTGCGGCGCTCCAAGACAGCACGTTGAGCAGGCGTTTGCCTTCTTTCTCGCGGAAGTTCACAACGTGAAGCAGGTGTTCCTGTCCCTCTGAAAGGCAGAAGAAGAGGAGTTCGGGGAGCCCCCACTGTGCATGCGTGCCGCTACCCGTGCGAGAGCGCTCGTTTCTCACCAGGTGCTGAAGGAGTCGACGAATCGCGCCCACCGGCAGCCGTCCGCCGTCAAACTCCAGCACCCAGGCTCCGAAGGCCTGATCGGTCCGGAGTTGGGGGACCTGGGAGATCCGCTTGATCTTGGCGACCTTCCGCGGATCGAGATGAAGCTCCTCGGGTTCCCAGGGGAGATGCAGATCGTCCCAGGTCAGACCATCGGGGATTGGCCAGTCGAGTCCGTCCAGGAGCAAGGTCAGAAGGTCCTCGGCGGACCGAGGAGCTGCTTGTAGAAGCTGGCGCAAGCGTGCCTCAGTGGTGGTCATCGGATCTCCATCCAGCAGATGGTCTTCGGGGTGGGAGCGTCGAGCGGGAGCTGGGTCTCCTTGCGAAGACGCTTGGTCTCGTCGCGCTCGAACTGGCGCAGCGACGCGTGGACTGTGGACCGGTCGCTGAAGGTGGCGGCTGGAATCGAGGGCTCGGATGAGATGGCTTCGTCCAGATGATGAAGGCGCCGTTCAACGCCGCCAGGGGTTCTTAACGCCCACTCAACCTGGCCGGGCTGCATCGACCACGCGGCGTCGACGTTGTTGTGCTGCTTGGCGA